>JBLICU010000014.1:0-52274 GCA_047632435.1 Cyclobacteriaceae bacterium
CTGAAAAATACAATCGGTTGTTACGCCATTGTCCTAAATTGGGTTTACTTTCTTGTTTCATTTTTACACTGTTTAGTGTAAACCTATTTCAGGACGAGTCAGTCTATCAAATAGAGGTGATGTCGTTCTTTAAAATTCTCCAGCGATGAAAAAATCCGTACTCATAGTGATGGTTTCCACTTTTTTGCGAATAAACTCATCTACGCTTAGCGAAGGATCATTAGAAACAAAAAAAATGAAATAGGATATAAGAATTAATAATTTCATGGTGATTATTGAATTTTAAAGGTCACATGGAATAACCTAGATGCCATTATACATTATAATGACGATTTGACTTCCAACAAATGTGCATGGCATTACGCTTGATTTAGTCAATACGCAAATCATCCCTTTGGGATTTTATTGAACGCGGATTTATAATCTCTTCTCTTCTATCACCACACCCAAATCTGTCATTAGCACCAAAGACCTCACAAGGTTTTTATCTCTGACTATGATCTCATATATCAGTGAATTTCCTTTGTTGATCAAAATCTTGTTCATGATTTCTCCCATGTCCTCCAGTTTATTTTTTATTTGCTCGGGCAAATAGCCATCAGGCAGTATCATCCTGTATTCAATCAGCAGACCATCCAGAGAGAAAATAGCTATGTGTTCAAGATTATTGAGATAAAATACCGCTTCGTAGCAGTTATCAGTTTTTGACCATTCTACCTTTATTGCACCTGTGAAATTTTGAGAAAAAGACTGATCACAGGATATCGGAGCAACAATACCATTGGTACTTATAATTTTCTCAAAAAAGGCTTTCATTTTTGGGTTCATCTAGTCTTTAGACGCAGTTGGTTATATAAGTAACCAACTATTTATTTAAATATTTTTGTTTGAAAAGTAATAAAAATCTTGTCCGAGCCCTTTTCAGTCTCATTTTTGTAGCGCTTTCAGATATTCGAAGCGCCTGACCTATTTGTTTTAAAGAGAGATTATCCATGTATTTCATGTTCAACAATGCTTTCTCTTCAGGATGCACCAACTCCATGATATTCAACATGTTTTCGATACTAATGTCGTTTTCCAGCTCTACGTTATCTACTATCTCCGCCATGTCCTGCATGCTGTCCCAATTAGGGTAATGCAGCTTCTTTTTTAACCGCAAGTAGTCAATGCAATGATTATATACGATAGTATATAGCCATGTTGAAAAACTTGATTTTTGCTGAAATGAAGGGATTTTTTCAAAGACTTTGGAAAAAATGTCTTCTAAGAGCTCCTCGGCTGTTCTTCGATCTTTCACAAAACCCATGCACTTTTCGTACACCCTTTGTCGGTAGCGGTCGTACAAAACCTCAAAATATCTGGATGTTTCACCAGTCTTCAGGCATTCAATTATCTGTTCGTCTGTCAGATTGGTATCGAGCATATTCAGCTTTTGCCCTTTTTGCTATCAAAATGTGAGGCATAAGCATTGTAAAATTAGCGATTTAATAAGAATCAATAAATATTTTTCAAATAGGAGTGACCTCTTAGAATTTCTGCGTCTCAATGCCGAGTTATAAATCATCACAGGAGTATTTTGGCACCTAAAAAAAATAATCAAGGTACTTGAGATGGACTATCACATAAGAAAATGAAAAAAAATAAACTAATTACTGGAGCTGTTTTACTAGGTATAGCAACTCTAACCCTGACGGGATGTTCAGAAATACCTCAAGAAAAGATTGATGCGGCAAATGTGGCGATACAAGGTGCAAAGGATTCTGGTGCATCCAATTATGCGTCAAATGAATTTATAGCGCTGCAAGATTCAATGAAATCAGCTTTGGCGAGTATTGAGGAAGAAAACTCTAAATTCTTTCTCTTTAAGAATTATGATGCCCCAACAAAAAAGCTCGAGTCAGTTGTAGTCTATGCAGGCGAAGTAGCAGTACTGGCTGAAGCTAAAAAGGAGGCGTTGAAAAAGGAGATTTTGGTCGCTATCAATGAGATAAATATCCTTATTGAAGAAAATAACCAGCTTATCGCAGCGGCTCCAAAAGGAAAAGAAGGCGATTCTGCACTAATGGCTATTAAGGGCGAACTTGAAACTATTCAGGTCACAGTAACAGAATCCAATGGTCTGTTACAGCGTGGAGAGCTTCTTGCTTCTTTAGAAAAAGCCAAGGCAGCTAAGGACAAATCCATCGCAATAAACACAGAGTTGACGGATGTGATCAGCAAGTATAAGGGTGCTAAGAAATAAATAGCGGTTAAAGACAATAAAGAGAGCTCTCAATGGCGAAACGCCAGAAGGGAGTTCTCTTTTTTTATTGAATTACTGATTCGTGTGATTGCAAATGATGTTTAAAAAAAAATGGAGATGGGTTGCCATAGTAATTGTCACATGCTTTATTGTGGTCTTTTGTGTAGGCCTATTAACTCCGGAACTTCCCACCAATGACTTGTCACGAGCCAGGGATTTTTTGAGCAAAGCAGAAAAAAGCTTGTCCCCCCAATACGCTCCCAATCAATATAACAAGGCTATGCATTATTATGATTCTGCTATGATGCATTGGAAGGAAGAAAATTTGAAGATGTCCCCTTTCAGGGATTACTCACGGTCAAAATATTATGCTGACAAAGCATCCATTTGGGCGCAGGCCTCTATGGATGAAGCGCATCGTTCAGCTGGGAAACTGAGCAAGAAAGTAATGTTGCAGATGACTCAGATAAAAGCGAAAATTGATTTTTTTGAACGAGTATATAAATGCGTCCCACTAAGCAAGAATCAAATAAAGGATCTATCGCAAGCTACTTTATGGTATCATGAAGCTTCAATAGCACTGCAGAACAAAAATATCTCCTCCATGGAGAATACGTTAAATGCTTCTGAGAAAAAAATTGATGCGCTGACACATTATGCCAGTGGCATCCTGAATAATTATTTTAAGGATTATCCAAAATGGAAGCAATTAACCACCGAGGGAATCCATACATCGAAAAAGCAAAAAACCACTTGCATCGTAATCGACAAATACAATAGGGCCTGTCAATTGTATGATCGTGGGGTGCTCATCGAAAGCTATCCTATCGAGCTTGGGAACAACTGGATTGGTGATAAGCAGCATGCAGGTGATAAAACTACGCCTGAGGGTCAATATAAGGTGATTGAAAAGAAGACCAATGGTCAGACGAAATACCATAAGGCACTACTTCTCAACTATCCAAATGAAGACGACCAAAACCGCTTCAAAAAAAATCAAGTGAATGGGACTATCAAAGGAGCCAGAACTATTGGGAATTTGATAGAAATACACGGCCATGGTGGAAAGGGTTTCGACTGGACAGATGGCTGCATCGCATTGAGCAATAGCGACATGGACAAGCTTTTCTTAAATATTGATATGCACACACCTGTGATCATAGTAGGCTCGCTGACATCTTTAGAAAATATTTTGAAATGAAAGTGATTGAAATATTATTGAAATATAAAAGGATCCTCTTTTTCTTATTGGGGTCATTGATTTTTGTATTAGGAGTGATCTTTATTCAACCAATAACGATCAACTTATTTTTGCTTAATAGCCAACCATACGATTCTGAATCTGTAGATAGCTTAGTCAATCAGTATAACTTGGCGATCGATAAGCTTGACAAAACACTCCTATCCAAAACACCTCAATCGGCTTATTTGATTATCAATAGTTCTGCAAATGAATTTTCTCTTTATAAGGGTGCCGACCTAATAAAAAAGGATAAATGCTCTACTGGTAGTTATATCCTTCTAAAAAATGGGGATAAACAACAGTGGATGTTCAAAACCCCAAAAGGTGCCTTTAAAATTCTGAGGAAAACAACCGCACCTGTTTGGAAAAAACCAGATTGGGCATTTGTAGAAGCAGCCGTACCTGTACCATCACCCAACCATTCCTCTCGCTTTGAATACGGTGTACTAGGAGATTACTCATTAAGTCTGGGAGATGGCTACCTTATCCACGGCACACTATACCAGCGATTTCTAGGACTTCCTGTTACACATGGTTGTATCAGGCTCAATGACGAAAATCTTGAGATGGTTTATAAAACACTCAAGGTGGGTGCTAAGGTCTACATTTATTGAGCCTTCAAACGAACACGATCATGGAATTTTTACCTTATTCGCAAAAAGCTACTCTACTAAAAATTAGTCTCTACATTTTCCTATTGCTACTTTTGGTTTTCATCGCCAATCTCGCATCGGCTCCTTTGAGCAAATTTAAAGAGATGAAACAAGTGGTGCTAGCAGATAGCCTTTTTGTCGAACGCTTCAAAGAAGAGTATAATCAAAAGAATATTTCTCCGCTTATAAGAGAAATTGCCTACAAAGAATCCCTTTTGGAGTTATCAAAAAATGACTCTATTCAACTTGTATTGGACTTAGTTGACAGCACAGCTCATCTTGCCATTAATGGCGTGATTATTCATACAAACAAAATTGAAGACCTGGAAATAGACCCACTGCTACGCAAACTGCCAAATTTGGTATACTTACATATTTTCTCAAAGCCACTCCGCTTCGTTAAAGAAACAGCCACTATTATCAAAGAACCAATAGTGGAACGTCAGGCGCCAAAGGACTCCTTGGAAGCCTCACGCAATGCTTATCAGCCAGACACACTGATTCAAAATCCGGCATTCATCAATATTACATTGGAGCGAGGGATCACTTTAATCATTGATCAAAATGAAGATCCTATATTCGAAGATAAATGGGAACAATTCAAGTTTCACAATGAAGAAGCCTTTGAGTTGTTCAAAGCGAAGATTTACCGGTTCGTGACTTTTCAAAGTTCAGAATATCATACCTCTATTAAAATGAAAATGCCTGCCTCAGACATAAGGGCAATTTATAGGGCAATACCAACAAACGCGAAAGTAGTATTGCGGTATTAACCTTTGTAACTATTTGAGACCTACGTATAGATCTTGATTGAAAAAGAGCACAGCTGCGCACCCTCATCAATTGTTTTTGATTATGGGTGGAAAAAAAGGGGCTAACTATAATGCCTATTTCATCTATTTATCACGAAGAATAGAGACTTTCAAAGACTGATGAACTGCATCATATATACAAGCAACATCCTTCTAGTGACTTTCAGTAATTTAGAAACAAAGTAATGCATGGATTACTCATCTATCAAGGCTTAACGGTGGATGAACTTGCAAACTAAAAGTCAACGAAATAAACCAACGAGAAGGCAAAATCAGTGTATCGTCGTGCATCAGAAACAATAGAGTTGAAGAGACCAAATTATCAGCATTGGAATTGGCCAGACAAAATCCTGAAAGATATCCAAAAGACAAGTTCAAAACATAAAACCAAGGAAGTTTCTTAGCTTTTGAAACTCATATTTATCGAGTTACCTACAGACACAGAAGTTAGAGTATTGAGAATTAGGCATGAGAAGCAAGAACCGAAAGGTTTCTAACCTCACCGCACGAACCTCCCCCTGTACATATAGTTTTGTTTTCGATTGATGGCTTCTTCATCTGCATCAAGTTCCTGGTCACAAGACCAAAAATGGCAAGACGGATTACACTTAAAAATCAGAAATTCTCTCCCTTCATGGCCTTTCTCGATGCACGATCCACTAAAGTAAATAGCTTATCAATATTTATTTTTTGACGTGATGGCATATGTCCTTGAACTTTTAGTAATTCAAAATCCATTTCATCTAGTAGCCTATAAAATTCGCAATACAATTCGTGGTTTTGCAGAAGCACATTTTTCTTAGAGTGATAATTTTTTTGTTCTAAAGCCTCTCTCCTGCCTGGCAATCCCATTATATTTTGAGAGTCTGTGTACACAACTACATTCGCCGTTATTGCTTGAATTTCCTTTAGTGCCCATAGCAAGGTTTGTAGTTCCAGTTGGGTCGAATTTGTATTTTCAAATCGTTTCAACTTCACCTCGGGTTTGAAAGACTCCAGCAGGAGTTCATTTTCCCAAACCAATAAATAAGCCCCATAGCCAGCCTTTGATTGTGCATGAACACTTCCGTCAACGAAAAGTAAGATTTTATCCATGTATAATTTGTTGTTGGCAACCGGATCTCTCAAGGCAAGAGTACGGTTATTTCATGTTTATTTTCAAAGCAAAATTGGTTTTGTCCATTACTTCCTTCATTCCAAAGATGCCCCGTTTATAATCGTTTCCAATTTCCAAAAACGTTATTTAAATACTACAATTGACACTATAAATACAGAAATCATATCACTCCAATCCGTGATTATCATTAGCATTAATTGGGTGTTGAAGTTCTATTTTCGCTCAATTTCAAAGCTGTAATTAAACCCCAAAATCATGAAGAATATTTTTCAATTTTGTTTTTTGTTTTTCGCATCGGTGACCTTCGCTCAAACGGGGCACATCATGCAAGGAGTAGGTGCCGTCAACATGTCCATGGGAGGTGCCGCAACTGCACAGCCACTTGATATTTCGGGTGCCATACATTGGAATCCAGCCACTGTTTCTACTTTCGACGGTAACATTATTAAACTTGACTTAGGATTATTCTTTTCTTCTCCTGAGCTATCCTCTTCCTTGCCAGCCGGTGCATTGGGAACAGGAGCACCAGCCATTATCAAAAACGCAGTACAAATTGGCCTGAGCTACCAGCCTACTGAAAAAATCGGTTTGGATACCATGTACCATCATGGAGCCAGCGACGGTAAAACATCCGGTCTTTTGCTAAATCCTTCTGCAATTACGCCATCAAACGAGCTTGGAGAAGTACCCGGAACGTCCGTCTCTTATGAGATGACCACAGATTTAATTTCCGTTGGTATCAGCTATACCTTCAACTAAGTCTGCATAATAAAATAGTATTAATTAGGAGATAGCCAGGTGAGAGTAGATCATCTGGCTATTTTTTGGAAATTTGGATTTGGCAAACTGGCATTCAACAATGTTGGTCACCAGACTTTTGGCGGTTTCTCAATCTGTAAAAACAAAGTGATGTTTGAAATGACAAGAATGGGGTTTGTTTTGCTGTGATTTTTACCCCGCTTGCAGTTTTCTGAAACTACAAAAAACAAATTTCTGAATGGTGTCGAATGGTGTCTTGTGATTAATGGTAATACATTTTATTTTTTCAAAAAATGTCTTTAGTCTTTCAGACATAGTCGCTTCTGAATATTGTTTGATTTCTATTCCACTACATTTTTTGGGTCCTTCTTCCGAAAATGTCCCTATCACCAAAACACCTTTGGACTTAATGTGCTTTTGAGCTGTGTTCAGATAAAACGAAATCTCTCTTTCGTCAGTTAAAAAATGAAAAGCTGCACGATCGTGCCAGAAATCATATTTTACATCCGGTATAAAGCTAGCTGCATCACCAACAATCCATTTTACATTTGACACCTTGTCGCCAAGACGTTGTTTGGCTCTATCCAATGCCATTTCAGAAATATCCATAACCGTGATGTCCTGATACCCCAAACCAATCAGATGATCCACTAAAAAACTATCACCCCCGCCAATATCAATGATTTTGGCCGATTTAGAAACCTTAAATCGTTTCAAGAAATTAAATGAGGTCTAAGGGACTGGCTCAAACCAACTTAAATCCTTAAGCTCTTTTGTTAGGTATATATTTTCCCAATGTTTTTTACGATCTAAGTACTCCATCTATTTTTGATTACACTTGTGTTAATGCCTGCCGGACTGAGTTATCACAACAAATGCATACAATTAAAATTCCTCTGAATGCGTTAATGTTTAAGAGTAAATCTATCCGTTTTGCAATAGCAAAAATGTCATAAGGTGGGATAAATCTTCGTTTCACCTTTGTTATAATATTTCAAATCGTCATTTTCTCCAGGACTAAAAAAGCAATTTCTCCTCAAAGCAACCATCTCTTTTTTTCACCGTCTTTATCCGCAACCTAAAAATATATCTCCATGAAAAATTTTACCAACTATCTCTTATTGATTGTTACTGTATTTGCATTCACTCACACCAGCGCACAGAAAAGAACGGTGGACCTTCCCTCTTTTAGTGAATTGAGCTTTGGTATCCCGGGTAAATTGTATTTGAGTCAGGGCAAACAAAATATCTCTATCGACTGCTCTGACGATGTGTTTGACAAAATTGAATTTCGCATTTCCGGCAACAAGCTGATTATAGAATCAAAAAGTAATTGGGGATGGAATGGAATCAAAAATACAGAATTGACCATTTATATCTCTATGGAAAATATTGAGGAGATCGGTCTTAGTGGATCTGGTGAACTTATCGGTGAACAAAAAATCAACGCGAATAATTTGAAACTCAGATTAAGCGGTTCGGGAAGCATGAGCCTGGAAGCTTCTGCTTCAGACTTGTCCACATCAATATCTGGCTCTGGAAGAATGATTCTCACGGGAAACGCAGAAATCCTGAAAGCAAAGATCAGTGGATCTGGCAGTATAAAAGCTGAAGATGTGACAGTCAATATTGTAGATGCATCTATCAGCGGTTCCGGAAATGTGTACATCACAGTAAATGAGGAAATAAAGGCGCGTATCTCAGGAAGTGGAAGTGTCTATTACAAAGGTGATCCTAAACAGAAAGACTCGCACGCTTCCGGTAGCGGTAAGATTCGGCAGATGAATGGATAATGTAGAATTGAGAATTGAATAATAGCAAGGAGCACCTAGAACCAATAATGGATAAAAAGAATTAGGACATTGGGTTATGAGGTATTATTTATCACTTTTATTTTCATTGGACCTGGATGTCATCCATCTGCTATTTATTGTTCGCAAAACGATCACAGGGAAAAATACATCCATTCAGTGATTCAATGTTTGTTCAAAACCACCTTTTCACCTTCATATAAAATCCCATACCAATGGCCACTGTAACCATCGCAAGAACTACAGATGGATAGCCCCATTCGGAATTGAGCTCAGGCATGTATTGAAAATTCATGCCATAGACACCCGCCAAAAAGGTGAGCGGGATGAAAATAGCAGAAACAACAGTCAATGTTTTCATGACCCGGTTCATTTCACTGTTTTGATTAGAATGATGAAGGTCCATCAAATCCCTAAGCATCTCACGCGAAGTTTCAAATGTTGTCACCAAAAAATTGAGTTGATCTACTAAGTCCTGAAAGTAGTTCACGGATGTTTTCTTGATAAAATGATCCGCCTCCACACGCATTTTATTTAAAGAATCCCGCATTGGCAAGGTGTACTTTCTTAATAGGTTCACATCCTTCTTAATTTCTAATACCTGCTGCATCATATCTAGGATCTGCTAGGGCTCGTGATTCAAGACTCTCGATTCGTTCACGGAGTGTTTCCATGATCTGGAGATAGTGAATAACTACAGCGTCCAGAATATGATAAAAAAGATAATCCACTTCATACTTTCGTATGATCCCTTTGGCAAGCTGAATACGCAGGCGCAATTCACTAAAAGCATCTCCAGGAATTCCTTCTTGAAATGTAATCAATAGGTTCTTAGACATGACAATACTCAAATGCTCCTTTAGAATCAATGTTTCGTTATCATCGAAGTTGAGCATCTTGGTATTAAAAAAAAGGTGCTGATCAAATAGCTCAAATTTCGGTAACTGATCCAAATTAAGGATATCCTCAGCGACTAAATGATGAATAGTAAATAATTCAGTTACCTCCTGCACCATTGCTTCATTGGTAGACTCAACGTCTATCCAATTGACATGATCCTTTTTCACCATGTTAGCGGCTTCCTTTGGCTTCAACTCCTCGTTCATGAGATAGCCCTGATTATTGTATTGGATGAGTGTTAACAGAAGAATAATTTCGGATAGTGTACAATCATTAAAATTATGTTAAAAAAGCCGGCACATAGTCATTAGCCTTAATTGACTATTATTCAAATATTCAAAATCATGATAAATAAGCTTCCCTGCCTACTCTCCTGAATCGCATGCTACTTCTTTTGACACAAGCTATTTACTTTTTGAATATGAATTTACATTGAGTGGATTTGGTCTTACTTTTAACTAACTTCGCGTTCCGTTCAACGGGCACATTTTACCATTGATTTGATGCTGCTTTTGAATCATGAAGGATTCTTGTTTTTCAGCTGCTAAGGTTCAATATTTTCCATTTTTTTTCCTAAAATACAAACAGCAACTATGCAACAGACGATCATCAATCAGGACCTAATTAGCGCCGAGGAATACAATCTTCTGATGGGCGCAAAACCACTTACTCCTGAGTTGATTACAGTTGCATATTCCGATAGGCCATATATTTTTGATTTGGTAAGAAGGGAAAATATAGAATACCGTTATATCAATGGATCATGTGAGGATCGGGCGCATTATATCTGTTTGTTATTACAAAATCAAGGACTTACAGTTGGGAAAATCTGGAATTTTGCGCCAGCGCGATATACATTTCTATCGAATGAATTATTTGAAATAACTGATCCCTTTGGTATTTCGAAAAACGTCACCTGGGGTTATCATGTAGCGCCATATATCCAATCTTATAATGAGTTTGGTTTGGTTGAATCCTTGATAATTGATCAATCACTGAGTCCGGATTGCTTTATGACAGCAAACGAATGGCTAGAAAAGATGAATTGTCCCCAAGCAATTCATCTTTATACAGACGCTGACAGCTATTTATTCAATTCAATTTTTGGCTATGTGGGTTACACTCCATACAGCTATGAAACTTACTATAATACACCTCTTGATATTCCTTCTATCATCACCGGAAATTTCTGGAACCTATTCCCAGGTGATGACTATGTTCAAAAAGGACTTGCTATCAATGATCTAGCTATTGAAATTTATAACTTCAAACAATATCTGACCAAAAGCGAGCATGATTTTCTAAATGAAGCCTTAAATAACATCGATGAGGTGATCAAGCTTACGGCTACAGCCAAACCTGATGAATTGAGTCAGCACACTTATGACCACTTAATTCAATGCTACTTTGAGCGATCAATTCACTGGGGGAATAAGATTAACAACTTATTGGTTATTAGGTAACCGAAAGTTTTAACCAATCTTTAAAATTAATTAAAACCTCCTCCCAAGTGTTGAGTGATTTTCGTTTGCCATTGCAAACCATAAAAAACTCAATGCGGTCCTCAAATTGACCATCGATCAGAAGTGATTCTTTTTTTCGATGATAGGCAAAAGATTGCTGATCTATTTCAATATAAACCCATCCTTTTCTTTTAACGAACTTGGCCTTATTTGTCAGATTTAGCTTTATTAACAAGCCCATAATATCCTTATGCTCCAAAGATAAAAAGCGCATTTACACTCCGTTTTCGCGTTCCCTTAATAAGGTAAATTTCAATCAATTTTTAAATAAGACCATCTAAATTGACTTTTAAAACTATTAAAATTCATAGGGGATTATTATATAGATGTTTGTTATCACCAATATAATCTTAACCAAAACAACACTAACATGCCCGAAATTAACATTAACATGATGGCCATACTCATTGTAGTAGTGGCCAATTTCATTTTTGGATTTCTATGGTACACCCCAATTTTTGGAAAATTGTGGGCCAAAGAGATGGGATTTGATCCTAATCAAAAACCACAAACAGGTGCAATGATCAAAGGAATGGTCTTTATGGTCATTGGGAATTTCCTTTTTGCCTGGGTACTAGCCAACAATATGTCTGTCTGGAATCCAGTAACATGGGGATTGCCCCCTTCTGATATGTCTCCTATGGCCAATGCCTCCATGGCCGCAGTTTTTACCTGGCTAGGTTTTTACCTGCCTGTAGATATTGGAGCAGTAACCTGGGAAGGCAAATCCTGGAAATTGTTCGCTATCAACACTGGTTATCACTTTTTGTCCCTTGTCATTGCGGCCATGATTTTGGCCCATATGCTATAAGAAAAACTATTTCAAGGAATAAGAAGCAAGCCATAATCAAGGCTTGCTTTTTTGTTTTCAGTTCATAATCAAGCAACTGACCTTAATCATGTTCCTATAGCCTAACTTGTTTTATCTTCAAGCCATAAGATTTCAAAGATGAAAAAATTGTTGGTTCTTACTGGAGGAGGCGATTGCCCCGGATTAAATGCTGTGATTCGCGCAATAGTCAAACGTTCCATGAAGGAGAAAGACTGGAAAGTCTACGGGAGCATAGAAGCCTTTCATGGCGTATTAAGGGATCCTATGGAAATCGTAGAGCTGGACAATAGTAGAATTGCAGGGATCCATGTGAAGGGAGGCACCATTATCAAAACGTCCACCAAAGGAGATCCATTTCATTATCCACAATTGCAAGCCGATGGAACTTATCAGAATATAGATCGATCCGATGAATTAATTCAAAGAATCAAAGAACTGGGCATTGATGCAGTGATCAGTATTGGAGGAGATGGTAGCCAACGAATCTCGCAAGCACTTTTCGAAAAAGGACTACCCGTGATAGGCGTACCAAAAACCATTGACAATGACCTCTCTGCTACAGATTTCACCTTCGGTTTTCAAACTGCTGTTGAGGTTGCCACCGAAGCAGTAGATAAGCTGGTGACAACTGCGGAAAGTCACCATAGAGTCTTAATTCTTGAACTTATGGGAAGAGACGCAGGATGGATAGCGTTACATGCGGCAATTGCCGGTGGCGTAGAGGTTTGTCTGATCCCAGAAATACCATATGATATCAATAAGGTAGTGGAAAGAATCAACAAGCGATATCACAATGGAAGAGGCTTTGCCAATATCATCATCGCAGAAGGCGCTAAACCAAAAGACGGAGTTGTGCTGACGCATGAAAGTGATGAAATCGGTTATCAGATGAAGCGCCTTGGTGGAGTGGCGTATTTACTCAGCCATCAAATGAAACAAGCAGGATGTCTTGCAGATATGCGAGAAATGGTATTGGGACATCTCCAAAGAGGTGGCACACCTATCGCATTTGACCGAATATTGGCCACCGCATTTGGGGTAAAGGCATTTGAAATGGTGCTGGATGGCAAATTTGGTCAAATGGTGGTCTATAAAAATAACGATTATATAGATGTGCCAATAAAGACTGCTACTAGTGCATACAATTTTATTGATGTGGAAAACACCTATCTGATAAAAGCAGCAAAAGGTGTGGGGATTTCGTTTGGGGATTGAGGTACATAGAAGATTGTTAAAAAGGCATTGGTTTTCTAATAAATACCACCAACCTTCAATTTGATTTTGATCATCAATTATCTATAAAATGGTTCTAAAACTTTCTCCTTTTAACTCAACTTTAAAATACTTTCATTTTTCAAACGATTGCATAAAATAAGGTTTTCATTAAATAATTGGCAATTTTAAACATCCTGTTATATTGCTAATTGATAATTATCAATAAGTTGATCCGGTAATTCATTTTCCGTGACTCGCTGAATTGGAAATTGTAAAATCTGACCTTATCCTAATGACGTTTAAAAAACCTTCCCTTTCCTTTTGGCAAATTTGGAATATGAATGTTGGATTCTTCGGAATCCAGTTCAGCTTTGGACTCCAGCAAACAGCCATTAATCCCATTTTTTCATTTTTAGGAGCTCACCATGAGCAATTGCCGTTGCTTAATCTGGCTGGGCCTGTAACGGGCCTGATCATCCAGCCCTTGATAGGAGCCATTTCTGATAAGACCTGGTCTCCTCGCTGGGGAAGGAGAAAACCCTTTTTCTTAATTGGCGCATTGGTAGGAAGTCTGTGTTTGATGATCTTTCCCTACAGCTCTGAGCTTTGGTTTGCAGTAGGCTTATTGTGGATTTTGGATGCGGGAAATAATACCGCTATGGAACCATACCGGGCATTTGTAGGCGATAAACTACCAGATAAACAGCTGACTTTCGGTTTTCAAATGCAGAGCCTATTTGTTGGTGCTGGTATTACCTTGGCCAATTTCTCACTTTTCCTTTTTCAAGATTGGTTTAGCTCAACACCGACCAATGGCAGTCTATGTGGGCCAGATGCTGGTCTTGTTTCATCCATTCCAACATGGGTCTATTATTCCTTCTTTTTAGGCGCTTTTTCTTCAATAGTTTCAATCATTTGGTCAGTGTACAAAACGCCAGAAATACCACCTTCCGATGAAGAGCTGGCTAAAATGCAGGCAAGAAATAATGACCAATCTCTAATCTCAAAGATATTTGATCCACTTATTGAGATTTTCAAATCCATCGGTGATATGCCAAAACTGATGTGGCAACTCGCATCCGTTTATTTATTCCAATGGTATGCCTTGTTTGTGTATTGGCAATTCATTACACCTATGCTCAGAACCACGCTATTCGGTATAAGTAATGAGAAAGTATCAAAGTTTGACGGCATCATGAGCGCGTGCAACGCAGGTGACACAATCAGCGCTACAGATATGTCATTCGCACAGGGTATCCAAACTCAGATGGAACAGGCACTTGGCCAGACTGGCTTGATGAATGGTACATACAATTTGGTAACGATGATTGTGGCTTTGGCACTGGTGCCCCTAGCGCGGAAATATAGTAACAAAAAAGTGTATGTTGGCAGCCTGATGCTGTCTGGTATTGGCATGCTAAGCATGCCTTATATCACCGATCAATATTTGCTTCTTTTACCGATGATTCTTTTTGGCATTGGATGGGCCTGCATGATGGGCATACCTTATTCCATGGTTTCCAAAGTCATTCCGGCAGATCGACGTGGCGTTTACATGGGAATAGTCAACATGATGATTGTTATTCCTATGCTTATTCAAACTGTTTCATTTGGATACATTATTAAAAATATGCTTGGAAACAATGCCATCAATGCCATTTTATTTGGCGGGGTGTTTTTCATCATTGCGGCTGTTTTGGCTTCCAGATTAAATGTGAAAGAAGACAAGAATGATGAGGAATCAACTGTAATGATGGGTGGAGGACATTAGTCACAATTATTGCTTTTGTTTTTTAATAATGAGGTTTTGTATTCATCTTTTCAGATAAATTCAAAAATATTTTTTACAACTTTCACTGTTAATCAACATGACTGGTACCACTAAATATAGATTGGAGTCCATCGACATCATACGTGGATTGGTCATGGTGATCATGGTACTTGATCACATGAGGGACTATTTTCATATTGGTGCGAACCTTGACGATCCACTTAATCTGGATACAACGACTTATTTTTTATTCTTCACCAGATGGATCACACATTATTGCGCACCTGTTTTTGTGTTACTATCTGGCACATCCATTTATCTCCAAAGCCTAAGAAAATCAAAAAATGAGTTGGGCCTGTTTCTAATAAAGCGAGGCATCTGGCTCATCTGCCTTGAATTGTTTGTTGTGAGTTTTGCGTGGACTTTCAATCCTCAATACAATATAATTCCATTTCAGGTTATCTGGGCAATAGGAATTAGCATGTTCATTCTGGGTATTTTAGTTATGATTCGTTTGTCTGATAAACTAATTCTACTCATAGGTATCATCCTAGTGGCCGGTCACAATCTGATGGATATTCCGGAATCAAGTCCTGATTTCCAAAGTACCTTTTGGTGGGATATGATCCATCATGGTGTTTTTGCCTTATATCCATTTGCTCAAAATCATTCTATTCTATTAGTATACCCGTTTGCCGCCTGGACAGGCGTGATGATACTTGGATATTCTGCCGGAAAAATATTCAGTTCATCCTATTCATCACCAAAACGTCAGAAAATATTAAAGCAAACTGGATTTGCTTTGATAACAATATTCATTTTATTGAGATTTTCAAATATTTATGGCGATCCAGCTAAATGGTCTATCCAAAACACATGGTCTTATACCCTTCTGTCCTTTATCAAAATCACCAAATATCCCCCATCACTATTGTACCTGTGCATCACACTTGGTCCTACTTCAATTCTTTTGGCTTTAGCAGAAAATTGGAAAAATAGATATACAGATATGCTCATCGTATTTGGACGGACAGCTTTGTTTTTTTACATCATCCACCTTTATTTGATTCATTTTCTTGCTGCAATAAGCTTTTTTATCACAGGTCATACTTGGGAACAAGTGAGCATGGAAGGCGCTAAATATCCCTTCCTGTTTGTGGTTCCTGGAGAAGGATATGGGCTTGGTGTGGTTTACCTTCTGTCAATTGTGGTTGTTATAGGACTGTACCCACTTTGCAGATGGTATAACAGCTACAAAATCAATAATAAAGAAAAATGGTGGCTGAGTTATTTGTAGAAGAAGGAGGTTAAATTGATAATGGATAATAGAAAAATAAGTATTTCAGTTATTTGTTGCTTATTACTATTAACTGGTTACTGTTTGATAGTTTAAAGGAATAACATATCAGTTTATCTGAACTCTAGACCAAATACCTAAAATTAAAGCTTGTACTCCATCACGTAATCATTCATCCAAAAGCCCTCTCCTATTTCATTATCTTCTTCTCTTAGAGTGACAAATCCCAATCGGTGATAGAACATCACAGCTGGATTTTTTCGATTGACGTATAAAATGATGCGGTCGTTGTTCGCATCTCGAGCTCCTTTCAAGGCCTCATTGATCAAAAGTCTCCCCACTCCTAATCCTTGTGCTGAGGGTAAAATGTATATTTTATGAATTTTAGTGGTGGTGCCATTTTCAAGATTCGATTGATAAGAAATGAAACCTACCGGTTTTTGATCATCCTTGGCAAGCAAAAACTGATGACCATCAGCCAATTGCTGCGTCAATGATTCTTCACTGAACATCCATAGTAGCATGTACTTGATTTGCTGCATGGAAATAACTTCAGCATATGTAAGAGGCCAAGTTTCCGAAGCAATTTGCCTTATTATCGAAAAATCAGATTTACCTGCTGTTGCGGTTTGAATAAAGTCAGGTTCTATTCTGAAGAAACCTGATATTTTTGAAAACGGCATTTTTATGGTTTTAATTCATTATTCTCTTTGAAAGGAACTAATACATTGTTCAATTGTTCAACCAAAATCTCATAACGCACTTTTCATTGAGCTTCAGCCTGAATATGTTCACTAGATGTAGCTATCCTAACACTATAAATCTCTGGATCAATCACACAGCTGATCAAACATAATCGAAAGACGCCAAATCCCTAAGGCTTATTTCAAATTCCAATTTTTGTGACTCTCTAGGATGTAACAATTTGGTCTTACCAAAACCCCTAATAAGGTTTCTAAATAGATTTTCCCGCTGCAAAAATATAAAGCTACGCTACTTTCTTACCCCTTATTGTCTAAAAAAAAACTCAATTCGGCACTTGCTGTGGCATTATCAACAAAACTTTCTGAACTAATTGTAAAATTGATTGACGAATCTTTCAGCGAAAAATCACCCCTTTTGATATTCTGAATAAGATTGATGAATAGAAAGCCGATGACGCACAAGGCACCATGGTTATGCGAATTTGAATCAATCAAATATCAAAGCCCTAGGGCAAGGAATTTATGTCAGTCGATAGATTAAAAATGTTTCCATCCCTGTGCTTTTAAATCTATCACATTGTTGTTTCTGGTTACCATCACTTTGCCTTTTTCAGCTTCTTGCATGTAACCAATAACGTGAATATCGGGATGGTTTTTGACTTTTTCAAAATCACTTTGGGGAATAGTGAAAAGCAGCTCATAATCTTCCCCTCCATTCATCACACAGGTATTCGGGTCAATGCTAAATTCGGCTGCAGTTTCGTAGGTCTCCTTGTCAATTGGCAGTTTGTCTTCATACACCGCCACACCCAATCCAGATTGTTTGCAGATGTGAAATAAATCGGATGCCAATCCATCTGATACATCAATCATAGAGGTGGGTTTTACACCGAGTTCCTTCAATTCATGAATTACATCCATCCTGGCCTTCGGTATCAACTGTCGACCAACTACATATGGATAGTTATCCAATTTTGGCTGCATGTTCGGATTTGCAACAAACTCTTGCTTTTCACGACTTAAGACCTGCAAGCCTATGTAAGCACCTCCAAGATCACCTGTTACACAAAGGATGTCTTTGTTCTGAGCACCGTTTCGATAGGTAATAAGCTCTTTGGTACATGTACCAATTGCTGTAATCGAAATCACCAACCCAGATTGCGACGAGGTGGTATCACCTCCTACTAAGTCAACATTGAATGCTTCACAAGCGGCATTGATTCCTTCGTATAGTGACTCTACTGCCTCTACAGAAAATCTATTACTCAATCCCAGACTCACAGTGATCTGCTTGGGAATGCCATTCATAGCCGCAATATCTGAAACATTTACAGCCACGGCCTTATAACCTAAATGTTGAAGTGGAGCATACGATAGATCAAAATGAACGCCTTCCAAAAGCAAATCTGTTGTGATTAGCGTCAAATCATTTCCATTGTCAAAAACAGCCGTATCATCCCCTATTCCCTTGATTGTTTCCTTGTTATAAACCTTAACATTGGCCGCCAATCGATCGATCAAACCAAATTCACCAACCTCGCCTATCTCGGTTCTTTTTTCCGTACTCATTCCGTTTCTAATCTTAATATTTCAAATTATTTCCTGACAAAGCTCCACCAAAACACCATTTGTGCTTTTTGGATGAAGAAAACATACTAGTTTATTGTCGGCTCCTTTTTTGGGTGTATCATTCAACAAAACAAATCCTTCGCCTTTTAACCTATTCATTTCTATATAAATGTCATCTACTTCAAATGCTATATGATGAATGCCTTCACCTCTTTTGGAAATATATTTTGAAATAGCCCCATCTTTATCCGTAGATTCCAAAAGTTCAATTTTATTTGGACCAACCTTAAAAAATGAAGTATTCACATTTTCTGAATCTACAGCTTCTGACTTATAAGCTGCTTCACCAAATAATCGCTTAAAGAGATCATTGGCTTCTTCTAAATGATTGACCGCAATTCCAATATGTTCAATGCGTACCATGATCTCCCGATTGTGTATTAGTTTTGCAAAAGTGCGGAAACTTTTCCTCGATCCGAAAGGTTTCCTTAGCTGAAACAATAATTGCATTTAGCAACATAGCTTTAAACCAAATAGTGATATGATCAGTGTAACAGAAAAAGCCAAAGAAAGAATCACTGAGATTCGTGGTGAAGAAGGCCACACGCCCAATCACAATGTGCGTGTCGCAGTAAAAGGAGGCGGATGCTCAGGCCTGATGTATGATTTACTTTTTGATGATAAATTATTGGAAAGTGATCAGGTATTTGAAGACCGAGGAGTAAAAGTGATTGTTGACAAAAAAAGTTTGTTATACCTCGTCGGAACCACATTGGATTTTACCGATGGACTTAACGGAAAAGGCTTTCAATTTGTGAATCCAAACGCAAGTAGAACTTGCGGTTGTGGAGAGAGTTTTTCCATTTAAGTTTTACTCCTAGAATATAAAATTAAGGCCACTTTTTAGTGGCTTTTTTTATTTGGTCAAATCTCGAAAACACCAAACATATGCGCAGAGTTTTGATAGTTCTACAAGGAATATATCTGACATTCTCCACAAGACAATCTTTAATCTAATTTTCACATATTCATAATATTCACTAATTACTTGTAATAATCATATTTCACCCTTCTCATTTGTCATCAAACATGCCATTTAAGGTTTTTTTATACTTGTTCATCGAAAATAATACAATTGAGATTTTAAATTAATTATATTGGTGATGAGTTAAAGAGCGAAAAACATGAAAACATTAAGCGTTTTAGGCGTTGCAGTATTAGCACCATTAGCTGCATTATTTTTTATATTGACGATTGCCTGGAAAACGGTAGAAGCACTTACCGAATATCTATTTAAATCCGAAAGAGGTATTGAGAATGAAACAGTTTCTCAGTCCTCGATAGAAGATTAGATACCCCCAGATTTTCACGCTTTTTAATGAATTATAAAGTTCATAGGGATGAATAATTGACTTTATAATTTTCTTTGCTTGCTCGATAACAATCCTTCCAAATTTTTATAAAAATCTTATTCACTTCTATCTTAAGCACTTTGCAAATTGATTTTACAACATGTATTTCCTACATGTTTCAAACATTTCTTAGATTCCGTCTTTTTTAAATCTCATTCTAAACATTCGATTATTTGTAACTTGGAATCTTAAGCTTCATCTATGCGCTATTTCAAAATATTCGTCCTTTTTTTAGCCCCAATCATAACAAAGGCGCAATTCAAAGAAGTCACTGAAAATATTCTGTTCAACGACATATCCGTACCCAAAATTGAAATAACGATATCAACTGATGACTTGAATTATTTACTAGATAGTCAGAATGCGAGCAGTGATTTAGAATTTCCTGCCACATTCAAATATTCCTCCGATTTATTTACTGCTATCGAAGGAAATGTAGGGTTCAGGCTCAGAGGAAATACATCAAGAAATGCAGCTAAAAAATCGTATAAAGTAGCTTTTAATTCCTTTGAGAAAGGACGTGACCTTGAAGGATTGGAAAAACTGAATCTGAATGGCGAACATAATGATCCGACCATTATCCGATCAAAACTTTGCTGGGATATCTTAAATAGTCTGAACGTTCCATCATCCCGATGTAACCATTTGGAGCTGTACATCAATGGTGATTATTTTGGCTTATATGCCAATGTGGAACACGTAGATGAGGAATTCGTCAAGTCTAGATTTGAAAACAATGATGGGAATCTCTTTAAATGTCTGTGGCCGGCCGATCTGAAATATAAAGGTGACAGTCCCGATAGTTACAAATTCGAGTCAGGGGGACGAAAAGCCTATGAACTCACGACCAATGAAGCGGCTGACGATTACAGCGGTTTAGCCAATTTTATCAAAGTGCTAAATCAGACTACTAATACCAATTTTGAAGAAGAAATTAGTAAGGTTTTTGATGTGACCAGCTACCTGAAAGCATTGGCCGTGGAAGTTCTTGTGGCTCATTGGGATAACTACGGCATCAATCAGAATAATTTCTATCTATATGAAAACCCTGATGATGGTAAATTTTATTATATCCCCTATGATCTAGATAATACGTTGGGTGTAGATTGGTTTGATGTGGACTGGGCTGAGTGGAATATTTATGAATGGTTCAGGGATGATCGCCCATTGACAAAACGAATCATGGAAGTTGATCGTTTCAGGGCGCAATTCTCACAAATAATATACGGTTTGCTCAGCAATCAATTTTCTCCACAAATCCTAAAACCAAGGATAGATCAGCTCAAAGCCATGATTCAAGATGCTGCTGAAAGAGATGAATACAGAACATACGATTATCAATTTACCATCGAAAATTTTAATAGCAGTTTTGAAAATAGACTAGATCAATTTCAAGTCAGATATGGCCTCAAAGAATACATTGACGAGAGGCACAAAACAGCGCTTGAACAACTCGATGATATTACCCTATCAAATGTTTCTTTTTCCAAAGACATTTTGGTTTATCCAAATCCGGCGTTTAAAACCATTAACCTCACCTTACCAGTTGAATACCATCTATCAGATGTCACTATTTATTCGCTTGATGGAAAGTTAGTTTTCAGTCAACATTATCAAGTGAATCAAATCAAAATAGAACCAGAATTATTGAATGGAATGTATTTGCTAAAAATCAATCCCGGATCTTATGGCGAAACTTCGGTTCGGAAAATTTTTATATCAGAGTAGAGGAAATTAATAGGTACACAATGAAAAAAGGCTGCCTTCGAAAAAGCAGCCTTTAATCGCCATTAACCTAACCATAACCTGAACCAATGACCCTACTCAGTTCAAAAAGGATGGAACAGCATGCAATTTTATTTATGATTTATCCTTTAATACTGAAGTTATCTTGTTCAGTTCTTTGATTTTCTCCTGAAAATTACCTTTCAATTTATCTCGGATTGATTTGAGGTTGGACAGTAACTCATCGGTTTCCTCAGGCAGGGTTTCTTCAAGAATCTCTCTAAATCTTTTGGCAAAAGTTGGCGATTGTCCATTGGTACTTATTCCAACTTTAAGATTTCCCCGCTTTACTGTGGAGCCAAGATAGAAGTCGCATAAATGAGGTGTATCAGCCACATTCATAAGCAAATGTCTCTTTTCTGCTTGTTTCTTGATTTTTGCATGCAGCTTGGGTTGATCTGTTGCCAGAATAGCCAGATCAATATTTTTCAAATCGCTTTTCCTAAATTTTCTTTCTTTGAGCACCAGATTTGGCGTTGCTGATAGTAAATCCTTGATTTCTTGCCTGATCTCGGGGGCTATCAGTTTCACCCTAGCATTTATATCATTTTTCAGAAGTGCTTCCAGTTTCTCCAAACCCACATTTCCTCCTCCAACTATCAATGTTTGAATCTGATCCAATTTTATAAAAATGGGAAAGAGCGGATTACCGGTGTTAACTTTTTCTTCTGAAACTGCCATGTTTTTTATTCTATGAAAGCGTGTATGGTATGTGCCTTGGCTGCTCCTTCACCAAAGATGAGCAAAGTAGGCGCCTCAGGTTTTTTCTGGTTGTATAACTCTACAATCGTATCTACTGTTCCAGAAAAAACAGTTCCTGTCTCCAGCGAACCATTCGATATTACGGCGACTGGCAAGGCTCCTCTGCCGGCTTTTTGATATTCCTCTACAATCATATCTAATTTTCGGGAACCCATAAAAAATATGGTAGATGCGGAATACCTGGCGGCATTGACCACTTCCTGGCTCAAATCACCTTCAGCTGTTGTAGCTGTAACAGCTGTAAAACTTTGATTAATGCCGCGTGTGGTAAGCGGGATGCCATAATATCCAGGGAGCATGATGCTGCTGATGCCAATAACGACTGAGGACGTGATCCCGAATTTTTCTGCGTATGATATTTCCTCCAGACCTCTTGCAAATACAAAAGGGTCTCCGCCCTTAAGTCTAACTACATGTTGCCCACCCAATTTTAAGGCATGCACCACGATCAACTCATTGATTTCTTTTTGCATGACGCTGTACTTTCCAGCTCTTTTTCCAACAAAAACCAATTCAGCTCCTATGGCGTGAGCCAACATGTCTGGATGAACAAGTGCATCATAAAGCACAACATCAGCTGCACGCAGTGCTTTGACACCTTTAAGGGTGATTAAATCAGGATCACCGGGACCAGCTCCAACTAAAGTAAGTCTCGGTTCCTTCGCCATAATTATGCTTTGTAGAAATTGGACACCACCAATTTATCTTCGCTTTCTGCATTTCGCAACGCAACAATTTCATTGCATACTTCTTTGGCTTGCTCAAAATATGCTCTTGCAAAAGCCTCCGATGGCTCATTTTTATTGATTTGAAGCGTGATCTCCCCAAATGGATTTGAAAGTTTCACCAATCCTTCATTTTGAATTTTCTCTTCAAAATCATTGATAATTCCCGAATGTGTGTTGCACTGAATGTCCTTACTCAATAGTATCGCCTTTGCGCCGATTACTAGGGCATTGTAGGTATAATAAATCGCATTAGACCAAAGACCTGCATCCAAAGCTTGCTGGGCATACGTGTAGCGATCCTGTGCGTCACCAAGGATGGTTCCAACCAAATCCAGCATTACACCAGCACATTCTCCAACTCCGATCTCCGGAATGAAATCTGCTTCTTTTCCCCAATCCTGAAATCCAGAGTCCTCAAGTGAAGTCAAATCAGCCAATGGTTTCAACAAATTATAGAAATAGATTTTGCCTTGTCTTCTGACATATAAATTGAAATATTCAGATTCATCCGCGTTTTCCTCATAGTCTGCCAAAAGCCATCGTACAGTTTCGAGAATTCTCTTTGATGGGATTTTGATCACTTTTTCTGCGATAAATCCTTGTCCATCCGGTTCAACGCCTCCCCCTAAAACGACTTGCTGTGCAGGGCATACTTTGCTGCCATACTTAATGCTGCTCCCGTGAAACCCAATATTGGCTATCATGTGCTGACCACAAGAGTTCATGCAACCACTGATCTTTATTTTAATCTGAGTTTCATCAATCAAATGAGGATACTCCGTTTTGATCATTTTTTCCAATTCCAGACTTAAAGCGGTACTGTTGGTTACACCCAAATTACATGTATCCGTACCAGGACATGCTGTTACATCTGCCAAAGTATCAAAGCCAGCATCGGATAGGTTAATTATTGCCAACTCATCATAAACTTTTCGAATATTTTCAGGAAGTATCCCTCTGAAAAGTAACCCTTGATTCACTGTGATTCTAATGTCATCTGCTGCGTATTTATCCACAATAGAGGCAAGCTCGTATGCCGTATCAGGTTTGATATCACCAAGTGGAATTTTCACCTTTACCGCGAAAAGACCTTTTTGTTTTTGTTCAAAAACATTGGTCCCTGCCCAGGTCAAGAAATCAGCATCTTTTTCCTCTTTAAAGATAGAAGCTAAGTCACCTGAGACAGCAATCTCGTCCTCTATCTCAATTGGATTTATTTCAAAATTTTGATAGGGCAATGCTTTTCTTTCTTCTTCAACCAACTTCATAAATCCTTCCATCCCCAAACCTTTCTTTGGCTCAATCAGGTATTTCAATCTTGCCTTGTGTCTTCTTTCACGCTCACCATATCTATCAAAAACTCTCAAAGAAGCTTCAATGAATGGAATAAGTTGATCCGAAGGAAGAAATTCATATGCCAATTGTGCCATGAAAGCCTGAGCACCCAGCCCACCTCCAAGTAGCACTTTAAAACCTCGCTGACCATCTTTAATTGCAGGTATGAAACCGAAATCATGGATATAGGTGAAAGCAGCATCTTGATTGCTTGACGAAAAAGCAATCTTGATTTTTCTGCCCATATCCTGGCATATTGGGTTTCTGAGAAAATATTTGAATGTAGCTTCCACATAGGGCACCACATCAAAAGGTTCATTAGGATCGATCCCTGCAAAAGGGGAAGCTGTAATATTTCTAACTGTATTTCCACAAGCTTCACGAGCTGTCATTCCAGCTTCTTCAAGTGCAGCATAAACCTTCGGGCTATCTTCCAACTTCACATAATGCAGCTGGATGTTCTGACGGGTTGTAAGGTGTAGATTGCTGCTTCCATAGTTTTCAGAAAGATCAGCCACTACTCTCAATTGATTCGCTGTGAGCTTTCCATAAGGCAGCTTCAATCTAAACATATGAACGCCTAATTGACGCTGACCATAAACCCCTCTTGTCAAACGAAAGGCTTTGAATCGATCTTCATCCATTTGGCCAAACTTGAATTTCTCAATTTTGCCTGACAGCTCTTCTATATCCGCCTGCGCTTCCTTCGTAATTCCATTTTTCAAACTCATCCTAAATTATGTTTTCGTCCTTATCCGAATTGATTCGGGTTATATCTTATTTCAAATTAATACTTGCTTCAAGTGCCTGATCTATATCGGCAATTATGTCGTTTACATTTTCCAGTCCTACTGAAATTCTTAACAATCCTGGTGCAATTCCCACAGACACTCTCTCCTCCTCTGTCAATTTGCTATGAGTGGTCGACGCAGGATGTGTAGCTGTGGATCTGGTATCTCCTAAATTTGGAGACAAACTCAGCATTTTCAGACTATTCAAAAACCCAGCACCCCTTTTCAATCCTCCTTTGACTACAAAAGTTACGATCCCACCACCCTGTTTCATTTGCTTTTTAGCAATGCTGTATTGTGGATGAGATTCAAGAAAAGGATATTTCACCCTTTCTAGTTCCGGATGAGACTCCAAATATTTTGCAATTAGCAAAGCATTGTCGCAATGGCGATCCATTCGCACAGCCAATGTCTCTAGACTTTTACTCAACACCCATGCATTAAATGGTGACATGCTTGGACCTGTGTGTCGGGCGAAATACCTGATTTCTTCAATCAATTCTTTTTTACCCAGAATTGCTCCTCCAAGCGTCCTCCCCTGCCCATCTATAAACTTAGTGGCCGAATGTGTCACGATCGACGCACCTAAATCTGCAGGGTTTTGTAGGTATGGCGTGGCGAAACAATTGTCTACATTCAATATGATATTGTGCTTCTTAGCAATCTTTCCCAATAACTCAAGATCAACCAAATCCAAACCTGGGTTTGATGGTGTCTCCACAAAAATCATCTTTGTGTTTGGCTGAATTAGAGATTCACATTTCTCAGGTTCGTGCAGATCGAAATAAGCGCTTTCAATTCCCCATTTGGGAAATATTTTAGTAAATAGCTGATGCGTAGAACCGAAAATAGCTCTGGATGAAATGATATGATCACCAGATTTCAGAAGTCCTGCGATGCTCGTGAACATGGCTGACATGCCAGTAGCCACAGAGATCCCATCTTCAGTATTTTCAAGCTGACACATTTTGTTAATAAATTCATCAGTATTTGGATTCGAATACCGGGAATAAATATTGCCTGGTATTTCGTCATTAAACATGGCTCTGGCTTCTTCTGCATCGTTGAAGGTGAAGCTACTCGTCAGATAAATGGGAACAGAATGCTCCCTTTGGTTGGAATTATCTACTTGCGTACGGATGGCCTTGGTCTCGAAATTCATCTAAGAATACTTTATTGGAAAATGATAACTCAGAATACCCGAATTAAAAGCTCATACAACAACAAATGCTCAAATATGAATTTGAGTAATTTGTGATCATAGTGCTTGCGCCAGAAATAGTTTGTGTTATCATATAATTAATTCATATTCTCCCGCACGCGGGATCAGGATTTAGCACCGCAATCCCGAATTAGACCTCCGGGACAGGTTGCTAGCGTTTCGACGAGCCTGTCTCTCCACGCTTCTTTATAAATCAATCAATCTTAATTGAATGAGGGGCAAAGGTGAGTCATTAGAATGAAACTTCAAAATAATCTATTAGAAGAATGCCTAATTAATCACTAAATGTTTTGAATATATCGAATTAACCTTGAATAAATTCTAATAAGCGCGAACTTCAACGCCTTTCATATAATTCACAAAAGCTTTATTTACGACTTTGTTTCCACCAGCAGTTGGGTAATCACCCGTGAAATACCAGTCACCCGAATGAGCGGGGCATGCCTTGTGAAGGTTTGCTACGGTCTGATAAACCACTTCCAAATCTGCTTTCATGTTAGCAGGGCGCACTATGTCCGTGATTTTGGCCGATACTTGTTCATAGGTGAATGGGGCATATAGCTCCTTTACATAATTCGGTGCAGATGG
Source organism: Cyclobacteriaceae bacterium (assembly GCA_047632435.1). Taxonomy (GTDB): domain Bacteria; phylum Bacteroidota; class Bacteroidia; order Cytophagales; family Cyclobacteriaceae; genus JAMZMI01. The sequence continues at coordinate 27,072 of JBLICU010000014.1, forward strand.
ATTGCTAATAGAAGCTATGCATTTATCAAAGACTTCATCGAGCAAGTGACTTTGATCCGTTTCTTCAAGAAGAGCCAAAACTGCTCTGAATGCTACAAAATCTTTCATTTTACTCATATCGATTCCATAACAATCTGGAAATCTGATCTGCGGTGCTGAGGATACGATGACAACCTTTTTTGGCTCCAGCTTGTCCAAAAGGGTCAAAATACTTTTCTCAAGCGTGGTTCCGCGAACGATAGAGTCATCTATGATTACAAGTGTATCTTTCCCTTTATTGACTACTTCGTAGGTAGTATCGTAAACATGTGCCACAAGCTCATCTCTGTGGGCATCATCAGTAATGAATGTCCTGAGCTTTGCATCTTTCAACACCAACTTTTCTATACGAGGTGTGAATGATAATATATCTTCCAATGAATCCGCAGTGGGTTTCTTATCAATAATAATGTCTTTTCGTTGATTGATCAGGTATTGATCTAACCCTCGTAGTAATCCTAGAAATGAAGTTTCTGCTGTATTAGGGATGTAGCTAAATATGGTATTTTTAAGATCAAAATTTACTGCTTTCAGTACTTGTGGAATGAGCAATTCACCCAATTTTCTTCTTTCATTGTAAATATCAGGATCCGTTCCTCTTGAAAAATAGATTCGTTCAAATGAACATGATTTCTTTTCCTGAGGTTTGATGAATTGTTCTTGTGTGAAATTGCCATACTTATCAATAATCAGAGCATGTCCTGGTTTTACTTCCTTAATCTCTGAATATTCACAGTTTGTAGTCGTTTTGATTGCTGGCTTTTCTGATGCCACGATGATAACTTCATCGTCAGCATAATAATACGCCGGCCGGATTCCATTTGGATCTCTAGCGACAAATGCCGCACCAAAACCGACCATACCTGTCATGGTATACCCTCCGTCAAAATCACGACAAGATCTTTCCAAAACTCTCTTTAGACTTAACTCCTTCTCAATAAGAGCCGTCATCTCATAATTTGATGGAACGGAATCTCTGTATTTGTTGAAAATGATTTGATTTTCTTCATCCAGAAAGTGCCCGATTTTCTCCATCACGGTAACAGTATCAACCACTTCTTTTGGATGCTGTCCTAACGAAACTAATTTATCGAACAAATCATCCACATTGGTCATGTTGAAGTTTCCCGCCATTACTAGATTTCTACTTCTCCAATTATTTTGTCTCAAAAATGGATGGCAACTTTCTATGCTGTTTTTGCCATGAGTGCCATATCTTAGGTGTCCAAGCCAAACTTCACCTGTAAATGCAGCGTTTTCTTTCATCCACTGTGCATCGAAATAATTCTTCTTTCCTTCTTTTTGAGCTTTACCGTATTTTCTACTGATTTTGGCGAAAATTTCTTCTATTGGTTGGGGGTTGATTGTTCTGTAGCGACTGATGTATCTGCTTCCAGGTTTCATGTCCAGCTTGATGTTGGCGATCCCTACACCATCTTGTCCACGGTTATGCTGCTTTTGCATGAGAATATACATCTTCTGAGCGGCATAAGCGGGGGTCCCGTACTTATCAATATAATATTGAAGGGGCTTCCTTAGGCGAAGCATTGCTACGCCACATTCGTGTTTTATTGAATCACTCATAAATCAGTTACCAATCGATATTATTGAAATACACTACAATGTTATCCAATATTTCCGGGCTAAAGAAAAACCATAACAGGAACGTAACTAAAATAGTTGCGAATAGATTTTGGAAAACGTCAAGTTTTAAATTAATCTCCTTTTTGGAGATCTGGATAAAGGAATAATAAGGAATTTTCAAATAGTAAAAAAGTGAAAAAATTACACTCAAAATTCCTACCAATAAAAATGTAAAAATGTATAGATCAGAACTTACCTGAAATTCATTCCACAATGCTGAAAACAAATAAAACTTGGCGGTAAAACCAGCAGTTGGAGGTAATCCGATCAATGAAATCATAACTATCACTACCAAGCTGCTAATAAAAGGAGCTTTCAACCCTACCCCAGAGAAATCTTGAACGGTGGTTATGTTTTTCTCTTCAAAAACAGAAATCAGGTAAAACAAAACCAGGTTCATAATGGCATAAATCAGTACATACCAAACGAAAGCTGTGATTCCTGTTTGGCCATTTATCACCAAGCATCCCAAAAGCAATCCTGAGTGAGTAATTGCCCCGTAAGCCATCAATCTTTTGACATCAGATTGACCTAGTGCACCCAATGTTCCAACTACAATTGTAGCTATTCCAACTAGAATCAATAAAGGTAAAACCCAAACAATCGACTCCAAGTCAATCATAGACAAGATTCGGTGCAATAGAACGAAACCCGCTATTTTAGGTACAACTGCCAAAACGGCAACTGCATCGGGAGGCGCCTCCTGATAGGCGGAAGGTGTCCAAATGTGAAATGGAAATACACTTACTTTGAAAAAAAGACCTCCAAGCAAGGCAAATATCCCAAAGGCCAAAAACGGATCATCACTAGATAAATTTAATTCATCGATGGCCAAGCTACCCCCCAATCCATAAATAATCGAAATGCCGTAAAGCATAATTGCAGAGCTTACTCCTCCGAATAGTAGATATTTAATTCCTGCTTCAAATGACCTTTTTTGAAAATTGAAATTGGTAATGATATAAGACGTGAATGAAGTTAGCTCAATGGCAATGTAGACCACTAAAAGATGATTGGCTGACACCATAAACACGGAACCAATCACTATAGATAAGATCAAAAAATAAAATTCAGCTGCTCGCTTTTTAGCATTTGCAAAAAACACAATCCAGATGGCAAATACGACAATAAGGGTTTTTATAAAACTTTCTAATGGACCGAGTTTGAGAGCACCAGTGAGAATGACTTGTTCCGTGTTTGAATACTGCTGAAAAAGAAGTGCAACGACAAGCACCAAGCAGAATCCAATTCTTTGTGAGAGGTTGTTTTTTACGACCAATCCTAAAATAAGCAGCAATAAAGCACCAGCAATAAGTATTACCTCAAAATGGAGTAAACTCAGTTGGCCGATAATCTGCTCAAGTTGTGATTTCATCTTCAGCCGACTATCTATTATTCAGGATTTGCTGACCAGAATTATACACCTGATCTACGAAAAAATTAATTGAATTATCCAAGGGATCAAGAATCAGTCCTGGAAAAATTCCAAATAGGAGCACAAGTATCGCTAGCGGGAGTAGCATGATCCATTCACGAATATTCATGTCCACCATTTTTACATCCCAACTTTCCTGTCTGGTCCAATATTTTCCAAAAAACATCCGCTGAAGCGTCCAGAGATAATAAGCAGCGGAAATAATGATACCAAGCACGGCCAACATTCCTAGCCATGACGGAATCAAACCATTTATTGATTCTGAACCAATACCACCTATGAGTGTCAATAACTCACCTACGAAACCTGAAAATCCTGGCAGTCCCAGTGAGGCAAAAAAGAAAACGACAGTGAAAAAAGTATAAACAGGCATTTTATTAGCCAAACCACTTAAATTCTCAATCTTTCGGTCATGGGTTCTGTCATAAACAACACCAACAATCAAGAACAATGCACCAGAGATCAATCCGTGAGAAATCATTTGAAATAGTGAACCTGCTACACCTTCGTAAGTCAAACTTGCCAATCCCAACATCACAAAACCCATATGGGAGACCGAAGAATAAGCAATCATTCTTTTGAGATCAGTTTGTGCCACGGCATTGAACCCTCCGTAAATGATGGACAAAACACCGAAACACGCGACGGGAAAAGCATATTCGATGGCTCCATCCGGAAAAATTCCGTAGGCAACTCTGAAGAAACCATAACCCCCTACCTTCAAGAGAATTCCAGCCAGGATGACAGAAATCGCAGTTGGAGCTTCCACATGAGCATCTGGCAACCAAGTATGCAAAGGAACGGTAGGTAGCTTTATTGCAAATCCGATCATCAACAAAATAAAAGCCCAATACCGCAAAGAAATACCGCCTACTGTCGATTCACTTTCAGGTGATAGAAGTGAATCATTTATATAGCTACCTTCCATCATTTTGATCATGCTGAAGGTATGAACGACTTCTAGCCGACCAGAATCGCTTGCCATTTCCAGCGCTCTTGGAGCATCTTCGGTGGATAAGAAAAGGCCAATCATTACAATCAATATTAGCAATGAGCCAAATAGCGTGTAAATGAAAAATTTGATGGATGCATAAGCACGTCTCGCCCCTCCCCAAATCCCAATAAGAAAAAACATGGGCAAAAGCATAAACTCAAAAAACACATAGAAAAGGAATAAATCAAGTGCCACAAAGCACCCGATGATACTCGCGCTTAGAATCAAATAGAGAATAAAATACCCTTTGACCTTTTCTTTGAGATTCCAGGAAGATATGACACCAATGACGAGCAAAAATGTGCTCAAAACAACCAATGGAAGACTGATTCCATCAACTCCTACAAAATAGTCGATAACGAAAATTCCATAATTCCCTAAACCTAGCTGGATCCAATCTGCCTTTTCAACAAATACAAAAGACTCTGACCATTGTGTTGGGATCAAAGAGCCATCAAATTGAAAAAATAAAAATAGGGAGAGGATAAGTTGAACGATTATAGTGCCGAGCGTCAGCAATTTGATAAATGCATGTTGCCCTTTTGGAACGAAAAACACCAACACTGCGACAACCAGCGGTATGAATATGATCAGACTTAATAAGTGTTCATTCATAAATCAAAAAGAAACAAATACATCAAAATGACCAAAATTAATAACATTGTGGCAAGTTGTGTTTGAATACCAGGGGCCTGCATTCTTGACAACATTTTTCCAAACCGTTTAAAAAATCCGGCAAAGAAATTAACCAGCCCGTCCACAAAATGCCTATCTATAATCGAAGTAACTTTGGCAAAGACAATTCCGCTCACGCCAATACCGTCAACCACTTTATTGATAACCTTTTTATCCAGCCAAAACACGAAGTTACTCAGGTTTAAAAAACCATTATTAATTAAACCGTAAAGTCGATCTATATACCAACCTTCTAAGAGAATTAACGCAACAGTTCCACTTTCAATATTTTTAGACTGATAGTTAGTGATAAAATTTGAACCGGGTTTAAACTTGACGAAGCTTAAAATCACTCCTGCAAATACAAGCAGCACAGAAACAATGATTAAATACAGTCCACCTGAAGTCTGATGCGCAGTTTCTATCGAAATACCAAATAGAAAATCACTCAAAAACCAGCCATGAGAATTAAATGGATTTAAAGATGAAAATATCCATATCGATCCAATAGCCAGTAGACCCAATGGAATTTTTACGTATTGTATAGGCTCAAAATTATGATTTTCTGTAATGTTCAGTTCTGTTCTTGGTTTGTCGAAGAACACGATCAAAATCTGTCTGGTAATATAAAATGGAGTTAGCAATGCTGTAACAAATGCCAATATTAAAACAACAAGTGAAATCGGTTCAGTTCGAAATTCCATAAACCAATCGAGTGTGGCTCCCAATATTCCCTCTTTTGATAGAAATCCTGAGGTAAATGGCAACCCTGCCAATGCAGCGCCACAAATGATGTATATAATGAAAGTGAAAGGAAGATACTTTTTCAAGCCTCCCATGCTTCGCATGTCTTGTGCATCCACCTTGTGATTGGCATGATGCATGAAATGAATGACATTTCCGGCAGCTAGGAAAAGTCCTGCCTTAAAAAAAGCATGTGTCCAAAGGTGGAAAATAGATGTCTCAAAGGCGCCAACCCCTACTCCTAATATCATATACCCAAGCTGAGAAATGGTAGAATATGCCAAAACAGATTTGATATCATTTTGAACAAGGGCAGACATACCTGCCATAAATGCTGTGATAGCTCCGATCAAAGCAATGATCATCAACACATGGTCAGTCAAGACTGGAAACATCCTTACCAAAAGGTAAATCCCTGCTGTCACCATTGTAGCCGCATGAATCAATGCAGAAACTGGGGTTGGGCCAGCCATTGCCTTATTCAACCAACCGAAAAACGGAAATTGCGCAGACTTACCAAAGGCTCCTATGGCCAACATGATTCCTGTTATTGTAATCAAAGTACCAGATCCCAAACTCGCCATTTCAGAAATAAATGATTGCTCGAAAACGGTAATCAACAAAATTATTCCTATCAAAAGAGCTGCATCGGCCACCCGATTCACCATAAAGGCTATTCTGGCGCTGGTAGCTTTTTCACTTTCCTGAAACCAAAAACCAATGAGCAAATACGATGAAAAACCAACCAATTCCCAAAACAAAAAAAGCAGAATCAAATGATCAGCTGCCAACAGTCCCAACATGGATGTGGTGAAGAAACCCAGCTTGAAATAATACCGCTTGATTCCGGGATCATCCTTCATGTAATGGAAAGAAAACAAATGCACCAACAGGGAAATGAAATATACCAAGGTGATAAGTGTTGCTGCCAGGGAGTCAATGTGCAAACCAAATTCAATGGAAGGAAGCCAACTCCATCTGATGAAAATATCTGTTTGGAATAAAGTGAAACATGAAAAACCTAAACCTGCAAATACAAATATTGGTGCAAACCAATGGCTTCTAGGGCTGGGCAAAAAATAGCTGAACAATCCACCAAAAAGTGGAAGCAACAAAATCAGGACTATATATAACGTTTGAGTTTCCAGAGCTAGTTTTTCAATTGATCTAATTTGTCCAGGTTGGTAGTATTGTATTGTTTGTACACATTCAATAAAATCGCCAAGGCAATGGCTACTTCGGCTGCAGCCAACACAACTGAAAACACTGCAAAAACTTGCCCCGACATGGTTGGGTCGTATTTCGAAAAGGCAACAAGGTTCAGGTTTGCCGCATTGAGCATCAATTCAATACCCAATAACACAAATACAGCATTTTTCTTCACGAGAACAATCAAAATACCTGCACAAAATATGAAGGCTGAAAGTAGTAGAAAATAGTTCAATGGAATGGTGCTCATGAATCTGATTTTTTAGACAAATAAGCAGCCCCAACCAGCGCTACGAGTAATAAAAATGCTATCAATTCAAATGCTATCAAATGATCAGTGAGGTAAAGAACCCCGATCTGCCTTGTTTGATTTTCAATTTCCTTTGCGCCCGAAACCCAAATTTGCCCTGATTTCATTATTGATGATACAAGGAAAAACATTAAACCTGATGATACTATGATGCCAGAAAATAGCTGATGATGCTCCGTATAGACACCTGCCTTTTGGGTACGTTCTGTGAGCATGACACCAAAAATCAGCAAAATTACAATCCCTCCAGCATAAATCATGATTTGAACCACCGCCATGAAATCTGCGCTCAAAAGCACGTATAAAGCGGCCATTCCCAAAAGACTCATAGTAAAAGCAAACGCTGCTCTGATAATATTTTTGGTAAAAATCAAATATATCAATGGCAAGCAAACCATTGCTGCGAAAACAAAAAACAAACTATTCAGGTGCATCTCCATCTCCTTTAGGTTTTTGTTTTACAATCGGTCTGGGTCTAAACTTTGGTTTGGGTTTTTCTTCTTCTTGATTTGATTTGTCGGATTCTTGGTTATTCACTGGTTTCGGCGAATGGGTTGTCTTATTTTCAACATCTCCAGCTTTTTTAATCATTGGCTTTGGACGAAAAACAGGTTTCGGTTTAGCATCTGTGGCCGGCTCATCATCTGTTGATTTTGCTTTCACAACAGGCATTTTAGGTCTGAATACAGGTTTTGAAAGTTGAACTGATCCATCTTCAATCCCTTTGATCAACGATTCACCTGACTTATTCTCAACAGCATGTTTAGTAACATTCACCAATCTAAATTTTTCTGCCTCTTTTTTCTTTTCTGCCTGTTCTGCTTCCTGTCGTTTTTGAGCAATTTCCACCAAACTCATTTCCGCAAATGAATAATTATGATCCTTGACATCAAATTCACTGAAATCATAGGCTTTCGTCATGGTTAGGCATTCTGTCGGGCAAACAGTGGTACACAACCCACAAAAGCAGCACTTGCTCATATCGATATCAAATTTGGCCGCATAGAGCCGTTTTGGTGTACCATCAGAAGTCTCACCAATAACTTCAGTAGACTTGATTGGCTCAATATCAATACAATCTACAGGGCAAATTTTGGCACACTTGTCACATACAATACAGTCATCAATTTCATTGTGTAAACGGTACCTTCCATTGTCAGGAACCGGAAAAGATTCGTGTGGATACTGAAGCGTAAAAATTCCTTTATCCGCTTCGAAATAGTTTTCATCTGCCACGCCAATTGGCTTTCTCGAAGTGGTAGCATCCTTTAGATAAGTCAAAGTCAGCTTCAACCCACCTGATAAGGTTTTGAAAGAATCTTTGATGTTTTTAAAATACTCACTCATAGCGTCCACAATTTCCAAATTCCTATAATGAACAACAAAAAAATTGACATTGGTGTTAGATATTTCCAACTCAATGACATAAGCTGATCCACACGCAAGCGTGGATAAGTCCACCTTACCATCATTTGAAGAAAAATGAAAAACATGGCTTTACTGATCAACCAGAACCCACCCCAGACAGGGCCGTTGGTCCATTCAGCCAGCTTAAGTGAACCTATATTTGGAAGTGGGGAATACCAACCACCAAAAAATAAAATAGCTGCTAAAAAAGAAATCAACAACATCATACCGTACTCGGATAACATAAACAGCCCCCATCTAAACCCCGAATATTCTGTATGATATCCACCGATAAGTTCTGATTCTGCCTCAGGTAAATCAAAAGGAACACGATTAGATTCGGCCAAACCAGATATGAAGAATATTAAAAAAGCGATAATTAATAAAGGCATTCTAAAGAAGTTCCAAGATAAAAATCCACCTTTAGTTGAAATATCAATTGCTGGAATACCTAATAAAAATGACTTTTCCGAAGAAGAAGAATATATTCCCTGCTGCTGGGTGATCTCCTGCAAATCCATACTTTGAGAAACCATTACCACCGCCAATACACTTAGTCCTAATGGGATTTCGTATGAAACTATCTGAGCCACTGAACGCATTGACCCATAAAGCGCAAATTTGTTGTTGGATCCCCAACCTGCCAACAAAACACCCAATACATCCAAAGAAACAATTGAAAGTAGGAAGAATATGCCGGTATCAATGGAAGACCCACTCAGGCCATAAGTGAATGGTAAAACGGCATATCCAGCAAAAATAGATGCAAAAACAATGATTGGTGCTGCAAGAAACAATAGCCTATCAGCTGCTTTTGGGACTATATCTTCCTTTTGAAGCATTTTCAATAAATCAGCAACAGTCTGAATGACTCCTTTAGGTCCTACTTCCATAGGTCCCAATCTATTCTGTATAAAAGCCGCGATTTTTCTTTCACCGTAAACGGCAACAACAACGAATCCTAGTAGAAATGGAAGAAAAATTAGAAATGTGATCATGTGTTTGACCTATACTTATTTTCAAATGGACTAGCTAAGTTATAGGATGAAAAGCACTAGGTAAAACTCTAATTTTTAATAGTAAAAGCAAGTAACATAAAATTCTGTAATGACTGTATTTATTTACAAATATCATTATGATCATAATTCATCTTTGGGAATTTGATAAAAATAGAACAGCAAAATTAAAAAAGACAAAATCATATTTTAACAACAGTATGTGATTCTGTCACAAATGTAATTATTCAAACAAATGATTAATTAATTGAGTTAAAGCAATGACAAAATTTGGTCAAAGGGTTAGTTTTGTGAATAATTTTATGATTTAGAGAAATAAAAAAATGAATCTCACTATTCAGTAAATTTAAATTTTTGGCATATGAAGAGGGTTTACCTATTGATAATTTTGTTAAGTTTCTGTTTGAGTATTTTAGCTCAGAACATCGAAGAAGTTTACAATTTTAAATCTCTAAAGAATGAATTAGATTTTTCTGAATTAGTTGCTTATAACTATGACTTCTCTCACTTTTTAGGAGAAGATATTGGTAAAAAAATGCTCTTATTAACCAATTCATACACGTGGGTGGCAGAACCCACACCAGCGAATCCTATTACAACCAAAGTGATCGAAAAACCAGGTATATATAATAAAATAAAAAAAGTCGAGAGATACTATAAGAAAGCTGTCCATAAAAAAACTATTGACGTAAATGTGGCGTCTCAGGAATTTGAAAATATTTTAGATATAGCAATTCAAGTTAGATATCAGCAAACAGACGATCTTGAATCACATCTTCAAAATTTAAAGAACCCGGCAGATATTGCCCTTCTTTTCACTAACAACATATTTATAAATTGAATTCACAGTTAACCATTAATCCGCCCCTGAATCCATCAACATAAAAAGTGAACTGAAGTTTTTGATTTTTTTGAGTAAAATGCATTCATATTGAATTCTACTTATGAAAAAAATATCTCTTCTTTTACTCATTTTACCTCAAATCCTATCAGCACAAGCTGATCTGGAGAAAATAGACCAATACTTATCAAAAGCTCGTGCTGACTGGGATATACCTGGAATCTCTGTTGCTATTGTGAAAGATGGAAAGACTGTATTGTCAAAAGGTTATGGAATTAAAGAGTCTGGCCATCAAAATCTGGTTGATGAAAATACACTCTTTGCCATTGCTTCCAACACCAAAGCTTTTCTTTCTGCTGCACTTTCCATTCTGGTAGATGATGGGGAAATCTCATGGGATGATAAGGTGCGAAAATATATTCCTGAATTCACACTCTATGATTCCTATGTGAGCAATGAAGCAACCATCCGCGATTTGCTGAGCCATCGGGTTGGCCTGGGTACATTTAGTGGTGATTATATCTGGTATAAATCAAATCTTGAAGTCAATGATTTAATCCTCAAGCTCAAATATTTACCACAAGACTATCCTTTTAGAAGTGGCTATGGATATTCCAATTTGATGTACATCACTGCGGGAGAAATAATCAACAGGGTTACTGGTAAAAATTGGGATGAATTTGTAAATGAAGCCATTTTCCAACCATTGGACATGAAAAACACTGTTACGTCCACAGATGAATTATCGAAATCTGATAATGTAGCCTCTCCGCACAAACCTTTCGAAAATGGCAATCAAGTATTACCATGGGTGAATTGGAACAATATGGGTGCTGCCGGTGGCATCATCTCAAATGCCTCGGACATGAGCAAATGGATGATCATACAACTCAATAATGGAATTTGGAATTTCGACACAATTATTAGCCCGAAACAGCAAAATATCATGTGGACACCTCATAATAATTTTACCTTATCAGAAAAATCTAAAGAATCGATTCCCGGAAGGCATTTCGCAGGTTATGGGCTCGGATGGAGCGTAGGTGACTATCATGGAAACTTGATCGTTTCCCATACAGGAGGATATGATGGCATGTATTCGCATGTGTTGCTTGTTCCCGATCTGAATTTAGGAATTACGATTCTGACCAATTCAATGAAAAGTATTTCAACTCCATTATGCTATTACATAATCAATGAATACATAAATAAAGACAATCGAGATTGGTCCAAAGAGTGGTTGGAACGAAACCAAGCTGCCGACAGTGAACCCGGAAAAATTGAGCAAATAAAAACAACTCAGGTAAAGAAAACCAAACCTACTCTAGCCCTAGAAAAATTTGAGGGTACTTATTCATCTGGCTTTCATGGTGAAGTAATCATCAAAAAAATAGACAAAACATTCCGACTAGAATTCAAAAATGCTCCTGCACTTTCTGCTACTTTACAGCATTGGCACTACGATACTTGGCAAATCATTTGGGACGAAACACACGCCTGGTTTGATTTTGGAACTGTCCAATTCCAGCTCGACAATAAATTAGACGTTGTAGGGCTTAAATTTGATGTACCCAATTACGATATTTTCTTTGATGAAATGGATTTGAAAAAAAATGATTGAGGGTTCATTGAGATTATAAAACTGTCTTTCCCGATGGGGAATTGTTACAATCCTATTTGCAAAAAAAATAATGGTGTAATCCCTGAGTATCTACTTGATAAATTGAAGATTACGTATAAAAGTGTGATTTCAGGGCTAGGACAGCTTAAAAAAAAGAAGCCCGGCATGAAAAACCGGGCTTGCAAGTAAAGAGTTAGAACTTAAGCTAATAATAAAAGTAAATGTAATCAATTAGTTATAGCAATCAAAAGATCACTTTGAGTAATTATGTGAACCTGATTTTTCTCATCTCTCACCAATAAAGCTCGGGCATCTTTGTTGATTAATGATGAAAGTACATCAATGGTATTGTCCATTCCCACAAATCTAAAGGACTCGTCCATAATTTCACTTACTGGTTTATCTCTCATGTCCGGATTTTCAATGATACATTTCAGTACTTTTGTATCATTCAGACTTCCCACAAACTCATCCCCATCCACCACCGGAATTTGGTCTATGCCAAATTGATTCATCGCCAGAATGGCTTCACTGATTTTAGTCTCTTTATTTATGGTGGTAAGCTTCGCTTTGCCATTTTTTGAGGTGATAATATCTCTGGCTGTAGCAAATTTTCTTGACTCAAGAAAACCATGATCCTTCATCCAATTGTCATTATAGATTTTTCCCAAATATCGGGTGCCGTGATCAGGTAATATGATGACCATCACATCATCTTCTCCTAGATTTTCACGAGCATATTCCAATGCCCCAAAGACTGCTGATCCGCATGACCATCCCACAAATAACCCCTCTTCCTTAGACAATCGGCGGGTCATTATTGCCGCATCTTTATCTGTGACTTTAATAATATGATCTACCAAACCAAAATTAACATTTTTTGGTAAAATATCTTCCCCAATACCTTCTGTCAGATATGGATAGACTTCCGTCTGATCCAATAGTCCGGTCTCTTTGTATTTCTTAAATACGGATCCATAAGTATCCACCCCAACAGTCATTACATCAGCGTTTTTTTCTTTCAAATATTTTGAAACGCCACTTATGGTACCACCCGTTCCCATGCCTGCCACGTAATGTGTTATTTTTCCTTCCGTATCCCTCCAAATTTCAGGACCAGTTGATTCATAATGAGCAATCGTATTCGAAGGATTGTCATATTGATTTGGGTAGAAAGAATTTGGGATGTCTGCATTAAGTTTTTTCGCAACAGAGTAATAGGATCTTGGATCATCTGGCGTAACATTCGTCGGGCAAACAATCACTTCCGCGCCTACAGCTCTGAGCACATCCATTTTTTCAGATGATTGCTTATCGGCGAGTGTGAAAATGCACTTATATCCTTTTGCAATAGCTACCAATGCCAGCCCCATTCCAGTATTGCCAGAAGTACCTTCAATGATGGTTCCACCTGGCTTCAATACCCCTGACTGCTCAGCGTCTTCTATCATTTTTAAGGCAATCCTGTCTTTAATTGAGTTACCAGGATTGAAATATTCAACCTTTACCAATATCAGACCCTTGATCCCTTTATTGACCGAATTAAGCTTTACAAGTGGGGTGTTTCCGATTGTCTCAATCAGAGAATTATAATAGTGCATACCAGAATTTTAAATAAAAAATAAAGTTATCATAAATACCAATGACCACCTGAGATGGCTGTTTCTTTTTGCTAACTTTCAGGTTATTTTCAAAGGATCAATAACAAAAATGGCTCAGGTAAGGAATTCATTAACTAAGGAAACAAAGTCACAAAACGTTCATTTGCGACATTTGCAATTGTCTGATTATCCTGAGGTCAAAGAAATCATGATCAAAGTCTATGGCAACCTTAAAAAAACCTACTGGGAGAAACTGGATATAAAGAGGCTCTTAGAAGTTTTTCCAGAAGGCCAATTATGCATCGAATTGGATGGAAAAATGGTTGCTGCCGCCTTGGCTATAATTGTGGACTACAAAAAATTTGGAGATAACCATACCTACAGCCAGATCACTGGGCAGGAGACATTTAGAACACATGATCCTGACGGAAACGTGCTTTATGGAATTGATGTATTCGTACATCCCGAGCATCGGGGACTTAGGCTTGGCCGAAGATTGTATGACGGAAGGAAGGAACTTTGTGAAAACCTCAATTTAAAATCAATTATTGCAGGAGGAAGAATTCCAAATTATAACGAATATTCGGATGAGCTTACTCCCAGAGAATACATACAAAAAGTAAGAGATAGAGAATTGCGAGACCCAATTCTAAACTTTCAATTACTCAATGACTTTCACGTGAAAAAAGTACTTAAAAACTACTTGCCTGGTGACATAGAATCCAAAGAATACGCCACTCTTCTTGAGTGGAACAATATTTACTATCAGGAAAAAGAAACTCTCATCAACGCACCCCGAACCTATGTCAGAATAGGTTTGGCACAGCTTCAAATGCGACCATTAAATAGCATCGATGCACTTGTGGATCAGATGGAGTACTTCATTGATGCATTCGGGGATTATCAGTCTGATTTTATTCTTTTTCCGGAGTTTTTCAATGCACCACTGATGGCAGAATACAATCACTTGGGTCCTGCTGATGCAATCCGAGGATTGGCAAAATATACTGAGCTACTCAGGGATAAATTTATCGAGTTTGCAATTTCTTATAACGTAAATATCATTACAGGTTCAATGCCTGAAATGCGCGAGGATAAGTTGTACAATACATCTTTTCTATGTAGACGAGATGGGTCTTGGGATAGTACTTCCAAAATTCACATTACACCGGGGGAGAAAAGTGCTTGGGGAATGTCAGGAGGTGACGAAGTAAAGGTTTTTGATACAGACTCAGGGAAAATTGGAATTTTGATTTGTTATGACGTTGAGTTTCCAGAACTGTCGCGATTATGTGCAGATCAGGGCATGCAGATTCTTTTTGTTCCTTTTCTTACCGACACCCAAAATGGATACAATAGAGTCAGGTACTGTGCCCAGGCCAGAGCCATCGAAAATGAATGTTATGTTGCCATAGCCGGATGTGTGGGCAATCTTCCGAGAGTTAATAACATGGATATCCAATATGCCCAAAGTGCCATTTTCACTCCTTCTGATTTTGCCTTCCCTACTAACGCTATAAAAGCAGAAGCGACACCCAACTCTGAGATGACAGTCATTGGAGACATTGATCTCGAACTGCTAAAAGAACTACATGAGTTTGGAAGTGTAAGAAATCTGAAAGATCGTAGATTGGATTTGTATCAGATCAATGTTAGCAATTAATTTCCCAAATATTGGCATTATATGGCATTACCAAGACTGATGTACATGTTTTGATATATGACTATCATAAATCTCCTTTACACTTTTCATTTCAAGATCTGATAATTCTGGCCATTTGATCGAATCAATATTGGAAATCACCTGATCAGGTTTGCTCGCTCCTGGAATAACGGTACTTACTTCTTTAAACATTAGAATCCATTTCAGGGCTGCTCTAAATAATTCTTCAGTTTGAAACAGCATCTTAATATCCTCAACTGCCTTAAACCCATCATCTAAAGGAACCCCGGAAAAAGTCTCTCCTTTGTCAAATATTTCGCCGTTTTTATTGAAGTTTCGATGATCATCTTTATCGAATTTTCTCACTGACGTCATCTTTCCTGAGAGCAACCCACTTGCCAAGGGCACACGCACTATGATACCAATATCACGAGATTTTAAAATTTCAAAACAGTCATCAATGGGTCTTTGTCTGAACATGTTGAAAATAATTTGAACCGTTTCGATCACATCGTAATCAGTAGCTTTTATAGCCTCATCGATTTTTTCCACACTTACTCCAAAGTGACGTACTTTTCCCCTGGCTTTGATTTCTTCTAGTTTTTTGAAAATTTCATCTTTATGATAAACGGCTGATGGCGGACAGTGAAGCTGTACCAAGTCCAAATAACCCAAACCTGTATTGATCAAAGCTTCATCAATATATTTTTCAATGATTTCCGCAGTGTAGCCTTCGGCAATATGAGGATTGATGCGGCGACCAATTTTGGTAGCGATATAAAGCTGGTCGCGTTTAGCTTTTACATATTTTCCAACTTTCCGCTCGCTCAGCTGACCATCATAAACATCCGCTGTGTCAAGAAAATTAACCCCCAGACCTAATGCAGTTTCAATGATTGCAGAAGCCGTCTTTTCGTTGAAAGCCTTACCCCAGCCTCCACCTACTTGCCATGTGCCGAGCGATATTTCAGACACATTTAGATTCGTTTTTCCAAGCCTTCTATATTTCACTTCTTCGGTTTTTAGTGGTTCAGTTTTGAAAATGGAATGCTCAATACAATAATATTCCATTGATAATTGAAAGTATATTTACTTTGAATCAAACGAAAGTAATGGAAAATAAAAAAATAGCAGTTTTTTGCGGTTCAAAAAAGGGCAATCAACCTGTGTACGTGGAGGCTGGTCGCATCCTTGCCAATGAAATGGTGAAACGAAATATCGATTTGGTATTTGGTGGAGGAAAAGTCGGGTTGATGGGTGTCATCGCTGATGAAATGCTCTCGCTTGGTGGTAAAGTTTATGGAGTCATTCCTGAAAAGCTGATGAAAATGGAAGTAGGTCATACTGGAATCACAGATTTAATAGTAGTAGAAACCATGCACGAACGCAAAGCGCTCATGGCTGAAATGGCTGATGCATTCTTAGCCATACCCGGTGGTATTGGTACCTTGGAGGAAATCATCGAAGTATTCACTTGGCAGCAAATTGGTTATCATAATAAACCATGTGCATTCCTCAATACTGACAACTACTACCATTATCTTTTTTCATTTTTCGACCAAATGGTGGCTAAAGAGTTTCTCAGTTTGGGGCATAAAAATAAACTCATTATAGAAAAAGATCCAGCAGCCGTTCTTAGTCTTCTATTCCCAGGCTGAGTTTTCTTATTGATCTTATTTGGTTTTGAAAGGCATTAAACATAATATGCCATTTTTAATTTGTTCATCTAAGGGTAATCTTTTTTTAATGTTTGATTAATTTGCCCTCACAATTAAAAAAGTAATTACAGCCTTAGTTCTCTGTGGAAAATAAAAAATATAAATGGAATAACTTCTTTCTTGGAATTGAGGTAGCTGCTTTTCTATTATTTCTATCCTTTATTGTACTTAATAGTATCTTCAAGTTCATTGGTTAATTATCCTTGTCAAGATTTAATATATCAACAAAATTGTAAATACCAGATTCCTCTTAAACTGATACAAGTGTGTATACGGGTTATTGTACTTCTATTCACCATGGTTTTGACATTTTGTGTCAATGCACAAATCGTAAATCAGGGCAAGGCAACTATTCCAAATAAAGATCCCCCTATAAAACTTGACGGAAATTGGGAATATTATCAGAAAGAACTGATCTATCCCGGAGCTTTTGATATCATCGAAAATAAAACTTATCTAAAATTCCCTGGAACCTGAGAAGAACCCGTTGGATTTGCGACCTATAGACTTTCAATTATTTTAGATAGAAATGCCCAGTGGGCCATCAAAACACCACCATTATATGGAGCTTTTGAATGTTGTCTGAATGACCACCTGATTTCCCAAAATGGGAAAGTTGGCACCACCAAGAGTGCCAATTCGCAAAGATGGGAACAGGTAACTGTCCAACTACAAAACATTATACTTCGGGACACAAATGAGTTAGTCTTACATATAGCTAACTATCGTCACAGTAGGGGCGGTCCGGTAGACAGTATTATAATAGGATCTAGCAAAATTCTCATCAAAGACAAGGACATGATAGTGAAATTTGATTCATTCCTCACCGGAGCACTAATAATGGGTGGTTTGTTTTTTTTGGGGCTTTTCCTTTATGGAAAACATCGAAAAAATATTCTATACTTCTCTCTGCTTTGTATTTCCTTTTCTTATTACGTCATAGGAAGCAACAATTACGTACTAAATGGTCTTTATCCTGAATTACCTTGGTGGCTTTCGTCCAGGCTCGAATCCATTTCACTTTATCTTACCATCATATTTATTTCCAAATTCACTGAACATACATATCCTCAGGAAACTCCAAAGTTCATAACAAAACCATTTAATTATTTGGCCTTCGTCTATTTAGGGCTAGCCATATTTACTCCAGCCTCCATTTTTACTTTTCTCCATATCTATTTCTTGTATGTGACAATTTTTATGTTGCTATTGGCAATTTATATCTATACCAAAGCAGCCATAAACAAGAGGGCATGATCAGTGTATTCTCTAATTAGTATTTCGATTCTAATGGGCGTGCTGATTTTCAGAGCTACGAATGTTTTGGAGATTTATAAAGCGCCTATTTATATCATTCCTTTTGGATACATGGTCTTCTTTTTCTTGCATCCACTTACTTTATCACAACAATTTGCACTGAATTAGCAAAAGGCCAAGGAGGACGCTGAATCTTCACTAAAAGCTAAATCGGAATTTCTTTCGATCATGTCAAATGAAATTAGAACACCATTAAATGGAGTGATCGGCATGATTCATCATCTTCTGATAAACCATCCAAGAAAAGATCAGACAGAAACCATCAACAGTCTCAAATTTTCAGCCGACAACTTGTTGAGTCTAATCAATAACATACTGGATTTCAATAAAATTGAAGCTGGCAAAATTGAATTTGCAAACAATAGTTTTGACCTTAGAGAACTTGGAGAAAATATAATAGCGGGATTTAAGTCTCACGCAGAGTTACTAGGAAACGAATTGCGATTTGATTGCATTACGACACGTGATTTGCATGTTAAAAGTGACAAAGTAAAACTCTCGCAGGTCTTATCAAACCTTATCAATAATGCGATAAAATTTACTAAGAATGGAACAATTACACTGAGTGTAGTGGAGTTAAAACGGACAGAGTCCGAAATAACAACTAAATTTAATGTCTCGGATACAGGCATTGGGATCGAGCAAAATAAAATTGAGAGAATTTTTGATACTTTCAGCCAAGCTGATTCAAATATTCATGAAAATTATGATGGTACAGGATTGGGATTGACTATTTCAAAAAGACTACTTCAATTACAAGGTTCAGATATCAGCGTGAAAAGTGAAATTGGCAAAGGATCAGAATTTTCATTTGTGGTGGTACTGCCTATTGGAGAAAAACAAAAATCTGTGAAAATTCAAAATTGATGGTTAGTGATTCATACCTTACCGGTTATCATGTTTTGTTAGTGGAAGACAATGCCATGAATGTGATGGTTGCCAAAAAATACATGGCTAATTGGGGTGCTCAATGCACATTGGCCAAAAATGGACAGGAGGCGCTTGATTGGTATGACGATGAGACAATGGATGTGATTTTGATGGACCTTCAGATGCCTGTTTTAGATGGGTATCAGGCTAGCAAAATGTTAAGGGAACGAGGAATAACGGTACCAATCATTGCATTGACGGCTGACGCCACTGAAGACATAAAAGTAAAAGAATTTGGTATCGACGATTTTGTGATTAAACCATATCATCCTGATCAACTTTTTCAAAAAATAAAATCACATCTTCCAGGTAAACCCAAATCTTCATCCCAATAAGTTTTCAAGGTATTTGAAAACTATTTTGACAGTAATGCCCGATTTAAAACATTTGAGAGACGTGTTTTCAAAATGAAATACCATTGTCTGTTTTTTTTCAATCATCAAAGAATCAAACCCGAGAAATGATTTTAGATTTGCCTCATGGCGAGTGAAGATCAGGCTTATTATCTAGAGGAATTAAATCCCCCACAAAAAGAAGGAGTAGTAAACACAGAGGGCCCAACCATGCTGATAGCTGGTGCTGGATCCGGGAAAACCAGAGTTTTGACCTATCGCATAGCCCACCTGATCAGACATCACAAAGTAGATCCATTCAACATCATGGCACTGACTTTTACCAATAAAGCAGCCAAAGAAATGCGCCATAGGATTGAGTCGATTGTAGGTAAGGAAGCCCGTAATCTTTGGATGGGCACCTTTCACTCTGTTTTTGCAAGAATCTTGAGATCAGAAGCAGGCAGACTTGGCTTTCCAAGCAACTTTACTATTTACGATACTGTTGATTCCAAAACACTGATTAAACAGTTAGTGAAAGAGTTAAATCTGGACGATAAGGTTTACAAAACTAATTTAGTTTATAGCAGAATTTCAGCCGCAAAAAACAGATTGGTATCCTGGCAGGAATATCTGCGTGATCCTATCTACGAGGAAGATGATACGGCCAATCGCAGACCTGAAATGGGCAAGCTTTATAAGATGTATTCACTTCGCTGCTTTCAGGCTGATGCCATGGACTTTGATGACCTGCTGTATCAGACCAACATTTTATTTCGAGACCATATAGATGTACTCAATAAATACCAGCATCGATTTCACTACTTGCTTATTGATGAGTTTCAGGATACTAATATTTCACAATACGTCATTGCCAGAAAATTGGCAGCCGTTCGGCAAAACATTGCTGTTGTGGGCGATGATGCTCAAAGTATCTATGCATTCCGTGGAGCAGATATTCAAAACATCTTGAATTTCGAGAAGGACTATCCTGATCTGAAAATTATCAAACTCGAACAAAATTACCGATCCACTAAAACTATCGTAGAAGCCGCCAACTCAGTAATCAACAAAAATACTGCACAGCTCAAAAAAAGTGTATGGACAGATAACGAAGATGGTGAGCTGATTGATTTGATAAAGGCAACTTCTGATAATGAAGAAGGGAAACTCGTTGCTTCATCCATTTTCGAAACGAAAATGAAGAATCAGGCTGGCAATAATGAGTTTGCCATCCTATACAGAACCAACAGTCAGTCTCGTGCCATGGAAGAAGCACTTAGACGAAATAACCTAAAATACAGAGTAGTTGGCGGGTTGTCCTTTTACCAAAGAAAAGAAATCAAAGACCTCATAGGGTATTTGCGCTTTATTGTCAATCCAAACGATGAACAGGCCATGCGCCGGATCATCAATTTGCCAAAAAGAGGGATTGGTCCAGGAACCATTGAAAAATTGGTAGTTGCGGCCAGTGAGGCAAATCAATCATTAGGCGAAATTCTTAATAAAGCCTCTTCCCTCCTGGGAGGTCGAGGGGGAACACAAGTAGAAAATTTTTCTGCCTTGATCAAAAGTTTTAGACTGACCAACGATAAAAAGGACGCGTACGAAACCGCCACTCATGTAGCCAAAACTTCCGGTCTGCTAAAAGAGCTATATGAAGATAAAACCATAGAGGGTCTGAGCCGATATGATAACGTACAAGAACTTCTCAACGCAATCAAAGAGTTCACTGATGATCCGGAGCGTGAGGATAAAAGTTTGAGTTCGTTTCTACAAGATGTGACCTTGCTCACAGATGAGGATCGATCTGATAATCCTGAAGAGGCGATTACCTTGATGACAATCCACATGTCTAAAGGCCTGGAATATAACTACGTGTACATCGTCGGAATGGAAGAAGAATTATTCCCATCTCAAATGATGCTCAGCAGCCGTGCAGATTTGGAAGAAGAGAGGAGACTATTTTATGTCGCCATTACAAGAGCCAAAAAGAAAATCAATCTGAGCTATGCGCTGAGTCGTTACCGTTTTGGCACACTGAAAAACTGCGAGCCAAGTAGGTTTTTAGAGGAAGTAGATGCCCAATATATCAAGATCAACAAGAAGTTTTCTAGCACTGCACCACTCAGCTCCGCAGACAGTTATATCACCAAAAATTTTGTCAATAACCTTAAAAAAGACAAAGTCAACAGGCAATTTGCATCTGCACCAGAACATAAACCAAGTCCCGATTTCAAACCATCAGATACTTCAGTTTTGTCTGTAGGTATGAAAGTGGAGCATCCAAAATTCGGATTCGGGTCGGTCAGTCATATTGACGAAGATGGGGCTAATAGAAAGGCAAAGGTGAATTTCACTTCCGCTGGTGAAAAAACCCTTTTGCTCAGCTTTGCCAAATTGAGAATTATTGAAGACTAATTTTGAGACATAATGAGTTGTTGGTTAATGTTTTAATAGGTTGTTAGTAAGCCTCCATACAACTCACCACACAAACTCAGGAGGACTATTTGCATAGTGAGTAATTGAATCAGACGTTTCACATAATTTCAACAAAATCAAATTTTAACACTATTCCATTCAATTTAATTATAATTTTGTTGAACATATAGTAATTATTTAATCTATAATTGCAATTATTTACAATTAAACATTGAATTGTGAATCTACGAGATATTGACCTTCTTTCTCCTGTATATGACGAAGCTCACGAAATCTATCTCAACCAGGGAGATATTCTAACTGAGCAATTTGCCAAAGCGGATTACTTTTATTTTCTTCTTGAAGGAGAGATTAGTTTATTTCTTAATATAGAAGAAGGTCTTGAAGAATTACAGGTAGGAAATACGAATGTCCCAATGACACCCATAGGTTGGAGTGGCCTTATCTCGCCGAACCGATACGCTACCACCTCTAAAATTTCGTCACCTACTGCAAAACTTTTGTGTTGGGAATTTGCCTCCTTAGAAGAAAAATTAAAGGATAATACCCTGAGTAATACATTAATCAGGTTGATTTGTTCGAGATGTACATTTTTGATCAGAGAGGCCATTGATCTATTAAGTTCCTTTTCTCCAAATATTGATGGGGAACAATCATTGGTGTCCTTGGAGGAGTTTCAAAATACGAAGCTGCCAGAGGAACAAGACATAGTCCAATTTCTCAGAAAGTCTCCCTTTTTCGAAATCTTCGAAGAAGATCAACTCGAATTTTTAGCCAGACATGTGGAAAGACGTCAGTTCAGGGCAAATGACATTGTTTATGAACAGGAGAATAAGATTGAAGGTATATTCATTTTGGTTTCTGGGAAAATCACCTTTACCTACACGGATCCCCAAAATAAGACCATAGGTTTTCGTAATATGAATACTCCTGGCTTCATGGTGGGATGGACCGCTTCCATCGACGCAAAAACGCTTATGAATGCCACTGCACTTCAGGAATCTGTGCTCTACTATATTCCCACTACGGCACTTCAATGGATTTCAAAAAGAGATTCAAAATTTGCGCGTGAATTTCACTATAGACTGTTGTGGTTGATAGGTAATCAGTTACAAGCCATCAGAACCAGGTTTATTTCACTCAAATTCAATAGGGAAATCATTGCGATAAGTAATCTCATTGAGCAGAACAGTGCCAATCTTGATCTTTGGTCTCCGTTGCACAAAGTTCCACACCTTTTACAAAACAAACTTACCATAGAAAATGCGGTAGACATATTGACAAAGATGAAGCATGAAGGAGATTCGCTGGAACGTAACATTTCGTCTCTTTGCCTTGATACCATGAACGAGGTAACCAGGGAATTGAAATTTTATACCGATTTGGTGGGCGTATATCAGTCAGTGGTGAATCAACCGGTGGATGTTCCGGCAGATGTGGTACGGAAAATTTGTGCTGAAAAATTCATCACCGTTTTTGAAAATGCATCAGCGGTTGTCTCAGGGTGGGAAAATCTTCCTGATGAAGCAGGCCACATTTTTGTTTATAACCACATCAGAAATCATCCATATAATACCTTACCGAACAATTTTCAGATTACTTTGGATTCACATTTCATCAGCTCTGAAATTCTTTACAAAAAGTATGGAGATCCCGGAATTCGAATTGTAAGAATTGGCCGGGGTGGAGAATATGCCCATCGGGATTATTACCAAAAACTGGGGCATATTGATGTTTACACCAATGAATCAGATGTCAAAACAAACAGCAAAGAATATCGCGAAGATAAAAGGAACGCATTTTATGAGCTGGCGCAATCATACTTGTATGGAAAAAATAATTTATTGATCAGCCCAGAGGGAACCTCTTATAGTACTGAAGAATCACCGGGACCATTCAAATCAGGTGCATTCCGGCTGGCATTGAGTTGCAGTCCGGAACCTTTGATTATTCCAATATCAATAGCCCATTTTGACAAAAGGGTCAGAAAAAATACCTTTTCAGTGATTATCAATAAACCTTTTAAAGTAAGCACAAGCATAAAAAACATCGAGAATAAATCAGAAATGAAAATATTTCTCAAAGACTTGAGAAGAAAATATACCGACTATGTAAGTGAGGCTGTAGCTCAATCAACTGAAAACATTAAAAAATCCATTCATGGACAACCCAGGATTTAATCCTAACATGTTTGAAGAGGAGATAGTAGCACTGGAACAAAAAATAGCGAATTGCCCCTCATTTGACCAGCTTATCATATTTTATGGGAGCTCCTCATTTAGACTTTGGGAAACCATGGAGCAGGATCTCGCGCCCCTTAATACACTCAACCTCGGATTTGGCGGCTCCTCTTTTGGCTGGTGCATCCACTATTTCAACCGACTGCTCGGAATAATCCCAAAGGCTTCACATATCGTGTTTTATTGTGGTGACAATGACTTGGAAAATGGGCTGTCACCTGAAAGTGTGATGAAAAAATTTCGAACACTCTTAGAAATAACGCGTGATGATTTTCTTACTACTCCGATTTCTGTGCTAACTATCAAGCCAAGTCCATCTAGAACTTATTTGCAACCCAAAATCAAACTTACCAATGATCTTATTAGAAAAAATCTGATCGGCTCACCTAAGGCCTATCAAATAAATATTTATGATTCAATGCTCAATGAAAGGGGAGTCGCTAGACCTGAGCTCTATTTAGACGATGAATTACATATGAATGACAAAGGTTACAAAATTTGGAAAGGGATCATTCGAAAACATTTTGGAGTATAGATACTATTAATTTCCTAGTGCATTTCTGGCATCTTGATATTGGGTAACCTTTTCGGCTTCACCTAAATTTTCAGATACCAAAATTAGGTTATCAAGACAATCTGAACAATCACTTTTGCTTTTCAAAGCCAATTCCAGGTATCGCAATGATGCTCTGAAATTTGCCGTAGTTCTGCTCTTATCAGTTTGCGAATACAATTCACCAAGATTCTTATAAACCTTTCCTAACAACAAGATGACCTCAAAATCTTCCCGAATCACCTGTGCGGCATTGAGATGGTTAATAGCTCTATTTAAAAAGTTAATTTGCACTGCAACATCAGTAGATTGTTCTTGCTCCTTGATTGCATCATTAGCATGCGCTATAAGTCCATCAAATAGCTCCGGCATTTCCTTCAATGCTCGAACAGACCAAATCTGTAAGTCAAAAGACTGAACTTTTATCAGGTCATTGTATGCTTTGAGAAATGGGTTTGTTAAAATATGTTCA
>JBLICU010000015.1:0-52184 GCA_047632435.1 Cyclobacteriaceae bacterium
CGATGAGGCCTTCTGTTTTAAATAGTGTCCGAGTAAAATAAAGTGAAACCAGACCGCATAAAATTCCGAGTAAAATATAGAAAGGCGTGTCTTGCGCAACGAATGAGTCTGTTAATTTGAATGAAAATAGTATGTCTTCACCCAGTAGTATAATGCTCACTAGCTGACCACTAACAGAGGCGATAAGGATCGGAATAAATTTGTTGATCTTTACTTCATTGAGGATAACTTCAATGGCAAAGATGACCCCTGCTATAGGTGAATTGAAGATGGCTGAAATGGCTCCTGCTGCACCACAGCCAATCAGCAGGGTTCGTTTTTTATAATCCAGATGAAAGAACTGCCCTATATTAGATCCGATAGCCGAGCCGGTGACAACAATAGGTGCTTCAAGACCAACTGATCCTCCAAAACCTACTGTCACTGCACTTTTGACCATGTTGGAAATGGTATAGCGTTTTCTTATTCGGCTCGAATTAACAGAAATGGCCCTTAAGATTCGTGTAATACCATGACCTGGCGTATCTCGGACTATATATTCACGAATCACTATTGTCAGTAAAATACCGATCAAGGGATAAATGATGTACAGGTAGTTGAAATTCGTTACGTCCAGATTTTTCTGAAGCAAACGTTGAATAATGTGAACAGTACTTTTAAGCGCAACAGCTGCTAAACCGGCAATTAGACCCACTATTCCGGCAACTATTAAAATGAAGTTATTGTCACTTATATGTTTTAGTCGCCAGACTAAAAATTTCATGATCCAGGTGGTGGAATTCATTTTTAATGAGCAATCATTTGCTCTGATAAGATTTCAAATAAAACATCAAATAAATACGCCGTTCACTTTTTTCAAAGCGATTTCAATATAGTCGAAAGTCGAAAGTATGTCAGGTTTACCATCAACTATCGCCACATTGTGTTCGAAGTGCGCAGATGGCTGTCCGTCGGCGGTTACAATCGTCCATCCATCAGATTTTTGAATGACTTTTCTTGTTCCCATATTGATCATTGGCTCAATTGCTAAAACCAAACCTTCTTTTAGCATGGGACCCTTTCCTCTTTTTCCGTAATTAGGCACTTCAGGTGATTCATGCATCTTTCTACCTAAACCATGCCCGACGAGCTCACGCACCACACCGTATCCAAATGATTCAGTGTAATTCTGGATTGCAAAACTGATATCACCCAAACGATTTCCAGCTTTCATCTGCTCAATGCCGAGATAGAGACTTTTCTTGCTCACGGTCAATAGTTGCTTTATTTCTTCAGAGATTTCACCAACAGCAAATGTGTAGGCGTGATCTCCATAAAATCCATTTTTCAATGCACCGCAATCCAGTCCAACAATATCTCCTTCTTCCAATGGTCTATTGGTAGGAAGGCCATGTACCACCTGCTCATTTACCGATGTGATGATCGTGTTGGGATAATCGTAGAGTCCTAAAAACCCAGGTACTGCGCCTTGATCACGAATAAATTCCTCGGCGATTCTGTCCAACTGTAGTGGGGTGATTCCCGGTTTGATTTCTTCGGCCATGAGACCTAAGGTTTTCGACACGATTTGTGCACTTTCGCGCATCAATTCAATTTCTTCCCGGGATTTGTAATGTATCATGAGCAGTTTCGATGAAAGACTGCAAAACTAAGCAGAAACAAAAAACCCCCCGAATGTTCGGAGGGCTTATATTTTCAATTGGAGAATATTTATGATTTTGATACGCCTTCCAATACTTCCTTGATTGGAACTCGTTTTCCATCCTTATAAGAAACGATCCATGCGTCTTTCACCCCCATTTCTCTTAAATACTTCTTAAAAGTGTCAGCTTCCCAGTAATCTCTGAATACACCAAGTGAATATTTTTTCACACCGTCTTCAGCTTCTCCTGAAAAATTATCAGATGCTTTTAGATATTTGGTAAGATCCTTATTCGTAAATGCGCCAATCTGAACTTTGAACACTACACCAACTTCTTCATCAATTGAGCCTTTAACATCCGTTGATTTTGCAACAGGTGCTGGTGCAGATTTTGATGCTGTCAATTGATTTCTAAGCGTAGCGATTTGTGATTCGTATTGGGAAATCTGATCATCCTTATCTGCAATCTTGTCATCTACACTTGCGAGCTCATTTTTGACACTTGACACTTGACTCTTAAGAGATTTATTCTCTTCGATCAATGTTTTGTATTGCTCTGGCTCCAGAGACTTAATTCTTTTTTTCCATTCTTTAGCTTCACTTTTTGACATTTGAGCAGCAGCTTCAAAAGTGAATGTGAAACAAAGACATAGTGCGATTAGAGTTAATATTTTTTTCATCTTTTAAACGATTGATTATTAAATGTTTAGATAAACACTGCTAAAGTACAAAAATAACTATAAAAAAAACAACAAATTAACTTTTGAGTGATCCTATCATATCTTCAGGTCTTACCCACTTATCAAAATCTTCACTGGTCAAGTAGCCTAATTCAACAGCGGCTTTACGCAATGTCGATCCTTCTTTATGTGCTTTTTTGGCGATTTTGGCCGCTTTTTCATACCCTATGTGGGTATTGAGAGCCGTGACCAGCATCAATGAATTTTCTAATTTCTCCTTAATAATAGGATAATTAGGTTCAATTCCAATGGCACAATGGTCATTAAATGATTCGCATGCATCGCCAATCAAACGTGCTGATGTGAGCAAATTGTAAATCATCATTGGTTTAAAAACATTCAATTCGAAATGTCCGCTCATGCCACCAACTGATATGGCGACATCATTTCCAATCACTTGCGCACATACCATAGTCAGTGCTTCACACTGTGTTGGATTTACTTTTCCAGGCATGATTGACGAGCCAGGTTCATTTTCTGGGATAATAATTTCACCTATGCCACTTCTTGGCCCTGAGCATAACATGCGTATGTCATGCGCTACTTTCATTAGGCTCACTGCTAGTTGCTTGAGCGCTCCATGACTTTCCACAATTGCATCATGAGCAGCCAATGCTTCAAATTTATTTTGAGCGGTTACGAATGGAAATCCCGAATTTTCAGCAATTTTTTCAGCAACAAGTACATCATATCCAGCCGGAGTATTCATGCCAGTTCCAACTGCCGTTCCACCAAGGGCTAATTCTGAAAGATGAGCTAATGTATTGTTTAATGCTTTTAATCCATGATCCAATTGAGACACATATCCTGAAAACTCTTGTCCCAGACTTAAAGGTGTTGCATCCATAAAATGGGTTCTTCCTATTTTCACCACGTGCATGAAGGCATCAGACTTAGCCTTAATGGTATTGCGAAGTTTAGTCACCTTTGGAATCGTATTTTCCAAAATCAATTTGTAAGCTGCGATGTGCATGGCCGTCGGGAAAGTATCATTGGATGACTGGCTTTTATTCACATCGTCGTTGGGATGAATGATTTTTTTCTCATCACCCAACAGTCCACCATTGACAACATGCGCACGATTAGCAATGACTTCATTGCAATTCATATTGGATTGGGTCCCAGATCCTGTTTGCCATATGACCAAAGGGAACTGATCATCCAAATTTCCGGCAAGGATTTCATCACATACCTGACTAATCAAATCTGTTTTTTCTGCAGAAAGAACCCCTAAATCCAGGTTAGCCTGTGCGGCAGACTTTTTGAGAATCGCAAATGCCCGGATGATTTCCATTGGCATGTGCATATTTTCTCCTCCTATCTTGAAATTTTCTTTGGATCGTTGGGTTTGGGCCCCCCAATATTTTTCTGCGGGTACTTTTACCTCGCCCATGGTGTCATGTTCTATGCGATATTCCATCTATGCGATATTCTGATTTTTTGCACCACTAAGATACAAACTGTATAAAATGTAACATTGAGAATTGTCAGTAATGCTTCAATTATATGCTGATTTTTGATCTGTTATTGTAGTTTGTCAAAGGAATACCCTACCGTAAAGTAAAAACTCCTCCCATCAGAAGGCAATATTCCAGGACCGGGATACCCTGCTGCACGCCTTGTGAAATATCGAGCATCAGTCAAATTATTGACGCCTCCTTGTAAATAAAAGCCCTTTCCTATCTTGTATTCAGCTGAGAGGTCTACGATAGAATAGGCTGGTATCAAACCTTCTACGGCTCCTGGCGCAGGCTCATTCGCATTTGAAGCATCAGAAAACTGTTTAGCCAATGTGGAAAACTGCAGTGTAGAAGAAAACATCGCACTTTGGTAACTTAATCCTGTTTTGAAATTATACTTTGGCACTAGTTCCACTTCATTTCCAGTTACTCCTGCTTCAGCAGAGCGCAGATATTGTGAATTTATGAGAGCAAGATTTAGGAAAATGGACAAGTTATTTTCTGTGACAGTTGCAGGGTTTATCACTTTGAAAAGGTTGGCTTCAGCGAATATTTCAATTCCATAGGTGTGAGCATCCCCGATATTGGTTCTAAGGCGATAGGTTCTGTCAATTAAATTATTAAATCTTGGGTCAGGCTCGCTTACTAGTATGGTTCCGATGCGATCATTATATTTCAATAAAAAGAGGCTTATATCATAATTAAAAAATCCTTTGATATTGCCTCTTGACCCAAGGTCAAAATTTCCCCCAAACTCGTCTTGGATATTTTCATCCACTTTGAGCGAAGGATTGTTTACCCGAATATCATTGAAGTTGATGGAGCGATAATTCTGAGAGTAGTTTCCATAAAACTCCACGTTCGGGTTCATCTTATAACTCATGCCTATTCCTCCGAAAACGAATGATCTTTTTTTACTTATACTCTCGTTAATCAACGTGTCTGTCAGAATATTTCCTGCAAGATCTGATGTGGTATTTCGATAATAACCGTCTGCCTCAGTGTTTATATATTCGAATCTTGCTCCTGGAGTAACGCTGAATTTTGGTGAAATATTAAAAATGTTTTCTATGAAGAAAGCAACATTGGTTCCGGGGAGATCAAAGTCCGACCCTTCAAGTGACTTAGGATTGATGTATTTAAAGGAATGACTGTCTCCAGCAGATCCAAGACCTTGTTGTCTATGTGTGAATCCCTTGTAAAACCTAGAGCCAATCAGGAAAGCGGATTGCTCTTTTCCTAAATGGTAATTATAAATAAGTCGTGTCTCGTTACCCCAATTTCTAAACTCATCTGAAAGCAAGTCACGTTCTTCATTAGGATCATCTACCCGATCAATTCGACCCAGATTACCAAGCGCATCCTTGCTGCCGAGTAAAGAAAATGTACGACTATTGAGCCGCAGATTCGAGCTAAAGGCATAGTCTAGATGCACAGATATCAGATTCCAATCTACTTGAAACCAATTGCGTTCACGATTGGATTGTTTCGCATTTTCATAGAACTGATTGTCAGTGAGACCGCCAGGCTGTTGAGACAGGTAATTCATCCTTGTCAACTCTAAACCCATCTTAAAGGCATCCGAGAATTGATAATGGATATCCAGATAAGAGGTGTTGGCTGCAAACTGAGTATTACATCTCCAACAGTCCCCAGATGTGATCTTATTGAAAAAGAAAAAGCTGAGTTTTCCCAGACTCATCCCTACGTCAACATAGCCATTGTAAAAGCCCAATGAGTTGTAAGTCTGTTCTGTTGTCAATTCTATGAGTTTATCTTTTGGAGGGTTTTTAATAACGAAATTGACCAACCCGCCAAACTGAGTTCCATACTGCAGGGAGGCTGCACCACGCACGAGTTCGATCTTTTCGACAGCCTGAATAGGTGGAGTATAATAGCTTTCGGGATAGCCCAATGCATCAGCAGATATATCGAATCCATTCTGACGGGTATTGAAATTTGAATTTCTATTTGGGCTCAGACCTCTTGTAGCAATACCTATTTGTAGGCCGGCACAATCGCTTTCCCAGATATTTGCTCCCGGTATTTTTGCAAAAACCTGTCTGGCATTGTTAGCCGCTTTGTTAGCCACCATGTCTTCCAGTATGATTACCTCTGTTTTCTTAGCTTCATAGATTCCCGTCCCATCTATGGATTTTAATCTGGTAATGCCGAATGAATTGTCTTTTTGACTCTGAATAATGACTTCATTCAAATTAGTACTGAGTTCTGATAGTGCCATCTTGACCTTTAGATTACTATTTTCAACGGTAATGACTATGGTTTGGGTCTCATATCCGGAAAGAAATGCAGTGATGGAATGTTTTCCAGATTTTACATTCTCGAATGAGAAAAATCCTTCAGAGGTTGTGTCTACAAATTCACCTTGGTCAAGAATGACAGTGGCATTTTCATTGAGTCCTTCGTCTGTTGTCACTAATCCACTTACCCTATATTGAGCAAGGGCAGAAGAAGATCCCAAAAGGATAAAAAGTGCGATATATGAAACTGACTTAATCAATTGTTATTTTCAATGGGCAGGACCCAGGTTTTATGCTCCCAGCCTTCCTCGTGCTCCGCGAGATTAACACTTCTTTCAATAAATGGTCTGCTTTTTCTGCCGTTCAAGGTCACTTGAGCATCTACTTTTACAATTGGGTTTGAAATTCCTCTAGCTTCATAATCATCTTTAATGAGTTGTGCGAATTGTAAGATCATATCTGGCTGAGTGCTCATTTGTTTTTCCTGAAGTGACGTGAGGTATTCATAGTTGGAAATGATTGCGGTGTTTTGAGTAACTGGATCTGTAACGCTAAATGTTGCGTTCCCCATTTTTTCCATAAGCATCACTCTCCATGAGAAGCGATAGCCCTCCTCGTGCCAAAACAGATTTCCTGGATAAGCCAGAAACCGCAGTGGGAAGACAATTTGTATGATGCAATAAAATACAAGTACAAGCGAGAACACTTTTCCTATTATGAATCTACGATCATTGGAAAGACGTGTTTTTAAATTTAATAAGCGTTCGGCTGTTCTAATAAGGGTTTCATGAAATGACGAGGAAAAGAAAATAAGTACAGAAATCGTCATGATATATGGAAACATGCCTATTGGGAACAGGGTGGCCGTAAGCATATGGAAAACTACAACAGTCAAAAAAGCCCACCCTCTTGTTTTTCTATTCATCAGAAAAAAGGGGATGGTCAAATCGTAGATTGCCCCTCCCCAGCTAAAGATGTAAGCCGTCAATTCATATTTTAAAAGTGGCCCAATTAGTGGCAGGTGAGAGGACGCAGGGAGCCATATTTTTAAAGGAAGTGCATGGAGCATCCAATCAGCGTTGAGTTTGGCAAGCCCGGCGTAGAAGTAAACAATGAATAACTGAAACTTAAGAATATTGATGGTCCAGGCGGGTACCCGATGGCTGTGTCCTCTTCTGAGTAAAGTTGCGTCAATAGAAAATCGTTTGTT
This sequence comes from Cyclobacteriaceae bacterium, assembly GCA_047632435.1. Taxonomy (GTDB): domain Bacteria; phylum Bacteroidota; class Bacteroidia; order Cytophagales; family Cyclobacteriaceae; genus JAMZMI01. The sequence goes on from JBLICU010000015.1 coordinate 7,314, forward strand.
GGCAGGAAGAAAGATGAGCAAAAATGCAATCAGGCTTACGAAGTAATAATGATTGAGATAAGTTGTCTTGTCTATGAGCTCCACATAAGTAAAGAGCAGAAAGAAAGTGATGGCAGAAATTCGATATAGAAATCCGAAAGCGATAAAAATTGCAACACAAAAAAGTACCACAAATACAGCGTACATCCCAGCCTCTGAAAACGGTTTTATCCAGTCAAACCCGTAATAGGTGAAATGATATTTAGGCAAGACATATAAGTCATATATCCAACCTTTGAAATAGAATCGTGCGACGCTAAAAGCCATCATCAACCCAAAAAGCACCCTGAATGTTACTAAGGGTGCGATTGGAATTTGATGGGATATGATTCTTTCTTTCAACACCTAATCACCATCTGTATCTATAAAACTAATAGAGATACTGAGCTGAGAAGCCACATCTGTTTTCAGCAGGTTTACCAAATCCTGCATACTTATAAAGACGGACTCCACAGAAGCATTGTCAGTTTCGATTTGAGAAGAAAGAGGATCAGTTAGATTTTCGAAACCGGAGGCAACAGCATCAAATTTCTCATTGACCTCTGTCCCTAAATCCGTGTTACCATAAGCATCAAGATAATCGTCTAATCCGGCGGATTCATTGCCATTAAAGACGGATTTGAACTGCCGCAGATTGGCTTTGGCAAGTTCCAGAGAATATCCTCCATGATAGGCTTCCACAGAAGTTGGTATAGTTTCTCCAAGGCTTCTAACCCCTGCCGGAATCCCAATTTTACCATCTCTGAAGTTTCTTTCATACGTCATGATCATGGCATTGAAGAAAAGAGATGCAGCACTTCCCACACTTGTTCCGAAAGAGTTGGTGAATTGATCCTGATAGGATGTTTCCCATTGATCCCCGACGGCTTTTGACTTCTCGGCTAAACGCTCAGACAGCTTTTCCAAGTATTCGATCCGATTAGAGGCAAATAGGTCAGTGGTGAAATTTTCTATTGCTTCCGTCTCTGTGAGGCTCTCTCCGTAAATCAAATAAGCAATTCCAGGAAGTCCTTTAGTATCATTGTTGGAAATGGTACCAAGATCATAGCTTCCGGTTTCAATGTTTCTTTCAATTTGAGTTTGATCTACTGGGAAGATATTGGCCTCAGAAGTTAACGCAAGGTCACTCGCTGGGCCGAAGGCAAACAGGTTACAAGACTGCCAGCTCAATCTGGCCTCCTTCAATTTCAACTTTAAATCCTGAAGGTTTTCTGCTGTTATATCCGTTGAGAAAGCAGCTACACTTTGATTCAAAGCTTCGGTTTTGTCAGCAAAATCTTTGTATGCAGGAAGGATGATATTGGAACTCATATTAGCAAGAAATGCTGACTCGTCTAAGTCAACATTTTGCATGGAGCCATCATCTGAGCAGCCTATAAATAGACTGCTCCATGATGCACATATTACCAAAGCGAATTTTCTCATATTATAAATTGTCAGCTACGTCGGTAAGTTCCGGGTACGCATTGCTTAAAGTTGATTTTGCGGTGTTCAAACCATCAATAGTAACTGTCCAGAAATTACTGTCTGTGCCAAAATTTTCTTCAAGAATAGTGGTGATTTGGGTAGTTGTCAGTGAAGCATAGGGGCTGTATTTGATTGCCATCACAAAAGTGTATGCCTCCGAAAGGTGATGAAATAGGTTGCCTGTGTCATTCGAGTTGAGGTTCTCAATAGCATCATTGATATAATGAATCGCCGTGGCAGCAGCAATCAGTTCATGCAGTGCATAAATGACAGCCACTTGAGCATTCTTCGTATCATGATCATTGGCAGTGATGGCTGCCCTTCCGGTGATATAAGCAGTCATCAACGGAACATTCACATCTAGCAATTCATCTCTTCCATTGGTATAGCGGGCCCAAAACCGATTGCTTTCGTCAGACAAAACTGGGTCTCCATTTGGGAAATTAACTGGCACTCCCCAGTAGCCAAAAGCCTCATCCCAGTGATGCTCCAGAGTTGTATATTTGTTGCCCTCTGCTATGGTTTCATTGTCTATATCAGCTCCAATTTTTGCGTCCGTTAAGTAAACGTTGAATATCTGATGGTAGATCAAAGCACCCATTAGCCCCTTTTCCACAAATTGGGTAAACTCCCAGCCCTTCTCATTTACGTTGATGAAATTGCCGCTTGTGCCTCTTTCTATCTTTCCGGCGACACCCTCATCGGCAGCAGTGCCATTGCCAGATACTTCGAGGCTTACTGTTTCTGTAGCCTGAAACAAATCTTTGAAGAATTGCACGTCGGAAATAAAGGTCTTGTCTTCAATTTGTTTGGTAGAAGCGTTTAAATCGGCATCAACGAAAGGCGAATTCTCATTTGCAAACATATTGAGCAGAACCTCAGCATCGATTGCCTCGCCACCATCAGCTTTGCTAACATAGACTTTCATTTCAGCGAGCATATTTAGTCGCTCAGTTTGTCCCGAATATGAAACGGAAGAAGCCCCATCTCTTGTAAACTCATAAGTGGAAGGAATATCGTAGGATACCGCACCGTCATTATCGTCCGTACAAGAAACAAGGTTAAGAGTCAATGCCATAAGCAATGCAGCTTTTGAAGAGAGATTTATTAGAGATTTAGTAGTTGTCATTTTGCGTTTGAGTTCTTATTTAGAATAATTCTTAATAATGCAAAATTGTACCCGGACAGCTCGGTGGGCAATACCTATGGATAGGCAAATTGATCACTAGGAGTAGTGATTAATTAATTTTTTTTGGAGACACAGAGCATCAGCAGCTTCTCAGAGTAGTCGCGCTCTACCCTCAAAAGGCCACCGCTCTGTCCCGATCCCGTCTATTTTACAAAGAGATTTGCTTCGGGCGACATGGGCTTTTTCAGATTTGTAATCGGAAAGCTAGCAGTGGGTGACTTGAAAGTTAAAATAGATGGATCAAGCTTTTTCGCATCTTTTATCGGATGGCATTTATTTGATTCGTGACTTCAGCGTAATGGAGTTGAATATATGCTAATACCGAACCAGCTCCCAGAATTGTCGAGGGGTAATGATCTGAACCTTGCTCACTTCATTGACAATTGAAAGCAAGTCATTATCTCCGGTTATAAGAACATCCACATTTGATTCCAAGGCAGCAGCTATAATCCATTCATCGTCTTCATCTCTTACTTGGTATTTAGATTTCTTAGTTGGCGTTTTGAGAATTTGGAAAGTTTTGAGAAAGTCTAGAATTTTTGAAATTTGATTCTCTGGTATTCTAAATTTTTTACTAAGCTTTTCTTCCAACTCTGAAAGCACCTGTTCACTGAAGATCAATTCATGACCTGCTATTACAATACCAAAAACTTCAGAACTTAACCCTCGTGTGGCAAATGCACTAACGAGAAAATTGGTGTCAGCAAATACTTTCACGAGATTTCATTAAAAACATCTTCATCTGTGAGGATACCCTGAGCCTCAGCAAAAGGCAATGTTTTTTTTCTTAATTGCTGAAATTTTAATTGCGTCAAATGTTTTTCAAGTGCCTCACGAATCACTTCACTTTTTGTGCGGTTGCCTTCTTTCGTAACAGAATCAAGCTTTGCAATTAAATCATCGTTTAAACGAATAGTTATCGTTTTCATAGGTCTTACATTGTAAGACAAAGATGCGATTTCTATTGGATTGTGTTAGCAATGCTCAGGGTTTCGATTTGCAATGTGAAAGAGCAATCTGTCCCGGACTTAAAGTCAAAATAGCTAAACGCTTCTACCCAATCGTTTTCACCTTGGAGAAAAAATCCCAAACCACAACTCCCAGACTCACAGAGATATTGAGTGAATGTTTTGTTCCGAACTGAGGAATTTCAAGCACAACATCAGATTTCGCAATCACGTCATCGCTCACACCAAACACCTCATTGCCAAACACAAAAGCATATTTTTTATCACGGTCGGGCTGAAATTCATCGAGCATAATACTTTGGTCTGCTTGTTCTACACTTACGATGATATATTCATCATTGGCAAGTTTATCTATGAGTTCAGAAGTTTCTTTTTCATGTTGCCAATCCACAGTTTCCGTGGCTCCAAGAGCTGTTTTATTGATTTCGCGATGAGGAGGTGTGGCTGTGATACCACACAAGTATATTTTTTCTATACGGAAAGCGTCAGAAGTTCTAAATGCACTACCCACATTATTCATGCTTCTGATGTTGTCTAAAACAATGCAGGCATTGAGCTTTAAAGAAGATTTGTATGCTTCATCGCTAATTCTGTTGAGCTCTTCGTTTTTAAGTTTTCTCATGCAAGTCGCTTTCCTTAATATTGTTGTTTGAAAATATAGTTTCAAAATTACCACCAATTTTAGGATGTCGAAAACCACCTCAACTGCTCAAACACCATTAATGAAGCAGTACAATGCGATCAAATCCAGGTACCCCGGCGCACTGCTGCTTTTCAGAGTTGGTGATTTTTATGAAACTTTTGGCGAAGACGCCATCAAAGCCAGCAAAATCCTTGATATCGTATTGACCAAAAGAGCCAACGGCTCTGCCTCACACATCGAGCTGGCCGGATTTCCACATCATTCTCTGGATACTTATTTACCAAAACTCGTACGGGCAGGAAATAGAGTGGCCATTTGTGATCAGCTGGAAGATCCCAAATCGGTAAAAGGGATTGTAAAGCGAGGTGTGACCGAGCTTGTAACTCCGGGGTTGTCTATGAACGACAATGTGCTGGAACATAACAGGAATAACTTCCTCGCTGCTGTTCACTACAATCAGGAGAGTGTTGGAATAGCTTTTTTGGACCTGTCTACGGGAGAGTTTTTAATCACAGAAGGACATAAAGGATATATAGAAAAATTAATTCAGGGTTTTCAACCATCTGAGATTATCTATTCAAAGGCTGATCGGAAGCAATTTGAAGCTGATTTTGATAAAGTTGCCAATAGCTATCCGCTGGAAGATTGGATATTCACGATCGACTATGGATATGATAAACTTATTCGACATTTCAAAACGGCCAACCTGAAAGGCTTTGGTGTGGATGAAATGAAAAATGCCATAATTGCTGCTGGGGCGGTTTTGTTTTATCTGGAAGAAACAGAACACAGAGAAGTCAGACATATTGGGCATCTCTCTCGAATAGATGAACAGCAATACGTCTGGCTCGATAAATTCACCATTCGAAATTTGGAACTTATTCAACCAAGCCAGCCCGATGGCACTGCATTAATCGACATCCTAAATGATACCGAAACACCTATGGGTGCGAGGTTACTTCGAAAATGGATGGTGCTCCCGTTGAAGAATAAATCACAGATTGACCAGCGACTCGATACGGTGGAGGTTTTTGTGAAGAATGAAACATTGCTTTCTGAAATCAGAAATCACCTGAAGCAAATAGCAGATCTTGAGCGGTTGATCTCAAAAGTAGCAGCCGGCAGGATCAATCCCCGAGAATTGCTTCTTTTGAAAAGAAGTCTGTCGCACATTGGTCCCATCATCGAATTAATCGTAAAAAGTGAAGCCTCGCTTTCCAGATATAAAGATCTTTTGAATACCTGTGATGAGCTGATCCATAAAATAGAAGATACTTTAAAAGATGAAGTGCCATTACTTGCCAATCAAGGTAATATTATACGAACCGGAATAGATGAGGATTTAGATGAGTACCGAAAAATAGCTTTTTCAGGAAAGGATTTTTTGAGGGAAATACAGGAGCGGGAAGTAGCGCGAACGGGGATTTCTTCACTGAAAATTTCTTACAATAAGGTTTTCGGATATTACCTTGAGGTCTCAAACACACATCGCGATAAAGCACCACCAGAATGGATACGCAAACAAACCCTTGTGAATGCCGAGCGATATATCACAGAAGAACTTAAGGTTTACGAAGAGAAGATCCTAAAAGCTGAAAGTGAAATTTTTGTTATCGAATTCCGCTTGTACACAGACTTAGTTGTATTAGCGGGAGAGTATATTGATGCCATCCAGCAAAACGCAAAGGCAATTGCTACGCTGGATTGCCTCACATCTTTTGCGCAGCTTGCCAGAAAAAACAAATACACCAAGCCGACGATTAGCGAAGAGTATTTATTGGATATAAAAGAGGGAAGGCATCCTGTGATTGAGCAAAATATGCCGCCAGAGGAAGAGTATGTCCCCAACGATGTGTATCTCGATAATGAATCCCAACAAGTCATGATCATAACCGGGCCGAATATGGCGGGTAAGTCTGCTTTGCTGCGGCAAACGGCATTGATCACATTGATGGCACAAATGGGATCTTATGTACCAGCTGGTTATGCTCGTGTGGGGCTGGTTGATAAAATATTTACCAGGGTAGGTGCGTCAGATAATCTCAGTCGTGGCGAATCAACCTTCATGGTGGAGATGACCGAAACGGCAAGTATCCTCAACAATCTTAGTGATCGGTCTCTGGTTTTGATGGATGAGATTGGCCGTGGCACAAGCACCTATGATGGTATTTCGATTGCATGGTCCATTGTAGAGTTTCTGCATAATCACCCAACAGCGAAAGCAAAAACACTATTTGCTACCCATTATCATGAGCTCAACGAATTGGCAAAAGATCTTCCCAGAGTCAAGAATTTCAATGTTTCTGTTAAAGAACTAAAGGACAAAGTGATTTTTCTCAGGAAGCTTCAGGAAGGAGGAAGTGAGCATAGTTTCGGTATTCATGTGGCACAAATGGCCGGAATGCCTAATAATGTGGTGATCAGAGCAAATACCATATTAAAGCAATTAGAGTCCGACAAGCTATCGGAAAAGGATAGAGAAAAGCTGGCGGAATTGCCCAGCAGTCAGTTTCAATTGAATCTATTTGAGTCAGACCCGAGATTTGAAGATGTATTAAAATTATTGCGCGGGGTAGACATCAATACAGTATCTCCTGTGGAGGCTTTGCTCAAGCTTAATGAAATGAAGGAAATTTTGAAAGGTCGTTAGGCGGTTTTCAAAGACGCGAAGATTAGCTGATTTGCCTGAACCTTGTGAATTTTTATGATTTCTTCTAGAATAGCAATGTTGGCATTGTACTCCGGCTTTAGGCCAGAAAGCTGATGTCTTTTGAGGTGACTTAACACTTTTTGAGCGCACTCAGCTGCAATCCTGTTTTCATCATTCTTGAGGTTGAAAGCGGATTTTTCAATGTCAATTGAGATTTGGGTAGTTAATAAATTCATAATTTCGCTGGCTGGTTATTTTAGTCAATTATCACATTTGCAAAAAAGACCATTTATCCAAATATAATATTAAAATATTTAAAATGAACAATAATATATTTGGTAATTTTTCAATACTAATGTAGATACTGCTGCATTATCATTGTTTGATAGTCAAGTAAACGATTGCTACATTACAATTCATTGCTATTTATTTACCCAATATTGATAATGAACTACGTTACACTTACCATTAATGTTGATTTCGCGGAAAAAGTTGCCGGTTCGTAGAAGATTTCGCTGATATTTTATGGGGAGTTAAAAAGGCTCAATAAATGTGGCTTGTTGGATATGTTTGATTATTTGCAGAAAATTTAAGTTCGAACATTGTAAAATACGATGGTTCAATTAGATTTGCACTCCTTTTGAAAGTTAAGAGGAAAAAGCGAGAGTAGCTCAGCTGGTAGAGCACGACCTTGCCAAGGTCGGGGTCGCGGGTTCGAATCCCGTCTCCCGCTCGAGAAAGCCGCACTAGTTGCGGCTTTTTTATAGTGGAAAACTACATGTTAGTTTGCTGCCTTGGTGGTGGAACTGGTAGACACGCAGGACTTAAAATCCTGTGACCCTTAAAGGTCGTGCGGGTTCAAGTCCCGCCCGAGGTACATTTAGCCTGATAATCATCTGATTGTCAGGCTTTTGTGTTTTTTGGGTGACAGAAAACCTGAAATAGATTAATCGAGTTTATCAAGAATCTCATTAATCGAAGAGAATTCCCCGACGGCTCTGCCTCAGGGGAGTTCATTGATTCCACTTTAACTGAGGACATTTTAGATGATAGATTAAGGTGGTATAGGGAATTAACACTAAGTAATGATGAGGGCATGCTGTATTACCTCAATGAAGGGTTGTTGAGAGCAATAGACTTGAGAACAAAGGGATTAAATGACATTTCTGATGACGTTATGTCATTTGTATTTATAGAAGAAGAACCTCTAAAAGGTCAGTTTATAATTATTGGATTAGATGTCAATAGCAATGACTCAAAGAGGGAACTCAAGTATATCGTAGGTGACTCCAATGGGAATGTGAAGAAGGAGTTTAAAGGCTCGGATGATTTAAAGCCATTTGTTAAACAAACCATTCCTAATACATTTCCTATTCTGACTAAAAAATTTGGAGTTGTAAATAAAAGGATGATGCTTTTAGATTCGATGGATTTTACAAATCAGCAACTTACCAAGTTGAGTAAAGCCATGAGTAATACATCCTTGGAATTGGCTTCATTCAAAAAGAGACTGTCTTCAATTAAGGAATTCCAATGGGGAAGAACCGCTAGTGATAAGGAAAAGCAAATTCGTGATCAAACAGCTTTAATTGAATTTCAAACAGAGAAGCTTAAGGATTTGGAACTGAAACAGAATCTCACAAAAAAGAAATACTTTGATTTTGTGAAGGAATTAACGACAACTGAGTAAAATGAATACGGGGCATTAGCCCCTTTCACTTGTCAAACAACCCTAATTCAAAAGCCTCATTTGTTTGGAGTATCATATCGTTCATTTGACGCAATTAGCCCCCTATTCGACTTATAAGCAAGTCCACAACTAAAATTTGGATATTCTTATGATTATTCGACCACTGATTTGCAATCCGTAAATACTGGCTCGCATGAGATCATGCTCAATTATCGATTTGTATTCTCCAAGTCCAAAATAGTCACGCCGCGATATTTCTAAGGAAATTGCCTCTTGCTGCCGGTAATGTTTTGGAAAATTTATCCAAATAGAAAGAGCTTCAAAGAGATTTCTTGCATGTTCTGCATTAAGGCGTAATGCTTTATAAAACCTTCATTCCATTGTCTTGCGATGCTGTGTCTTGCTTGCAATTGACACCAAAAGCGAGTCTCTAATAAAAGTAAATGTCCAGCTATCGTTGATGCTAAATGAGTTTTCAAGAATTATATTTGTCCATATGTTTGAACAAAAGAAATATTGAAAACTATAATTATCATATTGTTTTCCAATACATTCCTGTTTTGTTACGGGCAGCCGCAATTTGTGGACGTAACAAATTCCTCAAATTTCGTTGATTTTGACCCGGCCTATATCTATGGAAGCGGGGCGACAGTGGTTGATTATGATAAAGATGGCGATTTAGATTTATATATTCTGTCAGATGAAAAATCTCCAAATCGACTCTACGCAAATGATGGTTCGGGACATTACACATTGGTCGAACTTCAATTGGGTTTGGGAATGAGAAGCCGTACAGCGGTGTGGTTTGATATTGATGGTGATCACCTTTTAGATGTGTTTGTTGCAGGAGATTGCTCAAGTTTCTCTGGAAGTGGTACCTGTCCTGATGCCGATCATTTGAAGCTTCTCAGGCAAAAACCAGATGGCACTTTTGAAGATAGAACTGAGTCGTCGGGTCTGCTTTCGGGAAGAAACATTACAGGTGTTTTTGGGGGGTTGGCTGCAGGAGATATTGACAATGATGGATTTTTGGATTTGATATTGACACAATGGGGAGGAGAAGTGAAGCTTTATAAAAATCTAGGTAATGGCAATTTTTCAGACATTACAAAAGCCAGTGGAATGGAAAAACTATCAAGGTATTGGCAGCCACTTCTGTTTGATCTGGATAAGGATGGATGGCTCGATATATACCTTACCGTTGACAATGAAAGCAATTTGTTTTATAGGAATAATGGGGACGGTACTTTTAAGGAAATAGCTGTTTCTGTGAATCTGGATAATGCCCACAATGACATGGGTGTGGCGCTAGGTGATTATGACAATGATGATGACTTTGATATTTATATAACCAACATTGAGAGGGAGCGTGAAGGGGATCACAACGTACTGATGAAGAATAATAGTCAATTAGGAACTCTGAATTTTGATGAAATATCAAAGACCAGTGATGTTAACAGTGGCGGATGGGGTTGGGGCACGACTTTTTTTGATGCAGACAATGATGGCTTGCTCGATATAGCTGCGACGAATGGTTGGGTGACTGATTTTTATGATCCTTCCCGTCTTTGGAAGAACAAGGGCGCAGATGTTTTCGAAGAAATTTCAGCGATTTCAGGATTTAATGATACACTGCAAGCCACCACTTTGCTTGCTTTTGACATGGATAGGGATGGCGATTTGGATATGGCTCAGACATTAAAGAATAACCCTAATCAGACATTGGCTTTTAGGTTGTTAGAGAATAAACTCAATGAGTCCACCAAGTTTGGGAATTATTTAGTTGTAAAACCCCGTATGCTTGGCGCGAACCACTGGGCGATTGGCAGTACGGTGAAGATCCAAACTTCAGTAGGAATTCAAACAAGGCCGATTACGGCGGGAACCAGTTTTTATGGGCAGGAACCAGCTGAGGCGCATTTTGGACTTGGGGATTTGGAAATAGTAGAAGTTGTGGAGATTGTTTGGCCTGGAGGAGCGAAATCGGTCATTACCGATGTGCCGGCCAACATGGTCTTAACGATTACAGATGAATATGCCCTACATGCCCCCGGGATGCTGGTTGCCGAATCTCGAAGTAGTTCTTCGATCATTCTCCGGTGGGGTCATATGTCAAGCACTGAAATCGGATTTATAATTGAGCGGTCTCATACTAGCTCCTTTGAAAGCAAGGCAGAATTCCCCATTGGAAAACAAGATCAAACGTTTACAGACACTGCATTGCAGCCTTTTAACTTCTACTATTATCGAGTGAAGACAAGTGATGGAATAATCACTTCAAATGCCAGCAATATTGTAAAAGCCAGAACTGATTCGGACGTGGTGATTGCAGCTCCAACAAATCTTGGAGGTGAAGTTTTGTCAAACACGTCGGTCCGCATTCATTGGAAGGATCAGGCAGACAATGAAGAAGGGTACAGAATTCAACGTTCATTGAGTGAAACCTTCGACCAATTTGTGGAATTCCAGCTTGCAGCGGATGAGATAGATTTTGAAAACTCAAACATTGAGCCTCACACCACCTACTACTATCGTATTCAAGCCTACCGTGAGGATGGAGAATCTGATTTTAGTGATACCCTGGCCCTCACCACAATTGTGCTTGCTTTAGGCCCGATTAGCTTCACGACAGCAATCTATCCAAACCCAAATATGGGATCTTTTACACTGAAATATGAAGAGGAGCAGGATGGGATTGTTGCTGCAAACCTGATAAATATGGGTGGTCAGTTTGTTGAAAATTGGAAGTTTTATTATTCTAAAAACCTCTCCGAGTACGATTTTCAAACTACAGTTGAACCCGGTATTTATTATCTCACACTCGTTTCGAAACGCCGCACACTCGTGATTAAAGTCCTTATCAAATAAGTACATTTCTGTTTTCTATTTTTTTAATTGATCGTCTTAGAATTCAAAGTTTTAAGATAAGTACATATGTTTGAACAAAGTATTTTCCTACCTTAGATTGAGAAAGATTCAAAACCCAAAATGAACCTATGAAACTAGGATTAGGTCTTTATAAAGGCATCCTCAATAGCGATAATTTTCGCTTCGCCAAACAGGCTGGAGCTACACATATCGTGGCGCAGCTTGTTGACTACATCAAGGGGGACAACCCCATGCTTACTGGCAACTATCTGAATGGATGGGGCGAAACACGAAACCAGGGAAAAATATGGTCTTACGAAGAGCTTTCGTCTTTAAAGAGAGAAATTGAATCATACGGTCTTAAGCTGGAAGCCATCGAAAATTTTGATCCATCACATTGGTATGATGTACTCCTAGATGGGCCAAAAAAGGAGGAGCAACTAGAAAATCTGAAAAGTATCCTCAGAAATATGGGGAAAGCCGGGATTCCAATCATGGGTTACTATTTTAGTCTGGCAGGTGTTTGGGGCTGGGCAAATGGCCCAACAGGAAGAGGTGAAGCCATGTCGGTTGAGTTTGATCAATCAAAGGTGGATATAACCCAGCCAATTCCTAAAGGAATGGTATGGAACATGCGTTATGAAGATGTAGTCGACGATGGGTTTGTCGGCACAGTTTCCAGAGTTGAAATGTGGGATCGGTTACGTCATTTTCTGGATGTCATGTTGCCCATTGCTGAGGAAAATGGAGTGAAACTGGTTGCCCATCCAGATGACCCGCCACTCCCAGAAATGAGAGGAACCGCACGATTGTTTTACAATCAAAATGAATATGAAAAATTGCTGGCAATAAACCCAAGTCCTGCCAATGGCTTTGAGTTATGCATGGGTACCGTTCAGGAAATGCAAGGGAGTGATGTTTATGGTTTATTAGAAAGATATTCAAGGGAAAACAGAATCGGCTATATCCACTTCAGGAATGTGATTGGGAAAGTACCTCACTATCGTGAAGCGTTTGTGGATGAAGGCGATATAGATATGGTGAAGGCATTAAGGATACTTAAAAAGAACAATTATCAGGGCGTTTTGATCCCTGATCATACTCCAGAGATGAGTACAAAAGCCGGTTGGCATACAGGGATGGCGTATGCGCTGGGGTTTATGAAAGGTGCCATGCACGCAATAAATTCGGAAGAGTGAGCTGCTTTTTCACAGAAATAGAAATCCAAGGTTTAAGGGCCATTTTCCTTGAAAATGACTTGATCAAGGTGGGCATTCTGGTCGATCGAGGGAGCGATATATTTGAATTTACTTACAAGCCAAAAGGAGTAGATTTTTTACTTCGTTTGCCTAAAGGGATTCAAAACCCTCAGAGACATTTTTCACAAATACGAAATACCAAGAGCCAGTTTGAGGATCATTACTATGGAGGCTGGCAGATTTGCCTGCCCAATAGCCCGGCGTTCAATTATAGAGGAGCAGAACTTGGCCAGCACGGCGAAGTGTCCCATATTCCCTGGAGCATTGTGGTAAAAGGTGAAACTAAGAATGGATTGGAATTGAAGCTAAAGGTTTCACCAGTGAGAATACCAATTACCATTGAGCGAATTTTTACTTTGGAGGAAAATTCCACTTCCCTGCGAATAGAAGAAAGAGTTTCGAACGAGTCGAAAACCCATTTGGATATCATGTGGGGCCAGCACATTGCTTTTGGGCTTCCATTTTTGAAAGAAGGAGTCAAAATCGATACGAATGCTAAATTTATGACTACCGAGCCTGCCATGCCAGCCAATCATAAATTTAAAAGAGACGAAAAGTACCATTGGCCAAAAGCACTGGACACGAAGGGAAAGCAAGTCCATGCCAATCAAATTTCTGCACATGGTGAAGAGCAATATGCCGACTTGTGCTATCTGGATAAGTTGGATGAACAGGCATTTTACACTATCAAAAATGAAAAGTTGAACCTGGGATTTGGCTTGCAGTGGGACGGAAGACTGTTCAAAGACCTGTGGTTTTGGCAGGAGCGAAATGCTACGCAGGATTTCCCATGGTGGGGCGATTGCTATACAGTAGCCTTGGAGCCCTGGACGAGCAAGTGGACACAGGATCCTGAAAAAGCAATTAAAAATGGTGAATGGCTAAGACTAGAAGCTAGACAGACTATAGAAACCACGCTTGTGGCTACAGCATTCGAAAATGAATTTAAAAGATTTGCATTATGAGTGTATTACAAAAAGCAGAAGTATTTACCGAAGGGTTGGATCACCCCGAATGTATCATCTATCACCCTGATGGATCGATTTGGGCTGGCGGTGAGGCTGGCCAGATTTATAGGATCAGTGCGGATGGAAGCAAGCTGGAAGAGCTGGCCAATACAGGAGGGTTCATATTGGGGATCGCTTTCAGTCCTGACTGCAGTTGGCTTTTGATTTGTGATCTGGGTAATAAATGCCTGATGCGTCTGGATACTACTACTTATGAACTTACAGAGTTTTCCAAAGGAGCAGATGGGCACAATTTCAACATCCCCAATTATGCGTGTTTCGATAGCCATGGAAATGTCTATGTTTCTGAAAGTGGGGCTTTTCGGGAAGTAAATGGAAAAATCCTAAAGTACGATCAGAATGGAAAGGGGCATATCTGGTGTGATGGCCCCATAAACTTTGCCAACGGCATGTGCCTGGATGCCAATGAAGCATACATTTATGTCGTTTGCTCGTTCATGCCGGGAATCGAGCGGGTGAAAATAAATACAGATGGTTCCGCTGGAGCTCGTGAAATATTCGTCACCGTGCCGGAATCCGTCCCTGACGGTGTGGCTTTTGATGCTGATGGCAATTTATATATCGCTTGTTACGCACCTAACAAAATTTATAAAGTAGCTCCTGATCGCACCATCACAGTTTTGGTTGATGATTGGGAAGCCCATACCTTGTCTAACCCTACAAACATCGCTTTTGGAGGTGAGAATTTTGACCAACTGTTCACCGCAAACCTAGGACGCTGGCATGTGACCAAAATTGACCTAGGAGTGAAAGGACTTAAACTTGTTTGTCACCAATGAAGGATTTTGAAGGAAAACATATCGTCATAACAGGTGGGGCCAAGGGTATTGGTGCCTCGTCAGTTGAGGTCTTTTTGGAGGAGGGAGGCAAAGTATCTGTTTTGGACATTGAACTTGGGCAAATTGAAAATAAGAACCTATGCTATTATACTTGTGACGTGTCCAAATCAGTGCAGATCGAAGCGGCCATGTCTCAGGCAATTGGACTTTTCGGAGAGGTGGACGTGTTGGTAAACAATGCCGGAATCAACCGCTATGCATCCCTCACGGAAACAAGCGAAGAACTTTGGGATCTGGTCATGAATGTCAATTTGAAAAGCGCATTTTTGACTTCCAAAATAGCTATTCCTTCCATGCAGAAAAAGGAAAAAGGAGTGGTGATCAATGTTTCTAGCGTGCAAGCATTTCTTAGTCAAAATAAAGTGGCTGCTTATACCACTTCCAAAACAGCTATGCTCGGCCTTACCAGAAGTATTGCTGTGGACTATGGCCCGGAGATTCGCTGTGTGGCGGTTTGTCCGGGTACGATCAATACGCCAATGTTGCAGTCGGCCATTCTGGAGTCGCCCAATCCCGAGGAGGTGTTCAAAGAATGCGAGGACATGCATCTGGTCAAAAAAGTGGGTGACCCGAAAGAAGTAGCATTATTCATCGCCTATCTGGCTTCCGACAAGGCGTCATTTATGACAGGCCAGGCTTTTAGGATAGATGGAGGTCTAGGGGTTAGCATTGCCGGTAGCAAACGAGATTAGGAACTTCAATTGAAATAATTTACTCCTTATTTTCCTCTGTCAGATCAAGCTTCCTTTCTACATCTATTTGTGGTTGAAACCGTGAAAACTTGTGTTTTTGTTCCTCTCCAAATGCATCAATGACAGACTCAAACCAGCGCATTCGCCAATTGAAATTGTCCCAGGTCAACGATACATTTTTCGGGATGTCGTTTAGTGGATAGGAAATCTGGATGTTGATGAGCGATCGTTCGCTCAAATCTTGTTTGTCATTCAAAAGTGTGACTGAACTCACAACTGGTGAGATTTCCAGACCATCTACTACGATTACACTACTTTCTCCAATGAACTTTTCCATCAATGCCAGCTGAGCAACTGAATCGACGGCAACAAATGATCGGAGCAGTTGCCAAGGCAAAGTAAGCTCGTGCGTGAGACGAGTGTCGCTCAGCGTGAAATATGAGACCATAAATGCTTCCTCGCGAGAAGAGCCTATGCTCAGTGCATCCCGGCTCATTATGAAAGGTTTTGATTTACTAAGCTCAATATTCTCTACCAAAGTGTTTCCGTTTTTGTAAACCGACAGAAAAGAGACGGCAGGCACGCCGATCAGATTTTGTGTAAACGATATCAATGTAGAGGTTTCGTTTAATGGAAACTCTAGCGTGTAATACAATGGATACTTTAGCAAGTCCATCACATGAATTGTTGTTGTCGATTCCAGACTTTGAAAATTGGTTGAAGTAATTTGCGGTTGCAATGGGCCTGCCTGATCTGCCAGCATAAACGCTTTCAGGATAATTGTTTCATGTGCCTTGGCGTAACTTTTTAAAGTTCCAACAGGAATTTCTTGGACGGAATGGTGATGAATATCATGGAAGTACAACAAGTCTTCGGCGTTGATTTTTACCTTTACAACCACACGTTCATCCCGCAAGTCCGCACTCAGCCAGGAGATAGAAACGGGATGCACTGCTGCTCTAATATACAGGGTGAACAAGGCACAAATCAAAAAGAAACCAATGCGCATGTTATTCTATCCAAATGGTTTTTACTTCCCAGGGATCCAAAGAAATAGGCGAATCAATTTGCGATCCTTTGATGTCCTTTGGCCCACATTCGAAAATGTCCTTTTCCTGTGCAAACGAAAAATTAGCCAGACCTTGTTCGTTGGTAGGATTGAATAACCGAACCACAAACCCTTTTCCATCACGTGATTTTTTTAAGGACGTGATGAGCACATTTTCGAAAGATTCAATCTGAATAGGTGATGAAAAGATCTTGTCATTTTTCCCTATTGGGCGAACAATCAAGGGTTGGGTCAATGCCATTCCCCATTTTTTGGTTTCGAAAACATCAAATTTCTCATGCGGTCGGATCACATACTGAAAAGGGATTTTACCTTCCTGAAATGCTTTATAGTTCACAAACCAGGCATTATTCATCACCCAACTAATCAATGTATTTGAAGGCTCATATTTTTTGATCCATGGCCGTATTTCCATGTCGGTCATCCATTTTTGTCCGTTCATGTCTCCTATTTCCAGGAGTGGTGCCTCAATGGGCGCTATAGTTACGCCAGAGTTTTCATTCGAAATATCTACCCAGCGCTGAACGGAATAAAAATTCTTGTTGGCACCTTTTAATTGATCTTTTTCAGGTTCAATGGTCGCCCATGGGATGTCGATGCTTACTTGTCCTTCGGAAATTTCGAATGGAAATGTGAAACGGACGTTTTCATCTTCAGTTATTCGGGTTTTATCCACCTCATTTTTGATAAATACTTCCTCCATGCCACTCACTAGGGTGATTTCCCTAATCAGTTTTTTACTTCCATGAGCATCTGAGCTAATCTGGATTCGCTTCAATACAGCTCCTGATTCCACCATTACAACTGATGAGCCCGTCTGTTTGCTCAAATTCGATTTGATGAGCCCGCCATACCAATAAGCGTTGAAACCAAGCGAGTCATCAACGTTTACCAATTGTTTTCCATTAAATATTATGCTCGAAATGTCACCATTATCTTCATTGATCGAAACAGAGACCAGGTCATTGGAAAGACTATTTTCGCTCGGTCGATCAGTCGCGTCAAGTTTCGCCTTTCCTTTTTTGATGAAATACTTCTTAGCACCCAGAGCGGGTATATCCGCTGCAACAAATACCAACTCGCCGGTGGTGAGTAGCTGGCTTGCTACAGTCTTGCCATTTTCATCCGTAATTTTTGTCCCTTTCAGGTTCCAATCAGATGGGATCGTTACCAGTTCTGATCGCAACCATGATGTGGTGTTTATTAGTTGAATAGCCTCGACAGCCTCCATAGATGTCGTTGGAATGGCCGCTTCTATTAAGGATTCGGATTGCCTTTGGGCATCCACTGCGAATCCCTGTTTTACATCCCAAAGCGACTTGGTAAACTCACTGTCGGGCTGAGATTTGCTGATATTGGCTCCCCATGTGTGCTCGGAATATAACAATATATTTCGCCAGGCATCATCAAACTGCTCTTGTGGAAAAGCCGTTTTTGGTTTGGCCAATGCCCATAGCGTTTCCGCCTGTGTCAATCGATCAGCAGATTTTCTGTTCATTCCGGTTTCCAATGCTGAAGATGCGGCACCATCTTCCCAATAAGGGGTGAAATCGCCATTGTGAACGGGGATTTCATCTGCGTACCTTTTTTCGAATTCAACCATCATCTCCTTGTTGGTGGCGATTCTCATTTTTGGCCATTCATAGCGTTCGTTCCACTCTTTGATAAAGTCCGGCATTGTTTCATCGGGAGGGCCATTGTCATTTCCTACAGTATACCGCAGTTGAACCAAGTCATAAGGATATCCCTGATCCTCCAGCTCACTCAAATGCCGTAATATCGGGTCACCGCCAGCTTTGCTCAATATGTCCACCGACCAGCTGTGAAACCAGGAGTATCCATGTGAGGTCATCCAAAAAAGGACTTTTTCTTTTCCCGAAGCTGAAGTCCAGTAAAAAGGCACATCGCCCCAGGTTTCCATAGTATAACCCACCTGATAGCCGCCATGTGGCAAATGTGGCATGTGATTGGGACCGGATGAAAAATACTTCACACCACTTTTGGCTAACGACTCCACAGACCCCCAGGAATAACCGGGCACATCACTGATCATTGCAGAATTCACATCAAAACCATATTTATCTGAAAGCTCGATAGCAAAACGCTGATTGTTCATCATTTCCTCTTCTCGCTGCAGTCCGGTGAGCTGGCTCCCGATCAATGCATCCAGTCCGATCCATCCTTTGCGAACAGCACTGAGGAAGCGTTCTTTCTGCTCAGTACTTGATTGGTTCAGATAGCCTTCAATGGCCCAGGTGATTTCGGCATTCCATTTGAACTGGGCTCCATCAGGATAATCTTGCGTCTTTTCGGCCAAATCTATTCCAAGGTCGAAATTGCGCCACTGTAGTTTTTCTACATCATCTTGAGTATGTGTGAAACCAATATCCACGTGCGAATGTGCCAGGAAATACACTTCATACTCCCTGACAGGAATAAGCTTGACTTCATGATTGGTTTTTGAATATCCTGCAATAGAGATTTCAAGAGTCACACGTTTTTCTTCTTTCACAGGATCGACAAACAAATAAAAAATACGTTTGCCAGGCTTTAGTTTTTCAATTCGGTCAATTTTCCCGTCAATCTTAAATGTGGCGATAGCTGGAGCACCCGCATGATAGAGTGCTACACGGATTCTTTGTTTGGGGCCTTTGTTTGTTTTGGCAATGGCCGGTTCGGCCAGAACTTCTTGTTTCGAAATAACCGGAACACCAAAATGCATAATCCAGTCTATGCTTTGCTGTGGCTGGCCTACAATCTTGATTGATTGGCGCAACCCCATCTTGATCATGGATTTTGGAACGTTCAAAAACATGTAGCCAAAGACGTCTTCTGTCCCCTTTGCAAATTCCGTGGTTACAAAATGCAGTTCTGCACCACGGTTTTCCAGTGACCAGTCGGTTGTACTTGAATCTGCATGATTTTGGAAGGTGAAGAGCTTTTCTTCATTGAAGTAGAAATCAAATTTTCCTGGATTGTTGGTGAGGCTTTTAGAAGAAGAAGCACTCCAAACGAAGGATGCATTTGCTGATTCAAAGTTTAATGGAACAATTGAAGTTTTAAATTCGAGCATATTTTCACCATCTTTTGCTCTTGCCAAAAGAGCTACCTGACCATTGGTTAGACCCGGTAGAAAATCAAGTTCTGTGCCGCTCACTTTTTGTTCAAACCCCTGAAAAAACGGTGTATTTTTGACAGGCCATTGACTGTCCGGTTGAGACAATGCGGCGTGGTTGGCTATCAGGATCAGGAGAGTAATTGCTAAAATTGGTAATGAAAAAATATTGTTCATATGTTTAAACATATTGATAGAATGTGCAAATTAGAGAATTGAAATGTGAATCTTAAATTTGCCGTCTTATAAGCGACAGCCATGAAATTAGAAATTGACCACAGTAGCGCGATACCGTTACATATTCAAGCCGAGGAATTGCTTCGAAAAATGATCGCATTGCCTGAATATCAAAAAGGCAAACTTTTCCCAAATGAGGTACTTCTTTCCCGTCAATTGGGAATTTCCCGCAATACCCTCCGACAAGCATCGAACAAGCTTGTCATTGAGGGCAAACTGCTTCGAAAAAAGGGCGTTGGTACTGTCGTATCGAAACCTGTGAGCAGTAAGGCCAAAAACTGGATGAGTTTTAGTCAGGAGATGAAGACCCGTGGTGTGAAAATCGTTAATTACTCTATTGAATTAAATTTCGTTGTTCCACCAGAAGAGGTCATCAATTTTTTTGGTTTCAAAAAAGGAGTGAAAGTTCTTAAAATGGAGCGTGTTCGTGGTGATGATAAAAATCCATTCGTTCACTTCGTTTCGTACTTCCACCCTAATATTGGTCTCACAGGCAAGGAGAATTTTTCAAGACCTTTGTATGAACTTTTGGAACAGGACTTTTCAGTAATTGCTAAATTAAGCAAGGAGGAAATCACAGCGGAAGCGGCAGATGCGGATCTAGCTCGCAAATTGCATATTCATGCAGGTGAACCCGTCTTGAAGCGAAAACGATTTGTTTTCGATCCAGGTAGGAGACCCATCGAATACAATCTTGGATATTATAAATCCAACAGTATTGTCTATACAGTGGAGAGTGAACGAGAGATATAAAATGAGAATCATAATTTTTTTGATCATTGGACTTGTTTTTTATGCTTGCCAAAACAGGCCAAAAGAGTCAATACTCGAAGAGCCAAGAGGAGTGGTTATTGATTCCATATTCAACGATTATTTCATGCCTCGTGGCGAGGGATTTACTGGGGGTGATGGCACCTATTCAGTTGTACTACCAGATGGGCAAGTTATTTGGATTTTTGGGGATACATTTTTGGGAAATGTCACAGAAGATTGGAAACGAGTCAAAACAGATCCCCAATATATCCGAAATTGTTTTGTCACAATTTCAAAGGATGGGGATCTGAATACCTTACATCAGGGAGAGCCATTTGAGTTTAAATCGATGATGATTCCACCTGAAGTTAACAACTCCAATTCCACATTAAGTGAACATGAGGTTTGGTACTGGCCAGGTGATGCAATGGTGGAAAATAATCAACTTAAGGTTTTTGTATCATGGTTTTTTCAGGAAGAGGAAGATATGTGGGGCTTTAAATTTCTTGGAACGGAGTTGATTGAATTTTCTTTGCCCGATTTGGAGATAAAAAATATCGTTCGATTTGATAAACTCGATGAAATCCATTTTGGTCATTCGGTTTGTAGAACAACCGATTATACCTATATCTACGGACTCAAGGAGCATGTTCCTTATTTGGCACGAGTTACGTCAGGTGATGTAAATAAGGAATGGGAGTTTCATGGTGAATTCGGCTGGGTCAAAGATGCCCGATTAGCTATTCCTATACTTACTGAGTTTCGAGGCTCAGAACAATTTAGTGTGTTCCAATGGCATGATCAATACATCATGATCATGCAGGAAGGAGACCTTGGCAAGGGGATTTATTCGTTTACTGCAAAGTTGCCAGAAGGCCCATGGGGAAATAAACAATTGCTTTATGAAACGCCCATTCCATTGGACAATCCAAATCAATGGACCTACAATGCCCTGGCGCATCCACAATATATGGAAGACAATATGCTCTTGATTTCCTACAATACAAATAGTATGGAAATGCATGATCATTACGAAGATGCCCTTATTTATCGCCCCAGGTTTATCAGAGTGCCCATGGAAATGATTATTATTAACTAGGGGTAATTACAATTTCATAAATATTCTGTTTCAAAGTGAAAAAGGTTAGCGTCTTCCTCTTTGTCAATCAACATCCAATATGTCTTTCCGAAAGCCATACGGCAAACCCCTGTGGTTTTTGCTGTGACTTTTATATAGTAATGTCCTTTTTCCTTTGTGAAATTCATTTGGAAAGAGGGATCAGAGCAACTTCCAACATTGACAATGTATCCAATTAGTGTTTTTGAGCTGAAATTAATATTTGGAACATTCCCACACTCAATCTGCGGAATCGAAACCCTAAGTTTCCGGATTTCATCCATTGCTTTGGAACTGTTGATGATGAATTTGTTTTGTGCTGTATTACCAAAAAAAAGGCAATCAATATCTATTCCTTTATAGTCAACATTTTCTTGAGAGTATCCATCAATGCAGATCATTATAGCTATGAATAATAATATTGATTTCATTTTTTCCAATTTGACAAGCACAATGAATAAGTCATTCTACTTCGTATAAACTTTCAATGTACTAAGTGCAGTCTTCGTAATACGAATAAGTATTAATAAGTTATCAAAAAATATATAATGGGCTTAAACTAAAAGCAGGTAACTCGATGAATAGGAACTATTTTTCGCCCAAGATATATTCGAGTCCCTATGGAAGGTATTATAACGAATAATGGTAGATAATTTAAGAGTGTAAAAATTTTGAATTTTGTTATGTTCGAACATATGAACAACCTATATTTGATTGAAAACTAAAAAATTAACCCAATGAAAAGCAAATATTTAGCCGCCCTATCACTAACCGTACTCCTGGGGAGTGTGGTTTTTTTCACGTCATGCAGTGATGATGAGTCATTCAATGACCCAGAGATTTCATTGTCCAGCACTGCTACAACAGCAGCTCCAGGTCAAGAAGTTACAGTGACCGTAACAGCAATTATTGATGCTACTTTCGAGAGTATTGTAGTCACAAAATTATGGGATGGAAATTCCGAGGGAACCGAGACGATCACTACCCTGACTTCTGACACATTTACTTACTCTTATACCGTGTTGGGCGAGGATGCTGAACATATTTTGTCGTTTAACTTTTTGATCACCGACAGTGAAGGCAAGTCTGCGTCAGTAGATTGGATAATCACCGTTGAACTAACTCCAGGTCAGTTATTGCTAAAATATAATTGGAGACTTTCAGCTGAAATCAGACAAAAAACCAACACAGACGATATCAATTCTGCATATTCTGATGATGTCTATAGCTTCAACGAGGATGGAACCTATGCCAAAAATAATGCAGACACAAAAGATGATTTTAATGACAGTTGGTACAACTACTGTTTCTACGACCTGAATGAAACCACATTGAGATTGCTGATGAGTAGAACGGGTGCTTTTGGAGAAGATAATGTCGATACTTTGAACATTACAACTATCTCAGATTCACAGTTGATTGCCGATGTTACTTATTATGGTTTGGATGCGCTCAACACTGGCAATGAAACGACTCCATATGAGGCTGTTGAAGAATTTGAGAAGCAATTCAGTGCGGTGGCAAAAACGGCATCTTTTGATCCTTATGGAAGTGGAACTGAAGACGATGCAGGTCCAGCAGGCATGGATTGTATTCCACAGACATTTGATAATTAAGTCAAAAACATCCCAAGAACCCTGAGTAATAATGCTCAGGGTTTTTTATCCCCTCCATTCAAATATGGCCAAGCAAATCATCTTGATCTTAGCAAGTTTTTGGCTTGCTGTATCATCATTTGCCCAAACATTTACGGTATCAGGTACAGTTAGTGATGCTAATGAACCCCTCATCGGAGCGAGCGTTCGTGTGGTGGGTACCACGATAGGAGTGATCACAGATTTCGATGGCAAGTTCTCATTTCAGGTAGAAAATAATGCCAGGCTATCAGCTTCGTTCATTGGGTATAAGGCCAAGGAATATGTCATCACGTCTGATCAAAATATGGCCATTGTGCTGGAGGTGGATTATAGTGAACTTGATGAGGTGGTGGTGGTTGGATACGGTTCGGTTAAAAAAAGTGACCTAACGGGTTCTATCTCTTCCATTAAATCTGAAGACTTCATAAAAACGGTTGTCTCTTCGCTGGATCAGGGGATACAGGGAAAAGCTGCCGGTGTAGTGGTTTCAATGGGTTCTGGTCAGCCGGGAGCCAAATCTTCTACAAGGATTCGGGGGACTACTTCCATTCTTGGTGACAATGAACCTCTTTATGTCATCGACGGGGTAATTATTATTCCGCAAAATTCAGGTATTGGAGCAGTGACGGGACCGTCGATCAATCCATTGGAGAGCATTAACCCATCGGATGTAGAATCCATAGAGATCCTCAAGGATGCTTCAGCTACTGCCATTTACGGTGCTCGCGGAGCAAATGGTGTCATTTTGGTCACAACCAAACGAGGTAAAATGGGGAAAACAGAAGTCAATCTTAGTTATTCACATAGCTGGCAGGAACTTCGATATAAAATCCCGCTTCTTAATGCCGGTGAATTGGCCATCCTAGGAAATGAAGCTGCTGATAATGCTGGAGCACCCAGACGGATAATATATGCCAGCCCCACCAATTTAGGTGTAGGGACAGATTGGCAGGATGCAATATTTGATATTGCTCCCATGAAAAACATACAGCTGTCCACAAGAGGAGGAAGCGAAAAATCTACGTTTTCAGTTTCTGGAGGGCTAATAGACCAAGAGGGAATCTTAATCAATTCCTCCTATCAACGGGTCAATATTCGGATCAATCTTGACCGGCAATTGAATGATAAAGTTTCTATCGGTACAAGTACGAACGTTAGCAGAAGCCAATTGAAGGGTACAGTAACGGACGCTGAAGGAGCCACTCCATCCAGTGTTACTTCTTGGGCACTCTCTTTCAATCCGGGATTGGTTGTGAAAGGTCAAAACGGTGATTTCACTTTTGAAAACAACACCGCTCAGCCTTCCGTTGGAAATCCTGTTCAGGATGCATTAAGGACACAACAACAAACGATTGCCGACCGATTACTTGGAAATATTTTCGTGAAATGGGACATCACAAAAGGGCTGAGTTTCAAAACTTCCGTCGGGATTGAGGTTGCGTTTATTGATGAAAAATCCTTTGTTCCCAATGACATACTAAGAGGCAAGGCAAGCCATGGACAAGCAGTCATAGGCGAGAGCAAAGGAATTAACCAACTACTTGAAAATACGCTAAGTTTCAATAAAAAATTTGGCTCTCATGCCTTTAACGGGGTAGTTGGTCACACGCTGCAGAAATATGAAAACGAGTTTGTTTTTCTGGCCACTTCAGACTTTGACGACAATAGATTGGGTTTCAATGCGGTGCAGGTAGGTAAATTGAAGACACTGGTAGTAAATGGTTCTTCAGCCGAGCAAATGCAATCGTTTCTTGGCAGAGTCAATTACAATCTGAAAGAAAGATACCTGATCACAGCTTCGGCGCGGGTGGATGGCTCGTCCAAATTTGGCGCTGGTAACAAATACGGGTTCTTCCCGTCTTTTGCTGTGGCCTGGCGGACGAAGGAAGAGGCTTTTATGCGCGGTGTGGAAATGATCAGTGAACTCAAAATACGCGCAGGATATGGGGCGGTTGGTAATCAGGGAGTTGATCCTTATAGCTCGCTCGGATTGCTAGTTACAACCGAAGCTTATTACGGTGAAAACGAGATAGCCAAGGGTGCGGGCCAAAGAACTAGGCAGAATAATAATTTGAAATGGGAAAGTACTGATCAGTATGATTTTGGTATCGACATTGGTTTATTTGCCAACCGAATGATGATCATTGGTGACGTCTATTATAAGAAAACAACGGACTTATTGATCAATGCACCCCTGCCGTATACATCCGGGTTCAAGGAGAGCACCTTGAATGTCGGTTCAATGGAAAACAAAGGGCTGGAGCTATCGCTGACTAGCGTGAACACAACTAGAAAATTCGATTGGCGGACAAATCTAACTATGGCATGGAATAGAAATAAGGTGTTAAATATCAACCGGGAAGAAGGGATAATATCTGAAAACATGCTCGGAATCACGGGTTGGACTTCCGTTGAAGAGGGCATGCCTATCAATACTTTCTATGGGTATCAAACCAATGGCATTGTACAATCGTCTGAAGACCCTACAACTATACCCAATTTTTCAACCAGAGTACTTCAACCCGGTGATAGAATATATAAAGACCAAAACGATGATGATATTATTGATGAAAACGATATAGTCGTTTTGGGGAATGCACATCCGGATTATTCCTTTGGTATTGGAAATACATTCCAGTATGGTTCACTTTCACTGAGTGTCTTTATTCAAGGTGTGGTGGGCAATGAAATTGTGAATTTCAACAAATTTGGATTGGAAAGCTTTGACGGGAATCAAAACAACTCTAGAGAGGCATTGAAGCGTTGGACTCCAGAGAATCCAAGTAATACCTATCCAAAAGCTACAGTTGAAGCCAGGCCGAACATCATTTCCGATCATCAGGTTGAAGACGGATCCTATCTGAGAGTGAAAGATATCACCCTGAGTTATGACCTGAAAAAATTACTTGCATCTGCTAACGTGAACGTTGCAATGTGCCGATTCTATGTGAGTGCCAAAAACCTTATCACCATCACGGATTATTCTGGGTACGATCCTGAAATCAACCGGTTTATTAATGCCCCATTGATGTTTGGTGCAGATTACGGATCCTATCCGTCGGCAAAAATCTATACCACCGGCTTAAACATTTCTTTCTAATGAAAACCGGCTCCTACATATCTCTTTTTCTAATTGTTTTTATTGGTGCTACTTCCTGTAATTATCTGGATGAAGATCCGCAAGCACAGATCAATACGGAAACCTTTTATAAAACAGAAAGCGATGCTGTAGCAGCAACTAATGCGCTTTACGACTACCTCACAGTAGGAACAGAAGGCATTTTCGAAACAGGATTTGGAGGCATTTTCTTTAATGACTATTGGGTTCTAAAAGACATTCTTTCGGACAATTGTTACACCAACATTGCCTCGAACGAATACGCAACACTCGATCAATTCACTTTCAATTCAGAAAATGTGCGTATCGAATTATATTGGCAAGATCTCTACAAAGTGATCCATCATGCCAATGTGGTTATAGACCGTGTGCCAGGAATCAGTATGGATGCAGTCCATCAGGATCATCTGTTGGCAGAGTCAAGATTTATACGGGCCATGATGTATTTTGAGGCAGTCCGTTTATTTGGTGAGGCTCCATTGATATTGGGTGAAACGCTTGATTTGAATGATGCCTTGATTCTGCGCACCCCAACTACTCAAATATATGCTGCAATAGTTGCAGATATTGAATGGGCGCGCGATCACCTTAGTACTTCTTTTCGGGTGGGAATGGGGCGACCAACGCCCATGGCGTGCCACGCCCTGCTATCCAAAGTGTACCTGGAGATGGGAGAATATCAGGATGCTGCTGATGCTGCGAAAATACTGGTGGAATCTGGCGATCACCCACTTTTTCAAGACTTTGCTGAGCTATTCAAACTTGAAAACGCCAATTCTGGAGAAATAATTCTAGCTATCAATTATAGCGGTACCTTGAGCCAAGGGTTCAAACCGAACCAATACCACGTGCGTTTGTTGCCATCAGGTTTGTCTGAATTCGGTGGTCCAGAGAATGGCTGGGGTTGGGAACGACCGACAGATAACCTTTATGATAGCTTTGATCCATTCGATCGCAGACGAGCGGTTACATTCCTAACTTCTTTCACTCCTGAGACAGGTCCTGTGATCACATTTGATCCTCATATTGGTAAGTTTTGGGACAAGGAGAATGAACCTAGGGGAAACAATACAGATTCAGATGTAATCTATTTGCGGACGGCAGATATCATGTTAGTGTATGCAGAGGCACTTAACGAAATTAATGATGGCCCGAATGCGGTAGCCTATGAAATGATAAATAAGGTACGTGAGCGCGCAAGATTTAATGGCAACACATACCAATCTATTTTACCGGATTTGGCAGGCCTTGGTTATCAGCAGTTTAAAGACGCGATTTTGGAAGAGAGACGCTGGGAATTGGTAATGGAGGGTCAACGATACCATGATCTGGTACGGATGGGGAAACTTGTCGAAAAAGTGAATGCCTCAGGCAAGGCCAGCTCAACAGCACAATCTTTTCACAACCTGTTGCCAATACCACAACGTGAGAGAAATCTCAACTCCAAACTATCACAAAATAAAGGATATTAATTATGCCCTTTAATAAATTACCAACTGTCAAAGTAAAATCACCAGATGCGTGTGTATCGGGATGGAAAGCGGTAGGTAAAAAAATACAGCATGTAGCAAAAGGAAAACAAACGCTTGTTTTGGAATGCTACCAAGGTGTGCTGATTGAACAGATGGTTCATTGGATTGGGGAATTATTTCCTTTGGCGGCCATTTACGAATCCAGCGGGATTTTGAAATCAGAGCAAGAAATTTTACAATTAACCCATCCTGATGTTACCGATGATCGGATTTTTGGTTTTTTGACCCAAAAGTCCCTGAGCGAATTTGTTGATGATGATAAAATTGCCAAACTACGAAAAAAAATCGAAACTGATCAAGGGCTCTCTATCGTCATTGGCACAGGGGCGATTTTAATTGTTGAAAATCCGGATTTACTCATTTATGCAGATATGGCACGATGGGAAATCCAGATCCGCATGCGGAAAAATGAAGTGTCCAATGTGGGACTTTTCAATTTTGAAGATCGATTTGAAACAAAGTACAAACGAGGTTTTTTTCTGGATTGGCGGGTGTGCGATGCGCTGAAAAAGGAACTGAAGCCAAAGTGGGATTTTGTTCTTGATACCAACGATCGCCACAATCCAAAGATGATTTCTGCTGAAATGCTTCAGCAAGGGATGGATCAAGCTGTAAGTCAGCCGTTCAGTGTCGTTCCGTTTTTCGATCCCGGTCTCTGGGGTGGTCAATGGATGAGAGAAAAATTTGATCTCGACCCTGATGCCGAAAATTTCGCTTGGTGTTTCAATTGCGTTCCGGAAGAAAACAGTCTGCTACTAGACTTCAATGGAATAACTTTTGAAACTCCCTCCATCAATATTGTTTTCTTTAAAACCACAGAGCTTTTGGGCGAAAAAGTGCAACAGCGTTTCGGTGCGGAGTTTCCTATTCGCTACGATTTTCTAGATACCATGGGAGGAGGCAATCTGAGCTTGCAGGTGCATCCGCTTACGGAATACATCAGGGAGCATTTTGGGATGGATTACACTCAGGATGAAAGTTATTACATGTTAGATGCCGGCGAGGGAGCAGAGGTATATCTGGGAATCAATGATGGTGTGGATGGGCAAACCATGATCCAAGAACTGAAAAATGCACGATTAAATGGAAACACTTTCAATGCAGATAAATATGCTACAAAATGGCCGGCTAAAAAGCACGATCATTTTTTGATCCCCGCAGGAACTGTACATTGCTCTGGTCGCGATAGTATGGTTCTTGAGATCAGCGCAACACCTTATATTTTTACTTTTAAGCTTTGGGATTGGGGTCGTTTGGGTCTGGATGGCAAACCAAGACCAATCAACATTGAACATGGAGAAAAGGTGATTCAATGGGATACAAACCCGCGATGGGTGGAAAAGAACCTAATAAACCGAATAGATCTCATTGCTGAAGGAGAGGGATGGAGAGAAGAGCGCACGGGCCTTCACGAATCGGAGTTTATAGAGACCAGAAGGCACTGGCATAAAGTTCCAGTTACTCACTATACAGCTGGTGGTGTCAACGTAATTATGATTGTAGAAGGGGAGCAGGCGGTTGTGGAATGTCCGCAAAAGAGTTTTCAACCTTTCTTTGTCAACTATGGCGAAGCATTTATTATTCCAGCCAATATTTCATCATATAACATTACCCCTACAGGTCTTAGTGAGGGAAAAGAAATTGCTACCTTAAAGGCTTACGTTCGAACCTAACAACCCTATGAGTAACAACGAAACAAATCTCCGATACATCTATTTCATATCTGCAGTAGCCGCTATCGGGGGTCTTCTTTTTGGCTATGATACGGCCGTAATTTCCGGAGCTATTGGATTCCTCGAAACCAAATTTGGGCTATCCCCAATTATGAAAGGTTGGGCGGCATCAAGTGCCATCTGGGGATGCGTATTTGGCGCGATGGCTGCCGGCTATGTCAGTGACCGATTGGGACGAAAAAAAGTCCTTATCATAACCGCCGTATTGTTTGCCATTTCTGCAATTGGTTCTGCCATCCCCAATGATTTGACCTTGTTTGTAATCGCTCGATTTGTTGGTGGAGTAGGTGTGGGAGCAGCTTCCATGTTGTCGCCCATGTACATATCGGAGATTGCCCCAGCGGATAGGCGAGGGATGCTTGTCACACTCTATCAGCTGGCCATCGTGCTTGGCATCAATCTGATCTATTTTGTGAACCTGCTAATTTCAGGTGCTGGTGATACTACCTGGAATGTTGAAATGGGCTGGAGGTACATGTTGGGTTCAGAAGTTATCCCTGCTGCATTATTTTTGGTGGCCTTACTCTTCGTGCCTGAGAGCCCGCGTTGGTTGGCGAGCAAAGGAAGAGATGAAGATGCGCTGGCTATTTTGACCAAAATAAATGGAAAAGAACGAGGTGTCGAAGTTCTGAATGAAGTCAAAGAAACGTTGAATGAAGAAAAAGGAACGATCAGCGAGCTTTTTGCTCCTGGCCTCAGAACGGCCATGATAGTAGGGATGTTTCTAGCTCTCTTTTCTCAAATTACGGGTATCAACGCGATAATATATTATGCACCTGAGATTTTCAAAAGCGTTGGTTTTGGTACAGATTCGGCATTGCTACAAACGGTTATAATTGGTTTAACCAATACCGTTTTCACTTTTGTAGCGCTCAAATTCATAGACAAAGCTGGCCGCAGAAAATTACTTCTTTGGGGAGTGTCCGGCATGATCGTTTGTTTGTTTGGTATTGGTGTTGTCTTTCATTTCGAAGTTGGTTCGGGTCCATTGCTGCTATTATTCATTTTGGGATTCATAGCCAGTTTCGCATCGTCGCTAGGACCTATCCCGTGGGTGATCATTTCAGAGATTTTTCCAACCAAAACTCGCGGTATCGCCATGTCTTTTGCTGTGCTTACCCTCTGGATTGGAGTGGTGTTGATCACACAACTTACTCCAGTCTTGTTGACCGGAGTTGGTGGAGCAACAACCTTTTGGATCTTCGGAGCAAACGCTGTTTTTCTTTTGATTTTCACCTATAAAATGATACCTGAAACCAAGGGAAAAACACTTGAAGAAATTGAGCGATCCTGGAAAAAGCATTAGTTATGTCAAAGCACGAGCCATTAACCGTTCTTACAATAGACGCAGGGGGCACCAATTTTGTCTTTTCGGCCATCAGTGATTTTAAGAAAGTGGGCGAGGCAATTACGCTTCCCGCGAATGCCGACAATCTTGATAGGTGTTTGTCCACAATCGTTACAGGCTTTGAGCAACTCACCCAACAGGTAACGCATTTTGATGCTATCAGCTTCGCCTTTCCTGGCCCGGCAGATTATCATCAGGGGATTATAGGCGACCTTCCAAATTTTAAAGCTTTTAAAGGCGGAGTGCCCTTAGGCCTCATACTCCGTCGACATTTTGGAGTCCCTGTTTACATCAACAATGATGGAAACCTTTTTGCCTCAGGTGAGGCACTTGCAGGGTACCTTCCAGAGCTCAACGGCAGGTTGAAAAAGGCAGGCAGTTCCAAGCAATTCAAAAACTTGGTTGGAATTACCCTTGGTACGGGCTTTGGCTGTGGGATTGTTGTCAATGGAAACCTTTTGGTGGGGGACAATAGTAGCGGTGCTGAGATACACAATACACTCAATCCAACCCATCCTGATTGGAATGCTGAGGAAAGTGTAAGTACACGGGCCATTCAGCGAGTTTATGCTGAAATGTCCAATCAGAATTTTGATTCTTCACTTATGCCAAAGCATATATACGACATTGCCAAAGGGAAAATATTGGGCAATATTAAGGCTGCAAATATTGCATTTATTCAATATGGAACGGCTCTAGGAGCATCGATTTGCAACGTACTTTCCCTTATCGACGGAATAGTGGTTATCGGTGGAGGCCTTACTGGAAGTTGGGATTTATTTGCACAACCCATGTTTCAGGAGATCAACAAACAATTGGAAAATTTCCACCACCAAAAAGCCAATCGACTGTCGTTTCAGGTTTTCAATCTGGAAGATCAGAGCACATTTGAAAAATTTGCTAAAGGTGAAACCATCGAATTGCAAATCCCCGGTACCGATGAGAATATTCGATATGACACCATTCCCCGTACGGGAATAGGTCTTTCAAAATTGGGTGGCAGTCTGGCCACTTCTCTTGGCGCATATGCTTTTGCCGTTCAGCAGTTATCAAATGACAAACAATGAAAATATTCCTCACCTCTTTTGTAGTTCTTAGTGTATTGTGGTCATGTACCAACCCAAAGGAAACTGAACTGGCGGTTCCTTCAAATTTTATCCCATCCTTGGAAGAGCTCTCTGGAAAATGGGTTTCTGTGGATTCAGTGGACATGGAACCTTCTATCAGAAACTTTCGTGCTCAGGCATTGGTCAACGATGATATGACTTCTATAAGCTGGTTAGCATCCGCACCCTATTCCGGAGGCTACCATACGGGGACGTTTAGGGTAAATGGCAAAACGCCAATAGTGACTCACTGGCGCTGGCAGCCATATCAGGCATTGAGGAAATCAATTGGAGAAGGAATGGAGGTAAACAGCTCCACACGCATGGTTGTGGATGAAAATGTTATCCTATGGAATGTGGAAATCAAAAACACATCCTCCTCGGAACAAGCATATCAGGTCGAACTTGATCACATCGGTTTCATTAGCAAATACCCGGATCAGGAGTGGCAGTGGTGGTATCCGTACCCTACGATAGATGGGCAAACAACGAAACGGGATGATGTAATCGAAAACATGCGCGATTATATAGGCACAGGCAAAACGAGTGAAGAAAAAATGGTCGAGGAGCTCATCAATGGCCGACCAACAAAAACGCTGAAAACGGCTGTTTGGCCCTCCAATTTGGAGGTTTTGACTAGTGAAAAATATACGGCCACACTTGATGGAAACTTAGTTTTGGTTAAGGACACAGAAACGGATGCGGTTTCGGGTTTTTCTATACGAACAACGCCCGACACATTGATGGCGGCTAATGCTGGAGCCACGTCAAACTGGTCATTTTCTTTATCTCCTGGTCAAAGTAAAACTATTGAGTACGCCTTGGTTTGGGACGATAATTCCGAGTCTTTGGAAAAAACGCTTTTGGAAACTAATAATCACTTCGATGCAAAGTGGGAAAGCGTTCAGGCCGAATGGGAATCCAGATGGTTGGCCATTTTCAAACCGGACAATGATATACTTTCGGGCACATTCCCCATTCTGGAATCTGACGATGAAGCTGCCAATCGTGTTTATTATACCGGCCCACTGACCATGCTCTACCTGATGAATACCAATCTTCCGGAACATGACAAGGTATTCCTAACGGGTGGTCCTCGATGGGGCGCGTCCATCACTTTTTTCTGGGATATTACGGAGTGGTCTACTCTTTGGGCGGTTGTGGATCCCGAGATGATGAAGGAGCATTTGACGGCCTGGGTGAGCATTGATCCAAGCAAACATTTTGGTAAAGACAATTTTGATGGTGAAGGTGCAGGAAACGGCTATTCTGCTAATTATTGGGCACTCTTCCAAATGATGCGTGCCTACCTGACAGTCTCTGGAGATCAGGCTTTTCTTTCTCAAAATATTGAAGGGAAAACAGTTCTTGAACATCTTGAACACTATGCCACCAATTGGCAAAGGATTTCCATATACGAAGAGGGTATGGACGACACCTATAAGTTAGCAGATTTTGGTGATGACGAATGGAATTTGCTCGAATGTGTCCCAACTTATAAACACATAGTCCCATCATTCAATGCTGGCTACATCTGGATGATGCGTGAGACTGCCGCATTCCATCGGCTGACGGGAAATGAGCAAAAAGCAACGGAATTGGAATCGGAAGCCACGCTAATGATTGATCGCCTCCTGCAGTTGTATGCCGGAAATGGCGTTTGGTACAGCTTGTATCCAGATGGCCGCAAGATCGAAGTACGCCATTGTCTTGATTTTATGTTTCTGGGTAGATACCTGCCAAATGACATTCCATCGGATATCAAATCTGAAATGATGGAGTTTGCCTACCGCGAACTGATCACCGACAATTGGATGCGTGCTCAGTCCATGGAAGATGTTGCAGCCAAGGATTCCGACCGGCCGGATCACGGGCCTTTGGGAGCTTTTGATGGCTGGCCTGCAGGCACCATGGATGCATTGGTTCAGTTGGGGTTTCCGGATAAGGCACTCGATTTTTACCACGCCATACGACCTGTGACTGATGAAGGAATCTGGGCTCAGGCGCATGAAATTTGGGGAGAGGATAAGTGGAAGAAAAATGGCAAAGTGCGAATCGCCAAGCGGGGTTGGCACAATCGGGAATCATCGTCTGGTATCGCCATGTCTCAGGTGATGATGAAAAACTTTTTCGGATTTTATCCCTCCGTGGATGGTCAGCCTTTGCAGCCCAATACGAATTGGAAGTTTGATGGAAAGCTCCATCACGTAAAGTATCAAGGGAAATACTATACCCTCGACAGCACCGGAGAAGAAGTGAAAATGATTGCAGAAAATTAACAAGAAAGATAAATGCGAAAGCTAGGTTTCCTTTTGTTGCTGGTGGCTGCCAGTAGTTTCGGTCAGAAATTGCCCATAGATTATGTCGATCCCATGATAGGCTCGCATGATTCACGATGGATCAATTTTCCTGGGCCTACACGTCCTTTTGGTATGGTTAAGCTCAGCCCCGACAATCAGGAGCAGGAATGGAAGGCCGGTTATGAGTATGACATAGCCAACATTGCTGGCTTTAGCCACATTCACTCGTGGACCATGGCAGGTTTACTCACTATGCCCGTCACAGGGGAGTTGAAAACCATTCCCGGAACGGAAAAAGATCCGGATCGAGGCTATCGGTCACGGTTTAGCCACGAAAATGAAGTCGCAGAGGCTGGATATTATTCGGTCATCCTTGACGATTATGGTATCAAAGCCGAACTCACTTCTACAAAAAGAGCTGGGTTTCACCGTTACACTTTCCCCAAATCGGAGGATGCTAAAATTTTGGTTGACCTACTCACTCCGTCTGAATATGGCTATGAGATTGGTTACACACATGTGAAAAAAGTCAACGACAAGGAAGTGGAAGGAATGTCTTATCAGCAGGCCCTTCGAAAAGCCAATTACAACGAGTACATCCTTCACTTTGTGATTCGGTTTAGCAAACCTTTTAATACCATGAATGGATGGGTGAAGGAAGAAGTAACAAGAAATTCGGAGTTTTTATCCTCGGGTTTTGGACACAAAGACACAGGTGCCTTCTTCGAGTTTAAGACCACCGAAGGTGAACAAATTCAGATGCAGGTTGGCATTTCGCTGGTAAGTGTAGAACAGGCCAGGTTGAACCTTGAAACCGAGCTTGATCCTTTCAATTGGGATTTTGATGCAGTGGTAATGGACAGCAAAAAGGAGTGGAATGAACTGTTGTCTGTTTTGGAAGTAGAAACAAAAAACGAGGCACTTAAAACCAAATTTTACACCAATATGTACCGAGCCTATGCCGGACGTACTACCTGGAACGACGTGAATGGCAAATACATGGATATGTATGAAAAAGAGCAGCAAATGCCGGATGGAAAACCAATCTATGGGAGTGATGGATTTTGGATTTCATTTTGGAACCTAAACCAACTCTGGTCGCTAGCCACTCCAGAAATAGCCAACAGTTGGGTGAATAGCATGTTGGAGATTTACGACAAAGGCGGCTGGCTGCCCAAGGGACCAACGGGAATAGAGTATTCCGGAATCATGGTGGCTTCTCATCAAAATTCCCTCATTACTAATGCCTATCACAAAGGCATCAGAAATTTTGATGTGGAAAAAGCCTATGAGGCCGTAAAAAAAATCCAAACCGAACCAGGGAAGTTTCACGATGGAGGTGGCTATGTGGGCAACCGAAATCTGAAAGACTATAAGGAATTGGGATTTGTTCCAGACGAAAATGGGCCGGTTTCGAACACCTTGGCCTATGCCTATGACGACTGGACAGTGGGCCAATTTGCCAAAGCACTTGGAAAGGAAAAAGACTATAAGACTTTCACTAAAAGAGCATTCAGCTACAAAAATGTGTTCGATCCGGAAGTAGGCTATATGCGTCGTAAAAACAAAGATGGCTCGTGGGCTGATTTCTCTCCGTTTGGCCATGTGGCGTGGTTGGGTTCAGGATATGTAGAGGGAAACGCATGGCAGTACACTTATTTCGTGCCTCACGATTTGAGCGGACTGATTGGCCTTTTGGGCAAAGACGAATTTAACAATCGGTTGGAAGAAGGCTTTCGAGTATCGGCAGAACACAACTTCAATTCGGAACATTTGGGTTCAAATTCGCTGGATGGAATGGGCGTGCTCCCTGTCAATCACGGCAATCAGCCAAACATGCAAGCGGCTTACCTCTTCAATCACGGTGGCAAGCCCTGGCTCACGCAAAAATGGGCCAATGAAATTATGAATAAATATTACGGCACAACTCCAGCAGACGGCTGGTTGGGCGATGAGGATCAGGGGCAGATGGGTGCTTGGTTTGTGATGAGTTCCATGGGTTTGTTTGAGATGGATGGAGGAACGTCCGTAAAACCAATTTATGAAATAGGGACACCCAAATTTGATAAAGTCACGATCAATCTGGATCCGAACTATTACAAGGGAGGCACATTCACCATCGAGGCAAAAAATGTATCTGATGCCAATATCTATATCCAATCGGCGAAGCTGAATGGGGAACTGCTGAACAAACCATGGTTTTATCATGAGGAACTAGTCAGAGGCGGATCGCTGGTATTAAAAATGGGTTCGAAACCCAACAAAACATGGGGGTATGCGCCCGAAGCTGTGCCGCCATCTTTGAGCAATATTTTATCCAAAGCCGAGATTGATACCATCATGGCCTATGATCAGTTTGCAGAAGAAATGGCGGAGTGGAATCGCGCTATGAAAGCCTATTATTATCATAAAAAGGAGCATTTCGAAACTCTGCCGGATACTCCCGATGAAATTATTTTCTTAGGAAATAGCATTACCGATGGTGCGGAATGGTTCGAATTGTTTGATGGAAACCCCAACATCAAAAATCGCGGAATTGGCGGAGATGATACCGATGGTGTGCTTGGGCGGCTCACGGAAATTACTCGATCTCAACCGAAGCAGGTCTTCATTATGATTGGCACGAATGATCTGGCCTTTGGCAAGTCGGTAGATTATGTGGCGGCAAATCTCAAAAAAATAATCGCCCAGATTCAAAAGGATACACCAAATACCGAAATTATCATGCAATCTGTGTTGCCCGTGGAAGATGCCGTTCACTGGACTAGACCGAATGCCAGCATTCTTGAAATCAACAAGCAATTGAAATCACATTGTGAAGAAATAGGACTTATCTATATTGATCTGGTTCCCACCTTTTCTGACGAGAACGGAAAGCTGAGTAAGAAATACAGCATCGACGGATTACACGTGAACGGCTTGGGTTACCTCGAATGGGTTAAAATCATCAAACCCTATATCAAGCCCTAATGATTCGCTTGGCCACCATATGGATGATTTTGTGTATTGCATTTTTTGGTTGCAAAAAGGAAGAATCCCCTACGGTTCCTATTGTGGAGGAACCAATTTTTTGCGAACAAAGTACGTGCTGGGACAAGTCCGTTTACGTCTGCCGCGACTCTTCATACATTGATCTTTTCACATGCACCACCGGCTGGACAGGAGGGGACGCAACCTATTCTATTGATCTAAAAAATGGTAAAACCCTCTGGGTGTTTGGGGATTCGTTCATTGATCAGGTGAGTGAGGATCGTTCGCGACCTTCCTTCCGATTGATTAATAATACACTCGTTATGCAGGATGAAAACAATCTGCAAACCTTTCATGGGGGAACGAAAACCAATCCACAAGCTTTTGCCAAACCACCAGAGGAAGGTGACTGGTACTGGCCGGGAGACGGCACAGTTTCCAATGGAAAACTGTATTTGTTTATGCATGGTTTTGGAACCGGAGGAGGTGGTATGTGGGACTTTTTTCGCACATCTATAGATATTCTCACCATCAATCCAGAAACACTTGAGATTGAGTCCAATCAGCGTTTGTTTGCAGATCCAACCATATCCTGGGGGGCGGCCATCATGGAGGATACGGATTTTACTTATGTATATGGCGTTCGAGCACCTAATCCAGAAAAATATCTCTACGTGGCTCGCACCAATGCAGACTTGAGCCAGACATGGGAGTATTACGATGGTGCAGATTGGACGACTGATTCAGGAAGTTCGGCAAGTATTTTTCAAGGTGTTTCGGAGCAGTTTTCGATCTGGAAAGATGCGGGTAATTATTATTTCCTCACGCAGCACAACCTATTCGGGCCGCAGATTTCTATATACACTTCAGATGGTCCTGAAGGGGTTTTTACAAACGGAAAAATAGTTTACTGCACACCCGAAACAGGCGGAGATATTTTCACCTACAATGCCTTCGCACATAATCACATCTACGAGGATTCCCTATTGGTTTCCTACAATGTCAATAGCTTTGATTTCAACGATCTCTTCAAGAGCGCCGATAATTACAGACCCTATTTTGTCAAAATCGGCGGATGGAGAAACTAAATAATCACATCATGAAAAGGTACTTGATCGGATTTGCATTGGCGGGCATCATCGGGTGTTCCTCTCCCTCAAAACAGGGTGGATCAAATGAATTGAAAACCGACACCCTCACGAATTTCACCGTAACAGCGGCTCCTGAATGGACAGATTTATTTGATAGAGATCAAGGTTGGTTCGGTGCAGATGGTATTTTTACCATGACCCTTTCGGGAAAAGAAAACGTAGGGGCTGGAACGGAGGATTCGGTGCTAATGTACTTTTCGGACACCATGACAGGAACAGTTTTGGGAGATACAGCAGTGGAGAATTTCAAAATGGTCAACAATTCCTTTGCATGGGTGACTGGCATTGATCCTTCAGAGGAGTCGGTTCGAATTTCCTATAAACAGGATGCTAAGGGCAATGCGCTCAATTACTTCGAACCAAACACGCCCAATACGCAGCAGGGCGAATACTATTGGTTTGGAGATGGTTTTGTCAATCAGGAGGACAACAATTCCATCAATATTTTTGGTTATCGTGTTTTTGATAAAAGCGAGGCTTCCTGGGATTTTGAAATTAGAGGAGTGACTTTAATCACCATTCCGAAAGGAAGTCAGGCACCCTTTTCCAGCCAGCAGCAAATTGATCTACCGCTTTACATAGATATTGATAGTCTGGGCAAAGGCACATTTGGTTCGGGTATTTATGTGAATACTGAGGAGGCAGGCGCACCAAATCCTGATGGCTATTTATATATCTATGGTTTGATTGATCCGGGCAAACATTTGGTTGTTTCCAGAGTGAAACCGGCAGATATTAAGGAATCTTCAAAATGGCGGTTTTGGAATGGGAAAAGCTGGGATGAAAATATCAAAAACGTGGAGCCAATTACTGATCGGGTGTCCAACGAAGTGAGCCTTACTCCACTAGCCGATGGCAGGTATTTATTGGTTTTTCAATCGGACGGAATCGGCGCATATACTTCTATTCGAATTGCTGAAACACCGATCGGTCCGTTTGGCCCACTTCAAAAAATTTGGCATGTACCCGAGCTTTCTGAACCGCCTGGCATCATCCCTTACAATGCAAAAGCACATCCAGTGCTTTCTTCCGAAAATCGTCTCTTGATCAGCTACAACACCATTTCGTTTGACTATTTCAACGACATCCTGAAATATCCACACATGTACCGTCCCCGCTTTTTTTGGCTGGAGATCAACGAATGATGAGACAGCTCTCTGCCATACTCTTAATTGCTATAGGAAGCTTAGTTGCTTGTGAGTCTGACAATGGGCGCGACTGTCTGGAGTTGACATGGTACTACGACAAAGATGGCGATGGATTGGGTCGACCAGATTCTTCTACTTTTCAGTGTGATTCTATTCCCGGCTGGGTCAAAAACGGATTTGATGGTGACGATGAGCCATTTGTGCCACCGCCCAGTCCACGGGTTCCTTTTGTATTTACACCCGGGATGATGAAGGCCTTTTATTTGTACCAGACCAATTCACCGTACGGATTTTGGTTCTACACGCCCCCAGAATACGATTCATTGGCCAAAACTGATTACCCACTTCTAATCCATTTACATGGACTTGGGGAGCGGGGTAATAGTTCCACAAACCCAGCCGGGATGAACATCATCCTCTGGAATGGAGCACCGAAGTTGATCAAGGCAGATCAATGGAAGGTTACCAACCCCATGATCGTGGTAGTTCCTCAAACTGCTGGAATTTGGTTAGCCAATACGCTGCATGATTTTATCACAATTCTGATAGAGGAACTCCATGTGGATAAGCGTCGGATTTATATGACAGGTTTGAGCATCGGAGCAAGTGGATGTTTTGATTATGTTTCTGGTAAAGCAGTGGATGCATGTACGTCGGCAATCGTCCCTATGACAGGTTGTGGAAATACCACTACGGGTGCTCAGTTTCAGGAATTAGCCGTTTGGGCTTTTCATGGTGATGCGGATGATGTCGTGAATGTCATCGGCTCCATCTCCATGATTGATTCCATCAATGCCTACTTTCCCAAGATTCCGGCCAAACTAACGTTTTACCCCGGTGTAACTCATGGGCGAGAACTTATGACGATTCGGGCATGGGAGATGAAAGCGCAGATTACAGCCCGTTTGATCAGAGT
Organism: Cyclobacteriaceae bacterium; assembly: GCA_047632435.1. Lineage (GTDB taxonomy): Bacteria > Bacteroidota > Bacteroidia > Cytophagales > Cyclobacteriaceae > JAMZMI01. Next base: position 47,896 of record JBLICU010000015.1, read on the forward strand.
ATTTATGACTGGATATATCAGCATCTGAAATAAAGATTATAAAAAGTAAAAACCTTGACACGATGAATTTTAGCCCCATCCTATTAATTATTGTTTTGATTATTTCATGCAGCAGTCCTGATCCTGTGGGATTAGACATGAAAATCCTCAGTTCCCTTGGAGCCAAACATAGAAATGATTGGGAAAAATTGGCTGCTGGTTATGAAGAGAAAGTAATTTTGGATTCGGCTGATGTGACCGCCTGGCTAGCACTAGCTGAAACGAAAGTCATCATTTACATTTTTGGTTTTACATCCCGAGAAGGATCTGTGCCTATGGCGAAAATGGCGCTCAAAAAAGCCCTTGCTTTGGATTCGACAAGTTCCGAAGTGTACAAAATTACCGGAATTCTTAGTTTTCTGGATTGGGATTGGCAAGCCTCGGAGAAGGCATTTCTCAAGTCAATTTCCACCGACTCAATGAACCTAAGTGCCCGCCACTGGTATTCTCTCTGGCTCGCGGCTATGGGGCGTTTCGATGAGGCCATGGCTCAGTCAGACACCATTGTAAGTATGGACACGCAAGGCAATTTCATGATTGGTCGTGGTTCTATGCTCTACTTTGCGCGTCGCTTTGAGGAGATGAAAAGCCTGATGAAAGAAGCTGTGGCAAAGGACACCATGGTGGCTTGGGGATATGATTGGTTGGGTATGGCCTATGTCGAATTGAAAGAGTACGACAAATCCATCGAAACATATTACAAAGCTTTTGAGCTGTCAGATGGGACAGTGGAGGTGGGAGCTGGTTTGGGTCATGCGCTCGGACAAGCGGGCCAAACAGCACTGGCCAAAGAAATGGCGGATTACTATGAGGAGGCAGCTCAGGAGAACTATCTACCACCAGTGCAGCGAGCTTTTGTGCATATAGGCATTAAGGAATATGACAAGGCGTTGGAGCTTCTCGAACAGGCGTATAAAGAGAAATCATGGTTTATTATCTTCATTAGATCCGAGCCCTGGTATGATCCGATTCGAAGGGATCGAGAAAGAAATGTGCGATTTCAGAAGATAGTAAACCAGATGGGATTTCCATAATTTACTTGATGTCATTAGTCATCATTTGGACTTAAATGCTGGGCTTAACCAAAATAAAGATATTGCTGTGACCGATTTGCAATCCGTAAATACTGGTTCACATGAGATCATGCTCAATTATCGATTTGTATTTTCCAAGTCCAAAATAGTCACGGCGCGATATTTCTAAGGAAATTGTCCCTTGTGATCAGTAATTTTTTGGAAAATTTATCCAAATAGAAAATGCCACAAAATGAACTTCCGTGGGTTTGAATTACTGTGTGACCAATGTTACACAGTAGGAATGATTATTTGGTTTAATTTGAAGATTCAAAATCGAAAAATAATGAAATCTATTATACAATTATCAGGATTGATGCTGCTGATCCTTTCTCTAAGTTGTCAATCACAAACTACAAATTCTAACTCCCTGATTTTGAATAATGCTCAGGACGTAATGAAAACTTTGGAGGCAGAAAATATTCAAATAGTGGATGTTCGATCAGAAGACGAATACAAGGCTGGACACCTACCAAACGCATCGTTGATCAGCATTCATGACCCAAATTTCATGGTGAAAATGGAAGCATTGGATAAAAATATTCCAGTTGTAGTTTATTGTGCCGTCGGAGGCAGAAGTACCACGGCTGCTCAGAGCATAGTTGACATTGGCTTCAGCAAAATTTACAATTACAAAGGTGGAATGCGTGATTGGATGGCAAGTGGGATGGTGGTTTCTAAAGATTGACATGCAAGCCGAAAACAGAAAAATAGGAATGGCATTACTATTATCAGTGACATTGGGACTAGCACCATTTATACCTGAGCCACATCTTTGGGGTAAAATTAAATGGATAATGGGAGGGGCCAATGGGATGCAAACTATGGATTATTTTGATTTGCTGCTACACGGCGGACCTTGGATTTACCTAAGTTATTTGCTAATTGGGAAGGTCGCGAGATATAAAATTTGAGTATTGATTTACTCCCCGAATAAAATTTTGATTCTTTTGTATTTGCCAATATTTAGCTTTGGTTGGCACATGATAAGTTCAATTTGGCAGGATTATGAATTTATTTGGCATAATGATTTAATAAATCTTTGCAAATTTAGCAGTCCAAAACATCGACCACACTATGAATCTCATTTGGTATAATCCACAATTGAAAAGCTATCAGGTCGGATCAAAAGTTGACTATGAAACTACTGTTGCCCATAGTAGTAATGCTGATAATTTCATGATCCTCTATGAATTGGATGAGCTTACGATGCGTCTTGCTAATAAAATTGTAATGGAATTAAATTCTGCAAGATTAGAACTTAAGAGCGCATAAAGATATTTTGACTTAGCCATTTAAAATTATTGTTGAGAATAGATTGAACCCTGAAGATTAGATTCTTCAGGGTTTATTTTTTTTAAAAAGGAAACAATCTAAATGATATATCGTAATATTGCAATGAATACTAACTTAAGCCATGGGAATCACAAAAAAAGATCTTTTTTCTGAGAGTCAAAATGAAATCGCTATCATGGCCAAGGCGATTGCTCATCCGGCAAGAATTGCTATCCTTGAGTATTTGGTAAAAACTAATGCTTGCATCAATAGCGATTTGGTTCAAGAACTTGGACTAGCGCAGGCAACTATTTCACAGCATTTGAAAGAGTTAAAATCCCTTGGTGTGATAAAGGGAACAGTAGAAGGCACAGCTATGAGCTATTGCATCAATGGTGTAGTTTGGTCTAAAATCAAAACCAGATTTGACCAACTATTTTCTGGATTTGATCCAAATAATTACTGTTGACATTTTTTTGACTTCATTCATCGTAATATAGCAATTTAACGATATGATTCTTTACGTTCAAAACATCAATGACAGTCTGGTTTTCTACAGACAATTGTTCAACCGTATGCCCACGACTATCGGTTTGGATTCGATTCATTTTCAATCCAATGATTTTCAGCTGGAACTACAAGAATCTGAAAATTTGTCCCAGACTCATGAGTCGCATTTTCTTCAGTTCGATTCGGCAGAGGCATTTGATCACATTTATGAGCGAATGAAAAGATTCCTCTATGCATGGCCTATCAGTTCGCATTGTGAAACACTCAAAAATCAATTTTCAATTAAAGACCCTGACGGCTACAAATGGATCATATCAAATGGTATCCCTTTGGAAAATTCTAGGAATAGTGCCGTTTGTTTTAATCAATCATTTAACTAAAAAGTAAAAAAATGGAAAAACAATTTAAATTTCACATCAGCTTGTTTGTATCAGATATTGAGCAAACAGCGGCGTTCTACAAAAAACTATTTGGTCAGGAACCAGTGAAGATCAAGGAAGACTATGCCAAATTTGAGTTGGATAATCCTGGCTTGGTAATTTCATTTATTCAAAAACCAGAAGCAGTACGTGCTGATTTTGGTCATTTGGGATTTCGGGTAGAAAGCAATGAAAGCCTTGAGGCTAAGAAAAGCGAATTGAGTCAGCTACTTGCCATTTCTCTGGTGGAGGAAAATACGGCTTGTTGTTATGCTACTCAAAACAAATTTTGGATCAGTGACCCTGATGGTTATGAGTGGGAAGTTTATCATTTCCTTGATGATGTTCAGCAAAATGAAAAAAAACATGCCTCAGCTCCTTGTTGTTGAGGATGAACTAAATTGGCGATGAGTGGTTAATGTCTCTCATCGTTTTAAAATTAAGAAATATATGAATTCCGTATTGTCAGGCTATATCGAAGAATTGCCGAAAAACATTGAACAAATTCCCACTTCCAGAATCGAACTATTGGATCAAATATCCAATTCCATTTTGGAAAAGAAAAGCCAAAACAAACCAGTCAAGCTTGTATTTATCTGTACCCATAATTCCCGAAGAAGTCATTTGGCCCAAATCTGGGCATCCACACTTGCTTTTTATTTTGGGATAAGGGGAATCGAAACTTTTTCGGGAGGAACAGAAGTAACTGATTTTAATATAAGAGCCATCAATGCACTCCATCGTGCTGGATTTGGAGTGTTGAGTCTGGGAGGAGAAAATCCTAAGTATGAGGTGTCTTATGACAAAAGTGCTTCTGATTTGATCTGTTATTCGAAAAAATTTGACAGCCTTGAAAATCCTCAAACTGATTTCGCAGCATTGATGACCTGCACTGATGCGGATCAGTCATGTCCGGTGGTACTAGGAGCAGAATATCGATTCGGACTTTATTACGAGGATCCCAAAGAAGCTG
>JBLICU010000016.1:0-50113 GCA_047632435.1 Cyclobacteriaceae bacterium
AGTTCGTGTTTTTAGAACATTAAATGTCAAATCGATTGCTGACAATCGCTGATAGGTTATATGCCTAGCCGGCCGCACCCTTGGTACGCTATATTGGGTGGTAAAAAATCTTAACATCAGATAAAACTAAATGTGCTACTTTCTCTGTAGAATGCAGGAAGTCAAATTGAGAGATCCGAGCATTTGGAGAGTCTGGGCGCACTCATTTTGTCAAGGCGTTTTATTAAAAAGAAACATATGAACCTAAAGTACTTACTTGGATCTTTGATTTCCATTCCCTTGTTGCCATTGATGTATTACCAAGGGAAAAAAATAAAGGCGAGTGTTCCTAAATTGCCTGAGGCGGAAGGAAATGAAGGTGTTTGTTTGCCACTTTTGACTACTGACAAAAAGTTACAAGTAGTCTCCCTCGGTGAAAGTACCATGGCAGGTGTAGGTGTCGATACTCATGAAGAAGGTTTCACAGGGACCTTTGCAAAGGAATTATCAAAACTATTTGGAGTTAATATTTTTTGGAAAGTATATGCCAGAAGCGGCTATACAGCTAAAAGAGTACTCGAGAAATTAGTACCTAAAATCAACGTCGAACAAATTGACTTAATTATTATCGGACTTGGTGGCAATGATGCATTTACTCTTAACAATCCAAATAAATGGAATGCGGATATTCGTGCCTTGATTGATAGTCTTCATTCAAAATACCCAGATGCAGTAATATTGTTTTGTAATATGCCTCCAATTAAGGAATTCCCCGCTTTTACAGCCCTGATCAAATTTACAATTGGAAATTTGGTTGAAATTCTTGGACAGGAATTAAAGACAATTGCCAATGATTATAGTTATGTTTTCTATTTTGAAGAGAAATTAACATTTTTGGGATGGATTGAAAAAATGCAGCTTGATGTATCAATAGAAGACTTTTTCAGTGACGGAGTGCATCCATCAAAACTAACCTACCAGACTTGGGCAAAAGATATTGCCAACAATATCTCGAATAATGAACAGATAAAAAATGCGCTAAAGGCAACTCTATGAGAAATAATGCTCTGCTGGACGCTGCTGCTCATAGCTGTGCCATTGAGCAATTAAATAAAAATTTGAGTGAAGCAGTCTAAATTAATACTTCCGATAATCGTATTCTCGCAGTTCTGCGGTGCATCACTTTGGTTTGCCGGGAATGGTGTAATGACCGATCTTGTCCTAAATTTCAACCTTGAAGAAAGTGCTTTAGGGCACTTAACATCGGCGGTACAATTTGGATTTATTTTAGGCACGCTCATCTTCGCTATTCTGACTATTGCTGACCGCTTTTCACCTTCAAAAGTATTTTTAATCAGTGCCTTGCTCGGATCCCTTTTTAATGCGGCAGTGGTATGGGAAGGTAACAGTCTGATGAGCATTCTTTCACTACGTTTTTTAACAGGAGTTTTTCTTGCTGGGATCTATCCAGTAGGTATGAAAATAGTTGCAGATTATTATGAAAAAGGACTTGGTAAGTCACTTGGTTTTTTGGTTGGTGCATTGGTTGTGGGTACTGCATTTCCACATCTGCTAAAAGGAATGACTGATGTATTTCCATGGCAATCTGTACTGATCGCAACTTCAGTCCTTGCAGTATTGGGTGGTTTATTGATGATAATTTTGGTTCCCGATGGGCCCTATCGAAAACTTGGACTACAACTAAATCTATCAGCCTTTTTTAGCGTATTTCAGAATGGCAAGTTTCGGTCTGCAGCTTTTGGCTATTTTGGACATATGTGGGAGCTGTATGCCTTTTGGGCATTTGTGCCTCTCATGCTAAAAACCTATAGCGTTGAACATCCCCAAATCGCATTTAATATTCCGTTTTGGTCATTCCTAATTATAGGAATAGGTGGATTGGCTTGCGTGCTTGGTGGACAGATCGCACAAATAGTTGGAACGAAACGTACTGCAGTGATATCATTGGTTTTATCGTGCGCATGTTGTCTCGTTTCTCCATTGATATTTATGGTTAAAACTGAAGGTTTATTTATTGGTTTTCTGCTTTTTTGGGGAATGGTAGTTATTGCGGACTCGCCTCTTTTCTCAACCTTAGTAGCTCAAAATGCACCAGCTAAAATAAAAGGAACTGCCCTCACAATTGTAAATTGTATTGGCTTTTCAATAACCATAATCAGCATTCAAATAATTAATCTAATGAGCGAATTTGCTGGTTCAAATAGTATTTACATAATCTTGGCTGTGGGTCCCATTTTGGGTTTGATAGCCTTGAGAAAAGATAAAATGGCCACAACCCATTAAACCTAAACTGAATTAAAACGTGGCTTGGCAAAACGTTTAGAACATATGCGTAACTAAATTTACAGGAACAACTTCTTCAGGTTGCTGTTTTTATATCTTTTAAATAATCAAAATAGCGCGTTGTGGTATTAATTATTGGAGCTGGTCTTTCAGGACTACTTATCGCTTATCGCTTGAAGGAGTTAGCCGTTCCATATAGGATCATAGAAGCCCGAAACAGAATCGGTGGACGCATCTTCACGCAAACTACAGTAGGCGGTACACCTCTGGAAATGGGAGCTACTTGGTTTGGTAGCCAACATCCGCAGTTGCTTTCATTAATTGAAGAACTCAACTTAACCACCTTTCTGCAGTACAACGGTGATTTTTATCATTTCTATGATCCCGGCTCAGTCCATAGTGCGAATTACCCACTGCCACAGCAAGTGCCAAGTTACAGATTGGCAGGTGGCACCAGTCAACTTATCAACAAGCTGGCTGACCTACTTGATAAGGACTCCATTTTCCTTAACCAGGAAGTAAAGGAAATAACCGTTCAAGACGATCAAATAAAAGTCATCACCGCTGGGGGGCAGACATTTCAAGGAGACAAGGCAGTACTGGCGCTTCCTCCTAAACTGTGGTCTTCCAATATTGATTTTGTGCCAAGCCTTCCAGTACCATTACATGGAGTTGGTGGAAACACTCAAACATGGATGGAGGACTCCACCAAAGCTGCTGTTGAGTATGCCGAACCCTATTGGAGAAGGAGTAATAGGGCAAGTATGATTGTTAGCAATCAAGGCCCGTTTGTGGAGTGTTATGACCACACCAACGAGAGCGGAACAAAGTATGCGCTTTGCGGATTTCTAAACCCTGCAATGAATTATTTGAGTGTAACGCAAAGAAAAGAAATGGTAATGAATCAGCTTTATGATGTTTTTGGAGCAGAATCCAAAAACTATTTGAGCTACAATGAATACCTGTGGGCCAACGACCCCTTCACTCAAAAGGCATCCGAGTCCCCCCTTTTTGGACACCAAAATAATGGACACCCTCTTTTCAAGAAGTCCTATTTCAATAACAAAATATTTTTTTCAGGTTCCGAAACATCCACACATAGTCCAGGATATATGGAAGGAGCTGTTAGTGCTGCTATGGAAGCTTTTGAGAGAATAAAAAAAAGTTGGTAAATATGAAGGCTCAAGCCTCTAAGCGGCAAATACCATGTATCATGTGGTTATTCTTCAACACCCTCAAATCAAATCATCTAACATTTCTGCAAGTTTCGGATCAGATGGCCTTGGTGCATCAGCGCTCACAATATTTCCCTCAGGGTCGACCAGAATAAATCTAGGAATGCCATCAATGGCATAATCTTTAATGATGGATGACTTCCAATCTCCAACTGCGTACAATTGGATTCCAACCAATTCTTTATCGACAATGAACTTCTTCCATTTATCTAAATCACTTATTGGGTCAATAGAAATACTTACAAATTGTACGTTGGCGTTTTTGTATTTTTCCTCTGCTTCTTTCAAGTAAGGAATTTCTCGGATACAAGGACCGCACCAAGTGGCCCAGATATCGAAATACACATATTTCCCGTTCAGGTCATCCATGCTCATTTTGCCACCGGCATGGTTTACATAGTCGAATTTGGGAGCCGGCATTCCTTTAACCAGATGCTTTAATTTATTATATTTTTCCGTGATCTCCATTTTATACTCTTCATCTGTGGAGATTTCCATGATGCCATCATAAAGAGTTTTTAGCGCACTAAAAGATGGTGACATGCTGTAGCGAAGTGACTTCATCAATCCATTTCGGATATTCTCACTTTTCAATTTTTTGATATTGTCGTAGAGGGTGATCAGCGTATCTGGATTCCCCATTATGGTGGTGTAGTCAGTGTACTTGCTTGCCACCATATCTCTGTAACTAGAGAAATTTTTATAATCATCAGCATTATCGTAATCGACATCAGCAAGAGGATCGAGTAGACCTTTGGACGCTTTGAACTGGTCATCACCGAGGTAATAAGCATGAGCCCCCTCAAAATCCTTCAGAGCGGCAAGGTGGTCGAACTTGATATTTCGTTTTTCCAATTCATAGAAAGAAGCATCTATCTCCTTCAACGCTTCCAACATTTCTAAATGAGCCGTTTTCAACTCGGCTGATCTGATTACATAATCAGCTTCTTCAAGCATATAGTGCGCTTTAGAATCTGGAATAAGTTCTTCTTTTTTCAATAGTTTGCCTGCCAGGTAATTGTTCACCGCCGCACCTTCTCCAGAGTATTTGATGCTCTCATCGAATTCTGTCGTATTCAAAGTCATAGATAGACTGTAACCAGGAGCAAGGTAGAAATTGGATCCTTCGGCATGATTAAACATGAAATATCCAGCCTCGATTTGTAGCGTATCAGAAAATGTACCATCTTCAGCCACAGCAATCATTTGCTCAAAGTCACCACCACGTACAGTTAGTTTGTCGCCTTTAGGATTCTCAATAGTTCCAGAGAAAATAGCGCAATCTATTGGTGTCTCCGTGCCGCATGACAAAAAGAGGATAAAAGCCAAACTAGGGATCAGTAGTCTTAGAAATTTCATGAGTTTGTAATTATTGAACAACTAAAGATAACTGCCTTTGTATGACAATTTGTACACATTTATATAAAAGGTTAATTGTCGTTGTTCTAATTTTTCTGTTAAATAAATGTAAAATCCCTCTCAATAGTTGAAGTTAATGCCTGAACCATAAGTTGGAGGTAAGGAGTTTTCTCCAACAAACAAACTATGATTTATCTGGTATTTTGCTGTTTTTCGCATTGGAAATCAAACACACTTGTTCCGTTTTGGTCCTACGACTAGCAAACGGATGATCGCTGAATCAGTTTGTCGGTGACAATACCTACATCCAAAACCTAAAAGAGGTCAGGCAAGCGCTATGTCTTTCATTATCCGCAGTGCCCGCAGGGTATTCCATCTAATTGGCTTTCCTGCCGTTTCCATATCGAATGAGTTCTGCCCGGATGCTTGGCTTGTGCATTCCATGTGCCTTCTTTGTTTCGTTTGCCAAGGATGACTTCTATAGACGGCTGCATCCTCTCATCCCAAGCTGATCGGGAATATCGAAAGTAATCCAACGCGCTCAGGTTTTATACTTCCATCTATCCGGATAGGCCAGCCTGAGAAAATCCTTTTGAATGACCTCACCTGTGCGGTCCGAAAGATACAATTGACGTTGTTAGAGAAATTCCTTGGCAGATTGTCCGGCTTTTCTCAATTCCTCCAGCCGATAGTGATATCCGTTAAAATCGTATTCAATTATGCCTTCCAAAACAGACAGGGTAGAATGCATGGAGCTGTGTCTCGCTCCGGATCGGAAGATTTTCTTCTAGGCCATTTAGATTTGATTCTTCAGTTTTCATGGTCGTAGATTGAGATTTGAAACCACATTGTCAATTCTGAGAATAGAGCCATTTGATCAATTGACTAATGAAAATCAAAACAATACCGGCCACCATAAAGGGAAGCCAGTGATGAATTATATCGTCGGCTTCATAAAAATAGACAGTCATATAAGTCATAGCGGCTATTGTTATCAAAACTCCAATATAAAGTGTTGAATTGATAGCCATCGAAGCGTTTCGATTGTTCTCGGATTGATCTTTGTCTCCCTTTTTTACAAATGTTTTATGTTCCATCGTTTTTAAGTTTTTAGTTGTTGATCATCGAATCAATCGGGCCTCCAAAAGACATTTTTATTGGTTTTTTACATTACTATAAGTTACGAAAAACCTGACTTTTTATGCATGATCTTTTATATGATATTTGTTAGTACTTATTCGGTGAAGAATGAATCAACATATTCCTTTTTATCTCATCATGACAAGGATTGATATTGTATGGTTGTTGTAGATAACTCCAACAACGGCGGAGTACTTCATTTTTATAGCCACGGGTTTAAACTCGTGGCTTTACGAGAATAGAAGTTGTAACTCATAAAATCACCTTTTTTGTTTATTTCAGTTAACCGTTCCAACCTCTAACCTATTTTAAGTGACTTACTAAAAAATAAAATATATGTACAGAAACTTCTTATTTCTTATCATTTCCTCTTTTTTAATCTTTGCTTGCAATGATGACGATGTGTTCGAAAATATTTGCTCTGAGGATAATCCTACTACTGATCTGGATTGGTTAGCTTCAGAAATTCAAACTCTGGAGCAATCTGAGCTCTCGCAGTTTTTTTATGTATCTCAAGCAGAATATGAAAACATGACAGTTTTTATTTTTGGTAACTGTTGCCCCAACTGTAATACCGTAATACCCGTGCGCAATTGTTCAGGCGAGTTGGTTGGAATTATTGGAAATGGAGACGATGATATAGAAGTTAGTATCCTTACTAAGGATACCATCATCTGGAAACCAAATAATTTTGAGTGTGTTGAATAATAAGGTTGAAGGCGCTCTGAGGCAATTAAATTTAAAGATCTTTTAAAAGGCGCCTCACAACATTCAGCGTGAAATCATTTCGAATAGGTGATAAATGGAAGTTTAGTGCTTTCTGGAAAGCCCGCCAAATCACAGATTTGGCAATCTTGTACTTGAAAATATAAATATATCAAACTGCCATATAAGATAGTTTGCCGAGATGCAGAACATTGGTTAAATTATTTCTACATGCTGTAATTGAGATGGTGGAAACCATTTTTAAGGGTGACCCACCGATGTTGTCTTATAGGAGAACTTCAAAACGCCTACAGTGAGCGTCCATATCTTGGAGTCCCCGTGTTAGGTGTATAGCATTTAGGAAACGGCATATGACAATTGATCCCAAAATTAGGGTGGCGCATATTTATCAGAATAGCCAACACTCAAAAGATGGTCACCACAACTGGCACCAATCTGGAAGATCAATGCATCTCATTCAGAAAGTCTTCCGAACCTGATGAAAGAAATCCAAAAGATTTAATATGAAGCACTTGGGTTCAAACATTATGCTTTTATTAAACGATAATCTGTAGTACACAAACCAGAAATAAAAAAAACAAACCAACAGATTTACAGATACTTACACCTAATTGGCTGCAATGTGGAGCAATCATTTTGCTCCACAAAAGTTGGTGGCTCGCAGACTTTTCGTTTGTTAATTGTACTGGCCTTTGTTGATCTTATGACCATCGAGGTGATAACCGATATTGGTGATAAAAGAGTCAAGGGTTAAATTAATCAGCCTACTTTTTTATCTCATCGTATAGTTGAGTGAGAATGTTTGGTCAATGGAGATAAACCATATCCCCATGTGAGTCCTCACTTGATTTGGATTTGCAATAGATAATTGAGCCTAGATTTTTACCCAATACTTTCATAATAAACTTTCTCGCTGATATCAGCCCATGGCTTTAGCTTTCTGCGGAAATCCCGGGCATGTTCAAATACCTTTTTACTCATTGGGTCATTGGCTGTAATTTCAGAAATCGTTTCTTCTGTTGCCCGTCTCAAACCTGCTAATACTTCATCAGGAAATGGTCGAATATCAACTGATGATTCGTTGATTATTTTCTGTAGATATTCTCCATTTTTTGCATCAAATTCAGCCATCATCCAGCGATTCAAACGGAAACAAGCAGTGCGTATGATTTCCTGTAAATCTTCGGGAAGTGCCTTGAATTTGTCTTTGTTCACGATCATTTCCAATACTGGCCCTGGCTCATGCCAGCCCGGATAATAGTAATATTTGGCTACTTGATGTAATCCCATTTTATAGTCGTGATACGGCCCGATCCATTCTGTAGCGTCGATCACTCCACGCTCCAGGTTGGTGTAGATTTCTCCACCTGAAACGGTCACTGGACTTCCACCAACTTTTGAAAGCACTTGACCCCCAAGTCCGGGTATTCGCATTTTCAAACCCTTGACGTCTTCTAGAGTATTGATTTCCTTGTTGAACCAGCCACCCATCTGAACACCAGTATTCCCACAAATCAGTGGAAGCAGATTGAAAGGGGCATAGAGTTCCTCCCAAAGTTCTTGACCACCACCAGATATAATCCATGCCCCCATTTGCTGTGCATTCATTCCGAAAGGCACGGCACAGAAAAAAGGAGAAGCTGTGATTTTTCCAGCCCAATAATATGCTGCGCCATGGTTCATTTCCACAGCTCCATTGCTCACAGCATCAAATCCTTCTAGTGCCGGAATGAGTTCACCACCACCAAACACAGTGATTTCCATTCGACCACCGGACATTGTTCTAACCCATTCGGCCAGCTTCTTGCAGCCCTCTCCCAGCACAGGGAAATTCGGTGGCCAGGTGGTGGTCATCTTCCAGCGATAGGTTTTGTTGAAATTGATGTTGACAGATTTTTCCTTTTCCGGCACACAGGCAGTCATTCCTACAGCTGTGAATCCCACCGCCGCTGCTGCCGCTTTGCTTATAAATTTTCTTCTTGTTGCTTTTTCCATCATGGTTTTGTGCTGAATTGAAGCATCCAATTGTAAAGGTCATCACCGCCATAAACTGTGGTCCAAGCGTCATGACCCATATCTTCGTGTACTGTAAACCGCAGTTCTTTCAATCCCAGAGACTCCAGTTTGTTTATACCCGGATAAAAATATTTTGCCCGAACCACAGGGTCACGGCCACCTGCAAATGCCCAAACTGGAATTTGATTTTGAGCAATTGAATGCATGAGATCAGGATGCCCCCAACCAACGACGGGCGCAACTGCTGCAAAACGCTCCGGATTTTTACTTGCCATGTACCAGCTACCGAATCCCCCATAACTCAAGCCGGTTAGGTACATTCTGGAGGCATCAGCCTTATAGGTTTTTAATACATAATCAATCATCCAAAGCAATTCGTCTTCTATCAATGGCCAGCCTGCGGGTAAACCTTCGGCACCCACATCAAACAAAGTGTCAGGAGGATCGCCACTCATGATTTCATTGGTCGGGAATGAATTTGGTCTGGCGGGGACACCTGCTTCCAGCCTTTCGGGAATTTGATCCCTGGTCCGGTTTCGGATGTAATCGGCCAGGCTGTCCATTCCAAACATAGGCAACTGAGGTACAATCATAATAAAAGGCAAATCCCTTTTCTGGGTCCAAACTTCATACAAAGGGCCATGAATTTTCACATAATCTAATTCTTCTTTACCATCGCCGCGCTCTCCATTTCCATGTAGAAAAAGCAATACGGGGAGGTTTTCTATAGCTTCTTCATATCCCTTGGGAAGGTAAACAAAGAAGTCTCGCTCCATTCCGGTAGCGTCACTTTGATATGGAATTCTGATAAGCTGATCACTCGAAGTGTGTTCGGCACAGCCTACAAAAAGGATAATAAGGGCTATGGGGAAAAATTTCATTGGATTGGGTTGTTATCTGAATAGCTAAAATATGACAATTCAATTTAAAGATTCTTGTGCAGGCTGGTTATAGTTTCGTTTCTAAATTCGATATCATTGAGCTGTTTACTTTCTGGCTATATTTATTGTAGATGAAAAACAAGTTATTATTTTTTCTATTTCTTCTAGTGATCACTTTTGATGGTTTGGCTCAAAGCCGGGTGGCTTTAAAAATCCGAGAGGAAGCAATGCTTGCAGCCAAAGAGGCATTGGATGAAAATAGTGATCAGAAACTGGACGAAGCTATTCGAATATGGGATAAAAATGCATCAGATAATGAAGAGCTTTTTAGACTCAAAATATTTCAATCTATTAGAAAGGGGACATTGGCCGATAGTCTATATGATGCCAATATCATAGGGTTTCTGTTGGCATTTGACAAAAAGGAATCTCAGTCCCTGGTGCCCTATTATCATGCACCATCTTATTCCCGAGTAGATGAAAATACTCAACTTTTTGATATAAAAATGCAGGTTGCTTTTGCTGATTTAATGAATGAAAGAAAATGGAAACCACTTGAATTGGCGTTGATTGAACATTATGCCGGTGTTTCAAAAATTTGGACCAGACTCAATGAAAATTCATTGGATAAATATGCTATTCAGAAATATTACAATATCATTTTGCAAACCAAAAAATATAAAAATGATGCTCTCACAGTTCAGGTCAGTACAAATGTGACCTTTGGAGATCAAGGTGCGAAAATCGGGACAGAGTTGGGAGCAGGATATGCCTGGTCAGCTGACAAGTTTTTGATAAAAGCCGCTTTTGGTGTACGATTTATTAAGGCGGATGGTATGCAATACGTTGTGAATGGACGAGATGTGGAGGTAAAAGATGAAAGGTATTTGTTTGCCAATTTGGGTGTGGGTTATCAGATTAAGAAACTTTCTTTTGCAGACATATACCTAACTGCAGATTTGTCCTTTCGCACACAAAATTTTTTATATGTGACCTATTACACAGCAGCCAATGAACCTGTTTATCGTGAAAGTATGCAAGGCAATGGCTATTTTGCACCTGGTTTGGCCCTCAAAAAAAACCTGAAAGGATCATATTTGTTGCTAGAAACTAAATATTTCAGCTCTTTGAATAAAGGGCTGGCAGAGAGCAGATCCGCTGATCAGATGGTTATAAGTGTGATGTATGCATTTCGATTTCGCGAAGGCACCAACAAATCTCATTTCAAATAGAAATACTTCTGTCTTTCTGACTTAAAAAACAATTTTTCCTTTCTCTTATCGGACATAATGACTTGAAATAGTCCTATAAATCCTGTGGCTTGGCTTTTGATCTCATTGGATTGTACAATAATTGAGAGCAATCATGAATTTCAATAACTATACTATAAAATCACAAGAAGCCATTCAGAAGGCAACTGATATCGCTTCCATCAGCGGGCAACAAGTCATCGAAACTGGTCACCTGATGAAGGCGATTCTTCAATCAGATGAAAACATGATTTCATTCTTGCTCAAGAAGCTGGGCACAACCAAAATGTTGCTCGATACTAAATTAGATGAGCTTATCAAAACGTATCCAAAAGTTACCGGTGGGCAGCCGTATTTATCTAATTCGGCACACGCTGTATTACAAAAAGCAGAAAAATATCTCAAAGATTTTGGTGATGAATTTGTCGCAGTGGAGCACATCATTTTGGGTGTTTTGGCTGGAAGCGATAATACTGCCCAAATCCTGAAGGACGTAGGGTTTACCGAAAAGGGCGCCATTGCTTCGATCAAAGAACTTAGGGGAGGTCAGAAAGTGACCGACCAAAATGCGGAATCCAAATACAGATCACTGGAGCGGTATTCTATAAACCTTAATGAATTAGCCAAAATCGGAAAAATAGATCCTGTGATTGGTCGTGATGAAGAGATCCGTCGGGTGTTGCAGATTTTGGCGAGAAGAACCAAGAACAATCCCATTCTGATTGGAGAACCGGGTGTTGGTAAAACAGCAATTGTTGAAGGTTTGGCCCAACGAATTGTAGATGGCGATGTGCCTGAAAACCTCAAATCAAAATTAATCATCTCGCTGGATATGGGTCTTTTGGTGGCTGGAGCCAAATTCAAAGGCGAGTTTGAGGAAAGATTGAAATCAGTCATCAAAGAGGTCACCGATAGCGATGGAGAAATTATTTTGTTCATTGATGAAATCCATACACTCATAGGAGCTGGAGGTGGTGAAGGTGCCATGGATGCGGCCAACCTACTGAAGCCAGCTTTGGCGCGAGGTGAACTACATGCCATTGGGGCAACCACACTGAAGGAATATCAGAAGTATGTGGAAAAAGACAAGGCACTCGAAAGGAGATTTCAGACCGTGGTTGTGGATGAGCCGTCAGTAGTAGATGCCATCTCCATTCTTCGTGGAATCAAAGATAAATATGAAGTGCACCATGGAGTGCGCGTGAAAGACGATGCAGTTATAGCCGCAGTGGAGCTTTCCAATAGGTACATTACAGATCGTTTTCTGCCCGACAAAGCCATCGACCTGATGGACGAGGCAGCCTCCAAATTGAGGATTGAGATTGATTCTTTGCCTGAAGAATTGGATGAACTTAATCGCCGCATCATGCAGTTTGAGATAGAAAGGGAAGCGATCAGGAGAGAAAAAAACAAGGCGAAAGAAACAGAGCTAAGTCGGGAAATTGCCAATCTGACTGGCAAAAGGAATGAGCTAAGAGCGAAATGGGAGAATGAAAAGAGTGTGATTCAAGGCTTGCGCTTAGAGAAGGAGAATATCGAAAAGTTTAAAATCGAAGCGGAACAAGCGGAGAGATCTGGAGATTTTGGCAAAGTAGCAGAGATCAGGTATGGCAAAATAGTGGAAGCAGAAAAAAACCTCATCACTTTCACCAAACAACTGGTGGATATGCAGGGAGAAAAATCCCTATTAAAAGAAGAAGTAGATGCGGAGGACATTGCGGAGATAGTAGCTAAGTGGACCGGAATTCCGGTTTCCAAAATGCTTCAAAGTGAAAAGGATAAACTCCTTCGCCTGGAAGAATATCTGGGCAAAAGAGTAGCAGGCCAATCTGAGGCAATCACTGCGGTAGCTGATGCAGTGAGACGGAGTAGGGCAGGGCTGCAGGACCCAAATCGGCCCATTGGTTCCTTCATTTTTTTGGGGACAACAGGCGTTGGAAAAACGGAGTTGGCAAAGACACTTGCCGAATATCTGTTCAATGATGAAAATGCCATGATTCGTATCGATATGTCTGAATATCAGGAAAGACATGCGGTAAGTCGCTTGATCGGAGCACCGCCGGGATATGTCGGTTATGATGAAGGGGGGCAGTTGACCGAAGCAGTAAGGAGAAAACCTTACAGCGTTATTTTGTTGGATGAAATAGAGAAAGCACATCCAGATGTTTTTAACATCCTGCTTCAGGTATTGGATGACGGTCGACTCACCGATAACAAAGGACGTGTGGCCAACTTCAAAAATGCAATTATCATCATGACCACCAATATTGGTTCGAGCTTGATCCAGGATCGATTTGAAAAGCTGAACGATGAAAATGCAGAACAAGTCATCGAGGACACAAAAGGTGAAGTGTTCGAATTGTTACGAAGATCGGTGCGGCCTGAGTTTCTTAACCGCGTGGATGAGACAATCATGTTCCGTCCGCTAAGCAGAAAGGATTTGAGGAAAATAGTGGGAATCCAATTTAAGTTGATCCAAAAAAGGTTGGAAGAAAATGGCATCAAGATCGAGGCAGATGACAAAGTATTGGAGCAATTAGGTAAAGTGGGATTTGATCCACAGTTTGGAGCCAGACCATTGAAACGACTGCTACAAAGTGAGATTCTGAATGAATTGTCTAAGGAAATCCTAAGCGGAAAAGTCAAAAAGGATACAGTTATAGGAATCACTTTGAGTAACGACAACCAGATAGAGTTTATCAATCTGGATGAAGTGAAAGTAGAATAACTTCAAAATGAAAAAGTCACCCTTGTGAAGAAGGATGTCCGGCAGGGGACTAATCAAAAATTAGGTGGAAGAATTTTTAAAAAAAAGTTTAGCGTTTCCTCTGCGCCTGCATTGTGGGCTTTATGATTGCATGGCACAATGTGTATTTCCAGGATGATCGATTGCGGGAGGAAACTACCATTGAGATAGTTCAGTTGGAGGAGGATTTGGATGCTACTGGCTCAGGCCCTGCTTCATCACTTGGCTAGCACATAGCCAACATTGATTTCGGGATAAAAGGAAAAACCCAACATTCCCTTTATCATCAAAATATACATAAGGAGCAGTTTGACACCTAAAATAAACCCATTCATCTAATATTTTCACCTTTTCGAAACCAAGTTCATAATATTTTGGTTTGATTAATGTTGGATTTGAAAAGATTTACTTGACTCCAACGAATATTAAACGTAAATTCGCGGTTCACTTTAGTGTAATTGACAATTTACATAGAGACAAAAATTTGAATATCAGTCATTGCTTCTTTACTTGAAGTCTGATATTTTGCAAGACAAGAACAATTAAAAATAAAAGGATAGACCCTTAGCATATGCGACAACTGAAGATTACCCAATCTATTACCAACAGACGGGAAAGCCACACTCTTGAGAAATACTTCACTGAGGTGAGCAACGTGCCTATGATTACTCCTGATGAGGAGGTTACATTGGCCCAAAGGATCCGTGAGGGAGACGAGTTGGCATTAGAGAAATTAGTAAAAGCAAATCTTCGATTTGTGGTTTCTGTGGCTAAGCAATATCAAAACAGAAGTTTGCCTTTGAATGACTTGATCAATGAGGGAAACTTAGGTTTGATCAAAGCAGCAAAGAAATTTGACGAAACAAAGGGATTTAAGTTTATCTCCTACGCCGTATGGTGGATTCGTCAGTCAATCATGCAAGCATTGGCGGAGCAGTCAAGAATTGTTCGTTTGCCAATGAACAAGTCCGGTGCGATCAACCAAATCAGGAGAGCATATGCCGAGCTGGAGCAAAAATTTGAGCGTGAGCCTACTGAAGAAGAATTGGCAGAAGTACTGGAAATGAAGCCAAGTGAAGTGAGAAACACACTTGGTGCTGAGGTGAAGCAAATGTCGATGGATGCTCCATTTGGTGAAGATGAGTCAGGTTCACTTTTGGATGTATTGGAAAATCATACTACTGGACCTACTGATGGTGAGTTGGTTTTTAATGATTCTTTGAAAGTAGAAACACTTCGTGCGCTTTCTACACTTACTGCAAGAGAGAGAGAAGTCATCATGATGAGCTTCGGTATCGGTCATGACAATCCATATACCTTGGAAGAAATTGGTGATGCAATGGGCTTGACACGTGAGCGAGTAAGACAAATCAGAGAAAAAGCACTACAGAAACTAAGAGAACCTAGCAAAAACAGAAGGCTCAAGGAATTTGTAGCCAACTAAAAATATTAAAGGCTCCCAATGGGAGCCTTTTTTGTTTGGTAGTATTTTGTCTGAAATGAGCCTTTTTTAGAACCCTTACTGCAGCATCAAATCCTTCATTTTTCCACCTGAATTTCTGATCTTCAACGTAAGGATAGACCTGTTGAACGATTTTATTCTTGTTTTGGAAAGAAGAACGGTTAGATCCCCTAAAGATCTTCAACTCAGCTAGGGAAATTTATGATTATCAAAGACAGCAAAGTACTGCTTGGGCTTCTTTATGGAGCTGCAGGAATCAATATACTTTTTGACCTGGATTTTAAGGTCATACAAACCAGTAAGCAAACGGGTCATTTATTGGGGGCAAAACCTGATGACCTTATAGGAAAAAACCTGTATGATGCTCCATGGAGTAAATGGGAATCCAAAGCAGCTTTCTTAAAAGTCAAAAAGCAGCTATTAAAAGAGGTTGAGGAAAATGGGTTCTCATCGCAGACTCTTATCCAAAAGGGACACGATCATGAAGAGGTGCATTATCTACTACTTTCAGATTCTGGAGAGTTGAATGCCATTTGGAGTTGTATTCATATTGCAAATTCGGGGAGCGATTCTCGTGAGGCAATGTTTGAGACACTTATGAATAACATACCACATCGTGTATACTTCAAAGATGTTGAAAGCCGATTTTTAGATGTGAATAAGGCAATGGTCGAGGGTCACGGCTACACATCAGCTTAGGATATCTTAAATAAAAGTAATGCAGATCTCTATTAAGAAAAAGATGGTGAAGAGAGGTTTCAAGACAAACGCAATATTATGCAAACCAAAGAATCAATCATTCTTCAAGAGGAGTCTGGTTTGGTTAAAGAGGGCCATTTAAATTGGTTCAATACAAGTAAGTTCCCATACTTTGATGAAAATGTGACAGGAACGTTCGGGATATCACATGAAATTACTGATCGAAAAAAATTAGACAATGAAATTCTCGAAAAAAATCACCAACTAAATGAAGCGAAAGTGCTAATAGAAGAAGCATCAATTGCAAAGACCCAATTTCTCGTCAATATATCTCACAAGATGAAAACCCCACTTAATAGTATCATGGGGATGATTGATATGGCGCTAGAAACATCTCTCGATGATAAGCAAAAAATGCTTTTGGAGACTCCCAGGCTTTCGTCAGAGGTATTACTAAAATTAATAAATGATTTGATTAGTGTCTCCAAATTACAAGGCGGTGCTGTCGAATCAGAACACAAAAATTTTAACCTCTGGGAATTGCTAAAGGATGTGGCATCACGTTACAAAAACTTGGCAAATCAAAAAGAGATTTATTTTCAATGGGAAATTTCTGATAATGCTCCAGAAATCCTCTTTGGAAACCCAAATGGTCTAGAGCAGATCCTATCCAACATTTTAAGCAATGCTATTAAATTCAACAGACCCATAGGAAGTGTTACGTTCAAGCTGTTGAATGCAGCTCAATTGGCAGGAAATAAAGATATTATGCTGAATTTTGAAATTTCTGATAACGGGATAGGAATATCTGCCAATAAAATGAAAATCATTTTTGAAGACTTCTCAAAAGTGGACAACACATCTGCAATAGCATATGCTGGCATTGTACTTTCAATTGCAAAAAGACTCATTCAGATTATGAATGGAAGGATTGACGTAAAGAGCCATAAGGGTGAAGGAAGTACTTTTTCATTTTATGTGATGTTGGAATCTGGCCAGGCAAATGAAGATCATAAATCATCTAGAAGAAGCCCAGCTTATGACATAAGTCATTCTTCAAAGAAAAATGGCAAGGCCTTAATTGTTGAAGATAACCTGCTCAATCAGCAAGTGGCTCATCACATAATAAAAAAGTTAAATTTTGACAGCACAGTAGTTTCTAATGGTCTAGAAGCACTGGACATACTGGAGAAGGAAAAGTTTGATTTCATCCTAATGGATGTTCAAATGCCAGAACTGAACGGATTAGAAACAACAAAAAGGATTCGAAGTGGATCTTTTTCTAATGCTGTGAAAACTATCCCCATTATAGCATGCTCGGCGTACGAAAATGAATTTGAATGTAAGGAAGCTGGCATGGATTATTATGTACCAAAGCCGTTAATAGCAAAAAAACTGCTGGAAGTAATCGAAACGCTCCACCCTGATTGACTAAGGATCCTAGATGACCTTTTGATATTGGATAGATTCAATTTAAACTCAATTAAGCCTCCGACTCTGATGAAAATAGGATGCTCGGCCACATTCGCAGAAGGCTGATTCTACTCAATAGAGCCCTGGCTCGCGAAAAAAATGTTCAGCAATTATGAAGGAGATAACAGCAATGACTATCCCAAACATGAATATAGTGTAAGCGATCCTTAGAAGCCTATATTTTTCACCGAGGACTACTCCCAAATAATAGATATCTCTTATAAGGGAAGTATATAAGTAATCCGAGTCTTTCATCATTTCCTTCATACCCCATTCATATTGCTCCCTTTTCATTTTATGAAAATTGCCAAAAAAAAGAAGATTGGTTTTCCTATTATTAATATCATCTTCTGTAAATACACCCTTAGATACATTTGGTCTGGTCGCTAAAATTGAAAAAATAATGGTCACCAGACATACGGTAGTCATAATTAGTGCTGGAACAGTCAAGTGAGGGTACTCTTCCAACTTGCGGATAAGAACAGTTACGATTACTGATAAAATAATAGAATTGACTGAGATCATGATGTTGGCCTTATTATCGGCCATAGAACTAAGGTCAAGATGGTTCTTGGAGGTTAGTCGAAACATGGTTTCAACTCCACGTGTTGGTGTACTTTCTTTTTCTTTTTTAGTCTTTTGTTTTAGCTTTTCTATTTCTGCTTCAAGCTTAGATATTTCGCTATCTTTTTTCTTCATAGCCTTCATCTTTTTCTTGGCTTTATCCAGATTTTTCCATTTGATTGGAGCGTATTTTTCACGTGCGTACTCAGTAAAATATTGGTGATTAGTGATAAAATCACAGTTCATACCCATCCACTCCTTTGGCAGGATATTTTTACCCATAGCCCCATTTAGTTCCATTAATAAAAGGCGGGACCGATCAAAGTAATCTTCCTTAGCAAGGTGTATCAGGTCTGCATCGCATAGTACTTCTTCCATTTTGTTTTTCGGAGATTGTGGCATTTTGGTAGCCATTATGCAGGACATGACCTGCGCCGTTTTATGAGGATCATAATTCTTTCCCTCCAAAAATGATTTAGCCATCTCCGCACCCTGAGACTCATGGTCTTTTCCCCCATTTCGATAGCCCAGATCATGAAACCAAGCCGCCAAGATCACTATTTCAATTTCGTCATCGGACAACTGACATTGCTCGCCGATTTCCTGAGCTGCAGCTACAACGATTTTAGTATGATCTACTGAATGATATCTGATATCCTCCGGGAGTTCATTTTCCAGAATACCGAGTGCATATATTTGTGCCTCATTCAACACATTGTGTTCGTCAAACGTCATTGTCTCCAAGAATATTGAACTACAATTTATCTGTAATAGTTAAATAATCATATTTTTAATGAATGAACGATCTTAAGCATCTACTTAAATCCATTGCTATTGTTTTATCGCTGACCTTAAATGGAGTTCTTCAGCTGAGTTGCAATTTTAGCACCTCAGGTTCTCAGGAAAAGAGCCAGCTACTAATCACCGATCATCTCAAGGTCACTTATGACCTTCTTGATCCGTTAGAAAAACACTTTCTTCCATATGCTCTCACAGAAATTTCAGGACTTACCTACCTCAAGTCTGGCAGATTGTTATGTGTTGAAGATGAACGTGGAAAAGTCTATGAGTATGATCTCGGGAAAAGGGAAGTTGTCAAAACAGAAAAATTTTGGGACTCAGGGGATTATGAAGGGATAGAAATAGTGGATAGTAAAGCTTATGTTCTAGAAAGCGATGGTGACATATATTCATTTGATTATTTGAGAAATGATGCTTCTAAAACTAAAAAGTTTGAAACACGCCTGACATCAGAAAATAACACTGAAGGTCTTGCTTACGATCCGACATCAAACAGTCTGCTGATAGCTTGCAAAGCCAAGGGAAATATAAAAGGGCAAGACCAAAAAGGAAAAGGGATCTATTCATTTGAATTGGAAAGCAAGAGATTCAATGAAGAAGCAGTTTTTGATATTAGAATCAAGGACATCATCAATTTTATAGAAGACAATAGAGAAATAACACTCAGGGAGAAATCCTTGGAATTCAAACCCTCAGGTATAGCAATCAATCCTGTGGACGACCTGATCTATATAATTTCTTCAGCCGGTAAATTGATGATCGTATTAAGTAGAGAAGGAAAAATCAAGGGAACCTACCCCTTAGACCCAAAGATATTTACTCAACCTGAAGGGATTTGTTTTGCTCCAAATGGCGATTTGTACATTAGCTCTGAAGGCAGAGGAGCCAAAGGATATATTCTTGAATTTAAGGCTTCAATAAAATGAAAACACTTCTACTGGTCGGCAGTCTTATCTGCTTCACATTCACAGCTTCGGTTCAAGCACAGGAAGTTTCGGTTTATTTAATAGGTGATGCAGGAGAACCTTCCTTTCCTACAGACAACAATCTCGAATATCTCAAATCTCAATTTGTGGATGCATCTGATCAGGACGTGCTCATTTTCCTTGGAGACAATGTGTACCCAATTGGCATTCCTTCTAAAGAACACATTAGTAGAAAAGAGTATGAAAATAAACTAAAACCCTCTTTGGAATTAATGAAGGTCTTCCCCGGTCGGTCAATCATTATACCTGGGAATCATGATTGGAAAAAAGGCAAAAAAGATGGGGCGCAGCAGATTCAAAATATGCAGGATTTTGTAGATGAGTATATGGGCGATAATGTTAGTTTCTTACCAAGAGGAGCCTGTCCAGGTCCAATAGAAGTAGCCTTAAGCGATAAGGTCTTGTTGTTGGTTTTAGATACCCAATACCTTCTTCATCCTTGGGATAAACCAAATGATGAAAATGGTTGTGATGCTAAGTCAACGACAGATGCGATTCTTCAATTGGAACAGGTCATTTCCCAAAATAAGAATAAGCATGTGCTAATAGTTGGCCATCATCCAATGTATTCTTATGGTCCGCACGGAGGGAAATACACTTTTAAGCAGCACATATTTCCTCTGACTGATGTCAACAAGAAGCTTTACATCCCACTGCCTGTTCTGGGAAGCATTTACCCAACCTTCAGGAAGTTTATAGGAAGCAGGCAAGATATTGCTCATCCAAGATATCGTCTTGTGCGAAACGCAATAGTAGAAGCCATGGACGAAAGTGAGAATATTGTTTATGCCAACGGGCATGAGCATTCACTACAATACATAAGAAAAGGGAATCATCATTATGTAACGAGCGGTTCAGGCTCCAAAACTTCACATGTCGCGACAGGAAAGGGATCTCAATTTGCACAGTCAGTCAAGGGTTTTGCTAAGCTCAACTACAGTACATCAGGAGATGTATCATTGGCTTTCTATGATGGAGAGAAAAACCAACTCATAAGAAATGAAGTGCTTTATAGCAAAGCCGTCAAGTTGGAGAAACTAGATCATAAAGTTGGTGATTTCAGTGACAGTACGGTGGTTGTTCCCATCAGCACCCTATACTCTGGGGCCAATGCTAAAAAACAGTTTTGGCTTGGGGTCAACTATCGCGACTTGTGGGAGACCCCTGTCGAAATGCCTGTGTTTGATCTTGGAAGTGAGCATGGAGGGTTGAAAGTGCTAAAAATGGGTGGCGGTTTCCAGACCCGTTCTTTAAGGATGGAAGCAGCAGATGGAAGGCAATATGTTCTGCGTTCTCTGGATAAGTACACCGAAAAACTCATCCCTCTAGAGTTGCAAAAATCTCTGGCAGCAGATGTCATTCAAGATCAAATTTCTGGGGCCAACCCTTATGGAGCTTTCGCAATTCCCCCACTTGCAGAAGCTATCGGAATCTATCATACCAACCCAAAGATGGTTTTCATACCCAATGATCCACGATTTGGAGAGTACACTGAATTGCTGAAGGGAACAGTTGCGCTTTATGAAGAAAGACCCAATGATGAGGCAGCTGTTGAGCCACATTTCGGACTTGGAGAAGATGTAAAAGGCACGGATGACATGCTGATAGAACTGCGTAAAGACAATGATGAAACCCTGGACCAATCTTTCGCTCTGAGAACCCGCTTGTTTGATATGATCATAGCTGATTGGGACCGCCATGATGACCAATGGAGGTGGGTCGCAAAAGACAAGGAGGATGGAAAAGGGCATACATGGAGACCGATCCCAAGAGACAGAGATCAGGCGTTCTTTGCTGTTGACGGATTACTCTCAAAGTTTGCTTCAAGGAAGTGGGCACTACCAAATATCGAAGGGTTTTATAAAGAAATGAAGTATCCCCCAGGCTTCAATACCAGCGGGCGTTTTTTTGATAGAAGCTTTACCAATGAGTTGGAATGGTCAGACTGGGAAGAGCAAATACGTTTTTTGAAAGACAAATTGTCTGACGAAGAAATTGACAAAGCCTTTGACAGTTGGCCTGAAGAGATTCAAGAGAAAGCAGCGGAGAAGACTGCAGAAATTTTAAAAGCCAGACGCGACGACATGAGTAGGTTTGCACGTATTCATTACCTTTTTTTATCCAAAGAGGTGGAAATTATCGGCTCGGAAAAGAATGAGCTTTTTCAAGTAGAAAGATTGAGCAACGACCAGACTAAAGTAACAGTTAGAAAAATCAGCAAGAAAGGAGAAATAGAACAGGTCCTCTATCAGCGAACCTTTTTATCAATAGAAACTGATGAGGTAAGGCTTTATGGCTTAGGAGGAGAAGACAAATTTGAATTGACTGGGGACGTTGACAAAGGAATCCGAATCAGGATCATCGGAGGAGAAGATAAAGACGCGATTGTTGATAAATCAAATGTAAAGGGCTTGATAAACAAAACGGTCGTTTACGATCTCAAAAAGAATACTGAGCTTACTCCGTCTGCCACAACTAGAAACAAGCTAAGTGATAACACTGAAGTAAATGTCTACAATAGAAAAGGTTTTAAGTATGACAAAATGATCCCTTTGGTAAGTGTTGAGTTCAACCCTGATGACGGGCTTTTTCTAGGAGCTGGATTTTTACTTACGAAGGAAGCCTGGCGCAAAGATCCATTCGCCCAGAGGCACTCCCTCAAGGGAAATATTGCATTAGAAACCGGAGCATTTCACCTGTATTACAAAGGCACATTTACTGATGTGGTGGGCAAATGGGATTTGGGTGCTGATTTGGCCTTTCAGCGACCTTTCGGCGTATCCAACTACTTTGGAATGGGCAATGAATCGGTTTTCGATTACAATGGGGGAAATGTAGCCGCAGGGTTTGATGACGAAATAGATTTCTATCGAATCCAATACGAACGCTCACTTAATTATATATTCCTAAGCAGAAAGCTTGGTCAAAAGGGTTCGTTTAAAATAGGCCCTGAGTTTTTCAGATACGATCTGGAGGAGCCAAAAAATGGATTTATCAATTCCCCCCAAAGTGATCGAGACCAACAGCGTATTTATCAGGACTTTAACTACATAGGTTATCGAAGTGAAATTGAGGTAGATACCCGAAACCATCCGGGCATGCCTTCTCATGGGATTTTTGCTAATCTAAAATATGAAAGCCTTTTCAACACAGGGAGTGCTTCTGCTGACATACATAGACTTTCTGCTGATTTTTCCTTTTTGTTATCAACAAAAATTCCTTCAAAGGTCACTTTGGCCAACAGAGTGGGAACTGTTCATAACTTTAATGACGTTGAGTTTTTTAATGGAGCAACTTTGGGAAGGGAAACATTGAGGGGTTATAGGCGAACAAGATTTGTTGGCAATACGTCCTTTTATCACAATGTCGATTTACGTCTGCAACTATTTACTATTCGCACCTACCTTTTTCCAATAGGAACGGGAATCATCGGTTTTCATGATGTAGGTAGGGTTTGGCTCGCTGGAGAGTCTTCTAGTAAATGGCACGCTAGCAAAGGTTTCGGTATATGGATCGCCCCTATAAATCAAATTGCTATTGCTTTTAATATTGCTTTTACTGATGAGGAAAATATCCCGACCGTAAGTTTTGGGTATCATTTCTGAGAAAATCACGAGATACCACATCTACAGGCTAAAGATTACGTAAGCATAAAGGCTAAATGGATAAGAAGAGAGACACTTTATTTTTTATACCTGATATTTCCGGGTTCACTGACTTTGTTAATCACACAGAGATTTCGCACTCTAAGCACATCATCTCAGAATTGCTCGAAGGTGTTATGTCCAAAAATGTGTTAGGCTTTGAGCTGGTAGAAATTGAGGGAGACGCACTCTACTATTACAAAAAAGGCAACCTGCCCACCTTGAGTAAAATATTGGATCAGGCCAAAGAAATGTTCCTCTCTTTTCATCAACAGCTGTTGCTGTACAAACACCAAAGACTGTGCGAATGTGGTGCATGTACCACAGCAATAGATTTGAGTCTAAAATTTGTGATTCATGCTGGCAAAAGTGAGTTGCTGGCAGTAGGAGGCGGAGTACCCAAACCATTTGGCAAAGACGTAATTCTATCTCATAAGCTTTTAAAAAACAGATATGCTGGCAATCAGTATATGCTCCTTACAGATTCTTTTGAAGATGAGGCTATTCCTGATTGGTTTTCGAAAGTACCAGAAGAGCAGACGACAGATGGGGAAGGCAATAAATTGTTCTTTCGTGATTTGTCTGCAATGTTGGATGAAATCAAGTTTGTCCCCGAAAAATTAATTGATGATAGAACCGACAACCCTGTTGTCTATGAAGGATTGATTCAAGCTGGGTCGAAGGAGGTTTTTGAATTGATCAGCAATCTTGATCACCAACCCAAGTGGAAGACAAAAGTTGAGCGAATGGAGTATAAAGAAAACCATGTCAACCGTGCTGGCGAAAAGCACCTTTGTTATGTTGACGGAAAGGTATTGACATTAGAATCAGTGGGTGGGGATTTCGGAGAAGGCGTACAGGTTTTTGGAGAGAAAACGACTGATGTTCCAGTACTAGAGTCGGTCACTACCTACTTTATTTTGGAATCCAAGGCTGAGAAGACTCATCTTAGGATCGAGGCACATTTAAAAGCAAAATAGTTTTTGGCGAAGCTGGTATCGCCCTTGATTCGTGGAAAAGTGAAGAAAATATTAATGGAGAATCTTGATTCTATAAAATCAGCAGCAGAACATGAGCTTCTTGCTTTCGCCTGAAAACTCATTTAGTCTCATTATGCAGCCAATACATTTTTCCTACTTCATTGAGCGATAGACCAAGCAAATCCATTAGCCAAATACGAAAATCATTAAAAAATACCAAGAATTGTCCTTGCTCTAGAAACCGACGGCTGGAGGTCAAGATAGGGCTTTTTATCAGGCAGAGCTTGCCTTCCCCTTTCATGCGGTCGCAAAACCGAGCGCTCTCCATAATGTTTATTTCAGGATAACCTCCTATCTTTTTAAATACTTTGCTGCGACAAAACACTGCCTGATCACCATAAAATCGGTGTGACAATCGGTAGCGGACCCTATTGATCAGATGAACAATTCTCAGAAAGAATGTCCACTTGTCAAAGTAATGTTCAAAAGCGCCTCCTACTACCGAGGTATTTGAAAGAGCGCTCTCGATTTGTTGCTGATAGTTTTTAGGAAGTAGTGTATCTGCATCCAAAAACACGATGACATCACCGTCGGCTTGAGCTGCTCCCAAGTTTAGCGATGCATATTTGAGTCCTTTTAGTTGCGGTGCTTCGATCAACATGGCAGTAGAGTTACCGATCACTATATCACAAGTCTTGTCTATACTTCCCGCGTCAACCACAATGATTTGAGGTGGGTTTTCATCGTCACACTTCAAAGCATGATCCAGACATTTCTGAATATTGTCTGCCTCATTCAATGTGGGAATCACGATGCTGAAAGTCATTGGGTAAAGCTATTCAAAAGTTGGAACGAGGAAAAAAGAGCAATTGTAAAAATCGTTTTGGCGGTTGCTTCTATTCCTCTATAATTAGGTTATTTCGTCAAAAACCATTGATTTTGGCAAATCCGAATAAAATTTTGTGAGGACAATTTTGAAATCTGGTGTGATAAGGCAAAAAATAAGTGGAAATCTCAGAAAACACATGATTATACTTTTCGGTTAACTGATTTTGTACCGATTGGACGTAGTTATTCCATCAAAAAAACTGATCAAATTAAGCGGCCCTAGAACAGGAAGCTCTCATTTGCATTTTGGGAATCATGCGAACGGCATTAGCAGTATGCACACCAAAAAATATCCAGAGCTTTTCAGTGGATTCATTTCCAGCCCGGATATTTACCAACCCATAGAGTTGTTTTTCCACCCCAAAGCTTCCTTCCATCTTTGTAGTTCTTCTTTTAGCTAATGCAATACGAGATGCTCTCTGCACTTTGTCGTTTTTGGATTGACGCCCTTTGGGTAAAAAAGAAGTAGCAATGGATCACATTCATTTTCTGGGAAGTAGATTGTTTATGCGAAGAGTTTTTGTATCCTTAAAAGGAAGAATTCCACATCGCTTACACCCCTTAAATTGGCTCTAAATCCTTTGATCTTAGAGTTGAAAGATGTGGACGGCTAGTCTCGGCATTTGCATTTGTATTACGGTTCTCGAAGAAGTTTAAGATGTTTTCCAAATGGTATTCTAGTGAATGAACGACCGTATTGAACTGCTCTATTTTCGCTTCAATCACCTTTGTTTTCCATTCAATAAACTGCTTGAGGGCTTGCTCTTTATTGAGGCTTTTATAGAAGCTTCTTTTTTGTTTGATAGTATTTTGTCTGAAACGAGCCTTTTTTAGAACCCTTACTGCAGCATCAATTCCTTCATTTTTTCCACCTGAATCTCCTTGTCAACCAGTATTCCATCATGGTAAAACATAATCAATTCAAGTGGCAGGTTGTTCCAGGCAAGTTTGGCTACATTATCAGGACTGATGCTGTGTCGTCCTAATGTTTTTTCAGTAGGCCAGTCTATACTGGGGAAAGACACGTAAGCCAACTCAGAGCAGACAATTTTGTCGGTGGTGTTCACATCAAAGTTGAAATCGTATTTTTTACCCAATTGGCGAAAAGCCATGATCAATGCTTCTTTGGTGAGTGTATCTTTTGCCCCCTCATCAAAAATGGGACGAAGAATGGCAAAATCATCGATGTTCATGAAGTGTTCCAATGTGCTCAGCTGTACACCAGAGCGCAATGCTTCTATAATCTGGTGCTCGTTTTTAGAATTAGGATCCGAGGCAGCAGCGATTTCATCACTGTGCTGGTTCACATGCATATCATCCCAAAGTCCCAAATTTATCAGTTCAGCTTTTGTGCCCGTCCAGATTGCCACATGACCGAAGTGGCCGGGGATCAATTTATCAGTGAGACGGAAAGGCGTTTTTTCAAGTAAAATATCAAGTGGCTGTAGCATCTTTTGAATATGTTTCAGTACATCTTCATTACCATGAAGTTTTCCTTTTCTGGATTCATAAAGACCTAATGTGTTGCCGAAAAGGCCACTCAGCATATCTACGCCTTCTGCGGTCGTTTCTGCAACCATATCAGTAGTTATACGCTCAAAAGCCTCAAATTTATTTCCGGCAATTTCTTTGATCCTGATTTGCTTCACATAGTTGTAGGATGGACTTGATTCAATCAGCAATTGCAGATATGCAAAATCTGAATCCTCGTCTTCAAACTGTAATGATGCTTTCTCATTTTCATAGAAAGTCAGCACCCGTCTCACCCTGTGTCGGGTTTCGATAGAGTTGGCGGCCAGCGTCATTTCTGTCAGTTTGTTGGCGATAAGCCCGAACCCCATATCAGGGTCGTTGATAATTTTCCTGAGTCGGCCGTCTTGTTCAAACAAGATCGTTCCGAGTAAATAATTATCATATAAGATGAGTGCCGAACCCAAAGAAAGCATCAAGCCTTTCAAGCGCAGTTTTGGATCAATGTTGAACTTTTCAAGTGTGGCGTCTGATACATCGACTCCACACTCATAGCGACTGGCAATGGTGTATAAATCTTCACGAATTTCCAGATAATCTTCCGTACCTGTTTTTAGTATGAGCAGGTCTCTGCTGCTTAGCGGCTCTTCTTTATTGCTTTTGAGTCTGTTCGCAACCTCAAGCATTTGCGATCTGGCAACCAGACTATATTCCATTAGCATCTGAAGTTTTTCATAGTCTTCCTGATAGAGCAATTCGGGAGGTGTACCATCCGCCAATTTTAAGGCGAGTTGATCGAAACATGACATTTCTTTTTCTTCGACATTGGCAGCTATGTTGAAGTAAGTAAATGCTCCGTAGGCTACAATAAGGATGATGATAGCAATGGCAATTCTGGATATCAGACGCTTGTTCATAAGGCGGTGGTTAGGTTAGGTGAATCGGCTTTTAAACATCAATCGCCTTAAATAAATGCTATCTGCGGCAATTTTGGATTAAAGCAAATTGAATGTAGGTAAAAAATCAGTGGGGAGCAAAAAGTGATATCTATGCGGTCGCAGGAATATGAAATGAGATATTTCGTTGCATTCGAAAATGTCGCCTATTGAAAGTATTATTTTTTCAGAATAGATGGGATAAGTTGATTCAGATAATCTGGAAAAGTTCCTTTTTATTCTATTTTCTGATTCATAATCGTCAAAAAGTGCCTCAGCTTCTTCTTAAATGTGCTCGTTTCGATTTACCTCATCAGCATAAGATTACTCTGCCGATCCTAAATCACCCTTAACGGCAATCACCAACGATATATCTTTATCAAATCCGATGGATTTTCCAGAGGCATCTTTCTGTACGCTGCTTTTGTTATTGTCACTCGGATGTTGGATGGACATGAACAAAAACCGAAAATCGGGGGAAAACGTAATTCCGGTAGGCTCGGATCCGATTGGAGTTGATCCAAAGATCCTCACACTTGGTGCAAGCTGCGTATGCTCTTTGGACACTACCCAGATGTAATTTTTGTCACCATCTTGGAGTACCCACAGATTGCCGTCTCCGTCAAAAGCAAGGTTATCATTCCCTGAACCCCAGTCTACCTTGGTTGTGCCATCCGAATGGGTGATTACATAAGAACGATCACCAACAAATGTCTCCATTTGAGACACGGTGGTTCCAGTAAGTGCGTCTGAATCATTAAAACGATAAACCTGATTTTCCCCCTTTACAGAGAAATAAACCCAGCCATCGGGTCCAATTTCAACATCTTCAATTCCGTTAAAATCTGTGGCATCAGCATCCTCGCTTTGGGAAAGTGTGGAATTGCGTTCTTCTGGTGTGGTATTTTTGAGCAGTATCCAAACTCCCGATCCATTTTTCGACCCTCGATAAACATATAATTTTCCGGCACTTAAATCTTGTGCTTGATCTGCCACAAACTTGTATAAATAGCCGGGATTAGAATCTGCACCTTCATACACAGTGCGCATGTTGCTATGCACGATG
Source organism: Cyclobacteriaceae bacterium (assembly GCA_047632435.1). Taxonomy (GTDB): domain Bacteria; phylum Bacteroidota; class Bacteroidia; order Cytophagales; family Cyclobacteriaceae; genus JAMZMI01. The sequence goes on from JBLICU010000016.1 coordinate 28,605, forward strand.
ATGTTTTCATGCTTGAAATTACCAAGTGCCCATCGCTTGTCGATTACTTTTTTGGTGGCCGGATCAATCTCTACACACCAGCCCAAATCATAGTATCCATCATTGTTCGAATCGGTTTCTGAAATAGCTTCTTCGCAAGTCACTATGGTGTTCCATGGAGTTACCGTACCGGAACAATTACTCGTGGTACTCACCACCCCGCTAAAATCCACCGCTTGCGAAAAGGAAGTTTCCCACAGCTGTGTATTTGCATTAAAATTGATGTCAAGAATGGTTACCCCGCCCACTCGCAATTCAGAATTGATACTTAAATATCCGTTTTCACTGCTGCCATTGTCAGGAACATATCCTGTGAAATCGGTATTTCCGCGCATGGTTCCTCCTTGTGTCAAGGCATCTCCTTCTTCGATGAGCTTTTGAAAAATGTGGGTGGATGGGATGATAAAATTGGTGCTTTGTCCGTCGGGGACAATGGATTCAAAATCCCCAATTTGCAGTTTTTGCTGTGTATTGGCAACACAACTCAGAATAAAAATGGGAATGAAAATTAGAAAGATCTTTGGAATAGTCATTTGCCAAGTTAATCACTTAAAATAGTTATTGAAAGTGGCGACTTATTAGTTTGCCAAATGATAAAATTTGGGAAACTACGTACTCGATCATCATTGCAAAGTAGGAAGTATGTCTAAAGCTTGTGGCATCCTTTTGCTAGGCTTATCCCTGAAATATGAAACGTTGCTATGGTTGTCAGTGAAGACACTTTCAAAAGGAATAGAATTTGGGAAAAATATCTCTACGCCCGTGTCCTCACTGACACATCTCAGCCACTCGCTCGGATATTCCTAGGGAGGACTATTAAATGAGCATTTTGCCCGATTTTCGACCAACTAATCCCAGCCAAAGGCTTTCCTTATTAATCACTTGTCCTAGTCGGATACACAAAGCCATGCGATTGCGGAGGTTTGTCAGTGAGGACACTGACAAAGGCTTGGTTAATCAAAATGAACCGATAAATTTTTACTAAATGTATGTTGATTTTGTATAATGCAAGTCTCTTATTAGTTTTAGTCAATGATAAGAATTTCATCCTTACTGCTTATTGCTTTTTTATGCACGAAGCAATTCGCATTTTCCCAATCTGATTTTCGGGAAGGTTTTGTGATACTGCAATCAGGGGATACGATTAAAGGATTACTAGACTATAAAGGCAATCTCGCCAATGCTAAAAAATGTATTTTCAGGGAGTCAATAGAATCACAAAATCAGGTATATACTCCAGATAATTTGCGGGCTTATAGATTCACTGATGGCAAGTATTATTTATCCAAGTCACTTCCATCTCCTGATTCGAATACTTTGTTGTTTCTGGAGTATCTGATTAATGGAGTTGTAGATGTTTACTATTACCGAAATGATATTGGAGAGCATTATTTGATAGAGGATGAAGAAGGAAATTTAATAGAATTGCGAGACACTCAGCGCGACCGTATTGTTAATGGCAAAAGCTATCAATATTCTTCTAAGGAGTATGTCGGTATTTTAAAAGTAGTCTTTAACAAGAGTATGGGGATAATGAATAAGGTGGATCAGATTGAGCTGAGGCATAAGTCCTTGATCAAAATCACCAATGAATATCATGATGCGGTCTGTGATGATGTAGCGTGTATAATCTATGAAAAGAAAATGCCCAAAATCAATAAAAGTTTTGGACTTGTTTTGGGAGCAAGTACGATTAATTTTAAAGTAACCAGAGAATATCCTTCACAACAGAAGTTTGATATAGAGCAGTTTGACTACTATACCAATATGTCAATTGGGCTATTCTATAAGCAAAATATGCCATTCATCAACGAGCGTATGAATATACTTTATGAGTTGACATACAGTAAAATGAGGTTACAAAAGCAATGGACTGAGGAAGCGTTTCTGGTTAGTATAAATCAAGATGAGGCCTTGATCAACCACTCAATGAATAACAATATTTCGGTTGTTTATGAGTTTCCAAAAGGCAAAATTCAACCAATAATTCTTGCAGGACTATTTTTCAATTATTTTATATCAAGTTATCGCTGGAATTTTGAATCTGTAAGCAATTCAGATGGTGTGATTTTGGGAAAAGATTCCAGCAACAAAAGCCCATTTCTGAAAAATGACCTAGGCTATTCACTTGGTTTAGGATTGAAAAGTGATTCTTTTTTAAATCGAGAAATTTATTTGGCTCTTAAATATCAACATGGGCAGGGATTCAGAGATTTTCTAGTTACCAATACATTTAATCTCAATTTCGGGGTAGAATTCTGAAGTCCTATATCATAGTTGAGATTTTGCCTGATTTTTCACCAGCTATTCCGTCCAAAGGCTTTCCTTATGAATCACTTGTCCTAGTCAGACACACAAAGCCACGCGATTGCGGAAGCTTGTCAGTAACGACACTGATAAGGGCAATATCAATAAACACCATTCTCAGCACCTTAGCCCTGATAGAGGTGGTAGCTCCCGAAGCATGAGGGACTAAAGCCGATAGCGGGTGCACTAGTGGCTCTGGCTGCTGACTGTTTGCTCCAAAGAAATCTTTAGTTTTACGATTAGGAGCGGGGCACACTTATTCTTTATAAATTCGCGTTCCCATCGCTTAGGATGGGCTGATGTTTCACAAATAGTAAATCCCACGACAATGACAACAGAGCAGCTGAAAGACATGAAGCGCCGCGTATCTGCCTTGAGGGGGTATCTTTGACTATGATACCAAGAAAAAGGAGATAGAGGAGGAGGAGCTGGTGACGGCCCAGCCCGATTTTTGGATTGATGCCGAAAAAGCCGAATCTATATTAAAAATCATACGTAGTAAAAAAACCTGGACGAATGCTTTCGAAGCAATGGAAAGCGCCCTAGAGGAAGTAGAAACTTTGCAGGAATTCCTCGACGATGGCGAGGGAACGGAAGCGGAAGTAAATGCTGCGTTTAAAATCGCCTACGATCTGGTAGACGATCTGGAGATGAAAAAAATGCTCTCCGGTGAAGAAGACCAGCTTGGTGCCATGCTACAGATCACACCCGGTGCAGGCGGTACGGAAAGTAACGACTGGGCAGGGATTCTGATGCGTATGTACATCATGTTTGGCGAAGCGCAGGGTTATAAGGTGCGCGAGGTGGACTATCAACCTGGTGATGTGGCGGGTGTAAAATCGGTTACGCTGGAGTTTGATGGCCCGATGGCTTATGGCTTCCTGAAAACTGAAAACGGCGTTCACCGATTGGTGCGTATTTCGCCATTTGACAGTGGAGGGAGACGGCATACCTCTTTTGCATCTGTTTATGTATATCCAATTGCAGATGATTCTATCCAAATTGATATTCATCCGAACGACATAGAAATGCAAACCTCCCGAAGTGGTGGTGCGGGTGGACAGAACGTCAACAAGGTGGAAACCAAGGTGCAGCTGACGCACAAGCCTACAGGGATCGTGGTAGTTTGTTCTACGGATCGGTCGCAGCTTGGAAACAGGGAACGTGCCATGCAGATGTTGAAATCTCAGCTCTATCAAATAGAGGTGGAGAAAAGAAACTCTGAGCGTGACAAGGTAGAAGCAGGCAAGATGAAAATCGACTTTGGCTCGCAGATCCGAAACTATGTGCTTCATCCATACAAGTTGATCAAAGATGCGCGAACCGCTCATGAAAGGACAGACGTTCAGAATGTGCTGGATGGTGATCTGATGGGTTATCTGAAAGCGTTTCTACTACAAAAGCAGGAGAAATAGGAGCAATGAAATAGAAACCTCGGGGCTTCCTGTGGTTCTAATTCATGGATCGCAATGTACTGGTGCAGCGATTGGTAATAAGGTGTAATAAGTTATTGTGCATAAATGCCTTAAAATCAGATGGTAAGTCATTGGCGATTTGCAGCCTTTTTTCAAACAAAGCCACTATAGACTAATTCAATAGAAAATGCTCAAAACATACTCTAGGAACTTTTGGCTTTTGTCCTTTAGTTCCTATATGTTTTTTTCATCGTTTACGATGATCATAGCTGAGCTGCCGGGCTATCTGGCAAGGCTTGGTGGTGAGCAATATATTGGGCTGATTGTGGCTTTTTTTACACTTACTGCCGGACTTTCTCGTCCATTCAGTGGCAAGCTTACAGACAAATGGGGACGGATCCCTGTGATGATCGTGGGTGCAGTAGCCAGTGCGATTGCAGGATTGCTCTATCCACTTTTGGCAACAGTCTGGGGCTTTTTGTTTATCCGAATGATTCATGGTTTTTCTACTGGATTTAAACCAACGGGGACTTCTGCTTACATCGCTGATATTGTGCCTCCAAATAAAAGAGGAGAGGCCCTGGGGATCAGTAGTTTCTTTGGGACAATCGGGATGGCCTCTGGTCCGATCATTGGATCTACTATTTATTTGAATTTTGGAATCAACGCCATGTTTTATTGCTGCACGGCTTTTGCGATTGGTTCGGTGCTGATTTTGATAGGGATAAAAGAAACACTTGTAGAAAGAGAGAAATTTAGCTTTTCGCTACTGAAGATCGATAGATCCGATATTTACGAGCCTGCCGTGATTGTCCCTGCGATAGTGATGCTTTTCACCACCTTTTGTTTTGGTACGTTGATCACTCTTTCTCCAGATTTCAGCACCTATTTGGGTATAGAAAATAAAGGATTGTTTTATGCCTTTTTCACGGGCTCTTCCCTTCTGGTGAGGATCGTAGGAGGGAGGATGTCTGATAAGTTTGGTCGCAAATCGGTACTTTATGTGAGTACAAGCATGTTATTTATCAGTATGGTGGTCATCGGGTTTTCTCAGTCGCCCACACAGTTTTTCACCGGGGCATTTCTTTTCGGACTTGGTTATGGCCTTAACTCGCCTGCATTGTTCGCCTGGACGATTGACTTGAGTCCCGAAAAGACCAGGGGACGTGGCATTTCTACATTGTTTATTTTTCTGGAAGTTGGGATCGGTTTGGGGGCACTCCTATCGGGTACGCTCTATCAGGGAATGCCAGAACGCTTTCCGATGATTTTTGGAGCGGCTGGTTTTTTCTCGCTAATAGCATTATTTTACCTCTTGTTTTTCACCCCAAAGAAATGATCCGAATCATCACCATACTTTATTTCACTGTAGGAGCAGTCAATGTCTTTGCGCAGTTGATGGGCTACAGCGATTTGAATATGTTTACCAAGCCGCTATTGATGCCGCTGCTGATCTATTATGTTTTTCTATTTGCCGGAGGTGTGATCAGCCTTCCCAGGTTGATGATGGCAGGCGCACTTGTATTTTCATGGTTGGGAGATGTGATCTTGTTGAATAAGGGAGATGAAATGTTTTTTCTCGCCGGACTTGGTTCGTTTTTAGTTGCGCAGGTGATCTATGCAATTACTTTATCCAAGGCCAGTTTTCAGCCGATCAAATTTGAGTGGAGACCTTTGCTTCCATTGATGCTATATGGTGCATTGTTGCTTTTTGCCTTGGTAAGGAACTCAGGTGATATGGCTCCTGCCATTGTAGTATATGGCTTTGGTATTTTGACAATGTTGAGTATGGCCAGATTGAGGAGATGGGGCACCAATACTGAAAGTTACAAATTGGCGTTTATCGGGGCATTTTTATTTGTTGTCTCAGACTCTATTTTGGGACTTAATAAGTTTGTTTTTGATATTCCAGCAGGCGATTTTTTGGTAATGGCAACTTACATTCCGGCTCAGTTTTTTTTAGTGAAGGGGTTGCTGAGTCATCCGGCTTAGTTTGGTTAATGTATTGTGACTACTTCATTTTTATAGCCACGGGTTGAAACTCGTTGCTATAAAAAGTACAACTGGCAGGTTTTGGTCTTATTTTCGACTTTTACAGGCAAAAATCATGACCACACTTTAACAACATTAAGGTTTAGCACCTGAGTCACTAATGTGTTAGTGTTTTATAGAGCAACGGCGTTTATGTATCAAATTTGTTGGGCTGCAGAAAACAGCATTTTTTACAAATTGCCACAATCGATCAATCATAGATGTCTTTTCTGTGACCGATTTTTCTAACATCAACGATTAAAATCTCATCATCAATAGCATAGATTACTCTATAGTCTCCTACTCTAATCCGCCAATTGGAATTACTTCCTTTTAACTTTCTTGATCCATAAGGTCTGGGATTATGTGCCAGAGTAGAAATAGCTGTAATTATTTTATTGTTGACTTCTTTGGTCAGTTTTTGCAGTTCTTTGAAAGCGGATTTACTATGTCATAAAGTTACATCCAGTAGATGTCGGTTTTTCAAATCTTTGATGGCATCAGAAAATGATATCTTTTCATCATCCTTTCTTTGTTCAGCAATAAGATTGTCATAGAAATCTTCCCATAATTTTCCATGTTTTTTGAGGTCAATTTGTACAGCAATTTTTCTGTTTTTTTTCGTCTGTTAAAAAGCTTATTCCCTTCATGGCATATTTATTCTAGACTAAAATTAGGGGAATTTGCTTAAAACAGGCAGTTTAAATCAATCTGCATAGTGAAAAGCCACATTGCCCATGGCTACATCCAGATCGAAAGTGAGGAGGTTGGGGGCAGTTGCGGAGTAGCCCATGTTTACATATACATTCTTCTCCACCTGCTCAAATCCGGGAACGAGCTGCATGCCGCATAGAGGGGAGTCTTTCATATAGATGATAATGGGGACGTCTTTTTCTGGTAAATAAATATCCAAATTACCGGCTCCAACAGAAGCCTTTACCATGCATTTATTAACCATAGATTGGCTGAAGTCCAGCATGGCCCGTCCAAAACCTATGTTGGCGATGACACACTTTGCGTTGGCACAATCTATGTTTTTGGCTACCAGAGAGCCCATATCTACTTTTACCTGAAAGGTATCCATAGCAATCATATTGGCTTCTCTTGTGCTGTAGTCCACTACCACATCGGCACTGCCAGATTTTATTTTCAATCCTTTTACAGACGTGCCGCTTAGGTCTACGTCAGCATTTCCAAAACCATAATTCAGATCCAAATTATAGATCATGTCATGGTCAAAAATTATTTTCCAATAGTTATTGTCTGTGGTGGTGTTGCCACCCAGCATGGCAAAGAAAATGCCGTCGCTGATACTTGTGGATTTGAATTCTTGTAAGGCCAGATTGACGCGGCAGGTGTTGTTACTTACATTGGCTTTGAACGAAGGGTTTACTTTCTCCAGATCCGGATTGCCAAATATATTGAGCGGACCTTCTTCATTGGTGGAGGATTTGATCAGGCAATTGCCCACGGATGCTTCCAATGAGAAATTGATAGTATCATATCCTGTACAACCCTTTAAGGAGTAAAACTTCTTTAATTGCCCGTAACTGACTGAGAATAAAAGGCCTAAGGCCAAGGTGAAAACCAATCGCAACATGGTTCATAGTACGGAATCATCCTCAGTATGTTACGCGAAAGTGGCTATGCGCCGAAGAATTCTTTCATGTTTTCGAAGAAACCTTTCTCACCCTTCGACGGATTGGGCTGAAAGTTCTGTGAGTCCCTCAATCCTTCCAAAATTTCCTTTTCTTCCTTGGTCAGGGCTTTGGGCGTCCACACGTTTACATGGATCAGTTGATCGCCTGTATTGTAGCCTTCGATATCCTTGATTCCTTTGCCTCGCAACCTTAATATTTTTCCACTTTGGGTTCCGGGCTCTATTTTAATTTTCACCTTTCCTTCAATGGTGGGTACTTCTATGGACGCGCCCAACGCTGCGTCCAAAAAGCTGACATACATCTCGTAGATCACATTGTGACCATCTCTTCTTAGAATGTCGTCTTCCTGCTCTTCTATCAGAATCAGGAGGTCACCAGGAATTCCACCAGCAACTTCGTTTCCTTTGCCCGACATTGATAGTTGCATGCCTTCAGCCACACCCGCAGGTATTTTGATGCTGATGACTTCTTCCACGCGTCGCATGCCGGTGCTGTCTGTACCCGTTGCTCTATTATTCACTTGTTGTCCCGCACCGCCGCAAACAGGGCAGGTGGAAGTGGACATCATCTGCCCAAGCATGGTATTCACCACTTTTCGCACTTGTCCGGTTCCCTGACAAGTGTCGCAATTTTTGAAAGTAGTTTCTGGATCTACTACTAGTCTGTTGACTTTGATTTTTTTCTCGACACCAGCAGCTATTTCTTGCAGGTTGAGTTTCAGCTTGATTCTGAGATTGGTTCCTTTACGAGTTCTTCTACCACCGCGACTGCCACCACCGAAAATGCTGTCAAACGGGCTGCCACCACCACCGAAAATATCTCCAAACTGAGAGAAGATATCATCCATGTTCATGCCGCCACCGCTGAAACCACCTCCACCAGCACCACCTGCTCCTTGATGCCCAAAACGATCATAACGCTGACGTTTTTCATCGTTACTCAGCACTTCGTAGGCTTCAGCTGCTTCCTTGAACTTATCTTCAGATGCCTTATCGTCAGGATTTTTGTCAGGATGATATTTGATGGCCGTTTTTCGGTAAGCCTTTTTTATTTCATCCTTGCTTGCAGATTTGTCTACACCCAGTATCTCGTAAAAATCTCGCTTTGCCATATTATGATTTTGCTCCGGTCACGACTTTCGCAAATCGAACCACTTTATCGTTTAGGAAATATCCTTGTTCCACCACATCCACCACTTTTCCAACCAATTTCTTTTCAGCTGGAATTTGTGTGATTGCCTCATGTAGATCTGGATTGAACTCAGTACCTTTTTTGATTTCCATTTTCTTCAAACCCTTTGCTTCAAGCGTTTTTTGAAATTTGTTGAATATCAAAGTCATACCTTCTTTTGCGGCATCCGCATCAGATGTGGCATCAAGTGCTTTCATGGCGCGCTCAAAGTCATCAATCACCGGTATCATATCGGCCATCAAATCTTTGTTGGCCGATCCTATCAACTCCAGCTTTTCCTTTGATGTTCTTCGTCTGAAATTTTCAAATTCAGAGTACAATCTCAGGTATTTATCCTTGGCCTCAGCCAGATCTGATTTCAACTGATCAACTTCACTTAGTTCAGGTTCTTCCGCAACTTCTTCAGCTTCCACGTTTTCCACTGATTCTTCCGTTGCAGTAGCTACTTCCTGGCCGTTTTTTTCTTCTTTTTCTATTTCTTCTTCTTTCTCCTTATGCATGTTTTTATCACGTTAAAGACGTTCTGCTGATGTCAATTACTTTGCCAAAGCAAATGCTTATGACAAGATGACAGTCACCAGCTTGACGAACGACATAATCCGCCGCAAAACTATTGTTTTTTAAGGTTTTTTGGAGAGAAAAAGTGGAGTCAATCGCTACAGATATTCCGGCTATACGCTTTACTTCGTGCTCACTTCTATCCGGTCTAGCTTGCCGGGGTAAGCCGGCTTTAAGGTCTTTTTGTGATAGGTCTGCTGATTCATGCGATTCTCTATCCTTTACTCCTTTCTCTGAAGTGGGACAAGGCTCGGGCTTAGGGATTGAGTGATTTCCAGATGGAGTCCTTGAGATCGAGAAGGCCTAGACCCGTAATGCTAGAGATGAAAGTGGTCTCAATATCTGGCAATTCTTGTTTCATTTCTTCAATCAGCCCTTCATCCAACATGTCGCACTTCGTAATTGCTAGAATGCGATCTTTGTCCAATAGTTCTGGGTTGTATTTCCCCAGTTCCCCAAGCAAAATTTCATAGTCCTTTATGATGTTTGTCGTATCTGCTGGGATCATAAAAAGAAGCATCGAATTTCTTTCTATGTGCCGCAGGAATCGAAGACCCAAGCCTCGACCTTCAGCAGCACCTTCAATAATACCCGGTATGTCTGCAATTACAAATGATTTATGGTCTCTATATGAAACAACTCCAAGATTGGGAACCAATGTTGTAAAAGGATAATCGGCAATCTCTGGTTTAGCGGCAGAAACTACGGAAAGCAAAGTAGACTTCCCCGCATTCGGAAATCCAACCAAACCAACATCGGCAAGTATCTTGAGCTCTAGAATTAGCCATTTTTCAATGCCTTCAATACCCGGTTGAGCATATCTTGGCGTTTGATTGGTAGCCGTTTTGTAATGGGAGTTTCCCTGGCCACCCATGCCGCCTTCGAGCAATATTTTTTCCTCGCCATCTTCCAGAATCTCCAGGAGGACTTCTCCTGTTTCCACATCCTTCGCGATAGTGCCAATAGGCACCTCCAGAATAATATCGTCAGCAGATATTCCCGATCTATTCCCTCCTTCACCATTGCCACCTTTATCAGCCCTGACGTGTTTACGGAATTTTAAATGCAGTAATGTCCACATTTGGGAGTTGCCTCTCAGAATGACGTGACCACCTCTTCCACCATCACCACCATCAGGCCCTCCCTTTGGAACATGTTTTTCCCTCCTGAAATGAACCGATCCCGATCCACCATCGCCAGAACGACCACTAAATTTTATGTAATCAATAAAGTTTGAATCCATTTGGGAGTTTATCAGGCTTGATGTTGATCAAGCACTTGGGTGATTGAGGAAAATATTTCGCCGATATCACCAATGCCATTCACCGTGCTCAATCGGCCTTGGCTTTTATAAAATGGCAACACATGAACGGTTTTGCTAAAGTACTCTTGGATTCTCTTCTCCAGTTTATCATCAGCGTCATCCACTCTGTTTTCCTGTTCTTTTCTTTTTGCTATTCTCTGACGAACCTCGGGTTCATTTACTTCCAGTTCTACCACAGCATTAATTTGTGTATCAAGCGAGATCATCAGTTCGTCCAAAGCTTCCGCCTGAGCTACTGTTCGCGGAAATCCATCAAATAGGAATCCGCTGGCTTGAGGATTTTTAACTACCTCTTCTCTCAACATTGCAATGGTGATATCATCTGAAACAAGCTCACCGCTGTTCATTATTTCCTTCACCTTTTTGCCAAGAGGCGTGTCGTTTTTGGTATGCCATCTGAAGAGATCACCCGTTGAAATATGGAAAAGGTTATATTTTGAAATGATTTTATCACTTTGAGTGCCTTTGCCAGCTCCCGGGGGTCCAAATATTACGATGTTCAGCATATGTTTTAGATTAAACGGTTTATAAGATTTAGCGGATCATGGAGGTTATTTTTTTATTCTATTGCTATGTAAATTTCAGGTATTTGCCTTCCTGCACCATCCATATCCATCCCGAATCCGACTACAAATTTGTTTTCAATTTTCTTCCCGACATACTTTATCTTGAATTTTTCCTTGAAAACCTCTTCTTTTAACAGCAGAGTAACTATTTCAATTGACTCAGTTTCAAGATTTCCCATTTTTTTCAGCAAATGAGTCAGGGTATGTCCTGTATCGATGATATCTTCTACTATGAGCACCTTCTTCCCGTTCAGGTTGGAAGTTATTCCGATCATTTCTTTCACTTCACCACTTGATGAAGTTCCGGTGTATGATTTCAACTTGATTAATTCCAGTGTCACATTCATATTTAATTGGCGAATCAGGTCGGCCAAAAACAAAATCACACCATCCAATACTCCAAGAATTACAAGATCAGCTCCTTTATAATCAGCATTGATTTTTTCTGCCAATGAACCAATGATTTGTTCGATTTCTTCTTTGAGAATATATGGACGAAATCGCTTGCCATTTAATATCACTTCTCTCTCTGCGGGGCTCACAAATGCTTCATTAGATATTGGTACATCAGGATCATAGCTTCCAAATCAGCCACGGCAACAGTCTCTTTTGGTGAATGTACGTTGGATTCTGGCGCACCAATGAAACACCAGTCTATAGCATAAGGACTCATATGCACTTCCCTGCCATCGCTAGAGCCACCACCTTCTACTTCGAGTTGATGAGGAATGCCGGATTCATTTGCCAGTTGCAGCAGGTGCTCTAAAAAAACCCTCCGTGGGATATGTCGATCCCGGAGCGAGATCACCACTCCGTCATCATGCCTCACACCTTCTGTCACCCAGGTAATATCGGCGATCAAGGCCTGCTTGATGGGATGATGCTTTTGAAGATAGTCTAGCAACATGGGCACAGCTCCTCCGCCATGTTCTTCGAAGGTGCTAAATACAATTACCCCATCTTCCAGAGTTTCTGCAACTTTTAAGGCGGCATAGACTCCCAGACGGTTATCCATATAAGGTCCTTTGATCTTATTTTTTTTAATTTCCAATGTAGGCTTGAAAGTGAGTGTGGTGCCCGTGTCTATTGCCCTGGGAAAATCGTAAAACAAAAGACCATCTTCATCTACAATCAATTTGCAATCAATCGGCCCCAATCGATCCTCACCCACCAATCGGTAGCCATTTTCAACATCCGGACCACCAATCGCGACCAGTTGATTTTGATATCGCACCGTAAAACCGATGGAATCCATGTGCGCAAAAATGGCTGTTCGTGGAGTGCCAAAAACCAAAATGACATTGTCGTGAAGATGATCACCTTCTATGACAATCGGCTGTTTTGCCCATTCTTGACTATGTTTTTTCACATAGTCAAGAATGAATGATTTCATCCGAAACTCACTTCCTGATGGCGCGTGTATGTTTATGAGCTGTTCTAAAAGTTGCATACCTAAATAAGGCTGCAAATATAATCTTAGCGAAACCCTATATCAGTAGTTTTTCGTATAAATTCAAACCATATTTCACTCCCCCATGCCATTGTTACTTAAATATTTTCTGGTTTATTTACTTTCATCAGTTAAATTCATTTTTGGCCCTTCCTTTGGGCTTTCTTTTGGATTGGGTGTGCTTGAGGTGTGCCTGCTCACACTTGCGGGGATGATGACCACTGTTTATTTGGTTTGTTATTTTGGCGATGAAATCAGAATATTTTCAGTGAAAATATTTGGGATTAGAAAGAAGCAGAAATTATTTTCCAGTCGCTCCAGGCGATTTGTCCGCATATGGAGGAAATATGGGGTTAATGGTGTGGCTTTTCTTACACCTTTATTGCTATCTCCACCAGGAGGAACATTTATCGCCCTTGCTTTAGGAGGAAAAAAAAAGGAAATCATCAAATGGATGTGGATATTTGGTTCAATCTTCTCCATCGTTTTGACTCTTATCCTTAAATATGCCAGTTGGCTTATCAGCGATTTCATTCTGGTGAAGCCCTAATATTGGCGAATAGGATTCCTTACTTTTCTTTAAATCAATAGCTTTTTGTTTTCATATCTTTGCCGGATGTCATTGAAAAACGATCTGATTTTAAGGGCCGCAAGAGGAGAGAAGACAGAGCGAACACCCGTTTGGCTCATGCGGCAAGCAGGTAGAATTCTCCCCGAATACCGTGCGGTAAGAGAAAGTGTAAGTGGTTTTAAGGAGCTGGTAGAAACTCCAGAACTGGCTGCTGAAGTCACTTTGCAGCCGGTGGATCTTCTTGGCGTAGATGCTGCGATCATTTTTTCAGACATTTTGGTGATCCCTGAAGCGATGGGTCTTACCTATGAAATGGCGGAAAAAAGAGGACCATTCTTTCCAAAAACCATTTCTTCAGAACGTGATTTGGCTCAATTGAAAGTAGCATCGGAAGCGGATATTCAATACACTATCGATGCTATCAAAATCACAAAAACCAAACTTGAGGGAAGGGTTCCAGTGATAGGTTTCGCCGGTGCGCCATGGACGATTTTTTCATATATGGTGGAAGGTAGCGGAAGCAAAACCTTCAGTAAAGCCAGGGGGATGCTTTATCAGAATCCTGTGTTATCACACAAACTTTTGGATCTCATCACACAAAGCACTATTGCGTATTTGAAAGGTCAGATAAAAGCTGGTGCTGATATGGTGCAGGTTTTCGATTCGTGGGCTGGGGTACTACCACCAGTGCATTACAATGAATTTTCTCTGAGATATATCAAGCAGATTTGTGATGCCATAACTGAGGTTCCTGTCACTGTCTTTGCCAAAGGAGCCTATTTCGCCTTACCTGAAATGAACAATGTCAACTGCAGAACGGTAGGCTTGGATTGGAATATGGACATAGGCCAGGCTAAAGCACTTCTGCCAAATAAAACTTTACAAGGAAATTTGGATCCATGTGTATTGTATGGCGATTTTGAAGGTATCAAAACGGAAACACAAAATATGCTGAACCAATTTTCAGGGCATGCCCATATAGCCAATTTGGGTCACGGTGTGTATCCCGACACTGATCCTGCCAAAGTAAAGTACTTCATTCATTGCGTAAAGGAGATGAGTGTCAGGATCTGATATTACTCAAGATTTTCTTTCTTAATTCTTTTGGATCAAATGGTTTGGTTATAAAATCATTCATTCCCGAATGGAGTGCTTTTTCTCGTATCTCAATCATAGATGAAGCACTAAGCGCTATAATAGGCACATCCTTATCCGTCATTCTAATAGCTTCCGTAGCTTGATATCCATCCATTTCGGGCATTTGAAGATCCATCAATATAAGATCATAATGAGTTAATAGGGTTTTGTCAACGGCAATTTTTCCGTTTTCGGCAACTTCATATGTCAGGCCCCATCTTTTGAGAAATTTACCAGCGACCAAAATATTCATTTTGTTGTCTTCGACGAGCAGAATTTTTTTGCCATCAAATCTAGACGCTGTTTCAGACTCAGCATTATCTGTAGGAAGAATGACTTCTGACCCGAAAGGAAATTTTTGGATGAAATGGAAAATAGTCCCTTCACCTAGCTGGCTACTAACTTCTATATGAACGCCTTGAAACTCAAGTATTTTTTTCACAATGGATAATCCAAGTCCGGAACCCCCATACTCACGAGTCGTTGATGAACTTGCTTGTGTAAATCGGTCGAATATGATTTCGAGTTTTTCGTTGGGAATTCCGATACCTCTATCAATGATTTCGAATTGAATCTCCTGACCTATTTCATCCTCCGAAACCAAAGTGAAAGCCAGCTTTACTACTCCTTCTGTTGTGAACTTGATCGCATTGTCCAAAAGATTATTAAGAACCTGACGTGTTCGCGTTGCATCAAGGACGAGGCTACCACTTATAATCGGGTCACATTCATATTGAAGATCCAATCCTTTTTCCATGGCTTTTGCCAGATAAAATTGATGAATGCGCTGACCCAATTGACACAGGTTGACATCCATTTTTTCAAATTCAATAACGCCAGATTCTAGTTTGTTGTAGTCTAAAATATCGTCAATCAAAGCGGTGAGATGCTCTGCTGAAAATTTGAGCGAGGTGATATTTTCAAATTGATCTTCTCGTGGATTTTCTTGTAACAGCAAATGAGAAATCCCCACAACAGCATTAAGCGGTGTACGAATTTCATGACTTATCGTGCTTAGAAAATCTGTTTTGGCCAGAGACGCAAGCTCAGCCTTTTCTTTTTCTGCTTTTAAGAAGTAGGCAAAACGGAATGAAAGAATCAACGATTGGGAAAAGAAAAACAAAACGTATCCCCAAAACGTAGCTGCCATCCAAAGGGGTAAAATGTTGAAATAGACGAGGATATTGTAAACGAATACGATAAAAACAATAACAGTACTTAGAAGCGCATATTCTGAACCGATTAGATTCTTTTTAAAGGCTTTGACATAGATAATTATGGCTATGACCAGATAAAGAATCAAAATGATAAAAAATGGTGTGACCAAATGAGTAAAAATGTTCACTGGAAACACAAGTGTTGCTACTGAGAAACTTAATGTAATAGCATATATGATGTTGAAAAAAATCATTCGGATCTCGCCAGGATACAGTTTTTCTATAAATTTTCCGAAAAGGAATGTACAAGCAAACAGTGAAATATACTCCAGGCGGATGGCCAGATACCATGGTATTTGAATCAAATGATGCAATTCATAATAGCCAAACCCAATGATACGATACGAATAAACAATGCAGAACATAGAGAAATAAAAGATGGCTTTGTCGTGATGACCAAAGAAATACAAGCCAAGAAAGAACAACCCACCCATCGCGAAACTGCCAGTGAGAATAAGATCAAAGGCAATTATCTGGTTTTGAATGGTTTTCATATGCGACAAATATCCAATGGAGATACTCTCGCTTGATCCGCCTTTGTAATGATCAAAATTGGCAATCTGAATCACCACCTCGTTGGTATCCTTGAGATTTTTAAATTCCACGAAATCGGGTTTCCATTCTGGCACATATTTTTCTCTGGATGTGGCGACAGTACCATTTTTCAAAACCAGCTCCCCATTAAAGAACAATGAAAATGAGGAATACATATCTTCGACATGCAACGTGTAGTTTTTTACTTCTGAGGGAAGAATGATTTGAAGGCGATAAGTTGCAAATCCCGTCCCTGATAATTTTTTAGTGTCAATCTCTAAATCATTCCATAGAGAAGGGAAGTTGACAATCGTTCCTGGTTTTGTGATTTGTCCTGGAGCCAGAAGTTGGTTCCAAAAGAATTGCCACTCTCCATCAAGCTTAATACTGGTGGTGTTAAAATCAGCTTTTCGGAGATCCAAAATGCCATTTTTTGCATGGTTTTCAGATTTACAAACTATACAGGCCACAAGCAAAGAAATCGTCAAAAGCAACCTCATCATAAATTAAACATAAGCATATTTAACTTGGATTTTTAGCCAGAGATTCTGTTATTTTTTTTAAAAGTTGATCGGGATCAAAAGGTTTTGTGACTATATCATCCATCCCTGCGTTTCTGGCTTTTACTTCTTCTTCCATCAGAGCAGAAGCGGTCAAGGCAATAATTGGAATCGTGACACCCATTTTTCTTAGCTGCTTGGTGGCTTCATAACCATCCATCACAGGCATTTGCAAATCCATCAGGATAAGTTGGATATTTACCTCCGATTGATATTTATCTATTGCCTCCTGACCATTTTTGGCTATGACAGTTTTGAAACCCCACCGGTTCAGAAATTTGTTGGCCACCAATATATTGACAAGATTGTCTTCCACTACCATGATTGTAATCGCGTCATCTATTCTTGCTTCAGATAGATTGATTCGAATAGGTTCAGGCACATTGGTGATAGTCTCACTGGCCGTGACTACTTCAAATATTTGATGAAAATAAAAGACTGACCCTTTACCAACTTTGCTCTCCACATATAAATCAGAGCCTTGCAACCGAAGCAATTGCCGTGTTATGGTCAATCCAAGTCCAGTACCACCGAATTGCCGATTGCTTGATGAACTAGCTTGCGTAAAACTTTCGAATATCTCAGAAAGCTTATGTTGTTCTATTCCAATGCCTGTGTCTACAACTTCAAACTTTAATGTGACCTTTTCTGCTTCTTTTTTGATCACTTTTAGGTTGACTGTTATACTTCCTTCATTGGTAAATTTCACTGCATTGTTAATCAAATTGGTGAGTACTTGACTGGTTCGGGTTGGGTCACAAAGAATATGCGAAGGGGCATTTGGGTCAATATTGAAAATAAACTCAAGGTTTTTGTCCCTTACAATGGGTTGAAATATTCTTTTCAAACTCATCAATAGCTCTTCAATGTCAACCTTTACACTTTCGAATTGAATTTTATTGGCTTCAATCTTACTGAAATCAAGAATGTCGTTGATAATAACGAGAAGGTTTTTTGCCGAAAATTTTAGCGTGTTTAGCGTCTCCAGCTGTGAAGTCTTGGGCCCCTCTTCCAATAATATATTGGTCAATCCAATCACCGCATTCATAGGCGTGCGAATTTCATGGCTCATGGTACTGAGAAATTCTGACTTTGCCTTTGAAGCGATTTCCGCACGATCTCTTTCCAGTTTTAAAGAAAAAGCAAACCTAAAGGAGAGCATCAAAGACTGAGAAATGAAGAAAAGGATAGAAACCCAAAAGATGGCACCATTCCATTCTGGAAGTACGCCAAAATAAACAGAGATGCTATATAGAAATATAACAATAACTACTCCAGTACTCATAAGAGCATATTTTGAGCCCAACCTTTTATTTAGATAAGCGCCAATGTAGACTCTCATCGTCAAAATTAGATATATGATCAGAACTACAATAAATGGGCTGGTCAAATAGCTGAAAACCCATGCTGGAAACGCCAGAGCTACAAGTGAGAATGAAAGGCAGATGGTATGTAGGATCCTGAAATAGATTGTTTTGAGTTCATTGGGATATAGTCGAAAGACAAATTTGCTAAACAGAAATACGCTCATAAACAAGCTGATATATTCCAGCCTTGATAGCACATACCATGACGCATTTATGAGATGATGTAAAATGTAATAATGCGTGCCAATGATTCGATATGAATAAACAATGCAAAACATGGAGAAATACAAAATGGCTTTGTCATGATGACCAAAGAGATAAAGGCCGAGCAGAAATAAACCACCCATACAAAGACTTCCGGTAAGAATCAGGTCGTATGACAATATTTCAAGCTCCTGATCTTTCATGTAATCTGATTTGCCAAGCACAAGACTTTGCTTAATGCCGCCATTGCGGTGATCAAAATTTGCAATTTGAAGCACAATCGTACTCGTGTCGTTCAGATTTCGCAATGGGATGAAATCCGGCTTCCATTCAGGTTGATATTCTTCTCTTGTTTTGGCAACCGTACCATTTTTGTAAACTAAAACGCCATTGACAAAGAGGTTGAAGGAAGAGAACATATCTTCTACATGCAAGGTGTAAGCGGCATCATTGGGTGGTAGTACTATTTTAAGTCGATAGGTGGCGTATCCAAAGTTCGATATTTTCACCCCCTCAAGGTCATTCCACAATGATGGGAATGAGACTAATTTTCCCGGATTTTGAATTTCATCAGGCTCCAAAAGCTGATTCCAGTAGAATTCCCATTCTCCATCCAAATTGACTGATTGTGTTTCAAAATCAATTGATCTTAAGTCTATCACGCCTTTGTAGGCATTCTGACTGAGCGCCAGGTTGGCGATCATAGTAAGTAAAAAAAGAAGAAATAGCCGACCCATCTGCATGTCGTAATATTACCTAATTTCTGCTAAATGCTAAATGCCCTTTACCAACTGGCCATAAAAAAAACGGTGTGAGTTACACCGTTTTTAATATTTGCTGCTTTTGACTTTCTTAAGACAATTTAGCCAATGACTTTTTAATTCGCGAAATCGCTGTTTTTAAGTCGTCAACAGAAGCTGCGTAGGAAAGGCGCACACATTCAGGGTCACCAAATGAACCTCCTTCAACTAATGAAACTCTGGCATCTCCCAAAAGGTAAAGGCAAAGATCATTTGCGTCGTTTACGGTTATTTTTCCATCAGATTTTCCGAAGAAAGAACTCACATTGGGAAAGAAATAAAATGCTCCACCTGGCATATTCACCTTCAGCCCTGGTATATCAGAAAGAAGATCATAAACTAATTTTCTTCTCTTTTCGTATTCTTTTACCATCTCATATGATGGCTCTAATGAAGTGGTAAGTGCCGTATAGGCTGCTCTTTGTGCAATGGAGCAGTTAGCCGAGGTTAGCTGTCCTTGCATTTTGTTGGCAGCTTTTGCCAGCCACAATGGTGCGCCAATGTAACCTACTCTCCATCCCGTCATTGCGAAACCTTTTGCGAAACCATTGATGGTTACTGTTCGCTCAATCATTCCGGGCATAGCTCCAATACTCACATGTTTGCTATCGTAGTTGATCAATTCATAGATTTCATCAGAAAGCACAACTACATTCGGGTGATCTTCTAAAACTTTGGAAATTGCCAGAAGCTCTTCCTCAGTAAATACTGACCCAGTTGGATTACATGGTGATGAAAAAATGACAGCTTTCGTTTTTGACGTGATTGCATCTTTCAATTGCTGGGCGGTAGCCTTAAATTCATTTTCAATTCCACCTTTGATATAAACACAGGTGCCTTCGGCAAGCTCCACAAGTGCACTGTAGCTCACCCAAAAAGGTGAAAATACGATTACTTCATCTCCTGGATCAAGCAAAGCCAAAAACACGTTGGCGATAGATTGCTTAGCACCATTTGAAATCACAATTTGCTCTGCTGAATAATTCAGGTTATTGTCTTTCTTAAATTTTTCGCTTATCGCCGTTCTCAGATCCCCATAGCCGTTTACCGGAGGGTAAGAAAAATATTTCCCCTCATCAATAGCCTCCTTAGCACCATCACATATGTGCTTTGGAGTTTTGAAGTCAGGCTCACCAAGGCTCAAGCCAATAATGTCAATACCTTGTTCTTTCAATTCGCGGGCTTTTGCAGCCATCGCCAAAGTGGCCGATTCGGCCATGTTTTTGATTCTTTCTGATCGTAAATCCATCGTGTTGTTTTATAAGCGGGGCAAAGCTAGTAAATTCAAAAAGACGATCAAACGTCTTTACAACTGAATTCGATGGCAGGGGAAATAATATTGAAATTTTCTGTGGTATACTGACTACTCGGCCAAATTATCAATTGGATATTGAGCCTGAAATGATTCATTTTAGAAGGAATGGCCGAAAGGAGGTTTAATACGAAAACATGTGTCACGCGGATTCCTAAATAGTGCAAAAATAGGAATCTTTGTAGATGGCATAATTCCACAACTTAAAGAGTTGGTACTGAGTTTTCGACATCAATAAAACAAACCGAATTCCTACCAGGTTGTGCTTTTCAGATTGTGCACCGCTCGCATGATATCTTTCTGTGATATTTGACCGATCAGTTTACCAAAGCTGACCACTGGAAATCTTCTGATTCTCATCATGAGAAATTTGTCCGCCGCATCAAATATGTTGGTTTCGGGGGAAATACTGATTACGTTGGTGGACATGTGATCGGACACTTTTCCGGTCAGATTGGGCATGTTGTTGTATTTGCCCCTCACAACTTCCTTCATGCAATCTCCTTCCGATATTACACCTATCAACTCCCCATCTTCATTCACTACGGGACCCCCTGAGATTCTGTTTTTCAATAGTGATTTGATGACTTCATCCATGTGCTGGTCTGACCTGAATGTGATCAATTTTGTAGACATGTAGTCACTAACGGTTACAGATTGGGTGTCTGCTGATTTGGATTTTTCTACCTGAACGCCTTTATAACTTTTTACCATAATTCAATGTTCTTAGCCTCTGAAATTAGTAAATATTCCAGTAAATACCTAGAGTTCGGTCTAAGTACTGATCCAAATAACGATTTGCATAACTTTGAAATGAAGAAATAATCTATTGAATTAGATTAAGTATTTAGATTAAAAAGTATGTTTTGGAGGGAATTTGGATTTATTTCAGCCGCCCATTAACCAACACTTAATAATTAGGTAAGCCTGACTTTTTATTAAGTTAATTCAAATCACCTTTATTTGTCAGAGTATTAAAAGGACGATGTGAAAATTAACAATAAGATCGTTTACCAAAATTTAAATAAACTCTACGTAGACTCACCTACGATTGACCTTAATGCAAAAGACAAATGGGTCATATTCAGCGATCTTCATATGGGTGATGGCAGTTCAACTGACGATTTCAAACCCAATTCTGATTTATTTAAAACTGTCCTCAAAGATTATTACTATGATAAAAAATTCTCGCTGATCTTAAATGGAGACGTAGAGGAATTGCAGCGATTTTCATTCAAAAAAATTGTTTCTTATTGGCCTGAAGT
>JBLICU010000017.1:0-49740 GCA_047632435.1 Cyclobacteriaceae bacterium
CTATTTCTGACGCGTAGGTGCTGTCAATGTTTTGAAGGTAAAAGACCGTATCGCTTGTAATTTCGCCTGTGAGCAAAGTATCTCCGCTAGCAATTAAATCTAACCCAAGCGGATCGGTGTAAAATCTAAAATTGGTGCCAGATATCGGATCCAAAGCCAATGAGGCTCCATTGCAGGAAACGAATGATTCATGAACAGTTGGATTTTTTAATATTCGATCATATTCTATTTCCGCCAAATCAATACTTGTTTTCAGGCTTTCAAAATTTTGCCCTGCAGCCAGAATGAAGGTAATTTTTTTCGAATCATGCGGGTTCAATTTGAATTTAGGCATGGCTGTGAGTTGAGCTATGTTATTTCCGACTGATCCTGCAAATCCTGCACTGTCATAGAGCGATTCCGAGATTAATCTGTGTTTCAGTGAATCTGTAAAGGTCAAATCAAAATCAAGAATATTTCCATCTAATTGACCCAAATCTAGAGATTGTGAAACGGGGGTTGCAATACCAAATATTTTTATGCCTGTATAGAGCGACTCACTTTCAGAAAAGGAATATGACATGCCTGATGGCTTATCGAGTAGTGCTTTGTTTTGATCAGAGGCTCCAAGCTCCCAATTCGCGTACATGCCCACGCCTAAATCTCTGAGCGTATCATTTTCCAAATTGGTCAATCTGTATTCCAGAATAATAAAATCATCCAGAAGTGTATCGGCGAAAGCATAGAGTTTTTGTTCGATTTTCAAGCCAAGTGAATTGGCTGATGTGCTATCTACAAAAGTGCTTTTAGTGAAATGGTCCGCATTGTCGGAATGGTGCAGTTTGATATACTCCGTTACTGAAAAGTCATTGTCTCGAATGTAACTATTTATATTTTGAGTGATGTTGTCCGAAACACTGTCTTTGGCGTTTCCGATGATGATTCCGAGGGTTTTAACTAAACTCTTATTCTTCCATTTGAGTCCAACACCGCTGCTTGAATTCTTTGAAGCCAAGCCAAGATTACCATTTCCTGTAATGGTCAATTCCATATTGTCATTGTCGATATTAACCTGATCTGGTGAAGTGGTCAACACCAAATATTGAAAGCCATTATAACCACCTTCCTTAAAATCCATTCTCACTGGTATTTTGGTATTTGGAGGTGTGTTCGGGTAGATATAAATATTGCTAGAGGAAAAGGTCTTTTGTTGTAGTGGAGATGAGAAACTAAACGAAATTTGATCGTCTGTCAAGCTCACATATGGAGAGGGACTTGAGAATGTTGCCTTACCCGAGATTATCGGATCGAGATAAGATTTTAAAGTGAAATTCAGATTAATTGAATCATCAAAAAAGATATATCCGGGATATTCTCCTAAAGAGGAAATATTAGTCAATCTCACTGATCGCAAGGAATCTTGCGTCAGTGCATTGTACACATTAAGCCTTCCTGAACCTAGTTTACCTTCGTAAGTACTGTTGTCATTTATATCATAGATATTATCCGTACTTACTCTAAGTACTTCCATGATTTGCTCCGCATTATAATTTGGGTAAACATCTTTCACCAAAGCAGCAGCTCCAGCTACAATCGGAGCTGCAAAGGAAGATCCACTATCGGTGTGATAGCCATTGTTATTTAAGGCTGAAGTTATGTTTTCACCTGGAGCAACTAGATCTATTTTATAACTAAAAGTCGAACTTGGGGCTTTGCTGTCGCCTTCATTGGTCCAACCCACAGAAAGTACATGGTCATAGCTGGCTGGATAGAAATCTTCTTCTATTCCCGAATTTCCTCCGGCAGCTATAATGACTAAATTTTTTTCTAAAACGGCATAATTGATAATGTCCTGATTGAATTGACTGAAATTACTTGTAGATCCCCAGCTAAGGTTGATGACATCATATCCATTGTCTGCGGCGTAAACAATGCCTTCATAAGCGGCATAGGCTAAAAAGGCATTATCAGGAAAAACCTTCAAAGGACTGATGGTACTGTTGTATCCAACTCCTGATATTCCAATGGTATTATTTGTGGACGCACCAGCCACTCCGGCTACAAAATTGCCATGAAAGCTATTTCCACATTGGGGATCATTGTCATCATCACCGAAATCGAATCCATGGATGTCATCAATGAATCCATTTTCGTCATCGTCTATTCCATTCAAAATCTCATTGGGATTGGTATAAATTTTCGGGCTGATATCCTCATGCGTAAAATCTATTCCGGTATCGGAAATGCCAATAATGATGTCGCTGCTTCCTGTACTAATGTCCCAGGCGTCATAGGCTTTGATTTTTTCCAGATAATACTGGCTTCCAGTAGTTGGGTGTGCCAAAGGATCATTTGGAATTTGGAGCAATTTCTCAAGAAAGATGGGTTCGGCATATGCTACATCAGCATAGGTTCTCAACTCCCTTAATATGTCGATGATATTCTCTCCTTCTTTGATTTGAATCTTATAGATACCGCTCAGTGCTGAATTTTTTTTCAGCGGATGCGAAACCATGGGCTTCATCGAATTGGTAAATGGCAAATTGGGTGAAGTAGTAAGACTTAATGACTTTTGTCCTGTAGACAAAGTAGCTGTCGAAGATTTGATTTTTACAACAACTATATCCTTACGTATTGTAGATAGGTCAATGTCATCAAGTTTGATGTTCTGACCTGAAAGCGTCAATATTCCGGTGAGAAATAAAATGCCCAACCATATTCTTATCTGATGCTGCATCAGGTTACTGCCGTTTTTCTGATGATTTTTGAAAATAGTCCAGGGAAAAATCTTTTGATATAGATACCCGCCACTTCTCTGAAACCGCCTATATAGACTTCTTGTTTGTCTTTTTCAATGGCATTTGCAATCTTCAGGGCACATAATTCTGGTGATAATCCGTTTTCCTGAGCCTTGTCCATGGTATTTTGTTTGCTGCCATCACCCATCAGGGCATTGTAGCTGATTTGCGTGCGGACATATCCCGGCAGGATCATGCTTACTTTTAATCCATCGTCATGATGTTCTGCACGAAGTGCATCATAAAACCCGTGCAATGCATGTTTGGATGCTGCATAGGATGATCTGTAAGGTGTACTCACGATTCCCGTCGCAGATGTAATGATCACCTGATGTCCCGTTTTTCGCTCGACCATTTCTGGAAGTAGCGCCTTGGTGAGGGCTACCGAACCAAAATAATTGACTTCCATGAGTTGACGATCCACATCAATATTGGTATTGATGACCTTATCTCGTTGACTTATTCCTCCGCAATTGACCAGAATCTCTATTGGGCCAAAGAAAGTACCAGCTTCTTTGGCTTTTTTTGGAATAGAAAGTGAATCCCCCAAATCGAGTGGAAGGACTGCAATGTTTTCCGGCTTGTTACAATTGGCTTTTACTCTCTCAAGTTCTTCCAATCGTCTTGCAGATAATACAAGTTTGGCGCCTCTCTTGGAAAGCTCATAAGCCAATGCTTCACCAATACCTGAAGAAGCACCAGTCAATAAGACAACACTATCCTTGATTTTCGTCATTGAGTTTATTTTGTTTTTGATCCTGAGCAAATACCCAGATTGTGTAAACGCCAAGAGCCATACCAAGAGGGAAACTGAGTAGTGAAAGACAACCTGATATGAGCAATGGGATCATTCCCCATTTTTTACCATTGAGCAGTGCGATTCCACCAACGATGGATGGGAGTGGAACTGTAAAGACCAATACCAATACGATTAATCGAATGATATATGTGATCGTCCCTACCACCAATTGCTCTTCCGAATCAATTTCAGACATGAGAAATGGAAAAATGCTTTGAAAAATCGTATTGACTATCAAAAAAGTCACCAATGTCAAGGTGCCGTAGATGATGTGGAGAATACTGAGGGTCCGTTTGTTAGTTTCCATGGGATGTTTGTTTTTCATAAATTACGAAATCAAATGGAAATAGGTGTCTTTCATCTGCGAGATGATGAATCCTTGACGTTTCTTTCCAGACATTCTTATCAAATTCCGGAAAATAGGTATCACCTTGTATCACACCTTCAATTTCTGTTAGATAGATTTTATTGGCAAAACTCAATCCAAGCTTATAGATTTCACCACCACCAATGATGAATACTTCTTTTTCATTATTTTTTTTGGCTTTGTCCAAGGCCTCCTCCAATGAATGAACCACGTGGGTTTTTTCAGCTTGATAATCTTTACTTCTTGTGATTACCACATTGGTTCTATCCGGGAGTGGTTTAAAGCGGGGTGGGAGTGATTCAAAATTTTTCCTTCCCATCAGCACGTAGTGTCCCTTGGTTGTTGCTTTAAAGAAATTGAAATCATCAGGAAGGTGCCAGGGCAGGTCATTGTTTTTTCCAATTACCCGGTTTGTACTCATGGCTGCAATCATCGAAATAGTCATAGTCAATTATAGTTGAAATCCTCTTAAAAATTCCCCTACAGTCATGCGCTTTTTCCCCTGCATTTGCACTTCCATAAGCCTCAGCGCGCCATTTGATGTAATCACATCCAGATAGGTTTTATTATCTGTTTTAAATGTGCCTGATACACCATTGTATTTTTGCGGAGATTTTTCTGCTGCAAAGACCTTGAATGTTTGTTCTTTCAACAATGTCCAAGCTGCTGGATAAGGACTTAAACCTCTGATAAAATCCCGCACCTTTTCAGATGGCTGATCCCAGTTGATCTCACAATCTTCCCGGAATATTTTTGGCGCATGTTTGGGCTCAGTTTCAGGCTTCTGTGGTTTTAATTCATATTGCCCACTTGCTATTGCAGTCACAGATTTCACAACCAAGTCAGCGCCAAGCTTCATCAAGCGCTCATAAACTGTGCCCACATTGTCTTCATAGTTGATGGGCTCTGTTTCCTGAAAAAGCACATTACCTGTATCAATCTCATGTTTGAGTTTGAAGGTGGTTACACCGGTTTCCTTTTCTCCATTCATGATAGCCCAGTTGATGGGCGCAGCACCTCGATAATCAGGTAAAAGTGAACCATGAAGATTATATGAGCCTAAAGGCGGCATGTTCCAAACGGCTTCCGGCAGCATTCTAAAAGCAACTACAATTTGTAAATCTGCATGATATCCTTTCAGTTCTTCTAAAAATTCTGGGTCTTTTAGATTTGTCGGTTGTAGCATAGGCAGGTTCTGAGTCAATGCATAATCCTTCACAGAACTGGTGCCGAGCTGTTTACCTCTTCCTTGAGGTTTATCGGGTGCAGTGATCACCGCAATCACATTGAATTTCTCCTCCACCAATCGCTGCAAACTTGCAACCGCAAATTCAGGAGTGCCCATAAATATGATCTTCAATTTTTGATTGTCCATAAAACCTGCAAGCTAATTTTCAAATGATAAAATCGAGTGTGATCAAGGGTATAAAAGATATTTTTCACGAATTTTCTTGTAAGATTCCAAATCACCCGTCCAACTTTCCTTGATCTGTGCCTCAGACCATCCTTCCTCAATTTGCTTTTGAAACTCGTATGTACCAGTCAGTTTGGTAAAATAACTGTTGAAAAATGGTTTGTCGCTATTTTCCTTCATCAAGTTGTAAGTGGCAATGAGATATTTTAATGTAAAAGAATATTCAATGGGATTGTCGACCAGATTTATGCCGTTGCATTGTTGATCTTGAAGAGGGGGGTTCTTTGATCCTTCATTTGGTACAGGGGTAAAACTAAAATCAGAAATTGGAAAATCGGGATGTCCGTAGATTTGAAAAGGAAAATCAGTGCCGCGACCAACAGAAACGACTGTTCCTTCAAACAGTGCCAAAGAAGGGTATAAGGAAATGGCCAGTTCGTTGGGAAGGTTAGGGGATGGTTTCACTGGTAAAGCATATGGAATTGAATGATTCCAGTTGGCAACTTCTATTATTTTCAAATCACAAGTCAAACCACTTTCCAGCCACTTTTCGCCATTGATCATTTTCGCGAGCTCACCAAGTGTTAGACCATGAACCAAAGGAATGGGATGAAGTCCTATGAATGATTTGAATTCTTGGTTTAATACGGGACCATCTACATAACCTCCATTCGGATTGGGTCTATCCAGGATGATAAATGGAATTCCTTTTGTGGCGCATGCTTCCATCAAATATGTCATGGTGCTGGCATAGGTATAAAACCTGACGCCTACATCCTGAATGTCAAAAATCAAGACATCAATATCTTCGAAATATTCAGGAAGTGGCTTTTTCGATTTTCCATAAAGTGAGATTAATTCGAAGGATTGCTCATTTTGCTGATTACCAATTTCCTCTCCATCACTTTTTCTCCCATTATAACCATGTTCTGGGGAAAATACCTTTTTCACTTTTATTCCCAATTCAATTAATGTGTCGGTTAGATGCGTGTTATAAACAAGCGAAGAATGATTCAGGCAAAGTCCAACATTTTTGTTTTCCAGAAATGGCAGGTATTTGTCCATTTGATAAGCACCGGGAATTATCGGTAGCTCCTCTTGATTCTGAGCAGCACATGCGAAGAGGGTAGAAACAAATAACAACAGAAACTTGTGCTTCATCAACCGTGATATCTAGTATAATTGCACCAAAGTTAAGCAAGTTTGAATCTCCCACTTTTTATATCAAAGCGAATAACCAGCGGAAAGGACGGATCCTTTTCTACAGTGATCAATCGTATCGCCGTGATCAGTATTGCCGTTGCGATCATCGCGTTGATTGGCGCATTCACTATTTTAGGAGGTTTTGAAAATACCATCAAGGAGAAAATTTATAGTTTCAGTGGTCATCTGGTGGTGAGTAAATACACCCTATCGACCTCATTTGAGGATTCTTCCATAGATGTTTCTGATTCTGTAATGCAACAAATCGGTGCATTGCCTGGCGTGGATTATTTGCAGGCTTATGCCTATAAAGCAGCTTTGATTAAGGCCAATGACGAAGTTCAGGGCGTCATCCTGAAAGGCGTGGATCAATATTTTGATACCATTTCTTTTTCGAAACATTTGATTGACGGACGCTTCCCAAGATTCCCACAAGAGGGATATAGTTTGGAAGTAGCCATCAGCAAAAAAATGGCAAATTATTTAAAACTAAAGGTCGATGATGAAATGATAATCTTTTTCATCCAAGATCCGCCCAGATTTCGCAAGCTGAAACTAACCGGAATCTATGAAACGGGTTTGGAAGATTTCGATGAACAGACCATTCTTGGCGATATCAACCTAGTGAGAAGGATCAATGGATGGGATGAAAATCGAGCTGGTGGATTGGAGATTTTCATCAATGACATAAACCAACTGGATGCCGCAGAGGATTTTATATTTGATGAAACCAGCTCCGATTTATATGTGGACAAGGTCAGCGATAAATACGCTCAAATATTTGATTGGCTGGATTTGTTGCATCGCAATGTGATCATCTTTCTTGTATTGATCCTGTTTGTGGCCTGCTTTAATATGGTATCTATCCTGCTGATTCTGATCATGGAGCGGACACACATGATTGGCACTTTCAAGTCGCTTGGTTCCAGTAGTGGTTTATTGAGACGTATATTCCTTTTTAATGGATTGCGACTGATTGTAAAGGGTTTGTTTTGGGGGAATCTGATTGGAGTAGGTGTTTGTTGGATTCAGGATTACTTCAAAATTATTCCGCTAGATCCGGCCAGCTATTATATGGCGCATGTGCCCATTTCTTTTGATTTTGAAATAATATTATATATCAATCTGCTGGCAGTCCTATTGATTGGAATCACCCTTTTTATTCCTTTGGCAATTATCTCGAGAATCAGGCCTATATCGGCGATTAGGTTTGATTAAAAGTATGTGAAGGCTCGTATTTTCTGAAAAAACTCCTGATTTTTAGTTCTATCACACCAATCACCGCCTCCTTAAAAATACCAGAAGACATTTTTGAAGTGCCTTTGGTTCTATCTGTAAAGACAATGGGTACTTCGATTAACTTAAAACCACGTTTCCATGCGTTGAATTTCATTTCAATCTGAAATGCGTATCCAATAAAATTGATTTTCTCCGGTTCCAGCGATTCCAAAACCTTGCGCCTATAACATTTGAATCCCGCAGTTGTGTCCATGATCGGCAAACCTGTAATCAAACGAACGTACCAGCTAGCAAACCATGACATTAACACCCGCCCCATGGGCCAGTTTACTACATTCACGCCGGTGATATATCTTGATCCTATAGCCAGATCATAGTTTCCATCTACACAGGCTCTGTAGAGTTTAATCAAATCTTCTGGGTTATGGGAAAAATCAGCATCCATCTCAAACACGAAATCATAACCGTTTTTGATAGCATAATCGAATCCTGCGATGTAGGCGGTACCCAAACCTAATTTTTTGGCTCGTTGGATAAGATGGAGCCGCTCTGTATATTTTTTTTGTGCGGTTTTGACAATCTCACTTGTCCCATCCGGTGAGCCATCGTCTATGATGAGCACATCAAACGCCACATTCAAATGCATCACTGCCTCAATAATATCTAGGATATTTTCTGATTCGTTGTAGGTCGGTATGATGACGAGATTTCTATTCACGATAAAATATAAACTAAAATAAGGGACTAAAAAATAAAGTTCAAATGTAAACACCAAAAAGGTGCAAGATGTTGCCTTACTTTCTGTAACCCAATATTTTTAACATACTTTCACTGTCTTGTTCAGGGGCAAACAAGCGCGTTGTTACATTGCCATCATCATCTTTATCCACAATGATATGCTTTGGAGCAGGAATCAAACAATGTTGAATGCCGCCATATCCACCAAGTGCTTCTTGATATGCTCCCGTATGAAAAAAGCCAAAATATAGGGTTTCTTTATCCTCTATCATCGGCAAGAAAACTTCACCTATGTGTGTTTCAGAATCATAATAATCCTGGCTATCGCACGTCAATCCACCGATGTTCACTTTGTGGAACATATTGTCCCAATGATTGACAGGAAGAAGGATAAATTTGTGATTTAATCCCCAAACATCAGGCATGTGGGTAATGAATGAGCCATCCATCATGTACCAAAGCTCTTTGTCATTTTGAAGTTTTTGATCCAAAACCGAATAGATGGTCGCGCCACTTTCGCCAACCGTAAATGATCCAAATTCAGTGATGATGTTTGGAACATCCACATGGTTTTTGGCACAGATCCATTTGATATTACTCACGATCTGATCAGCCATGTATTCATAGTCAAATTCAAATCCAAGGGAGTTTCTAATCGGAAAACCACCACCCACATCTACTGTATCCAGTTCAGGGCAAATCTTCTTTAGCTCACAATATTTATATATAAATCTACTTAACTCACTCCAATAATAAGCTGAGTCTTTAATGCCCGTGTTAATGAAAAAGTGCAGCATTTTTAGCTGAGCCTTGGTTCCTTCTATTTTCTCTTTATAATGAGAAATAATGTCATTGTACCTAATTCCAAGACGCGAGGTATAAAACGCAAAATTTGGTTCTTCGTCAGCTGCAATTCGAATACCCACATTAAAGTTATTATTGATATTTTTTTGATAATAATCAAGCTCCATGAGGTTGTCCAAAACCGGAGTGCAATTGATGAATCCATCGTTAATCAGATTGGCAATGTATTCCACATAAAGCGGACGTTTGTAACCATTACACACGATAAGCCTGTCTTTTTCGAACTTACCAGCTTCATGAAGGCTCCTAATTATGGGAATATCAAACGCAGAGGAGGTTTCCAAATGGATGTCATTTTTCAATGCCTCTTCAAGCACAAATTGAAAATGAGAGGATTTGGTGCAATAGCAATAAGTATAGGTGCCTTGGTAGTTATTTTTCTTTATTGAATCATTAAATATCTTCTTGGCATATTGAATATTCTGACTGATTTTGGGAAGATAAGTTAGCTTCAGAGGCGTGCCGTATTCTCTAATTATTTCCATCAGATTTACATCATGAAACTGGAGTAAATTGTCGCTTACCTTAAATTCTTTGGTAGGCCAGTAAAAGGTTTGCTCAATCAGGTCTGAGTATGATTTCATTTAGTCTTTAAGGTATCTAAAATTGGGATGCAATGATCATTAAAAAATGTGAAAAGCATGTTATTAGTCCAACTAAATTCTGAGTATTAAGTTCCGGTTATTTTTTCAATTTCTGAATACAGAATTTGCGGTCTCCAAACCAGCCTAAAACCATCTAAATAATTTACACATTCTTATTCAAAGGTACACCATACAATACGCAACCATTCATATACATTCGTCCTAAACTGAATGCATTATTATGATAAATTTGAATATACATGATGAGACTTCTCGATTAGAAGCTGTAGTGCTTGGAATTCCTCATAATTCAGGTGGCATTCCTTCTGTGGCGGATGCATATGACCCAAAATCCGTAGAGCATATTTTGGCTGGCACTTATCCCAAAGAAGAGGATATGGTCTTGGAGATGGAAGCATTCAATCAGGTTTTCATAAAGTATGGCATCAAAGTATATAGGCCTGATGTTTTGGAAAATTGCAATCAAATTTTCACAAGAGACATAGCATTTGTCATTGGTGATTACCTTATCAAGTCAAATATTCTGCCTAAGAGAGAGGGGGAATTGAAAGCCATAGATTATGTTTTGAATCAGATTGATGCTGAAAAAGTGATTCGATTAAAAGACGATGTTCATATTGAAGGAGGCGATGTGATGTTATGGGGTGAATACATTTTTGTAGGTACCTATCGCGGGGCAGACTACCCGGAAATCATCACCGCACGAACCAATCAACCAGGTGTTGATTTCCTCATTGATTTTTTTCCTAATAAAAAAGTGGTGTCGTTTAATCTACGAAAATCAAATACAATAGCCCGTGACAATGCTTTGCATTTAGATTGTTGTTTTCAGCCTATCGGAAGGGATAAGGCGATCATACACAAAGAAGGATTTTTGGAAGAAAAGGAATATCAATTTCTTGTGGATCTTTTTGGGATGGAAAACTTGTTTCATATCAGCAGCGATGAAATGTATTATATGAATAGCAATGTGTTTTCTATCTCACCAGAAGTGGTGGTTTCCGAACGAAACTTCACTCGATTGAATGCATGGTTGCGAAAAAATGGCTTCCATGTCGAAGAAATTCCTTATGCCGAGATTGCCAAACAAGAAGGTTTATTGAGATGCTCTACGCTTCCATTGAGACGAAAAAATGATTAATCAGATTACAGATACGATAATGATGGTGAGGCCAGCTGCATTTCTTATGAACGAGGAAACAGCTGTCAATAATTTCTATCAACAAAAAGTGGAAGGCACTTCTCCTTCAGAGATTCAAAATCGAGCTTTGGCCGAGTTTGATGGGTTTGTCGAAAAGCTTCGCGGCAATGGGATCAAAATATTGGTCATTCAGGATACAGCTGAATCTAAAACTCCAGACTCCATTTTTCCAAACAATTGGAATTCGTTTCATGAAGATGGAGCAGTCTATCTCTATCCGATGTTCGCAGAAAATAGGCGCAGAGAAATCAAACCCACTATTCTGGATCAACTTACACAGGATTTTGAGATAAAGTCGATTCATTCTTTTACCCATTGGGAAGCCACTGATCATTTCCTTGAAGGCACAGGAAGCATGATCCTTGATCGGCCTAATAAATTGATTTATGCGGCCTTATCAGAGCGAACGCAAATGCCAGTTTTGAAGGATTTGTCAGAAAGGTCAGGTTTTGAATTGGTGACATTTACAGCCAATCAAACGGTCGATTCCAGGCGATTGCCGATCTACCACACCAATGTGATGATGTGTCTCGGCGAAGGATTTGCTGTAATTTGTTTGGATTCAATAGATGATGAAAATGAAAAAAATATGGTTCGTGAAAAATTAAACGAAACAGGAAAAGAAATCATAGAAATCTCTGAAGATCAATGCAATCAATTTGCTGGAAATATGCTTCAGGTGCGGAATGAAGGAGGAAAAAGATTCATTGTTATGTCAGCGTCCGCCTATCACTCACTCAACTCAGTTCAGGTGAAAACATTGAGTAGTTATGGTGATTTGATCCATCATTCTTTGGCAACAATTGAAAAATATGGTGGAGGAAGTGCCAGATGTATGATGGCTGAGATATTTTTGCAGCCGAAACACAAATTATGATTGCAATTCAGCACCAACTAAGTCTTGACCTTTCTGCCGCATTTAAGGCTCTTTTTCAATTGGATATTGAAACAGATAAAATCAGCCTGCAACCCACCAGAAAAGAATTTAAAGGAACACACACCTTCGTAGTTTTTCCATTCCTAAGAGACACCAAACAGAAGCCCGAGGTTCTTGGTACTATGCTGGGAGAATATCTTAAGACGCATATTTCTTTGGTGAAGGACTTTAACGTGGTGGCAGGATTTCTAAACATCGAAATAACTGATAGTCATTGGATTGGATCCATAAAATCGATTGCTCAAAATTCAAATTTTGGTTTTTTGCCAGCCAATGGTAAAAAGGTCATGATAGAGTTCTCCTCTCCAAACACAAACAAGCCTCTTCATTTGGGTCACTTGAGAAATAATTTTTTGGGTGATTCGGTTTCGAAAATTCTTGTTGCGGCCGGATATGAGGTGATGAAAGTGAACCTGGTTAATGACAGAGGCATTCACATTTGTAAGTCGATGTTGGCTTATCAGAAATTGGGAAATGGTGAAACTCCAGAATCATCAGGACTCAAAGGAGATCACTTGATAGGCAAGTATTATGTCTTGTTTGATCAGGAATATAAAAAGGAAATAATCACGCTCATTGATCAAGGGATAGATCAGGAGGAGGCAAAGAAAAATGCTCCACTTATACTAGAGGCGCAATCCATGTTGCAAAAATGGGAAGAGGGTGATGCCGAAACCGTAACACTCTGGAAGCAAATGAATAGCTGGGTTTACGAGGGTTTTGATGTGACCTATGCGACCATGGGCATTTCATTTGATAAAACGTATCATGAGTCAGAAACCTATTTATTAGGTAAGGATATTGTGGATGGAGGATTGGCCAAGTCAGTTTTTTTCAAAAAAGAAGACGGCTCAGTTTGGATAGATCTGACCGCAGATAAAATGGATGAAAAACTTGTACTTCGTGGCGATGGCACTTCCGTTTATATCACCCAAGACATGGGTACCTGCGATTTCAAGCATCACGATTTTCCATTTGATAAATCTGTTTATGTCGTTGGAAACGAGCAGGACTATCACTTCAAGGTGCTTTTTAAAATCATGGAAAGGCTAGGTCGTGATTATGCATCGGGTCTTCATCATCTTTCATATGGCATGGTGGATTTGCCTTCCGGCAAAATGAAATCACGGGAAGGTACAGTTGTGGATGCGGATGAATTGATGAAAGAAATGTTTGATACAGCAGAAAAACAAACAAGAGAACTTGGGAAAATAGAAGGACTTTCGGAAGAGGAGGCCGATCATCTTTATAGAATCTTAGGATTGGGAGCTTTGAAATATTTCTTGCTTAAAGTGGATCCGAAAAAGCGAATGTTATTCAATCCACAGGAATCCATCGAATTTCAAGGACATACTGGTCCATTTATTCAATACACCCATGCTAGGATTTCTGCCATATTGAGAAGAGCGTCGGGATTGGAAATCACTCCAGATTTCGATGAAGGCCTTATTACTACATTGCATCCGAGGGAGCTTGAGCTTGCCAGTAAACTTGTGGAATTCCCTTCGATCATTGAAGAATCCGCAGAGTCGTATTCGCCAGCAGTAGTTGCCAATTACGTTTATGAGCTGGCCAAGGAATACAATGGCTTCTATCAGGAAGTTCAAATTTTTGCAGAAGAGGATAATGAGAAAGTGAAAATGAGAATAGCACTTTCGAAATCTGTGGCCAAAGTGATCAACATAGGAATGGAACTTTTGGGTGTTGAAGTTCCGGAAAGGATGTAAAATTCCCAGTTGGGATAAAAACAAAACCAATGTCTAAAACCAAAGCCTGGATACAAGCCTTTAGATTGAGAACCCTTCCATTGGCGTTTTCATCTATACTTCTTGGTGCTTTTCTCGCCATAGGAAACAATGCTTTTGATGGACTTATCCTCAGTCTCAGTTTATTGACTACACTTTTTTTACAAGTCCTCTCTAATCTGGCCAATGATTATGGAGACGCGCAATCAGGTGTGGATAGCTCCCAAAGAGAAGGGCCAAGCAGAACAGTACAATCTGGATTGATTTCAAAAAGTCAAATGAAAGCGGGACTTATCTTTTGTAGCATTCTTGCGCTTATAAGTGGCGTGAGCTTAATCATTTATGCTTTTCCCGGGAATTGGAAATTATCCATTTTATTCCTGATCCTTGGTTTAGGTGCTATCGCAGCGGCAATTAAATACACAGTTGGAAAAAATCCATATGGCTATTCCGGTTTTGGTGATTTGTTTGTGTTGATTTTCTTCGGTTATGTAGGCGTCTTGGGAAGTTATTTTCTTTATGCTGGAGCATTGGATTTCCATATGTTTCTGCCTGCGACTACCTGTGGTTTGTTTGCTGTGGCGGTGCTTAATGTAAATAATATTCGAGACATTGAGTCAGATAAGATTTCAGGAAAATACAGCGTTCCCGTCCGTTTGGGAAGAAATAAAGCTGTGTATTATCATTGGATCTTGCTGGCTTTAGGGGCAGGTTCGGCAATAGTTTTTGCGATTCAGTCTGACTTTTACAATTTCGACTGGCTCTTCCTAGCCGTGATTCCTTTGTTGTTTTTAAATGCCCGCGCGGTTTATGTTAAAAAAACTGCAAAAGAATTGGATCCATTTCTGAAACAAATGGCGCTTACTACGTTACTATTCGTATTGCTTTTTGGTTGGGCACTCACATAAGAATTGTTTAATAGAATTGGATAAAACAGATAATTAGTTAACTTAGAAACGAGCAAAAAACCTACGAAATGAAAAAAATACTTGTCCCTTACGACTTTTCTGATGTTGCACTACATGCACTCAATTTTGCAGCCGATCTTTCCAGAAAAACAAACGGGTGTTGCGTTACCGTAATTCATGTCATTGATCAACCTACTCCCGATACCATCAAAACCATGGGGATCAAAAATTATGATCCAATGGAAGTGGTATACATCAAGCAATTGATCATTACCATGAATGGTAAAATGAAAGACTTGATGGCGGATGCCAAATACAAAGACATTGATTTGAGTTACAAAATTGTCTTGGGTCAGCCGTTTAAAGAAATTACCAGCGCGATTATGACTGATGGTATTGAACTGGTTGTAATGGGTACTTCTGGAACAAGCGGAGCTGAAGAATTTTTGGTTGGATCCAATGCAGAGCGGATGGTGCGTTTTTCAAAATGCCCAGTTATCACCATCAGCAAGGCGACAAATGTGGATACTATTCAGGATATAGTTTTTGCATCCAATTTCCACGAAGTACCACAGTCATTTGTAAATCATATCAAGCGATTGCAACATGTATTTGACGCCAAGCTTAGAATCGTGAA
Organism: Cyclobacteriaceae bacterium; assembly: GCA_047632435.1. Classification (GTDB taxonomy): domain Bacteria; phylum Bacteroidota; class Bacteroidia; order Cytophagales; family Cyclobacteriaceae; genus JAMZMI01. Next base: position 15,435 of record JBLICU010000017.1, read on the forward strand.
GATCAATACGCCTTCAAGTTTTACCACGACTCGTCATGACATGAAACACATGAATGAATTTGTTCAAATGGCCATGATCACAAACTACGAGTTGGAGATTTATAATCATACCAATGAGGAAGATGGTATTGTTGCTTATTCCGAAGACATAGGGGCAGATTTGATTGCCTTGGGAACCAACCAAAGAAGAGGTGTTGGGCACTTCATTAATGGAAGTATCGCCGAAGATGTAGTCAATCGTTCGAAAGTTCCGGTTTGGACATTTGGTCTTGATGCCGAATAAAATTTTGAACCCCGGGCAATCGGGGTTTTTTTATTCTCTTATTCGTTAAGTTTTTATTTCATTCCAATATAGATTTGCCATATGAACATGGCGACCAGATATCACGAGCATCATCATCATTGATACCACATTTTCCACGGTAGCACAAAGGCGCATTTCATCGATCCATTTACAATCTGTTTTATCAATACCTTACCATGTCAATACTCAAAGTAGCAATCCAAAAGTCCGGCAGACTAAGTGAAGATTCCTTAGAACTTTTTCACGAATGTGGGATCAAATTCGATAACGGAGTAAAAAAGCTCAAAGCACAATCTCATAATTTCCCTATTGAATTCCTTTTTTTGAGAGATGACGATATTCCCGGGTATGTGGAGGACGGCATTGCCGACATAGGCATTGTTGGGCAAAATGTGCACGATGAATATCTGAAAAAAATTGAGATAGTCAAGTATCTTGGGTTTTCAAAATGCAGATTGTCATTGGCCATCCCAAGAGAAGATGACTACACAGATATTTCTTTTTTTGAAGGAAAAAACATTGCCACCTCATATCCCAATATTCTTAAGAAATTTTTAAAAGAAAAAGGTGTCTCAGCTGATATTCACGTAATCAGTGGCTCGGTAGAAATTGCTCCGGGAATAGGTCTGGCTGAAGGTATTTGTGACATAGTAAGCTCTGGAAGCACCTTGTTGAGCAATGGATTGAAAGAAGTAGAAATAGTTACTAAATCTGAAGCTGTTTTAGTTGCTTCAGAAAATCTTAGTGCTGATAAGAAAAAAATTCTCGACCAGCTGATTTTCAGAATCAATGCAGTACTCGAAGGCAAGAATAAAAAGTATGTTTTATTGAACGCCCCAAATGAAAACATTGAAAAGATCATTGGATTACTGCCTGGCATGAGAAGTCCAACGGTTCTTCCATTAGCAGAAAAGGGATGGAGTAGTATTCATTCTGTGATTAATGAGGATGATTTTTGGGAAAATATTGGGAAATTGAGGGATGCTGGTGCAGAAGGTGTGCTTGTAGTTCCTATCGAAAAAATGATCAGATAATGATACCTGTTTACGAAAACCTTGGTAAAAAAGAATTAAAGGAGATTCTCAAAAGACCGGCAATTGATCAAACCAAAATCAATAAGATTGTCAGACCAATTTTGGAAAAAGTCCAGCGCGGAGGAGATGTTGCCTTGAAGAAGTTGGTGCTGGAATACGATCATGTAGCGTTGAATGATCTTTGGGTCTCTGAAAAAGAATTTACAACTGCGGACGAAAAAGTACCGGATACTTTAAAAGAAGCCATTCAATTGGCCTACAACAATATTTACAAATTTCACGAAGCGCAAAAGCAGGCCGATCTGGTCATGGAAGTAATGCCTGGCGTTACATGCAGTCGGCGATCCGTTCCCATCCAAAAAGTTGGATTATATATCCCGGGAGGTACAGCACCTTTGTTTTCTACAGTTTTGATGTTGGGTATTCCAGCAAAAATTGCTGGTTGTAAACAAATCATCCTGGCATCACCAACTAATCGATTGGGTGAAATCAATCCGGTGGTACTTTATACGGCCAAATTAGTGGGTCTCGCCAAAGTACTGAAGGTAGGTGGCGCACAAGCGATAGCGGCCATGGCATTTGGAACAGAAACTGTCACTAAAGTACACAAGATCTTTGGTCCTGGCAATCAATACGTGACAGCTGCCAAGCAGTTGGTTGCTCAGTCGCAAGTGGCCATAGATATGCCTGCCGGTCCCTCTGAAGTGATGGTGGTTGTAGACGAAACATCTGAAGCCTCTTTTGCAGCGGCGGACTTGTTGTCTCAGGCTGAGCATGGTGCAGATAGTCAGGTGATTTTGATCTCAACTAGCCTTCAAAAAGCTAAAGAAGTAAACCTTGCTTTGGCCGAACAAATGACCTATTTGTCAAGAAAAGATCTGGCCACAAAGGCCTTGGAGAAAAGCTCAATTATCATTGAAAATGATGAAGAACGAATTCTCAGACTTATCAATAAATATGGTCCGGAACACCTGATTATCAGTACGAAAAATGCGGATGTTCTAGCCGCCCAGGTTCAAAATGCTGGTTCGATCTTTATAGGAAATTATACACCAGAATCTGCAGGGGATTATGCATCTGGCACCAATCACACCTTGCCTACCAATGGCTGGGCAAAATCATTCAGCGGTGTTTCATTGGATAGTTTTGTAAAGAAAATAACCTATCAAAAAATTACCGAAGAGGGGCTGTTGCATCTGGGACCAACTATCGAAAAAATGGCAGAGGCTGAAATGCTCGATGCACACAAAAATGCAGTTACAATAAGGCTAAAAAAATTACGTGAAGATGGTATCTCCGGAAAAACTAATAAGACAACACCTGAAGGGGATAAAGGCATACTCCTCGGCAAGGGATGAGTATACAGGTAGTATTGGTGTTTTTTTAGATGCCAATGAAAATGCCTTAGGATCAGCTACTTCCAACTTATACAACAGATATCCAGATCCACATCATGTGGCACTCAAGGCAAAATGGAGTGAATTAAAAGGTGTTAACCCAAAGCAAATATTTTTTGGAAACGGGAGTGACGAACCGATCGATTTGCTGTTAAGAATGTTTTGTGAGCCAGGTCAAGATCACATCATCACCATGCCTCCAACCTACGGCATGTATGCAGTTTCTGCAGATGTAAATGCAGTTGATAACAGTCAGATACCATTGACTCCTGCTTTCGATATTGATCTTGAAAAAGTAAAAGCTAGCTGGTCTGAGAAGAGCAAAATCATTTTCATTTGTTCACCTAATAATCCCTCTGGCAATCTTTTGTCGCGATCATCTATCGAAGCGATTTTGAAAGGATTCCCCGGTATGGTTGTCATTGACGAAGCGTACGTAGATTTCTCAGCAGAAAAAAGCTGGGTAAGTCGCCTCCATGAATTCCCGAATTTGGTGGTACTGCAAACTTTAAGCAAGGCTTGGGGTATGGCAGGAATACGTGTAGGAGTGGCCATGGCCAATGAATATGTGATCAGTATGCTGGATAAAATCAAGCCACCTTACAACCTTAGTCTACCGAATCAGCAGCTTGCTCTCGAGGCATTGACCAATGAACCCAAAAAAACTGGTTATGTAACAGAACTTCTCGGGGAAAGAAAAAGGTTATCCGATGAATTGGCAAAACTGTCAATGGTCATTAAAATAATACCAAGTGATGCTAACTTTTTATTAGTCCAATTCGAGAGAGCCAAAGAATTGTTTGATTATCTCATTCAAAACACATTGATTGTTCGATACAGAGGTACACAGTTGCATTGCGACGGATGTTTGCGTATTACGGTTGGTACTGCGACAGAGAACAATGAACTGATTCGGCTTTTGAAAGATTTCAGGTAAAGAAATCAGCAAAATCTAATGACAGAAAGTAGAAGTGAAAGCACCATTTAGAGGTATTTCACTTCTATTTTTTATAGGAATGGATTAAACCAATACTTCACTAATCTGAATAACCGGCTCAATATTGGTAAAATTCGGTAAGTCCGCCATGATTGTTTCAGCATTTGGGCCAAAGGCATTACTAAAATCTTCCATTGTATCAAAATACATATTGCCCATTACCGCAAAGGCTGCAGGGGATCCAGGTGCAGCACTACCGAGTCCTTTTTCTACTGTCGCACCTTTTAAGCTGTCTCCCAATAATCCACTTACCATCGGCAAGTGTTTGTCGCAGTAATAGTCAACGTCAAGATTTTTATCTGCACCATTTGGATACATTACACTTACTTTAATCATTCCTTTTTTCATAATAATATCGAATTAGGCGTTTAAAATAATATTGCTACAAGCTTTATTTCTTGAATATTGATCGACCCATTTGGCTAATTTATTTTGAAAGATTGGCAGGTATGCCCGTCCAAGGTATACATTATGAAGTTGTAATCCTTAGTATAGGGAAATTGCTTCTGACAGATGGTCTTTGTTTAATCCGATCGATTATTTGAACCACATAGATTTGCGGTGCATGCCTAATTAAAGGATCAATAATTGATTCTTTGGTTTTTGAAATTTATTAATTCAAAAAAGAAGCAACCGTCAAATTGTGAACTAAAAATTCTCTAATTTTCCCGAAAGCCCAGCAAAGTAATCCCTAAATGTGCATTATAACATCTGGCTTTAACAAACCATCAGCATGAACAAACAATTGAGTAGCCTGATTACAGCTGGAAGCTTTTTCATCTTCAGTTTGTGTGTCGGTCTTTCAGGTTTTATATTGATTGAAGACCTCAGTTTTGTAAATGCACTTTACATGACTATCATCACTGTTGGGACGGTTGGTTTCACGGAAGTGAAGGAACTCAGTTCAGCTGGTAGGGTATTCACATCAATCTATATTCTTATGAATTTGGGATTGTTTGCCTATGTAGTGTCTGTGGTATCAAGCTATTTTTTTGAAGGAAAATTAAAAAACATTTTTAACAATTATCGATCAGGTATGGAAATCAGTAAACTGAAAAATCATGTGATTGTCTGCGGTTTTGGCCGAAACGGGAGTCGCGCTTGTGAGGAATTGCTAAAGAGCGGAAAGGAATTTGTGATAATCGAAATGGACGATGAAATGTCAAACATAATTCCCGAACCGATGAAATGGTTTATTGGAGATGCAACAATAGATGAAAACCTGAGGATAGTAGGAATAGAAAAAGCAAACACAATAATCATCACCACTCCATCTGATGCAGCCAATGTATTCATTACCCTCACGGCTCGGCATCTAAACGATAAAATAAAAATAATTGCGAGGGCATCTAATAAGGATACCGATCAGAAGCTATATCGAGCGGGAGCGAATCATGTGATTAGCCCTGATATGCTCGGCGGAATGTTCATGGCACAATTGGTGACAAAACCAATTGTAATTGAATTTTTGGATTTACTTAATGGGGTCTCGGGTACCAGTTACCATTTGGAAGAAGTGGGATATAAAAATTTGAAACACGAATACCAAGATAAGACACTAATGGAATTGAATATTTCAGCCAAGACTGGTGTTATCGTTTTGGGGGTGAAAGACAATATCAAAGGACTGATACCTGTGCCATCTTTAGATACTTTCATTTGAGAGGATGATTATTTGATTTTACTTGGTTCAGATAGTAAACTAAAGGCGTTTGTAAAAGAGTATACCATTTTGAATTACAACGAATTGTGAATAATGTCTTAGGAGATCACTGCTAATTTGTAAGAACATCCTAGCCATTAAATATTCCTTCCTTTACTTTGCGTTAAAATTCGCAATCCATGAGACCAGTCCTATTTATAGACCGTGATGGCACCATCAACCACGAAACAGCTGATGAGCAGATTGACAGCATCGATAAGATAAGCTACCTCACCGATGTGTTTTTCTACCTCAAAAAAATACAGGCCGAGTCCAACTTTGTGCTTGCTATGGTCACAAATCAGGATGGGCTAGGCACAGCTTCTTTTCCGGAAGATACTTTTTGGCCGGTGCATAATCTCATTATGCGAACACTGGAAAGTCAAGGAATTGTATTTGACACGATCCACATCGACGAGCATTTCCCCGCTGATAATCACCCCAATAGAAAACCAGGAATTGGCATGCTGACCGAATACATGAACGGGGCATTTGATCTGAAGAACTCCTATGTGATTGGTGATAGAGTAACGGATGTGCAACTTGCAGAGAATTTGGGATGTAAGGCCATTCACCTATCATCGGAAGCTAAAACTTCTGCAGAGCTCACAACAGAGAGCTGGAAGGAAATCTATGAACACCTGATATTCAAGCCAAGAAAAGCTTCAGTCATTAGAAAAACCAAAGAGACCGATATTAAGATCAATCTTAATCTGGATGGTTCAGGCCAAACAAGTATTGAGACCGGTTTGGGATTTTTTGATCACATGCTGGACCAGCTTGGCAAACATGGTGGTATTGACTTGGAGATTAAAGTTAATGGCGACCTACATATAGATGAACACCATACCATTGAAGACACGGCATTGGCACTTGGTGAGGCTTTTAAGGTCGCTTTGGGCAATAAAAAAGGAATTAGCAGATATGGTTTTTTGCTACCAATGGATGATGTGCTGGCTCAGGTGGCCATTGATTTTGGTGGAAGGCCATGGTGTGTTTGGGAAACAGAGTTCAAAAGAGAAAAGATAGGAGAGATGCCCACTGAGATGTTTTTTCATTTTTTCAAATCATTTTCAGATACATCCCTTTCCAATCTGAATATCAAAGCAGAGGGCGATAATGAACATCACAAAATAGAAGGGATTTTCAAAGCTTGGGCAAAAGCAATCAAAATGGCAATCAAAAGAAATCCTGATGAAATGGGCTCTTTGCCAAGTACGAAGGGAGCGCTCTAAACAGAGAGGCCGACTAAAGTCGGCCTCTCTGTTTAACTCTCATCTATTCGCCAGATAGTTCCTTAGCTGTGGGGCGTGCTCCCGATAGAGTTGATTGAAAACTACTTCCTCACATACTGATTTGGACATTGGCCATAGACTGGTTAATTACAAATATAATAGTCATCAGCTATATGATAGGGATCATTTACGTCTAACCATCTTGAATAACCTATAAATTGAATAAATGCTTAAAAATGGATGAATCAAACAGGTCTTAATTTTTTGCACTTAGAGCTCTTCCCCGGTTGAGATTGACCAAAACTGCACTTGAGAGAATGATGATCATTCCGATCACTTGATTTCCTGAAATAAGCTCGTCGGCTATGAGCCAACCTACAAAAACAGCGATAATCGGATTGATGTATGCATAAGTACTCACGATGGCAGAAGGAACTTCCTTAAGTAGCCAGGTATAGGCCACAAAAGCGATAATAGACCCTGCCAATGAAAGATAAAGCACCGATGACCATGCGCTGATTGAAATACTGTCCCAATCGAAATTTTTAGTTTCACCCAAAAAAGTGCTGATTGCCAGGCATACAATGGAAGCAAGAACTAGCTGCCATCCGAGGTTAGAATACATAGTTCCAGGCGATGGATTGGATCTATAATAGAGCGTACCAATAACCCAACATACTCCACCGACAAGAACTGCAATGGTGGCCATTAATTGCAGTTTCATGTTTTCGACAGGAATTGGTGCATTGAGCTTGTCTCTAAAAAGTACCATTATACCGATGAATCCAAGTACCAACCCAATAATGATGAGTGGATTGCCAAAATAGAGCTTCCAATGGCGCCTATCCATGACCACAAACCAAAGAGGCAGTGTGGCTATCAATATGGAAGCATAACCTGAAGTAATGTATTGCTCAGACCAAATAAGAAGCCCTTGGCCACCAACCAAAATGATTGAGCCCACAATGAAATTATTAAGGATGGTTCTTCCCGTGGGAAATTTTTCACCTTTTATTATCACATAGACGACCATGATTAAACCTGCGCTGGCAAATCGAATAAATGCCAACATGAAAGGAGGTATTTCACTTACGCCTATTGCTATGGCAAGGTAAGTTGTGCCCCAAATTAAATAGATGGCCAGAAAGCTGAGTATAACTAAAAATCTGTGTGAGTAATTTTTACTCATGTGGTTTGGGTTTTGTAAGTAATTGATGAATATGAAAGGTGTGAATCAAAATGAAAACTACTCCAGCTAATATGACAGGATTTGCTTCAATAAAAAATCCATAGATCAGGTATGCAAAAGCTGATAGGCCATGAATAAACCTAAGCAAGAAAATGCGTTTCATGCTCATTGCCAAAATGCCTAATCCTAATGCAAAATAACCAATGAACTCAGTCATAATTTCAGGCTCATTCTTATGTCGCATCTGGCATACGGTGAGCAAGCAGACAATGGGGCAGCTTTGAAACCAGAAGTAATATAAAGGTTGATGGCTGCTGTCAATTTGGTGTTTGACTCTAAAACAAGTTGCTTTTTACCTGCTTCACGTGCTTTTTCGATACTGTAAAGCATCAATCTTTTCCCTATTTTCAATCCATGGTATTTGGGAGAAACACCCATTTTTGCCAATTCAAAGGTGTCATCATCCTCTGCGATCAACGCCGCAGTTCCGACTATTTCGTCATTGTATTTGGCGAAGAAAATTTGTTCACCTGCTTTGATAATGTACTCATAGGGAGCGTCTAACATTTCTCGGTCATGTGGTTCTACTTCGAAATATTGCTCTAACCATTCATAGTTCAATCGGGCAAAATCTTTCGCATATCTTTTGTCAAAATCAATGATTTCAACAGTCAATTCAGGTTGTGCTACGCTACTCATCACTCAATTATTTAATTCATTTAATGTTCTTTCTTTAAATCCTTTTTCGCCGAAACGCTCCTCCAGAGTGATGAGCATTTGCATGGCATTAGTATCTTTCAGTGCTTTTATTACACCTTTTTCTCCTGCCTCCCAGATACGCTCAAATTCTGGCAACTTATCAAATGCCTTTTCTGTAAGATTCAGCACTCGCCGGCGATTATCGACTTGGCATGGTGTAGAATAGAGATATCCTGCTTTCATCATTTTATTTGTAATTGAAATCACAGAAGGATGCGCCATTCGGATAGCATCTGCTATTTCGGTCACTGACATTTCTCCCTGGCGCTTGATCAGCCGAAATACTACGTACCAGTTTGGTTCAATATCAATACCAAGTTCTTTATATAGTTTTCGGCCGTCATGAATAAGTGCATCGCTGAGCCGTTTTAAGCGCATCGTGAAACCTAAACAACCGAGTTCTACTGCGAAATCTTTCATCATATTTGAATAAATGTAGTTGACTACATAAAAGTAAAATTATTTATGTAGTTAACTACATAAATAGTAAATTTTATTTTTCATTGAGAAATAGTGGAAAGCATTTTATCAATATTAATTCAAGATGGAATTCGGAGTTTGGAACGCTCATATTTACTTGATTCGATTTTTGATTTTTAATACAATGAACGGTCCATAGCTGACTTTGATCATAGGTGGTTGATGTTCATTTGAGTAAATTATATCCATAAATGATAATTAGATGAAATACATCGAGCAATCTGCACTTTTTTTAATTCTGTTATTTTTGTTTGCACCGCTTGCATTTTTGTTAATGCCTCTGGTTGCCGCCATTCTTGTGGTATTGGCATTTGCAATGTTGTTTGGCGGATGGAAAATCAAGCATCATGGCATGGATTGACAAGGTGAATTGAACTAAAATACATTGGATTATGTCCAAACAAATAATGTTTGGTTCGAGTATTTTTGTGTTGAGCTAATGATCCGGTGATATCGGTGGCTCAGCAACTTTTAGCTTTAACTTTAATTTTTATTTCAAGGAAGTATTTCTCCGACTAAACAGTTTATACTGCCAATAATCAAAATATTTAGGATTCTAGTCCAACACTTCGTTAACCCTTTCAGGAAAAATCAGAACGTATGAAAATTCTATTTGCTGTATTAGCAATCTTGTCGGTTGATGTTATAAATGCTCAGAAGTTACCAACTATGGTTTATGAGATTGACTTGAGTCAAAACCTTGATACATTTTTTGTTTCGTTGAAACCGGAAGGAAAGCTACCTAAATCAAGTAACATTTATCAGTTTGCAGCCACAGCCCCAGGCACTTATCAGACGATGAATGTCGGACGGTTGGTAAGTGACTTTAAAGCATTGGACAAAAAGGGGAGAGAGCTAAATGTTTCCAGAATTTCTATGAATCAATTTACAATTGATCAGCCAAATAAAATCAGCATAATCACCTACAAAGTGGCTGAAACATTTGATACCCAGCTAACCGAATTGCCCATTTATATGATGGCTGGATCGTCCATCGAAATGGATCATGGGCTGATCAATACGCATACCATGGTTGGATATTTTGAAGGATACCAAAAGAGTCCGATCAAAATTAAAACTATTGGTCAGAAGGGTTGGGAAACAGGTACTGCTCTAAAAAAGGAAGGTGATTATTTTATCGCGGAAGATTTTGACGAAGCAGTTGACTCTCCGATATTAATGGGTAACCTTTCGTTTGCCGATACGGTAATTGCCGATACAAAAGTTGAGATCTACACCTACGCATTTAGTGGACAAATAAATTCAAAAATGCTAATGGCGAACATGTCAGGGATGCTGGACGCCACACGAAAGTTTCTGGTGACCCTTCCGGTGGATCACTATACTTTTCTTTATTTCTTTGAGCCCAATCTCCTCGGACAAACTGGTGCTTGGGAGCATTCGTATAGTTCAGAGTACGTGCTTACGGAGGAAGAACCTACCGATGATTTTATGGGGAGAGTAACAGATATTGCTTCACATGAATTTTTTCATATAGTGACACCTTTAAATATTCACAGCGAGATTGTTGAGTCGTTCAATTTCGTTGAGCCCACCACGTCCATTCACCTGTGGATGTACGAAGGAGTTACAGAATGGGCCTCACATATGCTACAATTTCGAGGAGGCATGGTTGATTTGGATGAGTACATAGAAACCGCATTGAATCATAAAATGGTTGTTAGTGACAGTTATTTTGATTCATCCTGGAGTTTAAAAAAAATATCAGATGAAAGTTTCAAAGGAGGTGAGGGAGCCAAGCAGTACGGCAATATTTATTACAAAGGATCACTGGTCGCCAGTTTGCTTGACATAAGATTACTAGAACTGTCAGACGGTAAATATGGCTTGAGAGAGCTGATAATAGAACTTATTGCAAAATATGGAAAAGGTAATCCGGTCTCTGAGCAAAACTTCTTTGATGATATTGCCCAGCTATCGTTCTCCGAGATTCGTGAATTTTTCACTTTATATGTGTTAGAAAGTAATCCATTGCCTTTTGAGGAATACTTTGCCAAAATTGGGTTGAGTTTTGAACCCGATGAGTTTGGACGTGAGAAAGTTTCAAAAATGAAAAATATGACCCCAGAGCAGCAAAAGTTGTATGAAGCCTGGAGTAGGAATATGTGAGTGAATTCTAATTAACAACCTCACTCAATGGCTTCAAATTTGAAGGAATGCGTTCTTCTCCATATTCAAATACATCCATAATTTTAGTAAGTGTTACAGAAGGGATGGAATAAGGTACCAACATCGACTTCAAGTATTCATTGACTTTATTGACGCACTCGTTGATATTGTCAGCAGCCACCAGGAAATAATTGTTGATTTTAACTTCTTTCTCAGAGTCACCGTCTACAGAAACGTAAACAACTTTTGCTTTCCACCATTCTTCGGCGGTTTCGTTTTCTTCTTTGATAATTTCAGAAATATTGGTTTTTGAGATCAATGTCACCGCAAATTCAGCCCGTATGTCGCGTTCCATGGCTTCATAGATTCTGGCTTCAGCCTCCGTGTAGGAAAGAGCATCAACCAAATAGGCTTCAGTGACTTGTTTCAGCATGCCATTTTCTTGCTCTTTATTGTATTTTATTTTACAGGTGTACCAGATCTTCATTCGAGTTGTTTTTGAGATTTTATAAGGGGTGCAAATATAATTTTTTGACCCACTAGATATTAGATCAAAGTAGATTATTTCTAAAATCCAACAAACAAATCGACTTGCTCTTGTAGCAATTGAATATAAAGATCATTTGTGATTTTCCATTCAGCATTCGTATTGGCTTCAATTCTGGCAAGTTTTACTTTTTGGGCCAAAACGTGCATCCCGCAATAGTTGAAAATATCGGTTAAATGACTCAAGGCAAGTCCACCCCCCTGGATGCCGGACGACAAACCAACGAGTGCACACTTTTTATTCATGAAAGTATGGGGATATTCTAATCCATCAATAAAAGCCTTCAGCACGCCAGGGAAAGAGCCATTGTATTCAGGAACTACAAACACAAATTTGGTATTTTCCATCATGATTTTCCGGAATCGGTTGAAGACTTCATTTTTTCCTGAGTTTTCATATAGTGCCGAAACTATAAAGTCATTTGGCAAATCCTTCAAATCAATGATCTGACTTTCTTCACCTTTTTCTTTGAGCAGGGTTTGATATTGTTCACATATTTTGAGGGTTACAGAATCTGCTCGATTGGTACTGCTTACGATTGTAATCATTGACTTAATTTATATTGTATTCAACAGAACCAATGTCGTCCTGTTTAGTTTTGGGATTAAAAATAAAATGGTTGAATATTGCGTTTCACTATTCAATTAAATCATCTCATCAAAAACAGCTATTTCTATGCTGAAAGGCAAAAATGCAATTGTAACAGGAGTAAGTAAAGGAATCGGACTGGAAACTGTAAAACAGCTTTTGGAGGCAGGAGTGAAAGTTGCAGGATGGAGCCGTCAAAAACCAGCTTTCGAACATCCTGATTTTCATTTTATCAAAGCTGATGTAAGTAGTTGGGAGGAAGTTCAAAACGCTCATGCGGAATCTGTAAAATGCATTGGTTCGGATATCCATTTTCTAATCAATAATGCCGGTTATGGTGTGATGGGTTCCATCGAGGATATAAGCATTGAAGACTGGAAAGGAATGTTTGATGTGAATGTTCACGGTCTGATGTATTGCACCAAAATGGTGGTGCCGGATATGAAACGAATGGATCAAGGACACATTATCAATGTCAGCTCCATTGCCGGTTTGAACGGCATTCAGAAGATGAGCGGATATGTGGCAACCAAACATGCTGTCACAGGATTCGGCCATTCCTTGATGATGGAGCTGAGGGATTGGGGTATCAAAGTAACCAATGTCTATCCTGGTAGCGTTCAAACTAATTTCTTCGATGGCATTGACGCTATTCAGGCCAATGAAAATATGATGCGCCCTGAGGATATTGCCAAAACTGTTGTGGAGTTGCTGGATACGCATCCTAATTATCTGCCAGTGGATATTGAACTTCGCCCACTCAGACCAAAAGGAAAACCTCAACAATAAATGTCTGTTTTCATTAAGGGTTTAACCAAAATGTATGGTTCGCAAAGGGCTGTAGACGCTATTAGCTTCGAAGCTCCGAACGGGAAGGTCACGGGTTTTTTGGGGCCGAACGGAGCAGGTAAATCCACAACAATGAAAATGGCAGTTGGCTACATTCGTCCAACAAATGGCACAATTGAATTAGACGGAATCTCGGTTTCAGATGATCCATTGGCAGTAAAAAAGATCACAGGTTATTTGCCAGAGCATAATCCACTTTATCACGACATGTACATTCGTGAATTTCTGAGATTTATAGGTGGAGCGTATGGCCTCAAGGCTTCAAGATTGAAAAACAGGGTGGAGGAGATGATTGAAATTGTTGGACTTCAGCGTGAACGCAAAAAGAAAATTGGTAATCTTTCCAAAGGTTATCGTCAGCGTGTTGGCCTGGCTCAGGCGCTGATTCATGATCCATCAGTGCTCATTTTGGATGAACCCACGACAGGCCTTGATCCCAATCAAATTATTGAAATCAGAGAGGTTATCAAAAACATAAGTACGGATAAAACTGTCATACTCTCCACGCATATCATGCAGGAAGTGGAGGCCATATGTGACAAAGTGGTGATCATTGATAAAGGTCAAATTGTAGCTGATGATAAATTGAGCGTGCTCAAAGAAGGTATGAATGATACAAATGGCATTATCATCACGTTTGAAAATGAGATTGAAGTTTCACTTTTTGCGGAAAAAGGATTTGTTGCAAAACCATATGGTGAAAATGCCTACTTGATTGAATCCGACAGAAGTGATTTGCGAGCGGAGCTTCTTAAAATAACTTCGGAAAATGACTTGCCTTTGGTCAGTTTGACAAAGGCACACAAGTCGCTTGAAGAAATTTTCCACAGGCTTACTCAAAATCAGAAATCATGATCAGCATATTTTTGAAAGAAATCAATGAGTTTTTGGATTCACTTATCGCATATGTAGTGATCGGCGTATTTCTGATTGGAATTGGTCTTCTGATGTGGGTTTTTCCTGATACCAATGTTTTGGATTATGGTTATGCCAGTATGGAGCCTGTTTTTTCCCTTGGGCCTTATGTTTTCATGTTTTTGATTCCGGCCATCACTATGAAATCTTTTGCAGAAGAGCGCAGAAACGGAACACTGGAATTATTATACACCTTGCCATTCAAAGAAATTGACGTGATTTTGGGAAAATTTTTTGCTGGCTATTTTCTAGTCTTTTTCTCAATAATCCCCACTCTTGTTTATTATTATTCGTTGAGTCAACTCGGCAATCCTACCGGAAATTTGGATATGCCTGGAATATTAGGATCTTATATTGGGTTACTGCTTTTGGGCGGTGTATTTACGAGTATCGGTATTCTTGCATCCGCGCTTACAGGAAATCAGATTGTCTCATTCATATTATCGGCATTTATATGTTTCCTCCTTTATGCCGGATTTGATTCCATTGCAGCTATTGACAATTGGTCGGGCTGGTCTCAAACCATATCAGGATTGGGCATCATGGCTCACTATGCTTCCATGAGTAGGGGTTTAATAGATTTAATAGATTTAGCGTATTTCATTGGAGTGATAGCCATTATTTTGATGATTACTAAACTAATCTTGGGTTTGAAAAAATGATAAACCTTGGAAGTCATCGGTTGAATTTAGTGCTGCAGGCAGCCATCACACTGGCCGTGGTTTGGTTGGTTTTTCAATTAGCTAGTCAATTTCGAGTTAGAATTGATATGACAGAGGAAAACCGATTCAGCCTATCGGAACAAACCAAAAATCTGCTTTCGAGATTGGACGAAGACGTCTATATAGAGGTCTATCTGGCAGGAGAACTACCTTCGAATTTTCTCAGATTTCAAAAGTCGATACAAGAGACACTTGAAGAGTTTTCGATCAATGCAAGGACCAATATCAATTTTAAATTCATTGATCCCTCTCTCGCGAAAAGTGCACAGGCAAGGAATAAATATTATCAGGACTTGATTCAAAGAGGACTTCAACCAACCAATCTGAACTACTCTCAAAATGGGCAATCTTCACAAAAATGGGTTTTTCCGGGAGTTATTTTAGCTTATAAGGGAAGAGAAATTAGCATTAATTTATTGAAGGGAAATCGTACAACTTCTCCTGATGAGATGATCAATCAATCCATAGAAGGTTTGGAGTATGAGTTAGCCAGTGGAATCATTCAGCTTTCAGACCTGAGAAGAAAAAAAGTTGGATTGATCATGGGTCACCAAGAACCGGATACTGCCCAATTGGCTGGTTTTACGAATTTGATTTTATCAAAATATGACCTTTTTAAATTGAATTTGAAAGAGAAAACCACAGCCATTACCGGTTATGATTTACTCGTATTGGCAAAGCCAGTAACTAAATTTTCAAATCAGGAAAAATACCTTCTGGATCAATATGTGATGAAGGGTGGCAAGTTGCTTTTATTTCTCGATGCACTGCGCGTGAACATGGATAGTGCTTCCGGTGAAGGAACGGTTGCCATTCCTTATGAAACTAATTTGACTGATCTGTTATTTAAATATGGGGTAAGGATCAATCAGAATTATGTTGCTGATTTGAATTGTGGTGACTTTCCGATTGTGGCGGGTAACATGGGCAATCAGCCACAAATTCGGATGTTACCATGGCCTTATTTCCCCATTATCGCCAATTATGGGGATCATCCTGTAGTCAAAAATCTGGATGCAGTCATGGTTCGATTTGCATCAACTATTGATACTGTGAAAGCTGTCGGAATAAGAAAAACACCATTGCTGTTAACATCAGCACACTCAAAAGTTTTAGGTTCACCAGTTCAGGTGAGTTTCAATGATCTCAAGTCTGATTTGCTTCCGGATAAATTTCAATCTGGTCCGCAGGCTGTTGGATATCTGTTGGAAGGAGCTTTTACTTCTTTGTACAAAAACAAATTTCCCCCAAAAGGGATGGATAGGAATGAGATGATTGAGGATGGTGAGTCATCTAAAATTGCCGTGATAGCAGATGGAGATCTCATCCGAAATGAATTGAGTCTGGAGGATGGTAAGCCACTTGGCTTAGGTGTGGAACCTTATAGTCAAACCCGATATGCCAATGAAGATTTGATTATGAATCTGGTAGATTATCTCATGGATGATGAAGGCATCATTCAGTCAAGAACTAAGGAAATAAAAATTCGCCCACTAGACAAGGTGAAAATCAAGGAAGAACGTCTCAAATGGCAAATCATTAATTTGGGTGTCCCTATCACGTTGTTATTGTTGTTTGGTTTGGTCAAAGCAATTATTAGAAAGAAACAAAATCAAGCTTGATGAAAAGGAAAAATAAACGACTTTTTGTGATCTTGGGTTTGGTGCTTGTGGCTAACCTATGTTTTGTTTTTCTTCCAAACAAGGGGTCACAACTAAATTATAATGAATCCATGTTTACCGTCATGGATACGGCTTCCATTTCGAATATCCGTTTCTTCAATGATGTATCAACTGTTGAATTGGCTAAAACCGAGGACGGCTGGGAGCTGAATGGAAGATATCCGGTGGATGAAGGATTGCGTAGACTCCTTTTTTCTATCCTTCAAAGGGTAAGAGTGAAAAGACCAGTCAATGAGCAGGTTAAGTCCGGAATGATCATTGATATCAATGGAGAGCAATTTTCGGTTTCTGGAAATGCAACAAAGACTAAAACATTTTTTACAAAAGGAGATCAATCCTACGAAGTTGAGATCCCAGGTTACCGTGACTATCTGGCCAATATTTTTGAGCTGAATTTGGATCAGTGGAGGGACAGATTGGTGTATAATGGTAGCTGGAGAACCATCCAAAATCTTAAATTGGACTATCCCCAATCAGATGAATATGATTTTGATATTCGTTTCAATGAGCAATTTTTTGCAGTAGGTGGAGTGGAAAGAATTGACTCCTCGGCGGTCATAGATTACCTTAACCAATTCCAATATTTGCAGGCAAACGAGCGGGTGAGTCCTGGCAGATTTCCAAAATATGATAGTTTGGCTCAGACACAACCTCTGGCAATACTCACACTAGAATCGATCAATTACTCAGCCCCAGAAGTTTTAATGATTTATCCAGCTTTAGACAATGAAAGATTTCATTTGGTTAAAAACATTGCAAATGAAATGGTCATTTTTGACCAAAAAAGAGTGATTAATATTATGAAGCAACAAAAGGATTTTAAACTTGATGAGTGAGTCTGATTTTAAGGCTGTTTTATCAACTTTTGTTCTTAAATTTGACGCCCAAATCCAAATTCAAAAGACTACAAGTTTATTGAATATTATCAATGTAATTTTCATCAAGAAAATGTCATTGACGACCTAATAAATATATAGATATATGAAATTTATAGTATCCTCGTCGTATTTGCTAAAGCAACTTTCTACAATTAACGGGGTTATCACGACCAATCCAGTTGTGCCAATTCTTGAAAACTTCTTGTTTGAGATCCATCAAGGAACACTCACCATTACTGCTTCTGATCTTCAGACAAGTATGATCACCGAGATAGAAGTTGAAGCAAAAGAGGATGGAAGTATTGCCATACCAGCTAAAATTTTATTGGAAACATTAAGGAATCTACCGGAGCAGCCTGTGACCTTTACCATTGACTCTGATACCTATAGCATAGAGATCAATTCTGACAATGGTCGATACAAATTATCAGGAGAAAATGCAACGGATTTCCCTAAGGTACCTGCTGTATCTGATGGATATGCGGTGAATATGTCTTCGGGAGTTTTAGCCCAAGCTATAAACAACACGATTTTTGCGACCAGCAATGATGAGCTTCGGCCTGCAATGACTGGAGTCTATGTGAAGTTGGATGAAACCAACACTACATTCGTTGCGACGGACAGTCACAGACTCATAAGATACCGTAGAGTAGATGTAGCTGCTGATATGGCGCATAGCATGATCATACCAAGGAAGGCGTTGACTTTACTGAAGTCTACATTGCCTTCCGAAAATACAAACGTGAATGTGGAATTCAATGCATCAAACGCATTCTTCAATTTCAACAATGTGAAGATGATTTGTCGTTTAATCGATGAGAGATTCCCTGATTATGAAAATGTAATTCCAGTAGATAACAAAAATATCGTTGTGATCAATAAGTCATCTTTATTAGGCTCATTGAAAAGAATTGCGATTTATGCTAATAAGACAACTCATCAGGTTAGACTAAAAGTGACAGGAAGTGAGTTGATGATTTCAGCGGAAGATTTAGATTTTTCAAACGAAGCAAACGAAAGACTTTCATGCGAACATGATGGTGAAGATATCGAAATTGGATTCAATGCGAAGTTTTTGATAGAAATGCTAAGCAATCTGAATGCAGATGAGTTGACGTTAAAACTAAGTGCGCCTAACAAAGCAGGTTTAATTTCTCCGAATGATAAGGACGAAAATGAGGACATCCTAATGCTCGTCATGCCTGTCATGTTGAATAATCAGGTTTAAGAAAATGACGCAGAATTAGTTCTGCGTTTTTTTAACCGAAAAAATTGACCAAATTTGTCATGAAAAATAAAGTCATAATTTAATTTTAATGAAATGTTACATCAATCACTAAAACAAGCCCGAATCGCAAAGGCTTTAAAGCTGAGAGAAGTGGCTTCATTTCTTAATATCGACCAAGCACTCATAAGTAAGTTTGAGAAAGGAGATCGCGTACCGACTTGGGATCAATTGACTTTGCTATCAAAGACACTTTCGCTCGATCTTCAAAATCTGAAGACAGATTGGCTTGCTGACAAAATCGTTAAGATGGTTCAATATGAACCCTATGCTCTTGAGGTTTTGGCGGTGGCTGAAAGTAGGGTTGAATATCTCGTAAGCAGTAAAACTTTCGACGTTCCTGAGATTTCTTTGGAGCTAAATGAAAAGTTGGATTTTGTGGATCAGTTAAAACGAAAATGGGCCAAAGTAAAACCACTCAATCAAACACAGTTAGCCAAAATGAAAGAATTTTTCAATGTTGAAAATACTTTTGAGAGCAATAGAATTGAGGGCAATACACTCTCGCTACAGGAGACACATCTTGTAGTGAACGAAGGCTTGACTATTGGTGGAAAGTCCATGCGTGAGCATTTGGAAGCAGTCAACCATATTGATGCGCTTGGCTTTATTGAGGAGTTGATCGTGAGAAAAGAAGATGTAACTAAAAGAAATCTTTTGGAGCTTCATTCCTTGATTCTGAAGGGTGTTGATACAGCGAATGCAGGAGTGTATAGATCTGTTCCAGTCAGGATCAGTGGAAGTAGACACGAACCAGTTCAGCCTTATCTTTTAGACAAATTGATGGAAGATTTTTTCCTTCACTATAAGTCTCAAAAGAATAGGCTACATCCGGTAATTCTTGCTGCTGAAGTTCATGAAAGGTTGGTGAGCATCCATCCTTTCATTGATGGAAATGGAAGGTTTTCCAGATTATTGATGAATATGGTGCTGCTTCAAAATGGCTATACCTTGACACATATAAAGGGTGATACTGTGAGCCGTTTGGCTTATTATCGTTCACTGGAGGATGTTCAAGTCAATAATAACCCCGAGCCATTTTATGAGCTTGTGATTGACTCAGTGATCCACTCTTTGCAAGAGCACCTAAAGATGGTTTAATAAAAAAAGCTTCAAAATAGAGCCTTTTTTATTTCTTTCTTCCTCGAGCCTTTTTATCAGGAGTTTTTTCAGCCAGTTCCTTACATTCTTCATAAGTAAGTGACTCTGGTGCCTTGTCTTTAGGTATTTTGACGTTTTTCTTTCCAAATTTAATGTATGCGCCGAAACGACCATTGAGTACCTGAACCTCAGGATCTTCATCAAATGTTTTGATGAATTTATTGGCATCAGCTTCTCTTTTTGCTAGAATCAATTCAACAGCTTCTGCTTCAGTGATAGTCAAGGGATCTTTCTCCTTTGGAAGCGAAACAAACTTGCTATCGTGGCGAATATATGGACCAAATCGCCCAATAGCGGCAGTCATAACTTTGCCTTCCAACTCGCCTAAATTTCTTGGTAACTTGAATAATTCAAGAGCCTCATCTAAAGTTACGTTTTCTATGAATTGTCCTTTTTTCAGGCTTGCGTATTGTGGTTTTGGTTCATCCTCGTTTTCAGGTGACTCACCAAGCTGCACATAGGCACCATATCTACCCATTCGGGCATAAATATTTTTACTTGTTTTGGGATCAATTCCTAATTCTCTGGCGGCTGATATATCAGCCCTTTGCATGCTCTCAGTGTTTTCTATCTTGGAATGAAATTTTCCGTAGAAAGACTTGATCATGTCCTGCCAGGATTTTCCTCCATTAGCTATATTATCAAATTCCTTTTCAACGTCTGCGGTAAATGAAAAATCAACTACGTCCGAAAAATTTTCAACTAAAAAGTCATTGACAATCATCGCGATATTGGTTGGGAAAAGTTTGTTACTTTCCGTACCAGTGATCTCGGTTTTTATCTTCTTGGAAATTGCATTTTTTGAGAGAATCAGTTCGGTATATTTTCTTTCCTTTCCATCTCGTGATTCCTTAATCACGTATTCCCTTTTCTGAATGGTGGAGATGGTAGGAGCATAAGTAGACGGTCTGCCAATACCCATTTCTTCCAAATCCTTTACGAGACTTGCTTCTGTATACCTCGCTGAAGGTCGTGAGAAGCCTTCCTTGCCTATCATTTGATCCAAGTCAAGTTTTTGGCCGATAGTCAATGGAGGGAGCATTGATTTTTGGTCTTCATCCTCATCCTCATCGGTGGATTCCAGATATACTTTCAAAAATCCTTCAAATTTGATGACTTCACCTCTTGCAACCAGGGTTTCCTCGGTTGTAGAAATACCAATAGTAGCAGTTGTTTTTTCTAATCTTGCGTCAGCCATTTGAGAGGCTATGGCACGCTTCCAAATCAATTCATAAAGTCTGCCTTCAGCAGAACTTCCACCTAAACTTGAGGTATTGAAGTTCGTTGGTCTGATTGCTTCGTGTGCTTCCTGAGCTGTTTGAGACTTGGTTTTGTAAACTCTGTTTTGAATAAAATCATCTCCATAAGCGGAAGAGATCTGGGCATTAGCTCCATTTACGGCTTCCTGTGACAAATTCACAGAATCAGTTCTCATGTAAGAGATCTTACCAGCTTCATAAAGCTTTTGTGCCAGTGACATGGTGTAAGAAACAGAATACCCCAGCTTTCTACTTGCTTCTTGTTGTAGCGTAGAAGTTGTAAAAGGTGGAGCAGGGCTTTTCTTTGCAGGTTTGGTTTCAAGATTATTTATCTGAAAATCAGCTCCATCACAAGTATCAAGAAATGCATGAGCTTCTGCTTCGGTTTTGAATTTTTTACTTAGCTCTGCCTGTAAAATTTTTCCTTGATCTAGCAAGAAATGGGCGGTAATCTTAAAGCTAGAGACAGAATCAAATTTTTCTATCGCTCTTTCCCTTTCTACCACCAATCGCACGGCAACTGATTGTACCCTTCCAGCGGAAAGACCACTGCGAACTTTTTTCCAAAGTACCGGGGATAGCTCAAAGCCCACCAGACGATCTAAAATTCTTCGTGCCTGCTGAGCATTCACTAGGTCTATATCTATCCCTCTTGGATTTAATATCGCGTTTTGAATGGCACTTTTAGTAATCTCTCGGAAAACAATTCTCCTTGTATTGGTATCATTGAGATTAAGCGCTTCTTTTAAATGCCACGATATGGCTTCTCCTTCACGGTCATCATCACTCGCCAGGTAGATGATGTCAGCTTCTTTGGCGAGCTTTTTTAATTCTCTTATTACTTCCTTTTTGTCTGCTGATACCTCATAGGTGGGCTGAAAATTGTTTGCAATGTCTATTGCTTTATCCCCTTTGGGTAAATCCCGCACATGTCCGTAGCTGGATTTAACAGTGTAATCTTTGCCCAAATATCCTTCTATTGTTTTTGCCTTTGCGGGGGACTCTACTATTACCAGGTTTTTTGCCATGCTTTTCTATCTATTCAAAAATCTGAGCTAAAATTTCTTGTAATTTTGTTAATTACTTCATTTAAAGCTTTTTGATAGGCGCATATTTAATACTTAATTACGCCACCACAAACAGATTCATATAAAGATGGTAAGAAAAATATTTCTGTTGAGACATGGAGAGGCAGCAATTCCAGAGCATGGTGTGACGGATTTTAACAGGCATTTAACGCCTAAAGGGTTTAATCAAATACGTTCTCTTGGAGCCAAATTGACTGAGATAAGCTACAAACCTTCTATTGTTTATTGCAGTACTTCGGAAAGAACCAGACAAACCTGCCAAAATCTGACTGAATCCATGAATCAAACTTGGGATGTGGAATTTTTGGAGGAGATCTATGAAGGTTCGGTACGCTCGCTTTTTGAGGTGCTATCGCAAACTGAACGGGACCTGCATCAGATACTTTTGATAGGTCACAATCCTGGAATCAGCTTTCTTGCCGAATATCTCACGGGTGAAAATGTCGGAAATATGATGCCTGGGCAACTTCTGAAACTTGAATTTGCTTTAGGTGATTGGTCAGAACTGTCGCAACAAACATGCAGTTTGATTAACTGATGAAAAAAATACTGATTTGCCCGAATGCATTTAAGGGTACGCTCAAAAGTGATGAGGTAGCTGAATGCATAGAAATAGGTCTTTCTCAAAATTCAAGCAACCTAGAAATATTTCGGCTGCCAATAGCAGATGGTGGCGATGGCAGCTTGCCAATTTTATCTAGATACTTTGATGCGGAATTGGTTCATTTTCAATCGGTAGATGCTTTGGGTAGCTCAGTTGATGCTCACTACGGATGGTCTGAAAAATTAAAAATTGGAATTGTTGAATTGGCTGAAGCAAGTGGCATCAGACATATAAACTCCAATGATCTCAATGTATGGAATGCGACTACCTATGGAACAGGTTTGATTTTGAAGGAAATCATGAGTAAAAATCCATCGGAAATTTATCTGGCTGTCGGAGGAAGCGCATCCATAGATGGGGCAATTGGTATTTTATCGGCATTGGGAGTCAAATTCTTTAATTCGCAGAATGAAGAAATACAGAGACCAAAACCTTCGGACATGTTTCATTTTGAAAACATCAATGCACAGGAAACCAAATTTTTTTTTCGAAATATTCAACTGAAAATACTTTGTGATGTTGAAAATCCACTACTTGGTGAAAATGGATGTGCTTCTGTTTTTGGTCCGCAAAAGGGAGCTACTGCCCAAGACATTATTGATTTGGAAAAGTCAATGAAGCATTTCAATGAAATTGTAAGGAAGTCGTTAGGAAAAGACGTTTCAGCAATAAAGCATGGTGGTGCGGCCGGAGGAGTAGCTGCATTTCTTCATGGAATTATGGATGCGGAATTGGCAGATGGAGCAGCTGCCATTTTGCAAATAAGTGGATTCAATGAATTCGTTGGCGTGGCTGATATAGTTATAACCGGCGAGGGTAAAATTGATAATCAAACTTTGTTCGGGAAAGGGCCAGGGTTAGTTGCCAAACAGGCCAAAAACCTAGGAAAGTTTGTTGTTGGGTTTTGTGGAGTTTCTGAAATAGATTCAGCTTGCGAAAATCCATTTGATAAAATCATTGAAATCAATAAACCTCATCAATCACTTTTAACTGCCCTATCCGAGACAAAAAACAATCTCATTGAAGCTGCTCAGCTATTTGGGAAAGATTTAAAGGTTTAGTAGAAAGTTTCGAAATTCTTCTGAATCATATTTGGCCATGCCATGTCTTTCAGCCACAATCACACCCTCTGGCGAAATCACATAAGTTGTCGGGATGGAGCGTGCCTCATAGATAGATGGAAGGGTTGAATTCAAAAAGTAAACTGGAAAATCATAGCCTTTATCCTGAACGAATTGTTTGGCTTTGAATTGATTTTCATCAACTGAAATCATTACGAAATCTACTTCTTCTCCTACATTTTCGTAGAGACTTTGGATGTCGGGCATTTCGGCGATACAAGGGGGACACCAGGTAGCCCAGAAATTGATAAAGACAGTTTTGCCTTTGAATTCCTGAAAGTCGATATTTCTTCCAGCCACATTGGTCAATTGAAAACTGTAATTGGCTTGAGTCTCCTGCTCAAATTCGGTTGTTGGCTTGAATATACCTGTCGAAAGCACCATTCGTTGTACAAAGCCTATAACCTGAGTGTGATATCCTGTGAAGTATAGAGTACCCGCCACAGCGATCAATACTACCCATTCAATTATTTCCCTTTTTGAAGATTTATTTGCCATGTTGACTTATCTATTTTTTTATTCACATTAATAAAGAAATCCTGCCAAAATAAATCACAAGACTTCTAATTTTGATGCCTAGTAAAAACGAATTGGTACAGGTAATCAAATTTTTAAGGTTAATGATTATTCGGCTATACTAAGTTCCCTTTTGTTATAAAAAAAGACATTCATAAACGACATGACCAATTACCCCGCGAAGATAGCACAGGAGCTTTCTCTACAATCTCGATTCATTTCTGCTGTCATTGATCTATTGGATAGTGGTGCAACAGTGCCCTTTATTTCCCGATATCGGAAGGAATTGACCGGAACAATGGATGAAGTACAAGTAGCTCTGGTTCGGGATCGATTATTACAGTTGCGTGAACTTGATAAAAGGAGGGAGGCCGTTTTAAAATCCATAGAGGAGCAAGGTAAACTGATACCAGAGTTGAAGGCGAAAATTGAAAGAGCAGAAACGATGGCAATTTTGGAAGATTTGTATCTTCCCTATAAACCCAAACGAAAGACAAAGGCTTCTGTCGCCAAAGAAAAAGGGCTTGAACCTTTGGCAAAACTCATTTATGAGCAACGAAGTATTGATACCGAATTTGAGGCTGGCAAATTTATAAGTGAAGACAAGGAGGTTACCAATACCGAAGAGGCACTACAAGGTGCACGAGATATCATTGCCGAATGGATAAGTGAGGATGCAGAAGCAAGGAAGAAAATCCGAACACTTTTTCAATCAGAAGGCCAAGTTTCATCCAAGGTAATGAAAGGAAAAGAAACAGAGGGTGTGAAATATAAGGACTACTTTGAGTGGCAAGAGTCTGTTAAAAGCATTCCATCACATAGATTGCTGGCAATCAGAAGGGCTGAAAAAGAGGGGATTTTGTCTATGGATTTGGCACCTGAGGAAGAAACGGCTGTAGGTATTCTGAACAGGTTTTTTGTGCAGTCAAACAATGATTCAGCTCAGCACGTGACTACTGCCATCAAAGATTCGTACAAGAGATTGATCAAGCCAAGTATCGAAACTGAGATTCGTTTGGAATCAAAGAAAAAAGCAGATTTGGAGGCTATTGGAGTCTTTTCAGAAAACTTGAAACAGCTATTGATGTCGGCTCCACTAGGACAAAAAGCCGTAATGGCCATTGATCCAGGTTTCAGGACAGGATGTAAATTGGTTTGTTTGGACAAACAAGGACAGCTTTTGGAACATACTGCCATATATCCAAATGAACCACAAAAAGACTTTCATAAAGCATCACATGTTGTGATTTCATTGGTTCAAAAACATGGCATTGAAGCAATTGCCATTGGCAATGGAACGGCAGGCAGGGAAACCGAGCATTTTGTGAAATCGGTTGGTTTGCCAAACAACATCATTATCGCCATGGTAAATGAAAGTGGCGCTTCTATTTATTCAGCTTCAGATGTGGCACGAGAAGAATTTTCAGCTTATGATTTGACCGTGCGTGGTGCCGTTTCAATCGGAAGAAGAATGATGGATCCATTGGCTGAGCTGGTAAAACTTGACGCCAAGTCCATCGGTGTGGGCCAATATCAGCACGATGTAGATCAAAATGCTCTGAAATTGTCACTTGATGATGTGGTCATGAGTTGTGTCAATGCTGTGGGCGTAGAGTTGAATACAGCGAGTAAACAGCTGCTCACTTATGTATCGGGACTTGGTCCACAATTGGCCGAAAATATTATTCAGTTCAGAAATGAAAATGGCGCATTCAAAAGTCGGGAAGATTTAAAGCGAGTGCCAAGACTTGGAGATAAAGCCTTTGAGCAGGCGGCAGGTTTCCTGCGGATCAATGGTGCTAATAATATATTAGATCAGAGTGCGGTACATCCTGAACGTTATGAAACGGTTCAATCCATGGCCAAAGACCTGGGCTGTGAGGTGGAAGATTTAGTGAGGGATTCAAATCTGAGAAAGCGCATCGACTTGAAGAAGTATGTAAACGCGGAGATTGGTTTGCCTACACTTCAGGATATAGTGGCTGAATTAGCAAAACCTGGTCGTGATCCGCGGGAGCAGTTTGAAACTTTCTCTTTTGCAGATCATGTGCATAGTGTCAAAGACCTATCCATTGGTATGAAACTACCAGGGATCATTACCAATATTACCAAATTTGGTGCGTTTGTAGATGTGGGAGTGCATCAGGATGGTTTGGTTCACGTGAGCCATTTGTCAGATGGATTTGTATCTGATCCTGCGCAAGCGGTCAAGCTTCAGCAGAAGGTGAACGTAACAGTGATGGAGGTGGACGTTCCTAGAAAAAGAATTTCATTATCCATGAAATCTGATCCGTTTGGGAATGCTCCTGCTGCGAAACCGAGGCAAAACATTACAAAACAAAAGAAAAAAGAGATTCCTTCTGCAGAAGGCGATCTTCAAGCTAAATTGGCCATGCTTAAAGGAAAATTCGGGAATTGAAAAATCACATCATTCATACTGTTCTTATCATTATCTGCCTATCCGGTTGTGTTGAAACTGATATTGTTGATAGATACACTTCTGCTCAGGTTGAACATTTACTTTCTAATAGTGACATTAAAACCTGGTTTTTAAGTGAGAAAGTTGTGAACGGTGTTCGGATTCCTATCGAAAAATGTCAGGACACTAGCAGATGGGTATTTGAACTGATAGCAACGGACTCAATTGCCAGTTATGAGTTAGTCTTTGATGCTCAATGTGTGATTTATGACACCACCTTTTTCGGCGCGTTTTCGGCCTCTGCAATAGGAGATGTGTTTACCGATACTCTGAAATTTTCTGGTGGAAATAAGAGCTTGATGTTTCCTGCTTACATCCGTTCGGAATCCTTTTCTGTGAATTATACAGAGAATGGAGACAATGTAATCGCTCTGCTGACTGATACCCGTTCTGATTATTTGAGCAGACAGGTAGCATTTTACCTCACGGATGGAAATTCGGCCGGAGATGAACGCGAATGGTTGGTTAAATCTTTGAGTGTTGAGGGGAGGAAGCAATCGATCAATGATTGTCTTGACAGTGTCAGGTTTGTATTTAATCGTAATGCTCAAAGCAACATCCAAATGAATCAGATTGTGCCAGTTGATAGCTGCAGATCGAGTGAAACTATATATTTTGGTGAAATTGCTATACCCACCTCGTCCACTGAGGGCTTCTTTGAAAATCAACTGACAATTTCAGGAGGCGTTACAGAGGAAATAGTGGTCTCAAGTTTTGCCACCAATCAATTTTCCGCATCCTATAAAATAGATACGCTGGATTATGTTGTGACTTATGTTGCTGAATGATTGATATTCAATAATAGTTCAGCATATTCACAAACTGACAAGCCACCAATCCTGCCGTTTCTGTTCGTAAAGTATTCACGCCTAAAGAGATTTTCTTAAAACCAGCACCCAATGCCAGATCAACTTCAGAGGGATCAAAGTCTCCTTCAGGCCCAATAAGTGTAAATATTTTTTTATCTGGTTTAATCAATGTGGAGAAATATTGCAATCCCGGTTCAACGAAAGCTATGTATTTATCAAACTGAGTTTCAGCTGCCGTCTTAATTAATAATGGCAATTTGATCAAATCATTGATTTTAGTGAGGTACCCGCTTTTGGATTGCTTGAGTGCACTCACTGCTTTTTTTTCCAATCTGTCCACCCTCAATTTGGTGCGTTCTGTGTTTTTGGTCACCACAAAACTGATTTCATCTATGCCCATTTCACAAGCCTTTTCAACAAACCATTCTATCCGGTCTATATTTTTTGTTGGTGCAATGGCGATGTGGTGATAGAAGTTCTTTGTAGGTTTTTGGGAGTTTTCTAAAATTCGAAAATCTCCATTCTTCCCCGAAATAGAAGTTAATTCCACTTTGTAAAAGCCACCTATTCCATCCAAAATACCGATCTGATCTCCGACTTTATTTCTAAGTACCCGGGTACAATGCGTAAATTCCTCACCGTCCAGATTATGGTTGCCTTGTATGATTTCAGGTTGGTAGAAGTAGTTCATTGCTTATAATTTTTCGCAATATTCGGGGATAATGCTTTTAAAGTGGTCCGAAAGGGTTTTTCTGATTTTGCTTCCTGTCAGATTTTCAACTTTTCTTCCATCGATCTCATTTATCGGAGTGAGCTCGCCCATTGTTCCTGTAGCGAAAACTTCATCCGCATTGTAAAAATCCACCAATGAAAGATTCCTTTCTTCCGTGTGAATATTTAATCCTCTCGCCATTTCGATGACTAATCCTCTGGTGATTCCATGCAGGCATGCATCCGCAAAAGGTGTAAATAGTTGTCCTTCTTTTACCATAAACAAATTGGTGTCATTCAATTCGGCAACAAAGCCCTGTGTATCCAGCATAATAGCCGCATCTACATTCGCAAAATTTGCCTGAATTTTAGCCAGTATGTTATTGAGTAGATTGTTGTGATGAATCTTGGAATCTAAGAATTGTGGATTGTTTCTTCTTTGGGTAGAGGTGATGACCCGAATGCCATTCTCATTGTCGTAAACCAAGGGCTTCCATTCGGCCAATACAATCAGACAAGCTCCTTTTTGATTCAATCTGGGATCCATTCCTGATGTGACTTTTTCACCTCGACTTAATGTGATTCTGATATGTGCATCACTAGTCATTTCATTTGCCTCAAGCGTCTTCTTGATGGCGGATTTGATAAAATCAAAAGAAGGAACATCCGAGAAAGCCAGGGCTTTAGCCGATTCATGCATTCTTTTTAAGTGCCTATCCAGACAAAAAATACCGTTTTCGTACACCCTCAATCCTTCCCAAACGGCATCTCCACCTTGTACTGTGCTATCGAAAACGGAGACTTTTGCCTCATCTCGGGGAAACAAACGATCGCCGACCCAGACTTGAATATTCGCATTTTTAGGATTGTATTGTTGCAACATGAATTAATTTGCTTTTATGGCAAGTTTAGATAATTCCTGATAATACGGAAGCGACTCTTCATAAAGCTTTTGACAATGAGTTGGCAAAGGTCTTGAGGAGGTTCCCTGTTGTGCAAATCCCGTGGACTGATGCACATTGTCGTACCAGTATTTTGCCCACACTCCATCTTCCGAAATCCTTCCAGGCTTCCACTGTAACATTGATTTTCTCATCTCCAACCCTAAGGATTGACATAATTTGGTAAGTACACTTTCTGGACTTTTTAAAAGTTCGCCAGAATCAATAATGAAAGTTCGCTGATTTTCACTTTTTAAAAATTCATAGATTTCAAACTGTCTTTTTATCCCAATATCAATTTGGGTAGGATTGGGCATCACTTGCGCAAAGGAGGCAATGAGTTGTTTTGGATTTCGAATGAGAAGAATATTTTTCCATTTTTTCAAAAAACCTAAATCCATTTCAATCAGATGATGTGCCATGTTTTTGATGAAAATGTGCTCATGTTGTTCACTTAAATCATTCATTTCCTGAATGACTTGTATATAGGCGGAGGGAAGGCTTTGCATTATCTCATTTTTACCGGGGTGATCGGCATCAGTCATATGGAGATAATAGCTGTAAAAGGGCTCATCCACGACCTTCAAATCGCCCCTATGGGCGAAGCTGTACATAAGCGCAGTGGACACATTCCTTGGCGAGGAAATGAGATTAAGAATCATGGGTTAAATTTATTTTAACTAAAGTCAAATTAGACAATAAAGCGAAACTAGCCAGCATCATTGTTAGAAGGTAGCCAATTGTGTATTGAAGTTAATGGACTCCATGTAACTTGTGATAACAATCATTAGTATAAGTGCGTTTTGAGCCTATGCGATTTTTATCTCTGTTGTTTTTTTGTTGGGTATTCACATCCTGTATTCAATTTAGATTGTCTGAGGAAGAATTTGTGAGCACTTTCGAAAATCAAGAAGTATTGCCGAAACAGGCAGACCTAATTATTGATTCAAGCAATATTCATTACGTTTATACTGATCAGGGTCGCGATGAGCTATTGGTTTTCGTTCATGGATCACCCGGTTCATGGAGTGCTTTTATTGATTTTTTCAAGAATGACTCTTTGCTCAGCCGATTTGATATGGTTTCAATTGATAGACCGGGTTTTGGAGATTCAGATTATGGAATGCCTGAAAAATCACTGGAAAAGCAGGCCTATTTTCTAAGCAGAGTCATTGAACTTTTTCCGCAAAAGAACAAAATTATGATCGGTCATTCACTTGGTGGACCGGTCATCGCACGTATTGCCATGGATTATCCCAACCTCACTCAAGGCATGGTCATGGTGGCCCCTTCCATAGATCCTGATATGGAGAAATATGAATGGTACAGAACGTGGATAGGCACCAAAATAGTAGGATCTATAACACCTAAAGATTTTTGGGTGAGCAATGAAGAAATTTTGCCCTTAAAAGAAGAACTTCAATTGATGCTTCCACTATGGGGAAAAATAATCATTCCTACCGTGCTTGTGCAAGGAACTAAGGATGTTATGGTACCTAAGGAAAATGCGGAGTTTGCAAGGAAAATGTTCAGAACAGAAATACTAACAATCAACTATTTGGAAGGTGTGAATCATTTCATCCCTTGGAGTAATCCCGAAGAAATAGTGAGAGGCATTTACTTAGTGTCCAGATAACTTATCAATGAGTTTGGCGACTTCATTCGCCTCAAGTGCAAGCTTTTGTCCTTCGGCAGCATTGATTCTGGATAGTTTATAAGACTCTTTTAAAAGTTGCGTGTATTTCTCCTGAAGGAGTGCCTTTTCTGCGTTCTTTTTTTGTGATCCAGTCATAGTTTAAATTTCCCTTGCGAGTTTGGTTCCCCAATCTAGTAAGATTCGACATCTATCTGCCTGCCATTTTCATCGTGAATGCTCCAACCACCTGTTTTAGCACCAAATGAGTACTCTCCTTGTGAAAATAAATTACCATTTTCGTGATATTCCTTCCAAAGCCCATCGCGGATGCCCATTTTAAAAATTCCCGCTTCAATCAAATTCCCGTTTGGATAGTGCAATCTGGCAGGTCCGTTTTCATACCCATTTTCATAGTTTAGAAAGATAGATACTGTGCCGTCATCAAAATATTGGATGAATGTTCCATCACCATTTTTCAATGTTCCCGGATCACGTTCTTCTCCCTGAATGGAGTAGCACGGAGTGATGTTGAGCAGTCTGTCATTGCTCCATTCCTGCTCTTGCAGCAGCTGTTCATTGATGAAAAATATCCCCCAAAGCCCATCTTTTTCGTCATTCAGAAAACTTCCTATCATGCTTAAAGTGCCATTGGGATGATAATAGATCCATTGACCTGATTTCAGATCATTAATAAATTGACCTTCAGATTCCAGAAGACCTGATTCATCAAAGTATTTCCATTGTCCTGTTTTTTGATCCCTGTCATACTTTCCGATTGCAAATGGCTTACTATTTTTATAGAAACTTAGCCATTCACCAGTTTTTAAGTCGTACTCATATTGGCCTTCTACACTGAGGTTTCCATTTTCGTGATACTCCTTGTATTCACCTTCCAATAATCCATTTGTGAAATGAAATATTTTCTCAAGGTATCGATTTGGATGGTAGATTTTCCAGGTTCCTGATTCCACACCATTTTCGTAAGATTCAATGGCTTTAGTCCGACCAAAAGAGTAGTAATAAACCCATTCTCCATTTGGCAAACCATTTTTATATGTCTTGCGATAGTTAACTGCGCCATCTGGAAAATACTCAATCCAAACCTCATCTTTCAGCCCATCTGTATAAGTTCCTTTGAGCGCCAGAGAGCCGTTATCATAATATTCCTGATATGCGCCATTCAGTTTTCCTTTGCCATAAATTGCTTCGTTTATGGTAACACCGTAACGGTCAAATTTCCTTGATAAACCTTCTTTGAGACCTTTTACGAAATTTGTAAATTCCAATGGCTCTCCATTTTCGTAAAAATATCGCCACAATCCGGATTCTTTGCCTTCTTCAATTCTACCTTTTGCTTTTAGCTTACCATTGTTGTATCTAATTTCATAAGTACCGTCTTGCAGCGAATCCTGAGGTATATTCAAATTCTGAAGGGAGGTATTTTGTGAAAAACCAGTGATCGAAAAGAGGAAGAATACAGTGAAGTAAAAAAATTTTGAATTCATATTAATTCAACAATGACAATAATCGGGCGAAACTTTCTAGGGTGAACATTTTGTAGCGACTCCATTGATCCACAGGTATATAACGGCTGATTTTTAAAAAGTTGTTTTTATGCATGTGCTCCATCATGTTGGTTGCATCCATATGACTAGTGAGTTGGTAATTGGTCTCGTCAAAGTGATACTCCCATGGCGTATCAGCAATACAGAAGTAAAGGTCTTTTTGTTTTGCAAGATCTTGTAGTTTTTCTTCTTTTACAATTTTCAGCAATGCTCCACCTATGTGAAGCGTGCAGCTAAATTGATTTCCCCACCAAAGCATAGTTCTAAAGGCGAAAACTTCCTTTTGCGTAAACAATCGAGGATAATCAAGCACAAAATAAGGGAGCTTGCGATAGTTTTCTCCTTTTGAAATTTTTCCTGACTGAATGAAAGTTCCCGGAGGGTAGGAGAAATTTGATTTACCGATTTCATCCTTAAGTGCCCGTTCTATTACTGATAAATATTGGATGACTTTGGGTGCGATAGAATCCTTAAGCAGGAGAAATTTTTGATCGGTTAAGATGTTAATTTCTTCTGCAGTGGGATCATTAAGATTTACCATCTGATCAAAGCTGAAGCCCAGGTAAATCCACTACCAAAAGCTGCAAGGCACACAATGTCACCATCCTTGATTTTCCCTTCCAGGCATGCTTCGCTCAAAGCGATAGGAATGGATGCAGCAGTCGTATTACCATATCTCATGATGTTGTTATACACCTGATCATCTGATAAACCCATTTTTCTTTGTATAAACTGGCTGATTCTAAGATTTGCCTGATGGGGTATGAGCATATTGATGTTTCCAGCTGTAAAACCATTGGCCATTAGTGCCTCATTGATAACCTCTTCGAAGCGAGACACGGCATGTTTAAAGACAAAATTACCATTCATATAAGGGTAATAACTCAGGTCATTTTCGTCCTGATCTGTCATAATTTGGTTCACCCACCTGCTCGTGGCAGGGCTTATCAGTGCTAACTCTTTGGCGTTTTTACCTTCTGAATGTAAATGTGTAGATAGGATGCCTTTGGCATCATCTTCTGATCTGGAAACGACTACCGCACCGGCCCCATCACCAAAGATCACCGTGACACCTCTTCCTCTTGTAGTCTTGTCTAAGCCCCCACTGTGATATTCAGAGCCAATCACCAAGATATTTTTATACATTCCAGTTTTCACGAATTGATCAGCAACCGATAAGCCGTAGACAAAACCTGAACATTGATTTCTTACATCCAGTGCCCCAATTTCTCTGATACCTAATAGTTCTTGGACTTGTACACCTGGACCTGGAAAATAATAGTCGGGACTGAGTGTTGCAAAGACGATAAAATCGATATCGTCGGGGGTTAATCCGGCATTTTTGATCGCAATTCTGGCTGCTTTGGTACCCATTGTTGATGGCATGTCGTCAGTATTGGGGTCTACCCAACGTCTTTCTTTAATGCCCGTTCTTTCCTGGATCCACTCATCAGTGGTCTCCATGTATGCTTCCAAATCCTTATTTGTAACTACATTCTCGGGGACGTAATGACCAATGCCGCTAATTTTCGATCTGTACATATTGGGGTGATTTTGATTATTTATATGAAATCTAATTTGGCGATTAAACGAAAATAGCCTGCAAACTGTTAGAAGTTACACATTTGTGTTTTGTTTTAATGACTCCAACTAACTTTAAATAATTTACTGAAATTTATTGAATCTTGAAATCTTTATGGTGAGTCAGCGCCTCTCCCTTGGC
>JBLICU010000018.1:0-46802 GCA_047632435.1 Cyclobacteriaceae bacterium
ATATACATGGCTGCTTAAAGACCTTTAAACGTCTTTTACGAGAAATAGAATTTCAAAAATCAGATCAACTCATCCTTTTGGGAGATTATGTATCCAAAGGTTCGGATCCTTTAGGTACGCTAGAATTTATTTATGATCTAAAGAATAGCTTCAATGTAATTCCACTAATCGGCAATCATGATGTTAATATTTTGGATTATCTCATTGATCCAAGTTCAGTCTCCTACTCCGATATTATTTCACAAGGTAATCAGGATTTTCTAAGTCTCTCACAATCCAAAAAAATTCAAATAATATCCTTTCTGCAAGAAATGCCCTTTTATTATGAAAATGAGGAATTCATTTTTGTTCATGCGGGTTTTGACTTCAAATTACAGCAGCCATTTTTGGATAAATATAGTATGCTAAATACTCGAGAGATGTCATATGACCCTGCAAAAGCAAATAACAAGACCATCATCCATGGACATGTTCCCACCAAAATCGAAATAATTCAAGAAAGAATTTCTAGCAGAAGCAACTTAATACCACTTGATAATGGTTGTGTCTATTCAGAGTTAGACGGGATGGGCAACCTTCTCTGCCTAGAAATGAAAGACATGAAGCTTTTTATTGAACCGAATATCGATTAGTCTTAGACGTGATCTCTTTTATGATCACTCACTTTTTTGTTTGGAAGAATGTAAGGGCAAACAATTGCCAAAATGAAGAGAAAAATAATAATACCGAGCATTGCCATATCTATTCAATTTAGTGACAGTAAAGATATGTTGTCCAACTAATCTTTCACCAAGTAAATAGTGAAAAGTCAAATTTTCTTTTTCTTGGAGCATTTTTGTCAATCCCGATTGTGTTTTTCTTTGATTACAACCAACATTCAAGTAAACCACCAAAATGTCCTCTCGTCCAAGAATTTTTTTAGTTCATCGATACTTTCTAGTAAAATAACGATTAAAAGATATTGAGCTAAACATGAATTAACATAGACACGTTATCATTACAATACCAAACCACCAAGGTCATGTATACTCAAAAAATTGATTCAGCAATCATTTCTAAAGTAATTGCGCTGAACAAAAATCAGAAAAGTGATGTGCTGGATTATTTGCAAAATATGCCCCGACACACGCACAACACAAGACTTTACAAAAGAAAAGCTTTGAAACAAATAAGGAAAGCACTTCAGGAATTCTAATTTTTAACTTATGAAGTGCTGATAGGATTAGTCTTCTGATAAGACGATGATTCTATCCTCAATTGAAAGTGTGAAGCTTTCGCTTTTTTTCGGGTTGACATAAACGCCATATCCTTTTTTGGCATTCTTAGACTCTTTCACTATTCTATAACCAATGGCCACTTCATTTTTTCTTGCCGCCGATTCCAAAACAGTAAAAAAGTTAATTGGCTCACCAACCTTTACATATTCACGCGCGGGTTTAATATAGATTTCAGACCCATCTGCGTCAAATAAGTCTTCAAATACCCGCATCAAAAATTTGTTCTCGGATACCTGACTCATAAGTAAACTGATTAGTTTATCGCTAACAATAAAATCATCCGCACTTGTAATATCAGCAAGTTGCCTGTTTCTAATATCAAGCATTTCGCTTACGATCTTATATTTCTGCCCTGTCTTCTCTGTGAAATTTCTTAAATGAAGCAGTGTAATCAAGGTCTGAGCATCTGCTTCTTGAATAGGGAAATAATTTTGGTAGCATAGCAATATGATGTAATTGTATCCTCCCAGATCCATGGATTCTAATGTCTCCCTATCAGTAGTGTCCATAACGGCAAATTCGAGAGTAATATTCTTCATACTAGATTCAAGCCTCTTTACAATTGGTGCCGCATCGCCAAATTTCGAAACTACTTTAACATGAGATCCCGCAGGACAATAATAATCCAGTTCCTTAATAACGTACCTTGCTCGGTTGTTCCATCCAACAATAAGGATTTGCTCTTTGCTCACTGGATCAGGCTCTGTATAAACTATTTTTTCTTCTTCTAACTCAAATTCTGATGATGCATTAGGTACTAACGTATCATCATCTTCTGTAATTCCAATGACACGATCCCCGTCTTTGAAGATGGTGTCCATTGACGGGTTTATCTCTACGGATTCATCGGCATATTGAATGCCCATGATGGCAGAATCCTCGTAAGCAAATATGATTTCTCTAAAAGTTTTGCCTATAAGTGAGGCTTCTTCCATGAAATATATTTCATCGCCACCAAAGTCCATCAATTCAATATAGACCACACTCAATCCAGATTGACGGGAAGTTTGAACCATGATCCTGGAAATAATTTCATCAGAAAGAATAAGCTCTACTTCATTTTTCCCTACCATCTTGGCAACTTCCAGGTTTTTCTTGTCCTCCATCTCTGCTGTGATGTGATAAGGTGCTTCACGACGATCAGGGTTGGTGACAATCGCTACAATGGTTTTTATTATCTGTGAATCTGAGTTTTCATTGTCTTTATCAAGAATAATAATTGATTTAGTATCAAATGGGTTGGCAATGTATAAATCATGAACGTCAATTGGGTTTCCGGTTCGGCAGATGACCTGAGTATTTGCTGTATTGCCTACTTTGTCTCTAATTTCATCCTCCATATCTACCTTATCCATATCGGCAAGAATGACGATACAGCCTCGTTTCTGATTTTCATTGGCAATTACCAACTCTGAAATAATAGTGAATATTTTTGAAGACCAACCCAATATCAAAACATGTCCTTCTTCTATTACGAAAGATCGTCCTTTTCTAAGCTCATCTATTTTTGTAAGGATACCATTTGAAACCAAACCGATCAATGTAGAAATCACAACCAAACCCAAAATGGTAACCATGAACATGAAAAGTCTGAAAGGCCAATTGTTTTCATGATTTCCAACCACCCCAGGATCAAGCACATGAACAGCGTTGACCCAAACAGATTCAAAGAAATTGAAGCTTGAGTCTGCATCTGGATGAAATCCAATGGCGAGTAAGGTTAGGGAAAACACCAATATCAGGAACAGGGTAAAAACACCTAAACCTGAAATCATTGATAATGTTCCTTTGGAAATGAAATTATCAAATTTGTACTTAAGCCGGCTAATGATGGGGAATTTACTACTCATTTAAGTTGATCTTAATGGTCATATAAGGTTTGCAAAACTACTCCAATTTCTAAAATAAGCTGTCAGTAAGATTGGTTGAAACATATCATAACTTAATTGATGTTTTATTCTCTTCCAAAACCTTAATCTGCTTGTCGTGTTAAGGACAAGCTGAATATAGAATAGTTTTTATCTTGCTAACCTAAAATTACTTAATAATGACTGGTAAACCTTCAAATTGGGTTTTTTGCGCAATAGCAACTATTCTCATCCTAAGCTTTAATTCCTGTAATCCTACAACTCTTGATTACACCTTTATTTATTCCACCGATGAGCCCATTGGCGAAATAACAAAACAGTTGGAAAAAGTTCTGGAAAGAAATTTTAATGTTGATATTGTTTTATCAATCGGTGAAGGTTCTGTAGCCAATATTGATAGCGTGGCATCTGGAAAAATCGATTTTACAATTGTGGAAAATCATGTCCCCTTTCATGAAGGTATAAGGTCTGTTCTAGTCTTATACCCACAGATTCTTCACATTTTTCACACCAAAAACTATAGTCCATCGAGTTTTTCAGAATTAGTGACAAATAAAAAGATTTATATAGGTGCCGAAGGCTCAGGCTCGTATCGGTTCATGATGTATTTATTTGAGTTTTTTTCGATTGACAGTAAAACCTTAACCATTGTGGATTCACCATTTGAGGAATTTGATGTTTATGTGGGATTCAGTGATGTCCTAACAAATGATGACCTTGAGAGTCTGGATGCCTTTCAATTATATTCATTCGACACAGTGGATAAGGTTGGAAAGGGGTCAATCATTGATGCCATTGTTTTGAAAAACCCTCTTGTAAAATCATACATCATTCCGGAAGGAGCTTATGGGGATATAACCAAAACCTCTATAGTCACAATTTCTTCAGATGCAGTTTTAGTTTGCCGAAGTGATATGAGGGATACGCCTATAACAGATATGGTTCGAGCCATCTTTTTAGAAAAACAAGCATTCAATAATATCAGCCCATTGATTTTTAAAAGCTTGTCAGAATCGTTTGATCGATCAAGTTTAAACTTCCCTTTGCACAACGGAGCAAGGGTCTTTTTGGAACGAGATGAGCCCAGTTTCTTTGAAAGATATGCAGAGCTTTTTGGCGTGATTCTATCCATCTCGATTGCGCTCATATCCGGCATAATTTCGCTTTCCAATTGGCAAAAGCAGAAAAAGAAGGATCGAGTAGATGTCTTCTACAAAGTTCTGATTGATATCAAACGTGAATTGCCGAATATCAAAGCAAGCGCTGTGGCCATATCTAAAATCAAAGAGATAAAAGATTCACAAAACAAGGCCTTTGAAATGCTAATCAATGAAGAATTAATAGCAGATGAAAGTTTTCGGATTTTTACTGAACTATCGACTGAAACAATCAATGAAGTAAGGGAGCGTGCTCGATATCTGAAAAGTAAAGAATCTGGAAATATTTAGCTATTCCTTAAAAATGTCATTGAATTTTTTGTCAGCAACGATCTTGTTTATTTCCGGATCCTTCTCCCAGGCTGTTTTGCCATTGAAAAAAGCTTTTACTTCAAAAAACATCAATTCTCCGTTTTCTACTTTGAAATGATTGAAATCAGGCTGCACAAGTGCACCACTAGTTAGTGCGATCGCACACCAACCTCCATAAGCGGGTAGGTATTTTTGCGGATCCTTTTTAAATTTTTCCAAATTCACCTTATTGACAAATTGTAGTTTTAGTCCTTCATAGTCTAAAAGATATTCAGGATTTCCTTTTACTGGCTTGCCATCATAATAGGTAATTAAATCATTGCCATAGAAGGCAATCTCATCTGAAGAACATGCATATTTTTGTTGTGCTGTCAATTTCGTGCTCAACACTAGCACAGTCGCAATTATTATTAATCTCATTCTGATTCGGTTTTACATTGTTATACTCCTTGAAACATGATACTGTTTTACAAACTGCTCCTATCATCCGCTAATTGACAAATAACATTCCTAAGAAACCTTTTTTTATTAATTCTTGATTTGCCTAAAAATGACTTAATTTGATGCCAAAGATAACAGCCATGGATCAGGATTTAAATGTATTGATTGCCGATGATCATACCCTTTTCCGAAAAGGAATGGTCATGATGCTCAAAACATTTCCAGGAATAAAAAGTGTTCATGACGCTGAAAATGGTCAAAAAGCACTTGACCTGATGAAAGATGTGAAGATCGATATCGTATTATTGGATATCGACATGCCTGTCTTGGATGGAAAAGATACAGCCAGAAAGATTTTGTCCAAATATTCCGACTGCAGAATTATCATGGTTTCTATGCATGATTCATTAAGTACAGTTTCAGAATTAATCGATATTGGTGTTCATGGCTATTTACTTAAAAGTGGAACGCCAAAAGAGGTTCAAACGGCTATTCAATTTGTCAGAAACAATGATTTTTATTACAATCAAATAGTTGCCAAAGCACTAAAAAACACCATTGATAATCATTTGGTTAACGGTGAAAAATCTGGGGTTACAAGGCGCGAATCTGAAATTTTGCGTCTGATCTGCGAGGAGCTAACCATGAGAGAAATTGGTGAGAAACTTTTTATTAGTGAGAAAACCATACATACCCACAGAAAAAATCTCATGAAAAAGACTCATGCCAAAAATGCGGTTGGATTGGTGAAGTATGCCATTCAGCATAAAATTGTCTCTTTCGAGTAAAGCAAAAAAAAGTTTGAATCGTGTATAGAAGTTCAACCTTCACAACAAATCCAAACCTTCTTTTGATCTTTGAATAAAAAAATACAAGATATTTTTATTCAGATGACAGTTTTATAGGTGCCTCGAGCTACAGCTGTCAGGGAATTCCATTTTATTAATTCAAAAACTCATAAATTCCTGCTACTCCTTGGCCTCCACCCACGCAAGCCGTAACCATTCCATACTTGTTTTTTCGTCTTCTCATTTCGTTGAATAAGCTAATGCTAAGTTTAGCTCCTGTACAACCAAGGGGATGACCCAAGGCAATGGCACCACCATTTACATTGAGTATCTCTGTATTCAAATCAAGCCCTTTTATTACAGCTAGAGATTGGGCAGCAAATGCTTCGTTCAACTCAATCAAGTCAATGTCATTTTGCTTTAAACCAGCTTGCTTCAATGCTTTTGGAACTGCCTCTACTGGACCAATACCCATGATCCTCGGATTTACTCCTGCAGCACTGTAGCTGACCATTCTTGCAATTGGCGAGAGGTTATATTCCTTCACCATTTTTTCAGACATAACCATTACAAAAGCCGCTCCATCAGAGGTTGGAGAAGAATTTCCTGCCGTGACCTGACCTCCAGCTTTGAATGCTGGTCTCAGTCCTGACAATGATTCCATGTTGGTATCTGCCCTGACGCACTCATCAGTATCAACTACAAATGATTTTTTCTTTCTTTTGTCTCCATCCATGAATATCTCCTCTACCTCCACAGGGACAATTTCATCCTTGAACTTACCATCCGCGATGGCTTTGGCTGCTTTCTTGTGAGAATTTACAGCAAACTCATTGGCTGCATCTTGTGAGATGTCAAAATCTTTGG
The DNA here is from genome assembly GCA_047632435.1 of Cyclobacteriaceae bacterium. Taxonomy (GTDB): domain Bacteria; phylum Bacteroidota; class Bacteroidia; order Cytophagales; family Cyclobacteriaceae; genus JAMZMI01. The sequence continues at coordinate 6,711 of JBLICU010000018.1, forward strand.
CCACTTCTTCGGCTGTAAGTCCCATGCTCAAATAATACTCTGGATTGTTCGAAGCAATCTTCCAATTCAATGCAGTTTTGTAACCAAGCATCGGAACTAAAGACATTGATTCGGTACCACCAGCAATTATGCAATCCGCCGTGCCAGAATGAACCCGGGCACAAGCAAGATGAATCGCTTCCAAACCTGAAGCACAGTAACGATTGATGATCATGCCGGGAACCTCTATTGGCAAAGATAAAAGCGAAATCATTCGCCCCATTTGCATGCCTTGCTCTGCCTCAGGTATGGCATTACCAACAATCAAATCGTCTACTCTTTTGGCATCAAACCCTTCAATAGAACTAACTAAATGTTTGATTACATCTGCGGCCAGATCATCTGGTCTATAAAAACGGAAGCCTCCTTTTTTTGCCCTTCCTACTGCTGATCTGAAACCTGCGACTATATATGCATTCATGATTTTTAGATTTAAGTTTTTGAATTTCTTAATTTCTCAAAGGCTTTCCTTTGAATAAAATACTTTGGATTCTTTCGAGTGTTTTTGGCTCTCCACATAGACTCAAAAATGCTTCCCTTTCTAAATCCAAAAGATATTGCTCAGAAACCAAAGTTGGAGCACTTAACTCTCCACCGTTCATTACCCACGATAGTTTTCTGGCAATTTTAGCATCGTGATCAGAAATATATGCTCCATATTTCAACCCGGTAATTCCCGCATCAAACATGGCCATTCCTGCGATACCCTGAACTTTGATATCTTTTCTCATAACCGGCTGAGTATAACCTGCTTTGACGAATTCCAGTACTCTTTGTTTGGCATCCGCCAAATGTCTGGCTCGGTTCAATGAAATTCGATCTGAATCTTTCAAGATGTGCATGGCTCTCGCTTCTTCTGCTGAAGTAGCCACTTTGGCCATGGCGATGTTCATGAAATACTCTTGCAACGTATTGAATTCTGGATCGTTGGGACCATAACTGTCAGATGCACGCATGGTAAGTTCTTTAGTGCCGCCACCTCCAGGTATCAGACCAACTCCTACTTCGACCAAACCAATATACGTTTCGGCATGTGCCTGTATGGCATCACAATGAAGAGAAAGCTCACAGCCTCCTCCAAGTGCCAGTCCAGCAGTAGCCGAAACGACAGGTATTGATGAAAATCGTGCTCTGGTCATCGTATTCTGAAACTGACGTATTATCATATCAATTTCATCAAACTCCTGATCTACAGCGAACATGAATAACATGGCCAGATTGGCTCCAGCCGAAAAATTTGAAGATTCGTTACCGATAACCAATCCTTCAAAATCTTTTTCTGCTAAGTTGATTGCCGTATTGATTCCCTCTATCACTTCAGCACCAATCGAATTCATTTTGGTATGAAATTCAAGATTTAATACCCCGTCACCAATGTCGTAGATCGTAGCACCATCGTTTGACCACACGATGTGGTCGGATTTGAATGCATCCAAATATATGAATCCATCTGTTCCCGGAATGATTTTATAGGATTTTGATGGAATGTCATAATAATGCTTTTTACCTTTTTCATATTTATAAAAAGTCTCATTTCCAGCATTTAGCATTTCTTCCACCCATGAAGCAGGCGTCATTTGCATGGCTTTCATTTTTGCAACGCAAGCCTTGATTCCCATGGCATCCCATGTTGCAAAAGGTCCCATTTCCCAGCCAAAACCTGCCGCAACTGCCTGATCTATTCGATATAGTTCATCCGCAATTTCTGGTATTCTGAATGTGCAATATCTAAACAGATCAAAAAAGGTATGTCGATAAAAATCTCCTTCACGACCCTCCTCGTTGATTACGATCTGAAATCTTTTTTTCAGATCTTCTTCATTTTTGGTTTTATCTAGGACAGCAAGCTTGGTTTTTCCTTTTTGCTCATATTCGAATGTATTTAAGTTGAGCTCGAGAATATCTTTGACGCCTCCTTCTTGTACTTTCTTATAATACCCTTGTTTAGTTTTATCACCCCACCATTTTCGATCATACAATTCTTGAATAATCTTAGGCAGTTTAAATGTATCTCTCGATTCGTCGTTGGGCAAACCATGATAAAGCCCTTGCGCGACTTTCACAGCTGTATCAAGTCCAACTACATCCAAGGTTCTGAATGTTGCTGACTTTTGACGACCAATAATTGGTCCTGTTAGTTTATCAACCTCATTAACTGTCAGACCCATTTTCTCAACGGCGTGCATTCCAGACATGATGGCAAATATTCCGACTCTATTGGCTATAAAGGCAGGAGTATCCTTGCAAAGGACTGTTTCTTTACCCAAAAACAAATCACCATAATGAAGGAAAAAGGCTGTTACTTCCGGGTCTGTTTTTACAGTAGGAATTACCTCAAAAAGCTTTAAATATCGTGGTGGGTTGAAAAAATGGGTACCACAAAAGTGCTTTTGGAAATCTTCGCTTCTACCTTCAACCATCAGGTTGATAGGAATGCCTGAAGTATTGGAAGTAATCAGCGTCCCTGGTTTGCGATGCTTTTCTACTTTTTCAAACAGTGACTTTTTAATGTCCAGATTCTCAACAATCGCCTCAAGCACCCAGTCTGAATCTTTAATCTTTGGCAAGTCATCATCAAAATTTCCTGTTTTGATTAATGATGCATTTGAGGTTTTGTAAAGAGGGGATGGCTTGGACATCACGGCTGCCTGTAGCGAGCTGTTAACGATCCGGTTTTTCACGGCCGGATGATCAAGAGTGAGGCCTTTCTTGGTCTCATCCGGTAAGAGTTCTTTGGGTGAAATGTCCAACAGCAATACTTCTAGCCCAATATTGGCAAAATGGCAAGCAATCCGAGAACCCATGATTCCAGACCCGAGTACGGTGACTTTCCTGATTTTTCTATTCATGTGAGTAATATTTGTTTATTTGATTTCTGCTTGTGTCTTTGTGATTATAATTCTAAACACATCAAGCAGCAATTATGATTTGGGTTGTTAATACAATTTTTATTTTTCAGGAATCTCATAAATAAATTCCTCTGCCAATTGATGGAACAATGTTTTGTTTTCAATCAAATGCGTTACGGCTTGAGTCACCTCTAAAAAGTTTTTAATCTTCTCCTCTGAAAGAAGCTGACGCATTTTATTGTTGAACTCTTTCACCGCCTTCCGCGAAAATTCTCTTTTTGTTTTCCCCATATCAGTAAGAAAAATTCTTATTGAGCGACCATCATCCGGATCTTGTTCGCGGTAAATCCAGTTTTTCTCTTCCATACTTTTCAGCATACGAGTCAACGATCGCGCCTCCATTCCCATCATCGGGGCAATTTTTGTAGCTGGCGTTCCATTCTCCACATCTATATTGAGCAACACAAATCCGGTAGAAGCGGTCACATCAAACGCTTGTCCATATTGATTATACATTCGTGAGATTGCGTGCCATGCTACTTTTATGCTATAATCAATAGTCTCTTCTTTCTTCATGATCTTAAGGTGGTGATTTCAAAGATACATAAAATATGTTATGCATGCATACCATTTTTAAGCAAGTAAAGTTCCCCATTTGTTGATTTGGAATTAGCTTTATCGTTCTTTTGACAAAACATGGACGATAATTTATACAGAGATATTCCAAAAGAATTCTATTCAGCTTCAACGGGAATTCCGTTTGATCGGTGCATAGAGTGTGATAAATATTTGTTGGAAGAGAATACCGAGTACCTGATAGAAAAGGCAATCAAAAACTATCCAGGATATAAAGCGCAGGATACTTTGTTTGACTATGCCATTTGTATGGATTGTGCTCAGGCCATGCATGGCAAGATGTCCAAAGAATCTCTGGAAAATATCCAACTATATTTCACCGAAAATGTAGATCTCAAAGAAAGATCAAACAAAAGCCAAACCGAAGATTTGAGCACTTTGACTCAAAAGTGTATGATCAAAGACACACTTAGAAATGAATCAACTGAGTTTCAGCTGTATGCTCATTGCGTAGGAGGTAAGGTTTTCATGGGAAATCCTCCCTATCTGATTTCAGGAGAAGCCATGGAAGAAGTGATGACGGTATTGTCAAAGGCCACCAAAGATGAGCTCGGCGGTTTTTTCGACAAGCACTTCAGTCCTGATCCTGATTTCTTTGAAAGTGATCCGAAACGAAGATTGATTTTGATATAAAAATGGATATCATGGTGAATTCAAAAATTGTGACATCCATTTGTATTCCTATTTAAAATTTCAAGCTATAGACAATGTTTGGCAAGAATGGAAGTTGCGGAGAACTTTCAATCTCACCACTTCCGTGTACATAATATTCATTTACTTTTCCTGAATTATTAGTGATGTTGTTGATGTCGATTTTGAATTCCTGTGTAGTCCTCTTTTTATTTTTACGTGTGCCAATGGAAAGATTTACAAAGAAAATATCATCCCCCTTTTTCGAATAAGGACGATCCTCATACCTGACCTCATCACCGAGCTTCCTTGAAGCTTCCAAATCGATTGGGGTGTATGGCGCACCACCAATCAAAGCTGTTTTTACATTGACAAAAAATACTTTGTTCTTCTCTGTCTTGCCGATTGGAAATTCTTTACCGCCTAAAACGTTGAAAACGTAGTTACCATTAAATGCCGTGCTCCGCTCAATTCCATCTTGTGCAGTGTAGAGTGATTGATAAAGCGATAATGTGGACATGTAATAAAAGCCTTTTTGGAGGTACCGCTCAAGAGTGAACTCCATTCCATAGTTACGGCCGAAACCAGAATTGGTGAGTGATCGAATCACAAAATTGTCTGTGGAATTGATCAAAGAATAGGTGCTTTGGGCGATGTTTTCTTCAGGTACATAATATAAGTATTGATAATAAGCCTCTGCTTTGAAATGAGTATTGGTGTTTATCGTTCTGTCATATCCGACTACAAAATGAGCTGCTTTGGATGGTTGTAGGTTTTGGTTGGGTTCTGTAACTGTTCCATCATCCAATGTGCTTTTGGTTTTATAAACAGAAATACTCTCCAGCTTGCTATGTATTCCCGCTCCCAAAGAAATTGATTGTTTGGAGTTGACCTCCCACTTTAACCCGATTCGTGGTTCTAGCGAGTGACTATTTGCCAAACCAAAGTGTAAATAATGAAACCCGCTATTAATGGTCCACTTTTCATTGATTCGATATTTCCAGCTTGTAAAGCCTTGCAGAGTAAACGAACTTCCCGCATCTGAAAGCACATTTTCCATCGCTTCTCTTTCAAAATTGTAAAGATTGGAGACGGCATCATAACTCAGGTAACTATAGATGATACCGGATTCCAGCTTATGCTGGGCATTAAATTTGTGATTGAGCGTACTGGCAAATCGATAAGTTCCCTTTTGAATATTGGAATTACTTGCGTTGAAATAATTATTATCCCCATCGGGAAGATCATCAAATCCACTTAGTCTCGTCCCCTGAAAAGAAACAGTGTTTTTTACAAATGTATTTTCACTTGTAAAAATGGTATGTGATAGTCCAAGGATGCCTAAGTCTGAATCAAATGCTCCGCGATAGAGCTTATCACCATTTTTCTCTGTGCCATCCACACTTATGCTACTCAAACCGCCTAGACCAAAAACAGAGATTATTTGGTTTTTTCCAACAGGAAGATTGATCTTGAAAGAAGCGTCTTGATACTTTGGTACGCCTCCAAAATCAAGAATGCCAGCATCAGAAAGTAGCTGGAGTGACGAATACCTGTAATTGACGATAAATGATCCGTTGTAATTTTTACTAAATGGGCCTTCCGCTGTAAAGTCGATTCCAAAAATGCTCGCAGTTGTGGTGTACTCTCGCTGCTCGTTGTTTCCTTTTTTGAATTTCATGTCAAAAACTCCGGAAGTGGCATTGCCATACTCTGGGGCAAACGCTCCTGTGAAGAAATCCGAATCGCTCAGCATGTTTGCATTGAGCGAGTTAACAGGGCCTCCCGTGGCTCCATCATTAGCAAAATGATTTGGATTTGGAATCTCCACTCCCTCTAGTTTCCAAAGAATCCCTTTTGAAGAATTGCCTCGAACCACTATATCATTATTTCCTTCTGCGTTTCCAGTAACTCCTGCAAATGAAGCAACCATGCGGGCAGGATCACTGATGGAACCTGCATACCGCTGGGTTTCTTCCACAGAAAAACTACGGGCACTGACAAGTGCCATTTCATTTAACACTTCTGCTTTATTTTTTTTCGCAAAGATTACTATTTCATCCAGGCTCTCCAGAGATTCTTGTAGGGAAATATTAAGAACGATTTCTTTGGCTGAGTTTATCAGAATGTTTGGAATCGTTTTATCCTCATATCCTATGTAGGTCACAAAAAGTGAAAATCGGCCAATTTCGACTTTTTCGATTCTAAAGTTTCCATTGACATCTGTAATTGCACCGATCAATGGATCAGAACCAATTACATTAATGGTAGCTCCAATGAGTGGTGATTGTGAATCTTGATCCACTATGGATCCACGGATGGTTTGCGTGATGTTTTGCGCAAATACATGTGTCGTCAATATCACTAAAATGATTGCTGCTATCTTTTTCATTTTTTGAAATTTTGTATTGAGATGGTTTTAATTGCTCGGAGTATACTGATTAAAACCAAACCCCGATTTGGTAGCCAATCCACATCCTGGTATTAGTTTTGCCGGAGGTTTTATCAAAAAAATTGTTTTTATCAATATTAAATCCATGAGCACCGGATTCTTTGTTTTGCTTTTGGGTTACATAGACATTCAGCACAGGGCCAGCATTGATCAAAAACCTATTGACTTTGTAGCCTACGATAAAAGAAAGTTTGTTTAAAAGATTAAGATCTTGATCGATGTTTCCTTCAGTTCTGTTGACAGATGAACCTGTCGCTTCGATCGATCCAATTATCTTATCTTCTTTGACATTGAACCTGGTACCAAAACCCAAACCTGCTGTCCAGAGTGGTTCATGTTTTGCCTGAATACCAGCTGTGAAAATTCCGTAGAAAGTATTACTGCCTGATCGGAAAGAAAGGTTTACTGCGGTAACATCGTTGAAACTGATTTCGAATTGATGAATTCCGGACTTGACAATACTGATAAAACCAATACTTGCCCCTCGTTCAATTGTATCTGCTATGTTGATAAAACCCAATTGCAATCCATTTACTTTTTTGGCATAATTCACTAATCCTGATAGTTGAAGTCCATTGATCTCGTTTGCCTGATTCACAAGTCCCGCAAGCTGGATTCCATTTGCTGTATTGGTTGAGTTTATCAATCCACTCAGCTGAACGCCGTTGATTGTTTCACTTCTATTTGCTAAACCTGCCATTTGCAATCCCGTAGATTTTTGTCCTACCAGATTGGTAAGTCCGGCAATTTGAACAAATGATGCGTCGGTTCGGGTGATATTTACCAACCCACCAAGCTCAGCTCCATATATGCCGTGATTGAATCCTGCTAATATGTTGAGCGAAGAATTATAGATGATCGAATCTGATATCTTGTTTGTGGAAATCGGAGTGATCCAAGAAATTTGAACTGGTTTTTTTTCTACAGCCGGGCTCTGGGCAAATGCGTTTCCAATTTGAATTGAAACGAAGAGAACTAATAACAACTTTTTCATTTTCCTTAATTTTGGTTTTTATACCTCTATGGAAACTGAAAAGAATTTTACCCCCACGGGCAAATGAAAATTTTAGAATCTAATGCCGATGTGATATCCAACCCATGCTTTTTGATTAGATTTTTTAAAGAAGGGTTTGAGGCCGATACTATCGTAGAAAGAAATCCTCTCTGGCTTATTGTAATCAAAAATGTAATAATGAATGACCGGGCCAAAATTGATGGAAAGATGTTCGGCAAGATTTATTCCGTAAGATATGTTCAGCCTATTGTCCATGGTCAAGCCGTCTCGATAACCACTTAATGGCTGAATAGTGTTGGATGTGGCATCAAGACCGAAGTACATTTTTTCTTTGTTGATAAACTGACTGCCAAAACCCATTCCATAGGACCATAGCTTTTGATCGGATGTCGGTTTAATTCCTGCCGAGAATACAGTGTGAAATAGTTTGGTCCCCGTTTTCAGATTGACATTATAATGTGTAAGGTCGTTGTGTTCCAGCTCGAACCGAAAAATTCCGTTTTCGAAAGCGACGTTGATTACCCCAATCATAATTCCTTTATCCACCTTTTTAGCAATGTTGACCACACCAAGCTGTACTCCATTTAACAAATTGGTATAATTAACCGCTCCAGAAAGTTGTAATCCATCAACCTCACCAGCATAGTTCATTGCTCCAGAAAGTTGCAGCCCCTTTATTCTATGCTTAACATAATTATACGCTCCAGATATTTGTGCTCCATCAAATGCTCCGCTGCTATTCATTGCTCCGGACAACTGCAAACCTGTACCGTAATTAAGGTTGGTGTTTGAAGCGCCAGCAATCTGTACTCCATCAACTTTATCGCCAACAAGGTTGGAAACTCCGGCAACTTGTGTTCCTTTCATACTTCCCCTATTCATATTCAATACTCCGCCAAGCTCGGCTCCATTGGTTCCGTATGAATATCCAGCAATTACGTTGAGAGACGTTTTATTACTGACCTTTCCTCCTAAAACACCATTTGTTCCTAGCACTGGGAGAAATGAAACCTGCATCAATCGTTCTTCCTGTAGTTCGACGTTTTTACCATGCTGCCTAACATCCCCGCTATTGATAAACTTATCGAACCTCGCTTGTCGCTTTGAAAATTCTGGATTCTCTTTTATCGGCAAAGGTTGTAGAGTTATCAAAATAGGCACATTCAAAGAAGAAACTGTAATGAGTGTGTCTTTATAATGCTCTTTACTAATCGCCAAAATAGTAAATGGTTTGTACGTATCTGTGGCCAGATGATAGGATCCATCTTCATTTGAAAGTGATGCTGTCAAATTATTTACTTCGTAAATAGATACATTTTGAATATTACTTCCTGTTTTCGAATCCACAATTTGTCCGCTAACCTTAATTGGGTTTGATTCCTTTTCATCATTGTGATGTCTTCTTTGAATAATGAGATATGATCCTCGTATTTTATATTCAAATCCTTCTCCCAAAAGTTCATTCAAAATGAAGCCAAGAGGTTCATCTGTATAAGATTGATTAATCGTGCCTGCAGGAATTGCATCAGGATTGTAGGAAAATCTCCATGGCGATTTCACCTGAAGCAGTGAAAGGGCCTCCATAATTTCTGTTTTTGCGAAAGCTATTGATATTCTTTCGTCCGAAAGCTGTTGCGCGTTGGAGATAAAAGTTAGAAATAATAAAACGACGCTTAATTTGATTCGCATCCTTGACCTACCAAAGTGATAGTGTTATTGTCGGTCGTAATTTCTAACTGAAGAGTGAGTGAAATTACCTCCAGAATATTATCCAACGAATCATCTTCGAAACTTACATTCAATCTGCAGTTAGATATATTCTCATTTCCAATAGTTATTTTGGAATCAAACGCCTCATTCAACGTCTCTACAACCTTGGATAATTTTTGACCTGAAAAACTCAGCCTTTTTGTTCTCCAAAAATCCTCCAATCCAGTCTGGTCGTCTTTGATTTTATGCATCAATTTTTGATTGGAGAAGAGCGTTGCTTTTTCATTGGCTGTCAGAATTATTTCCTGATTTTCGAAAGCAAACCGGACTTTCCCCGAGCTCACAAAAACAGTTACAGTATCTGAATTTTTTGAGCTTTTAATATTGAAGGAAGTTCCCAAAACGGTAATTGTGGCATGCCCCACTTTTACTACAAATGGTCTGTCGGGGTTTTCAGTGATTTTGAAAAAAGCCTCTCCCGAAAGAGAAACGTTCCTAGTCTCTTGTCTAAATGTTTGCGGATAGCTTAATCTGCTATTTTGGTTTAGCGTGATTTCAGAACCATCGGCCAGCTGAAGTTCATATATATTATTAGTCGTTTCGGCTAAAAGTATCGTCTCTTTTTTATTGAGTTGATTGATCACTGCGAACATTCCCAAGACCAAAATTATGGACGCTGCTATTTTGAACCAAGTTCTTGATTGATTCAAAACCTGTGGTTGCTCAAGTGATTTTCTGGATTTCAGTGTTGCCCAAGCTTCATCAGTGTTGACATGAATTTGATTTTCGGGTGAAAGATGAACAACTCCCAAATCTTGCCAAAGCATCTCGTATTGTATGAAAAGGTCCTCGTTTTCGATGGAATGATTACGCCAGGTTTCAATCTCTGACGTTTCATTCAAAGACATTTCACCAGCAAAATATTTTGCGAACTGCTCTTCTGTAATATGTTCTGGTTGTTGTTCCACTGCTTATCTATATCGACAACTCATTTAAATTTTACCCCCATAAAGGAAAATAAACAAAAACACAATTGGTAAATAATCCCCCAATTCATCTCTTAAAATTTTGAGCGCTTTTCCCATTTGATTTTCAACTGTTTTAAGTGAGAGATTTAAATCTGCGGCGATTTCCTTATATCGCTTCCCGTCAAAACGATTGAGTTCAAAAATTTCTCTGCACTTCTTCGGGATCTTGTTCAACGCATCATCAATCATCGATTTCAATTCGTCAAGCTCCAAAAAATCTGTATGCTCTGGTTGGGAAATGTTTAGCATTTGCTTGTCTGCATATGCCTGTCGCACTTTCTGATGTTTCAAATGATTTAAGGACGCATTTCTAACTGCACCAAAAAGGTATGATTTTACCGTTGTTTGGATTTGGATATTTTCCGATTTGGTCCAGATATTCATGAACACATCCTGTACAAGTTCTTCGGCTATGTCTGAATCAATTACATATTTTACAGCAAAAGATACCAGTGATGCATAGTGCAGACGGAACAAATTCTCGAAAGCACTTTCTTCACGAATATTTATTTCTGGTGATATCTGATGAGGTTGATTCAAAAGATTTCTGGTTGATCCACTACAAGGTTAATCAGAATTGTGTCAATTGATATAATCACCACGAAGCTTGCGAATTCTTACTCTCGCTTCAGCAGCATACATACTTCCTGGATATGCCTTTAAAAATTCAACGAATGTGGCAAGAGCCATCTGCTCATTTTTCAAATATTCAGATAAAATAATACCTTTTTTGTAAGCAGCATCGTCACTCAGGATGTCATAACTGTATTCGGAAACAATATCATCCAAATATTTAATAGCCGCTTGGTATTCTGCTCGTTCGAGAGCAAGTTTGGACAGAATCCAATATATTTCGTCGGTTAACGAATGTGCAGGATATTCCTTAAGCATTTCATTTAATGCACGTTCAGCAATTGGCTTTTTATTCTGAAAAATCATCAATTCGATATTGGCAAACTTCTGCATGACAAAATCTGTAGTGTCAAAAACTGTGTTGTCTTGAATAAGCACAGAAAGAGCAATGGCATCATTTGAAATGTCCCGAGTAGTAGCTAATTTCAAGATATCCAAGTGGTCTTTGGCCAGAGCGAAATTTCCAGTATAATAGTTCAATTTGGCATTTTTCAATTTGGCTTCATAACCAATAGGCGATTCCTTATCAGATTTTTCTACTTGGGAATAAAGTAGTGTCGATTCCCATGGTTGACCAGAAAGTAAATAGATGTCTCCCAAATCCAATTTTGATTTAGAGGTAAGGTCTCGTGGTGATCTTTTATCTGCTATGATCTGATTGAGAATACTAATGGCGGAATCTTTTTCGTCTAAATAAAAAGCATGCAGAAGTGCCTTATTTCGAAGGGCATCTAACGTATTTTGGTTTGAGCCCATTTCCACATATAGCTGTTTGTATTCGGCAGCCAAGTTTCTGATGAGATCTTTATTGATCGGAAATTCATTTTTTACTTTGTTCTCTTTAGCCTGGATGTATAAGCTCTTCGCGGTTATATAGTGTCGACTATCCGGGAAAGACTTGATGATGTAATCGTAAATTTCAATTGCATCATCCCAAGACTTATTATCCGCAGCAACCCTTCCTATTCTCAGACACTCATCACCAGAACTACCTTGTCGTTTGTCCAAGGCCTTAGCCTGTACAAAAGCTGCATAAAAGTTTTTTCTTTGGATTTCAAGCCAAATTAAAAGTTCTGCGTACATCGTAACTTCCGGCTGTCTTTGAATTTTAGCGATTAATGATCTTTCGAGATAACTTTGATCTTTTTCTTCTGTAAGAAGATTTTGAAATAGATTTTGCACATATGACAAATTTCTCGGATTGGATTCTGCATAGTTGAGATACTCTAATGTCATCTTTTCCATGTCATTCTGCATTCGATATATGGCAGCCAAATCCAATGCAAATGCAGATGGGTTATTACTTATTTTTCTGGATTTCTTAAAGAAGAAAATGGCATCTTCATAGAGTTGCTGATTTGATAAACTTTGAGCTAAAAGATTCAGTTGAAATTGATTTTCACCATAATCCTTGTCTAGTTTTTTGAAATACTTCTCTCTTTTATCTGGTTCATTACTCAAGTCGTAGAGCCGAAGGAGACTTACTTCATATTGAAAATTACCAGGGTAATGCTTGATCGCATTATTGAGAAATTTTTCTGCCCTGTTGTAATTTCCTTCGGTAAGCAACATACTTAGATAGTTGGCTTGGATCAGTGGTATCGCCGAACTCTTGTTTTCAAGGTCTTCAAAAATGACGCGTGCTTTTTCAAAATCTCCCTGTAAGTAATACTCATTTGCGAGCTTAGCCTTATCTGTTTGTGCCTGAACCAAAACAGCCAGAAACACTACTATTGAAGTAATTAGTATTCTCATTTTTTAAGTTATTAACATATGAACGTACTCTAATTAAAATATTTGTGTTTTGAATGAATCAAATTTTCATTATTATAATGTGGATTTGTGGGTAAAATATTAAAATAGATTTTGGTTTGCTGAGATGTTTATAAGATGGTGAAATATTTTTTTTATTCACAGGGTTTCAATATTTACTTTGTTGATGATCAAGTGATTACTGTTCTATGTTGATAACTCATTTAAGCATCTTGTTGATAGTTCTTGTATGATTAATCGATATTAGTGTGTTGATGAAGGTTCATATTATGTGGTTTATTTCTATTTTCAAGTAGTACTTGGATGTGAACTCTAATATCTCATTTGTTATCAACCTTTGTCCACAGGGTGTTAACACTTTCTTAAAAGGAATAGTCTATATCTAGAGACCAGTTTGCACGAAGTGCAGATTTTTCAGAGAGGTTAATTATTGTTTCTGGTTCTTTTGATTTTCCTATATTTCCTATTTCCCATCTGCCATTTTGGTTGTCATCTATTAAAATTCTAAATGAATAATCACCAGGATTGATGTTGTCAAATTTGCATTCTGCACAGTTAAAGAGTTGCTTTATTGGATTCCCTTGACTGTTAATTAGTTGTACAAAGTAGCTTGTTTTGTCAGTTGTGAGTTTAAGACGTATAGTTCCGTAGTTTTCACTTTCATAGAATTGGTATAGTTGAGTTAAAACTTTAGAAGTATCGCTTTCCACAGATATGAATGATTGATTGTTTATTTTGATAATGAATTTGTTCTGTGGTATCCTATTTAGAAGGTTGTAGTATCCTAATTTAACAGAATCTATTTGTAGCGTATCAGGAGCATATAGGCTGAGGTATTTATGTAGTGTGTCTTGATAATGTATTTTATCAAAATCGAGTTTAAATGAAAGTTGGGTTTTGTTGTCATTCCATTTTGGGTCTATGGGTTTGAGTTTGATTGTTTTTAGAGTATCAAGTGTATAAGATATGAAACTAGTATCGGCATGGAGGATGGGTTTGTTAAATCTTAGGTTGTAGATGGTATTGAGTTCGACTGAACTTGATTTTTTTGGTGCCAAACTATAGTTAAAATCAACTGATTTTCTTACCGAAGCTTTAAACTTTACAAATGCTGTATCTATTGTAGTATTGTCAACTGTATCTGAGGCTTGTAGTATTACTGCTACACTGTCTTGTTCTGATGAATTATTGTGATTGTAGAATCTAATTGCATCTTTTTCATTGTTCAATGTATGATAAATAGTTTCAGTTGAATCTAGAGGTCTGACAAAATATTTGTTCAGGGTTTTGTTGTACCGAGCATCGAAATATTTACCTGATGGCCTTGCAGAGATAAACCTGAGTGAGGACGCATCTATTTTTATGGCTTGTAGATATGTGCTATCTGGATCGGTGTTAGGTATTATTGTATCGTTGGTGAAAGCATATTGTTCTGTAGCTACATCGAGTTTTAAGTTTTTATTTTCATCTACGAATGCTGCTATTTTGTACTTTCCCGTCTTAATATTTCTTATTTCATAAGTCCCATTTTCGAGGGTTGTTACAAAGTAGTAGGGTGCATCCATCAATATGTCTAAGGTGTCGTTCAACTGATATAGTCCAACTGTGGTTTTTGCTAGTACTTTGTGGGTGAATAGATCACGTACTGAACCTATGACTCTTAATGAGTCAATATATGCTCCTGTACTAATTGCAAGAATGAGATTTTCAACAGGATTTTTTTCAGTAATATCTACTACCCCATCGAAAAAGTTAAAAGTGAAGGTTGTGCTATCTTTAAACTGCTTATCAAATTTTAATATGAGATCTCTTTTTTTGACTATGTGTTTATACTTTGTGTTGGTGTTTGGTGTTATGATAAGTTTCTGTCTCATTTTATCTGCACTGATGTATTCATCAAAGTAGAGTTTTATTTCTTGGCCACTAAAATTGAGGGTTTGATTTTGGGGATTCGAAAACAGCAATGTCGGTGGTATTGTATCTTTTGGGCCGCCAGAAGGCCTTAGCGGATTTGCACATTGTAGAAATATAAACTCCGCAATTATGATAAGGAAAATTGATGAAATTAGATGTTTCATTTACTTAAAACATAAATTAGACTGGAGTATTCTCCATTAGAGTGTGCTGCATATTGGTTCGAATTGTACCCATTTCTTATTGATTTGATGTATTTGGAATGACCTGTTTTGTATTTTTCACTGAGAAGTGAAACATAATAGGAGTCGAATTTCATTGGTATTGTGTCTACAAGGTTTAATTTTTGCGATTTGGCCAGCCTTTGAAAAGAATCTATATCAAAATGATACAAGTGTCTTGGGACGTCAAATCCTGCCCAAAAGGATTTATAAATCATAGCGTCATGGCTATTGTGGTTAGGGAGAGCAATAAACATGTATCCATCAGTGCTTAGTTTTTTTCTTAATGTTTTAAGTGTGTCTCTAAGGTCATGAACGTGTTCTAATACGTGCCATGCTGTTATGATATCGAATATGTTTGCTTTAGGTATTTCTTTCAAAGAGGAATAGATATTTGATTCTAAAAGTTTTGATGCTTTAGATCTTGTTAGTGAATCGGGTTCTAAACCTGATATTTGCCATTTTTGGCTTTTCATTTTATTCAGAAAATGGCCTGTACCACAGCCAAAATCAAATATAGTGGTGCCTTTTTTGTATTTGTTGATGTGTTTTAATTTCTGATTAAGAGTATATTTTCTTATGAGTTTGTAAATAAGGTTAACGAGATTCGTTGCTGAATCTGCGTGTGATATGTAATTTTCACTTTTATAATACTCTGTTATCTTCTCTATAGTAGGTCTAGGATTGGTGAACACTAATTGACACTTTGTACATTTGACTAGGGCAAAGCTTTCCTGAGAAACAGTAAAATCTTTACAGATCATAAAGTTGTTAAACTGTGGGTGCTTACAGGATGGGCATTCTTCTAATTTCTCGTACATTCTATTTACCCATATAGACCATAAGAATTGATACATCTGATGGAGAAACTCCACTTATTCTTGATGCCTGTCCTAATGTGGATGGTTTGATTTTAAGTAATTTCTCTCTAGCTTCAGATGATAGTGCATTGATCTTTTGATAGTCAAAATTGGGGTTGATTTCATGGTTTTCTAAGGTTATCATTTTCTCGGAGTTTAGTTTCTCTCGTTCCAGATAGGTTTCATATTTAACCTGTATTTCTGCTTGTTCTAGTATATCTTTCTCGTACTTCGACATAAATACTTTATCTTCAGTAAGTGCCATTACTGTGAGGATATCTAAATCTGGCCTTTTTAATATCTGAAATAATGAACTTTTATCTTTTACTGGTGCTGACCCTAGTGTCTTCAATTTTGGATTAATATCAAGTTGTTTGTATTTCTTTTGCTTTAAATCATTTACAAGTTGATTAGTTTGGTGCATTTTGGTCATTGCCAGATCATATCTGTCCGATGTTGCTAATCCCATTTTGTAACTCATGGGTGTTAATCTTAAATCAGCATTGTCTTGTCTAAGTAAGATTCTGTACTCTGCCCGGGATGTAAACATGCGATAGGGTTCCTGTGTGCCCTTATTTATTAGGTCGTCAATCAAAACCCCGACATACGCTTCTGATCTTTTTAATATAAATGGTTCTTCTTCTTTTGATTTAAGGTGTGCGTTGATGCCTGCCATCAAACCTTGACATGCCGCTTCTTCATATCCTGTTGTGCCATTTATTTGGCCTGCGAAAAACAGGTTTTCGAGTTGATGTGTTTCTAATGATGTTTTTAATTGAGTTGGTGGAAAGAAGTCATACTCAATTGCGTAACCAGGACGAAACATTTTTGCTTTTTCAAAACCGGGTATTTTAACTAATGCTTTTTGTTGAACATCTTCTGGAAGTGATGTTGAAAACCCATTGACATATACTTCTACCGTGTTCCATCCTTCTGGCTCGACAAATATCTGATGTCTATCTCTTTCTGCGAATCGATTAATTTTATCTTCTATTGAGGGACAATACCTGGGTCCTATACCTTTTATTCTCCCATTGAACATGGGTGAACGATCGAATCCTGTTTCTAATGTTTCGTGAACTTCTTTGTTTGTATAGGTGATGTGGCAGCTTCTTTGTTCTTTCAGGCTGCTTGTTGTTTTTAAATAGGAGAATTTTGAGGGATCTTCATCCCCTTTTTGTTCCTCCATTTTACTATAGTCCAAAGATCTGCCATCTACACGAGGAGGTGTGCCTGTTTTCATCCTACCTGCTTCGAATCCTAATTTTACAAGTTGCTCAGTAATTCCTGTGGCGGCTTTCTCTCCTGATCGTCCCCCACCGAAGGTTTTCTCACCTATGTGTATGATTCCATTTAAAAAAGTACCGTTGGTCAATACTACTGTTTTAGAAAGAATTTCAATCCCGAGACTTGTCCTTACTCCAATTGTTCTTCCTTTTTTGACTAATAGTCCGCTTACCATCTCTTGCCAAAAATCAATGTTTTTAATGCCTTCCAGTGTAAGACGCCATTCTTCAGCAAATCGCATTCGGTCTGATTGAGCTCTTGGACTCCACATTGCAGGCCCTTTGCTTCTATTAAGCATCCTGAATTGTATCATTGTTTTATCAGTCACAATTCCTGAATACCCCCCTAGTGCGTCTATTTCTCTTACAATTTGCCCCTTGGCTAAACCTCCCATTGCCGGGTTGCATGACATTTGAGCAATAGTGTTCATATTCATAGTGGCCAAAAGAACTTTGGACCCCATGTTTGCTGCTGCTGCTGCTGCTTCGCAACCGGCATGACCCGCACCAACTACAATTACGTCGTATTCTTGAAACATATTATTTAGTGTTTCACGTGAAACACTTAATTGGTTTTGTGTGCTGTTCCACGTGGAACAATAATTTTACCGCAAAGATATATAGGTGTTTTCTTTTAGCCGCATTAGGATTTTATCGTCGTGAAGTTTGTCTGTATATCCACAAAGATGCAAAAGCCCATGCACCATCACTCGGTTGAGTTCTTGTTCAAAGGTTACGCCATATTGTATGGCGTTTTCTTTTACTCGTTCGATGCTAATAAATACATCCCCCATAATGCTATCAGACTTTAATGAGTTATCAAACGTGATAATGTCTGTGTAATAGTCGTGATCTAAATATTCCTTGTTGATGTTCAATAGAAAGTCATCGGAGCAAAAGATATAACTAAGGGAATCGATCTCTCGCTGTTCACTTATTGCTGCATTAGTTAGCCACTTTTTAGTGTCTTTTTTTCCTTTTAGTGTGAATTCTATGTCTTCAACAATAAATGCAATATTACTCATTACAAATAAAAGGATAGTTCAACTTCTCTCCCTTCATTCTTAAATAAAACCTCATCACAAAGATGTTTCATTAAAAAGATGCCTCTGCCTCCTGGTTTGTCAAGATTTTCTGGAGATGTTGGGTCCGGTAGGTTGTGAAAGTTAAATCCTAATCCCTCATCGGTGATTATAAATTTTATGGAGGTTTCTTCTAAAAGTAGTTTGAGTGTAACATTTTTATTCGAAGTAAGTTGATTGCCATGTTGGATGGCGTTATTTACGGACTCTGTCACAGCAATCATGATGTTGCCATAAATGTCGTCATCTAGTGAATACTTCTCTTTTGCATTGTCAATAAAACTCTCTACGATCCTAATGTTTTCGCGAATTGATGGAATTTGAATTTGTATTGTCTCCATTACTTGTTTTGTAAGCTTAGTCTTCTGAAGTATTCGTTTACTTCTTTTTTATAAAATGGATTTAAATCTAATGGAATTGAGTTTAATAATTCAATTTCACTTTCTCGTTCTTTTAGATATTCCTCAAAGGCAGGTGGATATTTACGTGTTATTTGAATAGCAGTTTCACCCTTCCTTTGTTGATCTTGTTCTTGCTCCCTCATGGATTTTTCAGCTTCTAGCATTCGCGTGATTATTTCTTCTTGACGGTTGATTAAATTTTGAGTTAATCGCTTATTGACTAAATCCTCTTCATTTTGCTCCATTTTCTCAATGGCTTCTTTTAAACCAGTTCCATTTTGAGTGCCATTGTCGTTTTGACCCTCAAGCTTTTGCTGTAGTTCTGCAAGTTGTTCTCTTATTCGGGCTTGTTCTGCTGCCATTTTAGCGAGACCCTCAGAAAGTGGACGACCTGTTTTCCCAGATTTTTTCAAATCTTGAATTTGTTGACTCAATTGCTGTTGCAGTTCGCTCATGCTGGGCTGTTTTCCTTTCTTAGATCCTGGTTTTCCTCCTTTGGACATGGCCATTTGCATTTGTTGAATTACATCATCAAGCAATAGAGCTAAATTATTCATGGATGTCATTGCAAATTGCTGATGACTGGTGGCCTGATTTTTTTGTCTTTCTTTGATTGCGCCCAATGCACTCTCCAGGCTTCTGTTGATTTGATTTATTTCTCTGGTGACAAAATTACTTATCTGCAAAACTCTGCTGGCAAGAGACAATAAACTATCTTCAATAACTTTTGAGTTTTCCACTAAACGTAATTGATCTTGAGATAATTCTAAGAACCTGGGATCACTTTGTGAAACGGATACAAAACCTTGGATTATCCGCTCTTGCTCAAAGGATGTTTTAATGAGGTTATCCAAGATGTCCCTGAGCTGACCAAGGTTCTCTTCCATCATTTCCATTTCCATATTGCTTTGCATTTCACGCATTTTACTAGCCATTTGCTTCATTTGATTGCCAGCCTTTTTCTGTTTGGAAGGTATGTTTTTGCTTGGTTTATTCTGGAGCTCTTCCTTGATCTCGTCTAATTCCTTTTGGATTTGTTCCTCATTATCATGAAAATCGTCCAAAGGTTCTGGATTTTGCATATCCTGATTCAATTTTTCGATTTCTTTCACATCTTCTTTCACATCTTCAAATGCGGTATTTATTTTTTCTTGATTCTCCAATGATTTTTCCATCTGATCTGAATCCTTTGTTTGACTGTTTTGATCAGCAAGTTGCTCTTGTTGATTACCTAGTTTTTCTAGCTTATTTGCCGTGTCTTCTATTTTGGTCTCCAGTTTTAGTTTTTTGAACAGCTCTATGGCTCTCTCAAGTTCTTTTTCGAGATTGTTTTCATTAGGTTTAATTTTCGATAATTGTTTATTTACTTCATCAAGGCTGCTTTTCTCTTCTAACAATTTTTGAAGCTCATTGTAAAGAGCTTTTGTTTCATCATCCAACAGTTCTTCCATGAGTTTTTGTAACTGCTGTGATTTTTCAGCCAATTTATCGCTTTGTTTGTCAAATTGATCCTGAGATGATATTAGCTCTTCATGTTTCTTTTGAATTTCTTCAATTGATTTCTGAATTTCTTCTTTTCTTGAGATTATATCTTCGATAAGTTTTTCTTCTTGCCAACCTAGTTCTGTTTTGTTTTTCAATCGATCTTCCAATTCATCAAGTTGTTCGTTAAGTTTTGATGATTCCTTTTCAGCTTTTTGTAGTTCATTCTGTGTCTGATTAGAATTTTCAGCAATTATGTTTTCTATTTCTTCTTCGTTTGGTTTTTTGTAGAAAAATTTTCTGGATATGGTGTTTTTAGCACCATTGATGTCATCATTGTCCCAAACACCTACCCAAATTTCCAAGGACTCATGTTGAACAAACAAAGCAGAGTCCGCCTCCCACCTGTAAACAAAGTTTTGAGTAGGTAATCCTTTTTTAATATTTAGAGGAATGGATGAAACTACACCATTGGGCAAAGGTTTTTGAAAAAGCCTCATTTGACTGAAACCATAATCATCACTAATTTTTCCTGAGATGATCAAAGATGAGAATCGAATTGTATCACTTAAGTATTCAACTATGATTTCCGGATATTGATCTTTTATGATGTCGATTGAATATGTTATTGGAGTTTTATTGTAACCAAATTCATTGGAAAGGCTAATAGAATAGTCTTCAGACATCAGGACTCTTTTATCATAAATAAATTTACCCATTTCTGTGGATTGAAATTTGTTAATCTTCTGATCGAAAGTAATTAGAGCAGATTCGGCATTAATCGTCTTTAACTCCCAGATTACTTGGGTTCCTTCTGGCACTGAAATGTTTCCGATATTTTTAAAATGTTCATCTGAACGATTGACATATTTCGGATATTTTAAAAGCAGATTAAAATCACTAATTTCTGGTCTGTTAACTAAATCAATTTCATAAGATTTGGAAAAGTGTCCGGCTCCTTCAATTTTGAATGTTATTGGTTTTTGGACATTAGAGAATGAATAGCTATAATGTTGATTATCAGCTGTTTGTATTTTAGTTTTTCTGTTATTTTCAAAATGCAAATAGAGATTGGCAGGTATCTGGTCACCCTCGATATTTATGTTCAGATTGAATTCCTCATTTTTATATGCACGTAACACTGAATTAGTAATTTCAATGTTGAAAGGCATTGGTTTTTCAAATTCTTCACCAAACTTTATAATTCTTTGGGTGCCGTCTGAAATGATAACAGGGTTGATAAAGGACAATAGCCCAAGGGAAAAGACAATAATAAGAAAAGCATACAGGTATTTCAGATTAACATTTAGGTCAATTGCTTTTGAGAAATCAACTAGTTTTAGCTTTTCTTCTTTTTGCTTAATTGATGCAGCGATAAGTGATCGACTTGAATGGTTGAGCTCATCTAATTCGAGGAGATTTAAGAGCTTATCATCTATTTGAGGAAAAAATTTCCCTATTTCACGAGCAATTTGTAGTTCACTTATGCCTTTTCTTAATTTGAAAATTTCAAATATTGGTAATAATACTAAAGCGTATATGGGAACAAAAAACGCGATTAAAAGAAGTGCTAGAAAAAGGAAACGAATAGAACTATTGAACCAAAAAAAGGACTCCAACATGTTTAAAATGATGAATATCCCGAGAAACGAAGAAAGCGTAATAAGCACACCACGACTAAGTTTTTTGTAATAAAACTTTCGTTTGTATTGTTCCAATCCTACCCTAATTCCTTCTATTGACATAGCCTGTTATACGATCAATTGTTACTTAAGATCAAATATCGAATTTAAGTTCTTTGGTAAAGTATTCTACTACATGCATTTTTAATAATTTCTCTTGTTCTATTAAATCCAAATGAGGAAGTTCTCTTTTTACCGTCCAATGTGGCCACCCCTCAGCATCCAAACCTTCAAGCTCATAAAAGTCAGAGAATGACAGCACTTTGCAAGTGGCGATATGCATTAAATCTTGCTTTTCTTCTTTTGAAAATGGCCTTACCCCTTTGCCCAATTCCTGCACACCAATGAGGAAGAGAATTCCGTTCAAATCTTTCGGTTTTTTCCCCATCATTGGCTCCAGAAGTCTGAGCAACTTCTGCCATGTAATTTCCAATTCAAGATCTTTTTTGTATGCCATTTAACGGATTTTATTATATTTATTACAATGTTGAACATATCACCCAAAGAAATATTAAAAGATTTTCTTTCCTTATTTTTTCCAAGGATATGTTTCAATTGTAAAAAACCATTGGTACATCAAGAGGAAATTCTTTGTATTGGTTGTAAAACAGCTTTGCCATTAACAAATTATCATCTTGATTTGGAAAACCCTCTGTACCAAAAATTTGTCTACGAAAATAAAGTAAATTTCGTCGCTTCATATCTTTATTATAATCGTAAAGGAGTTGCTCAAAAACTAATACACACAATGAAGTATCAAAATATGCCACAAATTGGAAGATATCTTGGTATGTGGTACGGTTCTAAACTGATCAAGATTGATTTCACAGCTGATATATTGATTCCCGTGCCCATTCATAAAAGGAAATTGGCAATTCGTGGCTTCAATCAAAGCGAAGTTATTTGCGAAGGTTTGTCAGAAGTTTTAAAAATCCCAATTGACACCAAATCTGTCATTCGAACAGCAAATACCTCTACACAAACTAAAAAATCAAGAATTAACAGATGGATAAATGTCGTTGACATTTTTAAAGTTGTTTCTAAAGAGGCTATTGCTGACAAACAAGTAGTGATTGTGGATGATGTCATTACCACAGGAGCTACTATTGGAATTTTGGTAGATGTTTTGGTAAAAGCGGGTGCCAAATCTATTTCTATCATTACACTAGCTGCTGGAAAATAAAAAGGGCTTCAATTAATTGAAGCCCTTTCTAAAAGAATTATTTTCTTTTAATAGTTAGTTCCTGCTCTGATCATGGCACATCTGAATCCAATTGTAGATGTTGCTGAATCTTCGAATAGTGCTCTTCTTGTTCCTGGAGATAACCAATAAGCTACATCAGCCCAAGATCCACCTTTGTATACTCTCATCCTTTTCATTGGAGGACTGTCTGGGTTGTACGATTTCTGAAGACCAGTATTTTTAACCCACTCCTCTTCTGAATATTCACGCTCATTTCCAATGAAGGTATATGAACCATCATATCCTGTTTCACTATCACCAACGGCATCTCTTCTAGCTGGGTTCATGTCATCCATATCCTGAAATGAAAGAGCTCTGTAAACATCTTGAACCCATTCATTGACGTTTCCTGCCATATTGTAAAGACCAAAATCATTTGGAGGATAGTCATATACATAAGTAGGAATCATAGCTCCGTCATTCAACTTACCAGCGATACCAGCATAATCACCTTTTCCTCTTTTAAAGTTGGCAAGGAAATAACCCATGCTTTTTCCGTAAGGATTTCTCAAAGCGTGACCATCCCATGGATAAAGTCTTCTGTGAGTCTGATTCTCATCCAACCATTGCGTTCCTATTAGCGCTTGCGCTGCATATTCCCATTCTGCTTCTGTTGGTAGACGATAATTTGGCAAAACCACACCTGATTCAAGAGGAATTCTTGAAGGTTTTGATGCGGCTACAGGATCTCCTTCTGCACCAGCAAAGGCATCATCTCCATCAGCCAAAGGATCTAACAATCCAGCTTCATCAGCCAATTTCATGTTTACAACTTGAGTTCTCCACTTGCAATAGTTGACTGCCTGTCTCCAGTTTACACCTACAACCGGAAAAAAACGAAATCCTGGATATCTGTAGTAGTGATCTACATAAGGGTCATTATACGCTAAATCCTTTGCCCAAACGGTTGTGTCAGGGAGGTTGTTTTTCCAATAATATTGGTCTGAATCCTGTTTGATATAGAATTCATATTCCAACCAGTTGATGTTCGCAACTTCGGTTTCATCCATATAGAATGACGCAACTGTTACTGCCCGCTCAATATTGTTGTTGGAATTTAAAAGATCTTCTTCGAAGCTACCTAAAACGGTTCTACCCCCTTCAATGAAAATCAAATTGGGACCATCAGGTTGTCCTTGAAAATTATTTACCTGAAATCCCCCTTCTTCATTAAACTCCAGACCAGTAGTTGTGCTAATCCCGCCTGGGGCTGAGCTTGTTGGAGCTCCGTTGCTAAAACACGAAGCAACGATTACGGCCAATGACAACAACGTAGCTGGATAGGCCGCAGCTTTAATAATTTTTTTCATAACCTGTTTCTTTATTTCAAACACCCAAAATAGCAATAAATGCAAATTTTTCAAAAATAGACCTAATTGTCAATAAAATGATGCTTTCATTTAGTAATTAATAGAAAAACACAAGAAATATTGTCTTAAATAGGAATTATCAGTCATTAGAAATCAATAACATGCCTTCAAGCACGTTAAAAGCCACATCCACAGAATTGATGTTTTTTACACTTATTGTTAATTTATTTTGATATTCTTTCATACTACAGCTGTTCGGATGTTTCTGAACGTACTGTAAAATATTTCCAAAGACCTTTGATTGAAAATATTGATCTTTCTTTTTCTCAGACAAGTAACATTTTAGCAGTTGGTTTTTGATTAGAATTTTCTCGAATCCCAATCTTTCAGCTAGCCACCTTACCTTAACTGATTCGACCAAATTAATCACCTCATTAGGAAGGGATCCAAAGCGGTCTTTCATGGCTGAACTAAATGCCAGCAAATCTTCTTGATTTTTCAGGTTGTCTAATTCTGAATAAAGACTCAATCGCTCAGAAATATTTGAGACATATGTTTCAGGAATCAGGATTTCCAAATCTGTCTCTATGAGACAATCTTGTAACATCAGATCCAATTCATTGTGGTCCGGATCCCTTTCAAATAATTCTTTGAATTCTGCTTCCTTTAATTCAGCAACTGCTTCGTCCAATATTTTATGATAAACCTCAAAACCCATGTCATTAATAAAGCCGCTTTGCTCACTTCCAAGAAGGTTTCCTGCTCCTCGAATATCCAAATCTCTCATCGCAACTTTAAACCCGTCTCCCAAATCTGAGAATTCTTCCAGTGTCGTTAATCTTTTACGCGCCTCAGCTGATAAACCGGCAGTTGGTGGGGTGAGTAAATAACAATACGCTTTCGTATTGGATCTCCCCACTCTGCCTCTCATTTGATGCAGGTCAGATAACCCAAACATATGCGCACGGTTGATGATAATGGTATTTGCGTTCGGAATATCAAGACCTGATTCGATGATGTTGGTTGAAACTAAAACATCAAATTCACCCTCAATAAACTTCATCATTATCTTTTCTAGAAGCTTACCTTCCATTTGGCCATGAGCTATTCCAATTTTTGCATCTGGAACCAGGCGGTAAACAATATTTCCAATTTCTTCAATGTCGCTGATTCTGTTATGAACGAAAAAAACTTGTCCACCTCTCCTGATCTCGTGACTTACCGCATCTCGAATAATTTCCTCATTGAAAACCTGGATTTCTGTAGTTACAGGTCTTCTATTGGGTGGTGGGGTAGAAATAATAGATAGGTCACGAGCTCCCAATAGTGAAAAATGCAATGTTCTGGGAATTGGTGTTGCTGTCAGTGTGAGTGCATCAACATTTACCCGCATCTCTTTAAGTCGTTCTTTTACTTTAACACCAAACTTTTGCTCTTCGTCAATGACCATCAAACCCAAATTTTTGAATTCAATGTCTTTATTGACGATTCTATGCGTGCCAATTAGGATGTCAATTTTACCATCTTTTGTGTCCTTTTTGATCTTGGTAATATCCTTGGTGGTTTTGAATCGATTGATATATTCAATAGTGACAGGTAATTCACTTAATCTTTCCGAAAATGTCCGAAAATGCTGCATGGCCAAAATAGTAGTCGGTACTAAAATGGCGACTTGTTTTCCATTATTTACTGCTTTGAAAGCGGCCCTTATTGCTACTTCAGTTTTTCCGAAACCTACATCTCCGCATACGAGCCGATCCATCGGGTGTGGAAGTTCCATGTCATGCTTCACATCAGCGGTGGCCGACGCTTGATCTGGCGTGTCTTGATATATAAATGAAGATTCAAGCTCGGCCTGTAAATAATCATCTGTAGCAAAAGAAAAACCTGGTGCAGCTTTTCGCTTGGCATATAGGCTGATCAAATCTTTGGCAATGTCCTTTACATGTTTTTTGACTCGTTTTTTCTTGTTTTCCCAATCCTGATTTCCAAGCTTATTTATTGATGGGGGTTCACTGTCTTTACTGGAATATTTAGATATTTTGTGAAGCGAATGAATACTTACATAAAGCAAATCATCGTCCCGATATACCAATCTCAGAGCTTCTTGCTTATTTCCGTTAATGTCTACTTTGTCCAAACCAGCAAATCGACCTACACCATAATCAATGTGAACTACATAATCCCCTGGGTGTAGACTCCTTAATTCTTTAAGGGTTAGTGATTTGGCGTTCGAAAACTTTTCCTTTTTACGATAATTATGAAACCGATCAAAAATCTGATGATCTGTGTAGCAAACGGTTTCAAGAGTGTTGTCAATAAAGCCTTCCCTTATGCTTCCTTTTATACCATTGAAAGTAATATCTGGATTGATTTCCTCAAAAATTGTCGTCAATCGCTGTATTTGTTTGGCGGATTCTGCGACGATCAGTGTTTTATACCCCTTGTTTTGAAAACCCAATAAGTCATGACCCAAAAGCGCGAAATTTTTATTGAAATGTGGCTGAGGTTTTATTTCAAAATTGTATTCTTCGTCAGGCTTTAGGTAAAATCGATTCCCAAACTCAATTAAATGAAATTTTTTCAAAGTGGAATCGAATGTTTTTTCCGAATCAAATAAGTCCTGCGGACTGAATACGATTTGTGTATTTCCACTCGCACGCATCAGTTGCTGAAATGATTCTTCTGCTTTGTTATAACCTTTTTCGATCAAATCAAGTGTTTCCCTATAGTCCTTGATCCAAATATTGGTATCCGGATTCAAAAACTCCAGGAATGATTGACGTTTCTCCTTAAGTAGTTTTGTTTGAATATTTGGTATAAGATTGACTTTCGTGAGCGACTTTTTACTCAGTTGACTCTCAGGATCAAATTCACGTAAACTTTCAATCTCATTTCCGAAAAGCTCGAGCCGATAAGGATAATCGTTACCAAACGAAAAGACGTCAATGATGCCACCGCGAACAGAAAATTGTCCGGCTTCATAAACGAAATCTACTTTTTCAAAATCATAATTAACTAGAAGTTCAGTGATAAAATCAACATCTAGCTTTTCACCTATGGAGATGATAAATGTGTTTTCTGAAAGTGAGGCTTTGTTTATTACCTTTTCATACAAAGCATCCGGATAGGTGATGATAACAAGATTTCTATTTGGATCTGAATTGATTCTATTCAGAACTTCAGCTCTCTGAAGGATATTGGCATTGTCCGTTTCCTCGAAGTGATATGGTTTCTTGTAAGAACCAGGAAAAAGCAAACAACAGTCTTCCTCAATAAAATTTTTAATATCATCGAAGAAATAGGCTGCTTCTTCTTTGTCATGAAGAATAAAAATATTTGTGTTTTCATTACAAAATGACACAGATGCCGCAATCAGCGCATCTGAACTACCGGATAATCCTTTCAATCTTACAATTCGTTTTGACGAGATTGTCTTTGCGATTGAATGAATTAATGAATTGCTTTTGTATTGATCAAATATGTCTTGTATTACCACTATTCCAATTGAGAGGGCAAAAGTATAATAATGATTTTAGCTGGGTTTAATAATGGATAACTATAATCTCAACTATTGATTAAACTAAAAGAATAATTATTTTTATATTTTTTTGAAACATTTTTATACCGAATGAGTATAATTACTTTGAAAGCAAATAATAAGATGCAATGTCTTAGCGTTCAGTAAGTGCTTTCAATTAGGTTAGGTTGGTGATTGAGGCGTTCGCAGAGGTGCGGCGCCTTTTTTTATTGACTATTTCTTAAACCTAATTAAGTCCGATTCTTCAATTTCATTTAGTTTATTTGTTAAATGAAAAGAATCATACTTCTTCCAATAATACTTCTTCTAATTGTTCACTGCGCATTTTCCTGGGGAAACACAGGCCATCGCGTGGTAGGCCTTATTGCCGAAAAACACATGAACAAAAAAGCTCAAAAGAATCTCAAGAATGTATTGGGGAATGAAACGCTGGCGGAAGTAAGCACCTTTATGGACTTCATAAGATCAAACGACAAATATGATCATATGGTGAGCTGGCATTATGCTACTATTCCTGATAGTTTGACTTACGAAGAAGCTGGAATTCCTCAAGGCAGTGATATAATTACTGAAATAAATAGACTAATATCTGAACTGAAGTCAAAAAAATTTACAGATGAGGATGAAGCATTTGCTTTGAAATTATTGGTTCATCTTGTCGGTGATCTACATCAACCACTTCATGTGGGCAATGGAAAAGACAAAGGTGGAAATGATCTGAAAGTAGAGTATTTCTGGTCCTCATCTAATCTTCATCGTATCTGGGATTCAGGTATTATTGATGGGCAGCAATACAGCTTCACCGAATATACTGCAAGAATTGATCACGCATCAAAAACCGAAATATTGGAGTGGCAATCAAGTGATGTGCTCGACTGGGCATATGAGTCAAAAAATCTACGTGCTCAGGTTTATGATATACCGGATAACAAAAAGCTAGGTTACCGATATGATTATGATAATCTGGGGGTAGTCAATAAGCGACTTTTACAGGCTGGAATACGACTTGCTGGTATTCTAAACAAAATATACGGCTGAGATTAGAAGACCGTCATTCTTAGTTTGTCAGCTGCGTGCTCTAAATCCACTAAAGCTTCAATGGCCACAACAGCATCCATACTGACGTTCATAATTCTAGCAGCTTCCATTACCTGTTCCTTTTCCTCCAGCGCATATTCACCATCAGCAGAAGCCATTCTTATGGCATCATAAATTAATAATTTATTGAAGCTCGCTAGGGTTGAATTATTGAATGTGCTAAAAATTTCTTCCAAATCAGCATCGTCATAGTCGAATTCTTCCCAATCTGAGATGATTTCATTTGGAATTCCTACATGTTTAGCCAGATCTACTGTAAGCCACTCCAACTCAGGATCGGAGACTATCCCGTCAGCACCAGCAATTGTAAGTAATGTATATCCATATTCTCTCCACGCAGATTTAGGTACCAGAGAAATCCCGTAAAAAACAGGTGCGAAATTATTTAGATCAGAATCCATACGATATATTCAAATATGCTTCAAATTAATCACTAATATTGAAAAGGAAAAGAAAATGAATCAAGCAAACAGCGGAATATTAATCTAAATATTCTGTGAAATAAAAAAAAAGATGAACACGTTTACTGAACTGGATAAACAACAGATTTCCGATCATGGTCTAAATAAAGACCAGGTTGAGTACCAAATAAACAAATTTATAAGTGGGTTTCCTCCTTCAGATTTACAAAAGCCAGCCCTAGTTGGAGATGGCATTGTCAAATTTTCCGAAGACCAGCTGGAAGCATTCGTAAAATTTTATGAAGAGAATCTTGCTAAACTAAAAATCATAAAGTTTGTTCCGGCATCAGGAGCAGCTTCGAGAATGTTCAAAAACTTGTTTTCCTTCATTGATGAATATAAAGGGACAGAAGATGATTACTCAAAACTCACATCCAAACAAGGAAAGGGGACGATGTATGCCTTCTTTAAGGGGTTGGAAAATTTTGCTTTTTATAATGACTTAAAGGATGAGTTTAAAAACCAATCTCTTGAAGAATCCCAGCTCAAAAAAGGATATGTAGAAATTCTCAAGAAACTATTGACCGAAGAAGGATTGGACTATGGCAATTTACCAAAAGGCCTGCTTCAATTTCACCAATATGGAGAGATCTCCAGAACGCCCGTAGAAGAGCACATGATGGAAGGTGCGCAATACGCACAGAATGTTACTGGTGAAGTCAATATTCACTTTACAGTTTCTCCTGAACATCAGGCAAAATTTGAAGAGCATATTGCTGAAATAAAATCAATCTATGAAAACCAATTTCGTATAAAAATCAACATTTCCTATAGTCAACAAAAACCATCCACCGATACTATTGCAGTTGATCTAGCCAATGAACCTTTCAGAAACACAGATGGATCATTACTTTTCAGACCAGCTGGTCATGGTGCTTTGTTGTCAAACCTGAATGACATTGATGCAGATATTATCTTTCTTAAAAATATTGATAATGTAGTTCCAGATAAATTAAAGGGAAAAACGATTACATATAAAAAAGTAATTGCAGGTGTTTTGCTTCAATATCAGCAAAAAATTAAATCCGTAGCAAATGACTTGCAGCAAGGTGGTACCATAGAAAAGGCAAGAGAATTGATCAAAGAACTTGGCTTGATTTTTCCACTATCTTTTGATTCTTTAAGCGATGAAGAAAAAAGAACATTGTTAATGGAAAAACTGACAAGACCACTTCGAATTTGTGGCATGGTAAAAAATGACGGTGATACTGGTGGTGGACCATTTTGGGTGAAGTCTTCGGACGGGTCAGTGTCATTGCAAGTTGTAGAAACAGCTCAGATAGATTTGAATAACACTGCGCAGAAAGAAATAGCGGGCAAGGCAAGTCACTTCAATCCAGTAGATGTGGTTTGTAGTTTGAAAGACT
The DNA here is from genome assembly GCA_047632435.1 of Cyclobacteriaceae bacterium. Taxonomy (GTDB): domain Bacteria; phylum Bacteroidota; class Bacteroidia; order Cytophagales; family Cyclobacteriaceae; genus JAMZMI01. The sequence goes on from JBLICU010000018.1 coordinate 37,424, forward strand.
ACAATGGACAAAAACTGGATTTGATGAAACACAGAGACATGGACACCTGCTTTATTTCACAAAAATCTAAAGACGGCAAAGATTTGAGGGCGATGGAACTTCCAGGATTATGGAATGGGTCAATGGCTGACTGGAACACTGTCTTTGTAGAAGTGCCTTTGATTACATTTAATCCAGTAAAATCTGTCACGGATTTATTGGAGCCGGAACATCAGGGTTAATTTTTAACATCAATAAGGCTGAATCAGATAAGTACCTGATTCAGCCTGAATTATATGCCAGCGTCCAAAGATTTTCAACTTTATTTCATTGCGCTCATCCCCCCAGAGCCCTTTTTTTCTGAAGTATTAGGTTTAAAAAATGAGGTAAAGGATCGATTCAACTCCAAGGCGGCATTGAATTCTCCTCCCCACGTCACGCTGCATATGCCTTTTCGATTTAAAGAAAGCAAGGAGGAAATGATCAATTCCACGCTATCAGCATATTGTCAAAAGAGGCAGTCATTTCAAGTGATTCAGAATGGACTTGGGGCATTTGAACCAAGAGTCATTTTTGTTAATGTTGAAGAATCTGAAGCACTTGCCGATTTACAACGGGAATTATTGAAAACAATGAGAATGGAGCTAAAACTTGATAGTACTAATTACAAAAATCAAGGTTTTCATCCCCATATGACGATTGCCTTTAGGGATTTGAAAAAATCAATATTTCCCGAGGCATGGAATCATTTCAAAAATAAAAGCATCAATAAAACCTGGCCGGCAGAAGTGATCCATTTGCTAAAACACAAAGGACAACATTGGGAAGTTTTCAAATCATTCGCCTTACAAAAAGAAGTACGGACTTTATCATTGCCTAATTAAAGCTGTTCTACCTACATTCGTATAATCACTAAAAATATCAAAATGTCTATCAAGTCCCTCTTAGCCGCACTATTCTGTTTGGCAATCATCTTTTTCACTTCTTGCAAAGGACCTGCGTCCAATACCGGATCAACATTGCCTTCAGATGCAATAGTTTACAACAATCCTCCTGCTGACGGCTTTGACATTGACGGGTCGCATCCAATTGCTGTTTTGTTAGCAGATCAAGCTATGAATGCCATGGGTGGTCGGCAAAAATGGGATGATACGAAGGTTCTTTATTGGAATTTCCTTGGCATACGAACCTTGCTTTGGGACAAACAAAATAATCGAGTGCGTATTGATGTACCAGAAAAAAACAAGGTAACTATTTTGGATATGAATAATGAAACAGGCAAGTCTTGGGTAGATGGTCTGGAAATCACGGATGTCGAACTACTGAAAAAGGATTTGACTGACGCCAAAAAGATATGGATCAATGATTCCTATTGGCTGGTTATGCCATTTAAATTGAAAGATTCAGGAGTTACACTGAGCTATTTGCGTGAAGAAGAATCAATGACTGGTGAAAGATGTGATGTGCTTGGTCTGACTTTTCAAAATGTAGGAGTCACTCCGCAAAATGGTTATGAAATCTGGATAAGTATTGATTCAAGACTTGTGAAGCAATGGGCATTTTTCAAAAATGCGGAGGATCAGGAGGCATCATTCGTAAAACCGTGGGATGACTACAAAGATTTTAATGGTTTACTGTTAGCTGGTGAGCGGGGAGACAAAGACCTAACGGATATAAAAGTATTGGATGAAGCACCAAAAGGAAGTTTTGAAAATCCTAATCCAATCCAATTCTAAATCAATCCATTGGCTTGATAAATAGCCAAACCATGGTCAATCATGTTTTTTATTTCTGCTGTTAAATCTGGAGATAGTAGTTTGATATGAAAGCAACTTTTGCCTTTTAAACATTTTAGTAATTCTGCCGAAATGGATTCAAACTGCTCATGATGGGTGTAAATCGGAAAAAAGCATAGTCGAATGTCTTTTGGTTTGGGTACCACACTTCCAAAATAAAAACCGTCAACTTTTTGTTTGCCTTGCATAGCTTCAATAGTTCCTGCGGCCTCAAAAACAGACGGAGAGTCTTTACGTATTTGTAAAGGCGGTACATGCTGTCGGAACATGTTTTGCAAGTGGATTGAATTTCAGGAAGGGATGGATTCATCCCGGAAAAATAAAACGATTGGATTCAAATTCAAACCAAATCAGCATTTTAGCTATTTTCACCAAATGAAGGCAGAAACCATTGCAACCATAAAAAAAGAACTAAAACACAAATCAACAGAAGAGTTGGAAGGTCTTTGTATGCGGATGGCTAAATACAAAGTGGAAAATAAGGAATTATTGAGCTTCCTACTTTTTCATGAGGAAAATGCCAGTGGATACATTTTGCAAGTAAAGGACGAGATGGATTTACTTTTTGAGGGAATCAATATGACGAATCTCTATTGGGCGAAAAAGAGCATTCGAAAAATTTTACGTTTGGTCAATAAACACATCAAATACGTTTCAGAAAAGAAAGCGGAAATAGAATTGTTGATTTATTTCTGTGAAAAATTAAAAGATTCTGGAATCTCCTTTCAAAATAGCACGGCCCTTTTAAATATTTACGAAAGACAAATTTTCAAAATAGAAAAAGCAATTTCTACCATTCATGAAGACTTGCAATATGATTGGAACATGGAATTAGATGAGAAAAATCTTCGGACGAAATATTTCTAAATTATTTTTAAGCAACCGCACTTTCCAGCATCCGAATTTGACCTTTTTCTGCGTCTAAGGATGCTTTAATTCCCAATGGGATAGTGGTGTTGTGAGCCTCATGTCCTATGGGGAAACCTTTTGCTACAGGAATTCCCAAATGCTCAAATCTGTTTTTGAAAACCTCATCCAATGAGATTGAAAAATCAAAATAAGGATCGTCGGGATTAGTATCACAATTGGTAAAATAACCCAAAACAATGCCTTTCACTTTCTTCAACTTACCAGAATTTACCAGTTGAGTAAGCATTCTATCTACCCGATATGTTGATTCTCCAATTTCTTCTAAGAATAGAATGTGATCATCATAAACCATATCAAAAGGTGTCCCAATCAGACTCACCAAAATGCTCAAATTCCCACCAATCATTCTGCCTTCACATGTTCCTGCGAAAATGGGGGCAGATCCATCATTGCTTATTTTGGAATGCTTTCCTTTTTGAATCGTATCAAGTAAACAATCCACGGTAAAATCATTGAATTCTGAAGCGCCAACAGGCCCATGAAACCCGATTAAACCTGATTTTTGATAAAAAGCAATTAATAAAGCAGTGATGTCACTAAAGCCGATGAAAATTTTCGGATTATTTCGAATAAGATCATAATCAATCATCGGCAACAGTCTCCCACTTCCGTAACCACCACGTGCACAAAGTACGGCATCTACAGTATCATCCAAAAAGGCGTTTTGCAGATCTTGAAGTCGCTGTTCATCTGTACCTGATAAAAAGCCACTTCTGACTCTGATGTTATCAGAATATTTTATTTTGAAGCTGAGCATTTCCATATTTTCCATGGTTTTTTCAAAACTTGATCTGCTCAATGCGCTTGCGGGCGTGATTAATTGAATGGTTCCGTTCTTAGGTAGGGCTGGAGGTTTGATAAGTGTAATTTCTTTTTGCTTAAAACCAGATGAAATGAGTGGAGCTCCAAGTCCAGCAACTGCTGTGTTCAAAATAAATTTTCTTCTATCCATATCAAATCTGAATTGGTTCCCAATTTTTTAAAACCCTGTTACAGGGCAAGTATACTGTTGTCCAAACTTAACTTCTTTATTCATTATCCACCCAAATGCTAAACTTGATTTAAGACAAATCTGAATATGGCACGAGTTATGATAAGAAGGTTGAATGGATATAACAAAGGGAACCTCAGTTTGCTTTGGACTTTTGACAAAAATCAACCTGTTGGTTTTTACTCTTCTCAGAACAACCCTACATTAGGTGAGTATATTTGTGGTGGATTAAAATTATTGAAAATTTAAGCATGCAGAGAGCTATTTTGATTTCAGTACTGATGTTTTTTACCATAGTTTCCTATTCTCAGGATTTAAATACCATTTTGAAAAAACACCTTGAAGCTCATGGACAAGAACTTTGGGATCAAGTAAAGACTGTTGTCATTGACGGAGAATGGGTCACTCAAGAATTTCAAAAATACCCAATGAAACTTACTTTTAAATCCCCGAACAAAATAAGAATAGAAGGTAATTGGGGAGGCAAAAGATATGCTGAGGTTTCGAATGGCAAAATAGCATGGGCGGTAGCACCCTGGACGGGCACATCCAAGCCGCAATTGATGGCACCTTTGGAACATTTAATTATTGAAAACATATATAGTCTTGGCAGCTCACTAAAACCTTATGCCAATGATGTGAAACTGGATGGATTTCTATTGTATGAAGGAGAATTGCTGATCAAACTCTCCTTTGAAAATGATTATATCAAAAGGGACTTTTATATCGACAAGGATGATTACAAATTATATTGGGAAGTCATAGAAAGCAAAGTGGGATCTCGTCTTATAATAAAAAAACAATACGAAAAATACAGGGATTACCAAGGCCTGCTCACACCAACCTCGGTTCGCGTCTTCACTAAGGATAGCCAAAAGGAACTAATTTTTGAAAATGTTTCACTTGGGTTAGGAGCTTCAAATTCTTTATTTGAAATGCCATAAGTCAATAAGCGGACATCAACGGGACTTTAAAAAACCTTGAGGAGCATATTGAGGTTTGAACTTTAAAAAAGCGATGAAAGCAATTTGGAATAACGAAATAATAGCGGAAAGTGATGACACCATCATGGTAGAAAACAATCACTATTTCCCAGCCCATTCTGTAACAAAAGAATTTTTCAAAACCAGTGAAACCCATTCTGTTTGCCCCTGGAAAGGTACCGCCAGCTATTATACAGTTGATGTCAACGGAAAGCAAAATCGCGATGCGGCATGGTATTATCCTGAACCCTCAGAACTCGCCAAACACATCAAAGGATATGTTGCTTTCTGGAAAGGTGTTGAAATAAAGAAATAGCCCTGATTCTTATCGACTTTTCAAGTCACCGGCACCAAAGATCATAATGCCTTTGATGGTGACATGAACTGGATTTGATAGAACAGTGACATTTCTTTTATCCGAAAACCCACCGAAAATATTGGTGATTCTACATCCTTGAAATGGATTACTGGTAAATTTTTTCTTGCTTGCGCTTAAGGTGTTGAGACCATCAAAAAATCCTTCGGAGCTTGAATTCGAGGAGGAAGATTTGCCCCTAATCAAAAATGAAAGGCCAATTAATACCAGAATAGCAGGCCAATAGGTGAGAAAGTCAATGTCGGTCTGTCGCTGAATCAGGAAGAATCCACCAATGATGAACAAAATGATGGCTGGGCGTGAGTCGCCAGTCAATAGATTAAATACAACAACGGCTATCAGGATCATTGGCCATGAGGAGATGAAATCTGGAATAGGGGGTAAAAGTTTGAGGATGTTGAGTAAAAACAATGAACCAAGAAGTATAAAGAATAATCCTAGAATGCGTTTTCTGTTGGTTTACATATTCTATTTGGAATAGGTGAATGTTTGGATAAATATAAAATAATAAACGGAATGCTCGTTAAGCGGTTATATAAGCTGAGGCTGTCAGATTGACTCAGTGGAGATAGCAACAAGTCAATTTGGCGGAATTTTATTGAGGAGAATAAGTGGCATTGATGTTGTTAAAACTTCGAATTATATATTAAACAATTTGTGTGATGAATATAGAAGACAAATTATTGATCAAGAATCTAGCAAGTACCGCAGAGCTGATCAACACGATAAATGGAGGAATGGCTCAACCATACGTGGTTTTGGAGAAATCAGAAGCATCTTGGCTTTTAAGGATGCGGATTCCTTCTGTGAACGTTGACAATATTAAAATTGAGGTCAAAGAAGGAATTCTTTTGGTATTTCACAATCTTGAAACCAGTCAATCGGACATTGAGTTGCCATATCTTATAGAAATGCTGAACCTCACGGGTCAAATAGATTTGGATTCCATTTATGCTGAATACGATGATGAAGAGATCTTTGTGCATTTGCCATTTGACGAAATGGCCAGTGGATTTGAGAGGGAAATTGAGATTGTCAAAAGGTAATTCTCGGTAGAAAGCTTAGTTTAATAAAAAAAACCTCAAATCTGAACTTGAGGTTTTTTAATGGAGGTCATGGTAACCACAATTCATTATTTCAAATGCATTAAGGATTGAAATATGTCAATTCAAGCATTTGATCCTCCAATTGGTAAATAATCTTGGATTTATTAGCGAACCAAATTTTGATATCATTTTCTTCCGAAAGGAGAAGGAGTTTTTCGTCATCGGATAGTGTATAATATCTTGTCAATTGTTGACCATCCACGCCAATGATCATCTCATAATACTTTGTCTTGACGGGATCATAACCAAAAAAAACGTCGCGTAACTTTTCTCTATCCTGATAATCTTCGAATGAAATGAGGTAATCATTGTGCTTTTCACCATATCTATTTACCAATCCATTTTGATCTGTGTACTGATGGTTACCAAGCATACTGTCAAAAATTGTTTCGAAATTTTCCAAATTATCACCCTGATTGTAGATGGTCGTAGCATAATTAATTATTTCTTTGAACGCTTTATATACAGAATCACTAACGTGAGAATCGTTATTTAAAAAATCAGGGAGCGCCAGGTAGATAAAGGATGTTCGAGAAGAGGAACGGCTATTTATTTCCTTCTTTACCAAACTCTTGCCACTTACGGTATGCAAGCTGATTTTTTGACCCTTTACAAATCGCCCTTGTGTTTTACTGGTCTTAGAATATTCAATATTAAATGGATTCAAATCGCTAAGACAAACAGAATTTAGGATATAATTTTTACCTGTTACTTTGCCCAGAGACCCGGTAGAGATGTTTTTAACAGTTATTCTGTTTTCGTCTTCATCATAACTAAATTTATTAATCCACCATAGTTTTTGATCGTCGCTATAATAATCGTAGTTGAGTTTTCTTTCCAGATAGTTTATGTGTTTGATAAACTGGATGCTATCAATCGGTTTTATTTGAGCCCCAGCCCAAAAACCATTGAGAACTAAAAAAGGAAGGAAGATTTTTTTAAACATTAATCACGACACACTCAGGGATTCGGGATGGAATCAAACTCAATAATAGTTAAAAGAGATAACTATTTAAGTGGTATTAATCACAAAGCTGAGGTTCTTGCGAGCTCAGTTTCGGTTCATTCAGGTTTGTTTTAGCCATCCTGCTATACTCAATCGATAGCGTGTTAATGAGGGATGAACCTCGTGTTCTATTTCGTCACTCTTAAAAAAGACTACTTGCCCGGCAGAAGGGTAAATATTGACAATATCTTGTCCTATCCTATGAATGGATAAATTTCCCCCATCACTTTCCAGCCAATTGTCATTGATATAAAAAACCAAAGAAAACTGACGTCCACGATCATTTTTGAATTGGTCTAAGTGCTTTTTATAAAAACTACCTTGTTCGTAAAAAGCGTAGTGAAACTCAAAATCGTTTATAGAAGTGAAACATGTGCTGTTCAGATAATGATAAAATTCTCTAATACGATCCATCAATATCACTTCGAAAATATTAGTAGAGTCGTTGGATATCCATTTAATCAGATCTCCACGCACCAGTACGTTTTTTGTGAAGTCAAATTTTTGTCCAACTCCAGCAGGGCGCATTTCCCCGTTTATCCAATGTTGAATCAAGTTGTTTCTTAATCCTATGATGGTAGACTCGTCCAGAAGACCCGTACAAACACCAAACTCTTGGTTTAACAATCCTTCAATGAGGTCTTCATAGGCCTCTTCGAATTGCAATACTGGCACGTCCACGGACATATTTTATAGAAATTCGGACGAAGCTAGTCCATATACAAGATTATCAAGGATTTATTTTTGCAAGCGTCAATTGAATGAATTCAGCCTATAATATTTGAAAAAAAATCGATGAAAATTTATGTTGATGGGCTCTTTTGAATCACTCGCCACATCCTGTTTATACATGTTAATTAGATAGGATTATGTTGGATTATCGCTTTTTATGAATGTATTGTGGATTATGCCGAATCAGAAAGCTGATTTTGAGTTAATTTGCCTGACTTTTGGAAAACACCAAAGAATGAACTGGCTTAACCTTTTATCACCTCAGCGTTTTGGGGACAAAACCGAAATAGTGCTTTCGCAAGAAAGCCGAAGCAGATTTGAGCAAGACTATGATCGTATTATCTTCTCTCATCCATTCAGAAAGCTACAGGACAAAACCCAGGTATTCCCTTTGCCAGAAGATGATTTTGTCCATACAAGACTGACGCATAGCCTTGAAGTATCCAGTGTGGGCCGATCATTAGGAAAAGCCGTAGGCGAGCACCTGATTCGGAAGTATGACGAGCTTGAGCACGCCGGATATACTTTACATGACTTTGGAGGCATAGTGGCAGCTGCCAGTTTGGCCCATGACATTGGTAACCCACCTTTTGGCCATTCTGGTGAAACGGCCATTTCTTCTTTTTTTCTCTACAATGAGAAAGGAAAAATTTTCCAGAATTTGGTTACAAGGGAAGAATGGCAAGACCTAATTGCCTTTGAGGGAAATGCCCAAGGCTTTAGAATTCTCAATGATGAAACCTATGGCGGCTTGCGATTGACATTTGCGTGTTTGGGTGCTTTTACCAAATATCCTAAAACGTCTTTTGCACCAAAAAATAAATCAAGAAAAAGCCAAAAGAAGTACGGCATATACAGAAGCAATTTGCCTCATTTCAAGAAAATGGCCGAACCCATGAAGTTGGGAGTTTTAGGTGATGAAGCTTGGTTTCGTCATCCTTTGGCATTTTTGGTGGAGGCTGCAGATGACATTTGTTATGGAATCATCGATTTAGAAGATGGCTGCAGATTGGGGTTGGTAGATTTCGAGTCTACCAAAAAACTACTCACATCAATAATCGGAAAAAACTTTTCGGAAGAAAAACTGGATAAAATCCAAGGACAAAACGAAAAACTTGGCTTGCTGCGTGCCATGGTCATAGGCCAACTGATAAAGGAAACTGTGGACGTATTTCTCCTCAATGAGGAAAAGATGTTGTCAGGTGAATTTGATCAGGCCATTACGGAGTTGATTCCGGCCTCCAATACATTAAAAGAAATCTCATCATTGTCTGTCAAGAAGATCTACCGATCAAAACAGGTTTTGGAACGTGAAACCGGAGGGTTTGAAATTATTGGGAAGTTGATGGAAGCTTTTTGTTGTGGAGCCTATCACAAGTATTATCAACCAGAAAAACTCACTCCAAAACAGAAAACTGTGTTGCGATTGCTTCCTGATAATATTTTAGTGAGCATGGACACAAAGAATCAATCGATCTAT
>JBLICU010000019.1:0-45202 GCA_047632435.1 Cyclobacteriaceae bacterium
TTGCACCTTTGGCGGTAAGCTTATCAAAGATGGTTACGCCGATGAGATCTTCACCAGTTTCAGCGTCACGGACATAACCACTAATGGTAACCTGACCGGATAGATTAGCCATCGATGTGATAAGCAAAGAAAGCATCAACAGATATCTCATAAATCGAAGCGAATACCTGTGATGAAATTTTTAGAATAAAGTACCTGACCAAAACCATCCTGGCTGAAATAGCCGAAACCATAGGCTGGCCCAAAGTATAAGTTTGTTCCTTTAAATAATCGGATTTGAAATATGAGAGGAAGCTCAATTCCACCTTGAATGTTTTTATGACCGAAATACTCATATTCGCCGAATCCTGATTTCTCTTTGGTAAAAGAAGAAACTGTAAAGCCAAAGTCTATTTGGGCACCTACATTTAGCTTTATTCGCTTGCGTTTGATTGGATAGTAGCGATAGCCCACGAGTACTTTCATCAATTCTGCACGACCTTTGTATTGGGTGTAATCTGAAGATTGCCCCTGAAGCCAGAATACTTTCTGATTTATTTTTTTGATCCCTATTAGACCCTCATGTCTATAAAGCGTAGTGTCCTTCATTCTGAAATTGATCAGGAGATTGAAGGACTTGCTTTTCTGGTCACCAAGCCAATTGTAATTGCTGCCAGGATCCTCAAAAAAGGATCCAAAACGAGCTTGGTTTTGGAATTGGTCAAATCCCACATCACGAAAGTCAGCTTGTTGATTATTGCTTTCAATCGAAATTGATCTGGCTTTTAGGCTTTTAAAAAAAGTCAATTGAGCCTGTGAAATGAAAGACAGTGTACAAAGAAAACCGAAGATCAAATACTTTGTCACAGCTTGGCGAACGTTGGATGGAGGATAATCTGAAATCAAAATTAGTGATTTGTAAGGCACTCCCAACAACCATACCCAAATCATTATTGCATGGCTAACATTACTTAAATGTGCAATTATAGTCGTGTGATTTAAATATTCGTATCAAAGAATACCCGAAAATATCCCGTGATTTTGTGTGGCATATTCAAAAATCATGACAAACTTTAACAACATCAAGATTTGGCACTGAGTTACAAAGAAAGAATAATGTTTATTTGAATATGAAGAAGAAAGAATGCCCATCCTGTGCCATGATGGTTAATACCAACTCGAAGACTTGCCCTATTTGTAGTTATGAATTTACCCAGTCAAATAGGGGAGTGCAGTTTGTAGCGATTATGCTGATTTTGCTTTTCCTTTATTTTCTGATTTTCTGATTATTTAAAATATGGAAGCATTTGCTCCTTCATTTGCTCTCGTGTGGCATCTTTGTTCTCAATAAGAAATCGCACCACGTCATGACCCAATCCAAGCTTTGAGGCCATCGTATTTGCAAAAGATTCTTCAGAGTGAGTGACGATATCATCCGCCAAAATCACCAACATGCAGTCCATCATGAAATCCATTTTGTCTGTTATCGACATAGGTGGAATCCCTTCGCTGATATTATTGGATGATATGATTTCATCAAATTCACTTTCAGAAGCACCATATTTTTCAGCGATTTTTCTAATCACTTCTTTTTCTGAATCGGCAAAATCTTCATCTACCTCAGCGATTTTAACTAAAATTCCTAATTGTTTCTTTTTCTGGTCGTCCAACATATATCGAGTTTACGAAATATTCGCATTCCAACATAATTATATTTGAAGGAATTAAATAAGAAGTGATGAAGTGCGTATTTCTTGATAGGGACGGTGTGATAAATAAAGACTTTGTGGATTATGCTTACACACTTGATCGGTTCATCATTTTGCCTGGAGTGCTTGAAGCAGTCTCCCTTTTGAAGCAATCTGGTTATCTTCTGGTGGTGGTTACGAACCAATCTGGCATTGTAAAAGGTATTTATACACGAGAACAAATGCACGAATGTCATCAGTACATGCAGCAGGTTTTAGATCATCAGATTGATAGGATTTATTATAGCCCTTGGCATCAGTCACATTCGGAATCGCTCAGTAGGAAACCGGGGACACTTATGTTTGAAAAGGCTGTAGCCAAATTTGGTATTGATGTTTCGCAATCCTGGATGATTGGTGATAAAAAGCGTGACATGATTCCTGCGCAGAAAATGGGACTGAAGACCATTCAAGTTGGAGGTGATGATGATAAAATGGCTGATTATGTGGAGAAGGATTTGTTGGCAGCTGCCAAAAGAATTATCAGTCTATAATCATTCACAAATCATATGTTCGGTATAGCCGACTCCTAGTTTCTTAGCTTTGTTCCAATCCTCGTTGGCCCCTTTTTCATCTTCCAGCATGCATTTTGCCGTTCCACGGCTTACATAAGCTTCCGCAAAATTGGGATTGAGTTTAATTGCCGCATCAAATTCTGGCATGGCTAGTTGTGCATTTTGGTTGGAAAGGAAAATGTAACCTTTTTCATAATAAGCCTCGAAGTATTCAGGATTCAGCTGGATGGCTCGATCCAGATCACTGACTGCTTTTACATTTTCACCTACCGAGGAAAAACACACACCTCTAAGGAAATAGATTTCAGGATTGGTGGTGGTCAGGTCCAATGCCTTGTTGAATGTTGAAATAGCTCCTTCGTAATCAGACTCCATGTATTGATCATATCCAGTGTCGATCAATGATTCAGCTAAGTCCTGAGCGTGCAGAAAAGTGCCGAATAAAAGTAATAAGCTTATGGCCGTGCCTCTCATGATTTTTTAATAATAAACGGAAAGATCGCCCAAAATTGTCAATTGATGCTTTAATATCTTCGATTTGGAGTATATGGAACAACCATTGAAATAATTCAAAATTTTAATCTTTTTAAAACTTGCTCAAAGTCAATCAAAAATTGACCAAATAATATTCTGAATCTGACTTTTTCACATCCGCAGGTCAATATACCCTTACGCATTTGAACAATTCTTTTTTACAATTTTCTGGTGATTCGGCTTTCTATCATTACCCCTTAAATGAATTCTTACTACTAAAAAAAAATGAGCGTATGAAGCAAGTTTTACTTATTCTGTTTCTACTGAGTGGAGTGCTAGGAGCATTTGCACAAGAGAGACAAATTTCAGGAAAAGTCACTGACAATGAAGGTGAGGGGATTCCTGGTGCGAACATCATTCTGAAGGGAACCACAGTGGGAACCACTTCAGATCTTGATGGTAATTACAGACTAAGTGTTCCGGATAATGCCGAAATCTTAGTGTTTTCTTTTATCGGTATGAAAACTGATGAAGTGTCTATCGGCGCAAGGGCAATAATTGATCTCGCTATGTCATCCGATGTGCAACAATTGGCAGAAGTTGTGGTGACAGCCTTGGGTGTTTCGCGAGAAAAAAGGTCACTTGGCTATTCTATCACTCAAGTTGATAACGAGGATTTGAGTCAAGGAACTTCCAGCAATTTTACAAGTGCACTTTCAGGCAAGCTTGCAGGAGTTCAGGTGACAGGAGGTACCGGTCAACCAGGAAGCTCAACTAACGTGGTGCTTCGTGGATATGCGAACGTCGGTAGGGCCACTCAACCTCTTTATGTTATTGATGGTGTACCAGTTACAAATACCAATCAAAGCTTTAATACGAATGGTGCGGATGTCAACCGTACGGTCGATTTTGGTAATGGTATTAACGACCTCAATTCTGGTGATATAGAATCAATGTCTGTATTGAGAGGTTCAGCGGCTACCGCACTTTATGGTTCAGCTGGAGCTAATGGAGTTATCATGATCACCACTAAAAAAGGTTCAAAAGGGGTTGATGGGAAGCCAAAAATAACGATAGGTTCTTCTACTATTTTTTCATCAGTTTTAAGAGTGCCTAGTTATCAAAAATCATTTGGACAAGGCTGGGATGGTCACTACGCCAGTGAGGAAAACGGTAGCTGGGGTCCTCGATTTACAAATGATTCCAGATTGTGGGGCAATCCAGTCAATGGGAGTCAGTTGTACAAGGATTTTTCATTCCTGGAAGACCAGGTCACGGATTTTTATGAAATAGGGGCCATGTTTGATAATTCTATTTCAATTTCGAATGGTGACGAGAACGGAACGTATTACGTGTCGTTTAACAATGTAACCAGCGATGGAATAGTACCGCGAGACAATGACAGCTTCAATAAAAACAGTTTCAAATTTGGTGCAACCAGAAAAATGGGATTGTTAAATGTCAGCACAAGTTTTAACTATATCAACAAAGAAATTAAAGCGATACCGACTGGCCAAGGTCAGGGTGGTGTTTCCAATTTGTTTGACGACATATTAGGACATCCGACGGACATTAGCATTGCAGATATGGATAACTATAAGGATCCGAATTCATTTCAAAATCCAAACAATTACTTTTCGCCATATCTGTATAATCCATACTTCACTATTGATAACACATCAAATGTTGCCAATATTGACCGAATGATTGCGAGCGTGACATTAAACGCTGATATCTATAAGGACTATGATATTAAGGGGACTTTTAGATTTGGTGGTGACGTGCAAAATACTTTTGGCCATAATTACGATGGAAAATATACGCTTGATGATAACAGCATAAACAAAGGATCACAGAGTGATGTCGATGGATATTACCGTGAATTCCAACGCAATGTTCGCTTATACAACATGGATGCTTTTTTGTCCGGGGGATATAACGTTTCCAAGGTGAGCTTCAACCTCACAGCAGGGATGAATATGCAGCACAACAGTGAAGTAAGAAGTGAAGATGAGGTGAAAGGTTTGGTGCTTGAGCAGTCATTTCCTAACCTGGCGAATACAGCCTCGATACCTACCGTAAACGCAGGATATCCAGAAAGAGTCTTTAGAAGACAATCCATCTACTCAATATTGGATGTCAACTTTGATGATATCTTTTACATATCTGGGTCATTCAGAAATACATGGTCTTCTACCTTGCCTCAGGGGAACAATTCCTTTTTCTACCCTTCTGTAAATGCGAGTTTAATCCTATCTGACGCTATTGGTGTTTTGAAAGATAACGGATGGATGGATTATATGAAGTTGCGAGTAGGTTATGGTCAGAGTGGCAATGATGCTGATCCATATGTGGTAAATCCAGTTTTTGTACAAGGTGGTGTTACAGGTGGTATTCCGTTTAGTGATTTGACTTTTCCTCTTGCTGGTGTCACAGGATATGAGTACAGCAATGTTTTGGGTAACCCAAACTTAAAGCCGGAAATTTCAACAGATCTTGAATTGGGTGTAGATGTGGTTTTATTCAGCAACAGATTAAGTCTTGATGTTACTTACTATGACAGAACCACTGAAGGCATGATCTTGGCGAGAACACTTGCGTCATCATCTGGATTCAATTCTATCTGGGATAATGTCGGTAAAATGACTAATAATGGTATTGAAATCTCTGCCAACTTAACTCCGATTCGTAATTTGGGAGGCTTTACTTGGGACATTGGATACAAGTTTGACAAGAATAATAATAAGGTGGTTGACTTGACCGAAGGTTTAGATGAAGTTACCATTACTGGCTTTACTTCTCCAAGTGTTGTAGCAATAAAAGGGAAAACAGTATCTCATGCCAAAGCTTTTGGTACACAAACTACAGACGATGGACGAATTATTGTTGATTCTCAGACTGGTCGGCCATTGGCTACACCTCAGGGAGTGGATTTGGGAAGTACGCTATTCGACTATACCATGGGTTTGTCAAACACATTGAGGTTCAAAGATTTGACCGTTTTCTTTCAGTTTGATTACAGACAAGGTGGAAAGTTTATTTCTTATAGCAAACAGCAAACAACCTGGACTGGTAAGGATCCGGTCACAACATACAATGACAGGTTACCTTTTGTCGTGCCAAATTCGGTATATGTGGACTCAGAAGGAAACTACATGGAAAATACCATTCCGATTTCAAAAACTGACATAAATAATTATTATACAGGTGACTGGAATGATCAGAATATAGTTTTGACAAAAACGTTTGTTAAGCTTCGTGAGGTCAATGTTACTTATAATCTGCCCAAGTCTTTATTCAGTAACATGTTTGTTGAATCAGCATCCATCTCTCTGGTAGGTAGCAATTTGTGGTTACGGACTCCAGCGTCTAACAACGTTGTAGACCCTGAAATTACAACTGCCAGCAATGGTTCAACTTCTGAATTCGGAGAAATTAGAGGCTACCCTTCAGTTAGAAACTATGGGTTTAAGATTAACGTGATACTATAATTAACTGCAACATGAAAAAAATAAATAATCATAAATATAAAGTTGCCAGGATAAGTCTGGCAATGTTGGTTTCCGTCTTGATGTTGTTTAGCTCTTGCGACAATTATCTTGATGTAAACGATGATCCGGATGCCATCTTGGAGAATCCTGGCGTCTTTCTTTTGCCGTCAATTGAGATTTCGTTGACAAGTGCCATCGGCGG
Organism: Cyclobacteriaceae bacterium; assembly: GCA_047632435.1. Classification (GTDB taxonomy): domain Bacteria; phylum Bacteroidota; class Bacteroidia; order Cytophagales; family Cyclobacteriaceae; genus JAMZMI01. The sequence goes on from JBLICU010000019.1 coordinate 6,410, forward strand.
TAGATTCGCGCTCCAAGGATCCCTTTGGGCTCAGTATTACAATCAGAACAATACGGCAAATCAGTACAGAACTATTATCGATATGGATTTGCGCGCTGATGATGGTGATATTATGTGGGTGGAATTGTACTCGTCAGCTTTGAGCGATATTCAAAAGCTAAAGGAGTATAGTTTAGCAACTGAAACATACAATCCTCGCTTAAATCTGATTGCTACTGTGTTAGAGAGTTATACTTTTCAGATTGTATTTGACGCATTCGGACAGGCTCCATACACGGAGGCTTTTAAGGGAGAATTTGATTCCAATTTTAATCCAAAGTTTGATGATGGAAGGGATGTATATCCTTTGTTGGTGAATTCCATTGATGAAGCGATTGCACTTTATAAGAGTTTCAATCCAGATGGAAGCAGTGCTTTGGCAGATTTGGGTGATGCATCGAATGACAAGGATTATATCTTCGCAGGAGATATGAATAGTTGGCTTTCGTTTGCCAATTCTCTTAAGCTAAAACTTGCAATGAGAAATTTGGACTTTGATCAAACCTGGGCAATGTCGGTAATTACTCCTTTGGAACTTGAAGCTGATTACCTAACAGCAGATGCCATGTTGGATATTTTTGATAATGAGGTAAATAAGGAAAATCCATTGTTTGCTCAAGATCAAAATCTCAATACCACGATTAATTTGGTGGCCAATAGAACGCTCTCGGAGTTTTGGACTAACAATGCTGATCCACGAGAAGCGCTTACTTATATGGCCAATACAGCTGGTAATAACTTGTTGGATCATGGTGATCACAAGGCCCTCTCGTCAACAAATCCACCGAATTCAAACCGAATTCCGATTCTTGATGCTGAAAGACCTGTGTATTTGCTGACTACTTCTGAGATTGATTTCTTTAGAGCAGAATTGGCGGTAAAAACGCTCATCACGGCCGATGCACAAACATTGTACAATTCTGCCGTTGGAAGCGCTTTCGCTAGAGTAGGCTCTTCAGTAGCTGTTGCAGATGCATCCTTCCTCGGAGCTGGTATGCAATATGAGTTCTCAGCCTCATCCGCTGATCAACTGAGGGATATAGGAGTACAAAAATGGGCGGCATTGGCCAATGTGAATCCTTTCGAAGGGTTCCTTGAAATGCATCGTCTCGATTATCCTGTATTAATGGCTACTACGACTTACTTAGATACCCCCGCATTAGGCAATGTAGGAGCAGCGCTTTATCTGCCAAAGAATACTGTTTTAGGTTCTGACTATATCAAGCGCTATTTGCTTCCTGAATCAGAATCTGTTGCCAATGCGCAGTTTCCTAAAACACTAACTATTGCAACTGATAAACTTTGGTGGGATGTTAACTAAATCAAAAACTAAGAACATGAAAAGGTATATATATAATATATTCAATATAGCATCGGCCTTTGCCGTGCTTTCGATCCTTTTCTTCTCATGTGATGAAGATGGGGATTCGGTTGGTGTGTCTACGGTGACATACTTTCCTTCATTTGAACTTACAGCAGGGGATAATGTGGTAATCACTAAAGGAACAAGTTTTACACCTGAAGCTGTGGTGATGGAAGGTGAAAATGTGTTAACTCCGACTATCACGAATGGTGTTGATAATGCTGTTCCGGGGGTTTATCAGGTGTTATATTCTGCATTAAACTCTGATGGATATAGTGGAGCTAAAAGTCAGCAGGTTATCGTATATGATCCTGCTATTATTCCTACGGATGTAACAGGAAATATTGCGGATATAGGAAGACCAGAAAGGAAAGGTGTTATTACACTGGTGCCGGGTACTACTAACATTTATCACTGTACTGATATGGGGTTTGGAGGCCTCTTTCCTCTTTATTTTCAAATGGAGGGTGACATTATGACTGTGATACCACAAGCTTTTGCTTTTGGAGTGACCAGTGTTGATGCCTCTTACGATCCGGTGACGAAGCAGTTTTCCACTCTGATGAATCCTCAAGGGTTTGCTTATAATTTTCAATACGAATAATAAAACGAGATATGAAAAAGAATATATTAATACTTATGGTTTCACTGGCATTCATCGTGATTGCTTGTGAAACGGAGGAGATAGATCCAGGAGCTGCCGCTAACAATCAATTAAGCGGAGAGTGGTTTGTCCACTACGATCATAGTGTGTTTGGAGCAGACCCATTTGGTGTCGGTTATACACGGATATTGACAGCAACTACTGCATCAGAATCTGCGACTGATTTTATTGTAACCGATGAAGCGAATTTTTGGGATTACCGGGTGAAGGCCAAAATGGATCTTTCGTCAAAAAAATTCGGTAGCTCTGATACATTGGTAAGTTTTGTTGATGACTATGATATCAAGGTGCTCATCAGAAATGGGGCAATTTATGAAGATGCCGTTACTACAGTTGCTGGAGTTTTGACAGACAGTATTTATTTCGAAATATGGTTTGAGGATCTTGATGGTGCCACAGGAATTGTTAGTGATACGCTTGTTGTTTCTGGCTACAGAAGGACTGGTTTTACTGAGGACGAGCACTAGTAATTATTTACTTGAACAAAAAACGTATAGGAATTGTCCTGAAATGTCAGACCTGACCCGTCGTAAAACAGGTTGATAATTTTAATAAGTTTAAAAAAACCTGTGGAGTATTCTTCACAGGTTTTTTATGTAATAAAGCAGCTGCTCTTAGTACGATTCATAACTAATCAAAGCTCATGGGATACCATAGATATACCTGTCAGCCATGGCAATAGATTTAAATATTTAACCAATTATAACTAACTAAAAAAAAGCCTGTAGCGGAGACGCTACAGGCTTTTTTGATCATTGGGGTAAGATTCATTTTACCCATAACAAATTTTGTTAATTGGCGTAAAGGAGCACCTTATTCGCATTGGCCAGGAATCGCTTAGGGCTGTCTTCCACGTAATATTTAAAGTCTTTGATCAAATGGCTTTGATCATAATAGCCTGATTTAAAAGTCAGCTGAGTGAGTGTCATTTCACCACAGAATTCAAAGTAGTTTTTAAGGAAATTGGAAAGTTTTTCAATCTTGCAGAACTCCTTTGGGCTCATCCCAACCTCTCTGTTGAATTTTTGTTCCAGAGTGGATTTACATATGCCTAAAATGTCGTTAAGTTCCTTGATTTTGATTTCACCTTTTTGTTCGCGTATGATTTCTATAGTTTCACTAATCATGCTGTCTCTGCTGTCTTGGTTTTCTTCTGTCAATTCAGCAATATATGTTTCCAAAATGGAGAGAACCTCTCTTTTCTCTTTATAAAAAAGAGCGTTTTTCCAGAGCTGATTAAATCTGGCTGGCAAGGCCAACCGCTGAACCTCATCCCTAAATTTGTTGTAAGGATGATTTGCAAAAACATTTAGATATTGTGGGTTTAACTTGATAAGTAGGAAGGTAATATCCTCGTCGGCCTGAATCACCATCCCACGGCTTCTTGCCTTGGCGAGTATGCTTTCGCCTTGTGCGATCATATATTGTTTTCTATTGCCTACTATTTTTCTTGAGAAGCTCCCTTTCATAGCAATAATGATTTCAGCCTGGTTGTCGGGAAAAAGATAATATCCATCATTCACTTTCTCCTTTTCCAATTTGATCATCCAGGCACTTTGGATGATTTCATTTGATCCGGATATTTTTTGTTGTTCAATTTTCATAGCGTTTTAGTCTTTGGGATTTAGTCCTAAAACGCTTTCACCTTATGTTTAACTTATTGAAAAACAGTTCATTATGTAAACATTTCTAAATGTTTATGTTAACTATCATAATAGTTTACAAGAAAGGATAAATAAAAAGTAGGGGTTATTTTGATTGAGGTGTTATAGTCGCCTTAAATTCTCTAGGTGACTTATTGTGGATTTTTTTAAAGGCCTTATAAAAGGAAACTTTGTTTGAAAATCCACATTCTTCGCCAATCGCATCGATGGTATAGTGGCTGAATGCTGGGTCGATCAATAGTTTTTCAACCATTCTTATGCGATAGCTATTTATGAATGAACTGATGTTATCCTTGGCACATTCATTAACGGCCTGTGAAATCTGCTTTTCGGGTATTGAGAGCACTTCAGCAAGCTCAGATAGCCGGATATTTGGATTTAAATAAACCTTTTCTTCCTCTATGTAGACTTTTAATTTCTGGAAGGTCCGTTCAAGAGTTCTGAGGTCTACTGTATGTTGTGATGTCTTTTCCTCTATTTTTTTCTCCTCAGAATCTACGAAGATTGAAGATTTCATCATTCCTGAGATAGCTATTACATTAATCGAAATGGTCATCGCGCTTGATACAAGTAAGTCAGAAATTATATTGTGATCGAAAATTAGAAACTGAAAATAATATAAAATGACAGCAAGAATTTCGATCAGATAAACAGTGATGATAAGCCTCAACCAGCGATTATTTTTTGTTTGCCCAAACGAAAGGATGATGTAAATCAAGCCTAGGATAATTTTAGGAATGACTAAAAAGTTGAAATCAGATCTTTGAATTTCAAGCCTGAATAGTTCTGAATCAGGATTTTTAATCATATAAATGTGAATCGGGATCAAGACGAACACAAAAAGCAACATTGGAATATAATGAATGAAGGGATATCTGATTTTCTTTCCGACAGATTTCATCACATAGAAAAACAAAAATGGACCTACGAGCCATTCTAGAATTTCGGCAAATGCGATAAGAAAATGAAAGCTGTCGTATAGCTCTACCATGCTTCCAACATACTTGATCAGAATCATACTATGTGCCAAAAGAAATAATCCGAAGTAGAGGTGATCTTTTTTTCTAAGGAAAAGTATGGACAGCATCAATCCATTAAAAACCCCAATTGATATTAAGTTCAGATTCCAGTTCATGGGTAGGTAAAGGTTAATCGCTGATACGGCTGTAGCAATACTTTGATTTAGGCATTCTTACAATTGACAGTTTCTTTTTTACAATTGTTTAGAAAGTCGATACCCTTACTTTGTTTGAGAAAGAATGTGTGGGTAGTAGCAGACATCCTCTTCATATTGTACTTATTTTAGACCGATTCCTCTTTTTAGGAATCGGTTTTCTTTTTTGTGGGAATCGTGGTAAAATGCCCTGTGGAATTAAATTGGGCATTTTGTTGTTCGGCGAAAGATTATTGTACCATTGGCGAGAAAGCCAAATTACCTGAAAATCAATTTTATTTTCGAAGAATATTAAATAATGTAATTTCAGTCATCCAGCCTCAACCACCAATAATGACGATTTGTAATATTTTAAGAATGTCGCTTTGGAATAATGGATCAATGCTCAATTTTCAGACTATCATTTCCAATCAAAATGGGTTGATTGAATCGTCCATCTTCGTCCCTTGTTTCGAGATTTAAAACACCTCTTGGACACACGGCAGAGCAAACACCACAGCCGACACAAGAGGAGCGAACAATATTTTGGCCTCTTTGTGCATACCATCTCACATCAATGCCCATTTCACAATAGGTGGAGCAATTACCACAAGAGATACATTGGCCTCCATTGGTAGTTATCCTGAATTTGGATTTAAATCGCTGCACCATGCCGAGATAAGCTGCCAATGGGCAACCGAACCGACACCAGACCCTATTTCCCATCAATGGGTAAAATCCTGTGCCAATAACTCCCGAAAATATGGAGCCAATCATAAATCCATAGGGTCGTTGTAAATAGGAATAGGTGTCCAGTCCAAAAAATGAGCTTGAGCCTGTAAAGAAGGAATATAGCACACCAATAGTCATGACAATGGCGAAGACCATCACACCGTGGATCAGAAATCGCTCAATTTTCCAAGCGTTGAGAGATTTATCTGAAAGTTGACGAAAAGGATCACCTGCTGTTTCCGCCAAGCCACCACACCCGCATACCCAAGTGCAATACCATCTTTTGCCAAAGAAAAAAGTCATAATGGGCACACCCAGTACGAATAGGGCGATACCCCAAACCAACATGAATATCCCTAGTGTCCCTGATGAGGTTAGTGTTTGAAGATTATAAGCGAAGAAAAAGTCATAGTCCAGAGGCCACATGTTTTTAAAATCGAAATACGGTTTGTTCAAAGCCACCATAATTTCAGGAAGCAAAAAAGCTATTCCCAACTGAAAGAATGTAACCGAAATCGTTTGGAGAATTTGGTACTTGCTGTGACGGTATTTGATTATTTTGCGAATGCCCATTACCAATACTGCGAAACAATACAGGAAGCCATAAAGGAACCATTGACTCGCTTGACCTTCTGGTATGAAAAGTTGCTTCACAGGATCCATCACCATGATCCAATTGTTGATGTAAGCAGGGAAGAAATAGAGCAGAATGTAGAACGTGACAAGCATGCTGCCAATAAGAATCCCCAACCAACCTCGGCTATTTAATGCATTGTGAAAGATGCCATTGTTTTTGATTCCTGCTGGACCTGCTAGCTGGATTTGAGGAAGCAAATACATCATACTCCCAATACTTCCCATCAGGAAAACCAGAAGAAATATTAACAGTGGATTCTCGGCTACAATTCCTTGAGTGGATGCGCGAATCAATACCGCGCTGTAATCATCAAAGATGCGACCGTTCCAATTTTGAATAGCCACCTGCTCGGCATTATATTGATTGATGATCTCATTGACATTATTCACAAACGGGATGCTCAAATCGTAAGCTTTATCAAACATTGGAGATAGCGCCTCACGGATCAATTCCTGATGTTCTTGCTTCACGTTGGTTTCAAATATTTTTTCTGTCAAAGTATATTCTGACATAAAGAAAAGGCCAAGAAACAAGCCCAATGAGCTGAGAAATAAGATGAGTCCTGATAATCTGATAAATTTCATTTGGTTAATTTTTTAAGACAATATTTTTTCCAGTAATCCTTTTCTCCTCGGAGAGACCAAATCTTTTGGAAACTGTTCATTATATAAAGCCTGAATAGCTGCTTCATATCTTGTAAAAAACTCCGGATCAAAGTAAGCTTCCTCCAGATGTTGAATTACATATTTCAATTTTTCACCCTTTTTGAGCCATTTGTCCCAGATTTCATGGCTCTGACGAATACCAAAAAGATTGACTCCCTTTACTTTCAATGCGTCCGTTTCATAAACAATGTGAATGCACTTTTTCCCATCTTCATGCTCCCAATAAAAGGAAGATTCACCTTCATTTAGTTTGGCTGGAACATTTCCATAGGTCTGATATTCAATATCAAAAAACTTGGCCGAATTAAACCAGATACCAGGTTTGTAAGCCGTTTTTTGATCTACAATGGTTCTTGCTAAAGTTTCACCCATCATTCTGCCTGCATACCAGACAGCTTCTATGGGTCTGCGGTGGCTTTCAGGGTTTTTTAATTGGACACAATCTCCGATTGCATAGACATCCTCAATATTTGTTTGCAAAAATTCATCAACCAAAATCCCACGATCCAATTCCAATTTAGTGCCTTTTAAAAAATCAATATTGGGATGTACACCTACTGTGAGGCCTACAAATTGACAGTCTATGATTTCACCAGATTTGGTTTTTATTCCATGGACATGACCATTTCCATCATCAAGAATTTCATCCATTTCTGTTTCCAATCTCAAATCAATATGATTTTCCAAAAGATGCCGATCAATTAGTTTTGATTCATTGATTGGTAATACGATATCCCAAAAATTCTTTTCTCTGATCAGGTAAGTCACCGGGATGTTTCTGGAATGAAGCATTTCGGCCATTTCTACCCCAATCAATCCCCCTCCAATGATGACTGCCCGTGAGATTCCTTTGCTGTTTGTCTCCATCAGCTCCAGATCCTGATATGAATATAGGCCTTGAACGCCATTTAGATCCTGTCCCTTCCATCCGAATTTATTTGAAGCCGAACCAGTTGAAAGAATCAACTGATCGTATGAAAGAGTTTCGCCATTATCGAAAATCAAAGATTTTTCATCAAAATCAACATTTTGAACCCATCCCTGTTTTAAGTCAATTTTATTTTTTGACCAAAACCAATCTTCATAAGGCTTTGTGTTTTCATATTTCATATGACCCATGTAGATATACATGAGTGCCGTTCTCGAAAAGAAATGTTCTGTTTCTCCAGAAACCACAGTTATTTTATGGTCACTCCTTTTTCTGATGTGTCTGGCTGCCGTAATTCCGGCAATGCCATTTCCTAAAATGACTATGTGTTTCATAATTTTGGAATGTCGCAATCGAAACTAAAGGTATGTTTTGGACTGATTATTGAATGTCTCAATATTCAGCTATCAATGTCAATCGGTTGACAATATGTTGATAGCTACAAAAAATTGAACATCATACATTTATATTCGTAATTAAACCTAATTAAATCGTCTATGAAGTTATACATAATTGCAACATTTCTTCTGGTAAGTTCCATAGCAAAGGCACAGGACATTTTTGAATCAGCAGACCTATTTTTTTCCAAATATGTTGAAAATGGTAACGTGAACTACGCGGGTATAAAAAAGGAACCCAAAATGCTCGATGATCTGGTTGAGCAAATAGCAAATCACAATTTGAGCAATAAAAGGGTGACGTCCGATTATATGAAAGCATTATATATCAATGCCTACAATGTATTGGTGATCAAGCAAGTCGTGGATAGATATCCTATTTATGGTCCTTTGAAAGTGGAGGGTTTTTTTAACGGGATTAGTCATACGATCATCGGTGAAGAAATGACTTTAGATCAATTGGAGAAAGGCACATTATACAAAAGTTTTCCTGATCCCAGACTTCACTTCGCATTGGTTTGTGCAGCAAAAGGATGCCCGCCTATTGCTGATTTTGCCTATCGGCCATTGACCGTAGAAAAGCTATTGACTGAAAGAACCAAATACGTGTTGAACCTGGACTGGTTTATAGTTGTTGAAAAATCGGGAGTTAAAATTTCTCAGATATTCGATTGGTACAAAACTGATTTTGAAGGAACTCCCTCCACCCAAATTTCGTTTATCAATCTGTATAGAGACTCAAAGCTGAAAGAGGATACCAAAGTGAGGTTTTATGATTATGATTGGTCTCTAAATGAATAAATCTTAAGTGATATTTATAATTAGTCCTGCGCTAGCAGGTTTTAAATTTGGTGGGTTACTGATTTTTTTCAGATTAGGTTAGGTTAAGTGAATATTGATCCATCAAAAGAGCCTTTCGCATTGCGAAAGGCTCTACCTTTTTAATATGCTTTGGATATTTCTATCCCCCCCCCCCCCAAAAAAATAGTGCGTTTCAAGACCATTGGAGTATTGGTAAAACAAAATTTTGTATAACCAATGAAATGCAATGAACATTGCGCAATCCTGTGAATTGTCATTGAAATAGAATTAGCTATTTTAGCAGTTAGTAACAGGATAATTTTGATTCACCTCATCCTGATTTGTCAATTATTTTTATAAATAACACAATCTTAACCTAATTAGAATGACAACACTTGACATTATAATATTCGTCGCTTATTGCGGTCTTATATTATTTATTGGACTTTGGGTATCGAGAGATAAAAAAGGTCATGAGAAAAATGCAGAAGACTATTTCCTCGCAGGAAAATCCCTTCCTTGGTGGGCGATAGGGGCTTCCCTTATCGCGGCTAATATTTCGGCAGAACAGTTTATTGGCATGTCTGGATCTGGCTTTGCTAGCGGTTTGGCTATTGCTTCTTATGAATGGATGGCGGCTATAACTTTGCTTATCGTAGGAAAGTATTTCTTGCCAATATTCATTGAAAAGGGTCTTTATACTATTCCAGAATTTGTTGAAAAGCGATATAGTACACAATTGAAAACGATTCTAGCCGTATTCTGGATTGCGCTTTATGTATTTGTTAATCTTAGCTCGGTACTCTATTTAGGTGCGCTGGCACTTGAGACCATCATGGGCGTGCCTATGATGTATGGAGTAATAGGTCTTGCCGTTTTTGCAGCGGCCTATTCTTTGTATGGTGGCCTTTCCGCAGTAGCGTGGACAGATGTAGTTCAGGTGGTATTTCTTGTATTGGGGGGCTTATTTACTACTTATCTGGCATTAAATACTTTGTCTGATGGGGCTGGTTCATTGAATGGATTTTGGCAAGTGCTGGAATCTGTACCAGAAAGATTTCACATGATTTTGGATAAGTCAAATCCGGAATATACCAACCTACCTGGAATTTGGGTTTTGGTTGGAGGACTTTGGGTTGCCAATTTATATTATTGGGGTTTCAATCAGTACATTATTCAAAGAACATTAGCCGCCAAGTCTCTGAAGGAAGCACAAAAGGGAATTATCATGGCCGCACTTTTGAAATTGGTTATTCCTTTTATTGTGGTTATACCCGGTATTGCAGCTTATGTGATGGTCAATGATCCAGCGATTATGGCACGTCTTGGAGAGCTTGGTCAGATAAACTTACCAGGGCCAGGCGAATCGGATAAGGCGTATCCATGGTTGCTCCAATTGTTGCCGGGTGGGTTCAAAGGAGTTGCTTTTGCGGCACTTGCTGCTGCCATTGTTTCTTCTTTGGCATCTATGCTAAACTCAACATCTACCATTTTTACAATGGATATATATAAGCAGTATATCAATAAAAACGCCTCTGACGCTGCTACTGTGAGAATGGGTAGAATGTCGGCTGCTGGAGCATTGGTGATCGCCTGTATCATGGCTCCATTATTAGGAGGTATTGATCAAGCATTCCAGTTTATTCAGGAATATACTGGTATCGTTTCGCCAGGGATTTTGGCGGTATTTATGTTAGGATTGTTTTGGAAAAAAGCAACAAACAAAGGGGCTATTTGGGGGGCAATTTTATCTGTTCCGATTGCATTGGCATTTAAATTCTTTCCAGAAATGCCATTCATGAATCAAATGGGACTTACATGCTTGCTTTCCATGTTAGTAATTGTAATTGTTAGTTACATCGATCACAAAGGTGTGGATGACCCTAAAGGCATCATAATTCTGAAAGGAATGTTTAAAACCTCGCCCGCATTCAATATTGGTGCTTTTACAGTGATGATTTTATGTGCCGTTTTATATTCCGTGTTCTGGTAAGAGGAGATTTTAATATTTAATTAATCCATTGGAGATATGAAACCAAAATACGGTTGATATTTCCAATGGATTTTTGTTTTAAGACAGTTAGTTTTGCATCTAATCATATGAAATAACCAAAGGCGTAGGGGATAACACGCACAGATGATTAGGATTGGAAAGCAAATCATCTGCCAATTGTCAATGCCAAATTTTAAACACATGAAAAATATCCAGTATATCATTTTTTGTTTTTATCTGTTGTTCATGGTGGCATGTTCTAGCCCCGGGAAAAAGGAAACAAATGAAAAAGAGGTATTTGTAGAGCGTCCTGAAAGAGCAAGAGGAGCGGTGACGATGATCTTCAATTTTGGCGTAAAGGATCGCATTTTCCAAGAAGTTCCATGGCGAGAAGGTCAGAGTGTTTATGATATAATCATGCAGTTGAATGCAGACATTGCGAGTTTCAATGTTACCGATTCTTTATATGGTGACCTTGGGCATTTGATTATGGAGATAGATGCAGTGAAAAATGCAAGCCCCAATTATTGGGTATATTGTGTCAATGGTCAAAAAGCCAATAAAGGCGTAGATGATTTTAAATTAAAAGATGGGGATCAGGTCAACTGGTTTTATACGAGCGATACCACCCCTTGTGAACAAGATGAAAACATATAACAGATGAAAAATTATATTCAAGTAGTAATTGCAATCGCGTTAATATCGCTTGCTGTTTTATCCAGGACGATTCTCCATATTCCTAATTTCGCAGCAATAGCAGCGGTAGGACTATTTTCTGGCTTTTACTTCAGAGGAAAGTTGGCTTATATCATCCCTTTAGCAGCGGTTTTGATTTCTGATTACATCATAGGCTTCTATGATTTGGGGACCATGAGTTTTGTTTATGCCGCATGGATGTTACCTGTTTTGATTGGAAAGTGGAAGCTTTCATTTAACGGCTTAAATAAAATATTTGATAAAATACTAAGCGTAGGAGCCAAGGCGATTATTGCTTCCGTTTCTTTTTATCTGATTTCCAACCTGGGTGTTTGGCTTTTTGGAGGAATGTATACAATGACTTTTTCTGGTTTGATCGAATGTTACACTTTGGCCATACCTTTTTTCAGATACACGCTAGTTGGTGACTTACTCTTTAGTGGATTGTTATTTGGCTCTTTTTATTTGGTGGCTAATCTGACCGCAAATAAAAAACAAATTCAGCCCGAGTATATAAGAAAATAATTTTTAGATTTACCTCGATTTTGGTTACCGAATACACTTCGTGATTTGGTATTAAAAGGGAATCCCGTGAAATACGGGAGCTGTCCCCGCAACTGTAATTCCGCAAGATGATTTATCACATCTAGCCACTGTCACGAATAAGTGATGGGAAGGCGATAAATCAGGAAAAGCCAGGAGACCTGCCTCAATCATTTAATAATTCCAAGCTTCGGGCGAAAGCATAGGGATATGACAGACTTATAGTTTATCATCATTTCTAGGTTTTGTCTGGGCTTGAATTAATAATTTAATTCTAAGTCTGGTGCGTATTTTTCTAATATTGTCTCTTGTATTTACTGTCATCATGGCCTATGGTCAGGATGAAGATACTTTACAACTTAAGGAGGTTTTAGTTGAAAATACCTCCATACATAAGTTCACCACGGGTTACCAGCTCAAAGTCATAAAGGTAAAAGAGGACGCTTCCAATCTCGATCAATTATTAGCTGAAAATCCATCCATTTATTTCAAGACTTACGGAAATGGGCAGCTGGCTTCAATCGCTTTTCGCGGATCATCTGCCTATCATACCAATGTGCTTTGGCACGGAGTTCCATCAAACTATCCAACACTTGGGCAAATGGATTTTTCGCAGTGGCCTCTATGGATGCTGGAGTCCATCGTATTACAACCGGGAAATGCTGGTGCTTTATATGGCAGTGGATCAATCGGTGGGACGGTACTGTTAGATTCAGAGCTAGATTGGCAAGAAGAAAGACCGTTAGTCCAATTTAGAATGGAGACTGGGAGCTTTGGACATCAATTTTTAGGGTTGAAAACCAATTTTATCGTCGGGAAGGTAGGAATACATACTAAAGCATTTTACAATAGGTTGGACAATGATTTTCGCTACACTTATCAGGGCGAGAAGGGCATTCAAAAGAATGCCGCGAGTACCAATTTTGGATTTCAGCAAAAATTAAGCTTCGCGCACAAAAACCAAAAGTTCCTTTTAGATGCCATGTTCGGTCAAAATGATCGACAGATTCAACCTACGAAATTCAATCCTGATGAAAAAAGTACGCTGGTGACAGATAACATTCGCGTCGCTTTTATCCACGATATCCAATCAGCCAATCATAGTGTCAACAATACTATTTCGTTTCAGCAAAATAGCACCCTTTATCAGGATTCGATCCGAACGACTTCCCGGCAGTTTTCAATGCTTAATAATTTTCTTAAGGAATTCAACGAACGCATTTCTGTAAGCTTGGGATCAAACATTAACGGATTTGTTGCTCACTCTGAAAACTATGTCAATCGAGTCACTGACGAGCAACTTTCCATTTTCGCATCAGCTGAATTTGAATCTTTTGTTTGGTGGAAAACCAGCATCAACCTGCGTCAATCTTTTTACAAAGGGAACAATCCATTTACTCCTTCATTAGGAAATAGCTTCAGGATTTACAATCAGGGAAACCTTAAAATAAAGGCAACCCAACAAGTTTCCTGGGGATTCAGATACCCATCACTCAATGAGCTTCACTGGCAACCTGGAGGCAATCCTCAACTCCTTCCAGAGAAAAGTTTTGGATGGGAGGCTGGTTTAAAAGCTGAATTTAATGGTGATCTTTTTACAACCAATTTAGTAGGCACTATCTATCACACCAAGTCCCATGACTGGATTTACTGGGTGCCCAATGGCTCAGCAGTGTCTCCAGATAATCTACGCAATGTCACTTTAAAAGGACTTGAAATGGAATGGAACCTGAATACAAAAAACAGAAGGATCAATCAGATGTATCAATTCTCGTATTCATTGAATCAAGCGATCAATCAGACCGGGATTTATGCAGGTAGGCAAATGATTTATGTGCCACAACACAATGCTCAATTTTCATCAACCGTGGGTTTCAAAAAATGGAAACTAAATGTTAGCGGAAATTATACCGGTTTGAGATATGCATCACTTGACAATTCAGAGCGGTCGATTGTTGATGAATATCTGATCCTCAATTCAGCATTGGAAAGACAGCTTTCACTGGGTGAAAAGGAATTTGAACTTGGTGTTGCCGCAAACAACCTTGCCAATGAAGATTATGAAAACTTAAAAAATCTGGCCATGCCAGGTAGAAATTATAAACTCAACTTTTCTTTAAAATTTTAACAACAGATCATGCAAAAATCGTTTTTTTATCAATCCATTCTTCTTTTAGCAATTACATCATCTTGTATCAGCAATGATACTACTGATCCTAAGCCGAATCTTAATGAAGACTATAAAACAGGTGTCATTGTCACGAATGAAGGTGGTTTTCTGGCCAATAATGCTTCTGTGTCCTTTTTCAATACTACTACAGTAAACGTAACCAACTACGTATTTTCGGAAGTCAACGATCAGGCAAAAGTTGGTGACGTTTTGCAATCAGCCCATTATGTAGATGAGCATTTGTATCTATTGGTGAATAACAGCGATAAGGTGATCGTTACCAACGACACTTTTGTACATGTGGCTACAATAGAAAATCTGACCAAACCTCGCTATATGGTTAGCAAAGATGGGAAAGGATATATCACTGAGACGGTCGATTATGCTGAGAAAGGCAGGTTGACGATTTTGGATTTGGAAAGGAGATTTATTAGCAAAACGATCGCCATGGATTATCAACCGGAGGGTCTGATCATAGCCGGCGATTATCTTTTTGTTTCAAATCAAGGAGCAGATAATTTATTTGTCATATCACTACTTACTGAAGAGGTGGTTGATACGGTTGATGTAGGTATTTTTCCGAGTGGAATGGTATTGGATAGTGATGGTGATGTTTGGGTGATCTGCACCGGTAGTTTCAGTGCAGAAGGTGATGCCTCAATTTATGAAATTGATGCTACCAGTTTTGAGGTAAAATCAAGTGTGGCACTTGGCTTGGATCCTGATGGAAAAATTGCTGTTGACAATAGTGGTGAGGTTATATTTTTCTATGAAGGACAAAGTATTTTCAAATTTGACACATCTGATCCACAGGCACCAGCATCGCCGTGGATTACTGAATCAGAAGCTACTGGTTTTTATGGGATTGGTTTCTCACCTGACAACCTCGTCTTTCTGGCAGATGCAGCAGATTTTTCAGAACCAGGAAAGGTGTTTTTCTACAATTTGAGTGGTGTGCAGATTTCCAGTTTTATTGCTGGGATAGCTACGAATGGATTTGTTTTCAAATAAAAACTAAAATGAGGTTGTCTCACATGCGAGACAGCCTCATCTATTCTCCAAGCTGGTTAAGACCTTTCGATTAGGAAGTTACAAATCTTTTCCGTTTTTGAAAGCCAATCAACCTCAGAACTGTATTCTGTACATCACATCAGGGAAAAAACCGATTTGCTTGATCTCATTGACCTCATCAGTGACTTCATTGTATCTTCTCACAAATTCATTGGTGCGGTTGGTTACATTTTGTAAGTCCACAAAAAACTGGTGCGAGATGTTCTTTTTAGAACTGTTGATTCGTACACCGAATTTCACATCCAAGCGAGAGTAATTGTCGTATCGCTGGCTAAAGGCAATGTTTTCCATTCGAACCTCACGTCCACCATTTGCCCTTGTAGCCGCTAAATCTACAGGTGTAAAAGGCTTGCCTCCAGAAGTGGTGAACTTGGTATCAAAAGTCCATGCGTTGCGCTGCGCTGGCCCAAATTTCCATTCTTTTCCAAAAAGCATATTGTAAACAAACTGATTATTGAAGGAGGTATTTCTTTCAATTCCATCACTGCCTTTGTATTGTGAGTTGTATAGTGATGTAGTCATCAGGAGATAATAGTCTTTCGAAAAGAATTTTTCTAGTGTAATCTCCAAGCCATAATTTGTGCCTGTGCCGTCATTGACCAATGATCCTCTTTCATCAAATATAAAATCCGCACCCTCATTGATAATGGAGTAGGAACTGGACACACTTTCCACTGGAATATCGAACAAGGATTGATAGTACGCCTCCGTTTTCAATCTCCAATCTTGTCCTATACTTCTGTCATACCCGATCACAAAATGATGACTTTTTATGAAATTGAGATTTTCATTTGTTCTTTCATACACTCCCGTACTGATTTCTTCCTGAAGAAAAAGAATGGGCGCAGGAATCATTTGCGAATGCAGGCCATAAGCAAAACTGATTCTTTGCATCGGTGTAAACTGGTAGCTGATAGCTGCTCTTGGCTCCACGGAAAGTTTGTCCGAAAGCCCCAGATATTGGGTGTGCATCCCAAATGTTGTGCTCAAGTCATCAGTGAATTTGTATTCCGCTTGCCCGAATAGATGTGACAGCATATAATACTGATCTACAGCCACAGAATTTAGGAAGTAGTCTGGGATACCATCATTGTTGGCGTCAGGAATCTCTATACGGTTGTCTCTATCTGAGGTAGCGAAATTCGAATAAAACAACTCACCAGTATAACCTGTACGTAAGTTCCACCGGGCATTGAATTTTTTGTTGAGAACGGTTGAAAGGGTGTAACGGTTATCGGCATTGTCTACTTCTGTTGCGCGGAATTTATTGATGGTCACATCATTTTCGTCCTTTATCAAATTGTCCTGACTATATACATTTTGAGTGGTGGAGGCCCCAAGAGCTGTTCGGAGGTAAGTAGTTTTATTAAATCGATAAAGATTGGACAAACCTACTATGCCTAGGCTATTGTCAATATAGGCATCAACTGCGGGATCAGCGAAAAGGTCACCTTCTGCCACATCATCACCTTTGAAATCGATACTGCTCAAGCCCCCCATCCCAAAGATTTCAAATCTCCCATATTTGCTTTCACCCAGATTTACTTTGAATGAAAAGTCTTGATAATAAGGGATGGCACTTGTGCCCGTAGCAGCCAGACTCGCAATTCCATATCTGTATGTTGCGATAAATGAGGAATTATTTTCTTTTTTGATTGGTCCTTCGGCCATGAATTCCATTCCCGAGTAAGCACTCATTTGTCCCGTGAATTCGTATTTATCTGGATTTCCATTTCGAAAGTTTACATCAAAAACAGCAGCACTCGCATTGCCATATTCGGCGGGAAATGCACCTGTTAAGAAATCTGATGTTCTTAAAATATTGGTATTTAAAGCATTCACTGGGCCGCCCGTTACGCCGAGAGTAGCAAAATGATTGGTGGTTGGTACAGGAATGCCTTCTATTTTCCATTGCAAACCAATGGGCGAATTCCCCCTGACTACAATATCATTTCTTGAATCGTTAGGTGCGCTTACTCCGGCAAAGGAGGTAGCGAGCCTGGCCACATCGTTTCTTCCACCGGAAAACCTTGTAGTTTCTTCCAGACTGAATGTCCGAGCACTCACCTTAGCCATTTCATTGATCGGAAGATCTTTGTTTGAATTGGCTGTGACTACTACAGCATTTAAATTTTCAACCGACTCCTCAAGTTTGATTTGGAGGATGACTTCTTTTCCAGTAGTCACTAAGATATTGGGAATGGTTTGGTTTTTATAACCGACATATTGTACGGCCAGACTCTGTCTTCCTATAGGTACATTTTCAAGGCGAAAGGCACCATCAACGTCTGTTACGGCTCCAATCATTGGATCTGAATCAACTAAAATAATAGTGGCACCAATCAGTTCATATTCTGCATGTGAATCAATGATTTTTCCTTTGATGACTTGGGTTTGACTAAAAGCATCAACTACAAGGAAAAGTGCTAGTCCAATTCCAATTAGAATCTTTAGGTTATAATTTTTGAAAGTAAATGTTTTCATGTTCGTATTTTTTCGATTGATCATGATCGAAAGTACGCGCTTCATTTAGCCTTGGAAATGCAAACCTATTTGAAGCCGGAAAAGAGTGGATCGAAAGCGGAAATCATACTTGCCAATGTGATTTTTGGCTACTTTATAGTGATTATCCGGTTTCAACCATCGGAAATCCGGTTTCAAGGTGACTATGATCCATTTGGATAACTATTGAATGTGCACGCTTGGAAATTCTCGTTAGATTTATTGCTGGATTACCATAATAGATGATTTCAATACAAGAATGAAAAACTTTAAACTCAAGGAAGTATATGTACGATGGGTAGGAATTTTCCTACTGGGATTCATCATCATGGCTACTGAAGGAACAGATGCAAGTGCCAAAACGGCAGGTATGTCTTTCTGGGAACACTATTTTGTGTCCGTCGCATTTACAGTCATTTATTGGAATGGTGCCTATCTCATCTTTATGATGTTTAGGAAGGCCTATCCGGAGATTAGTCATACATTCAAAAGACTACTTTTCACTTATTTGGTGCTCTTCACTTGGATGAGTATCGGTGGAATTCCTTTTAAAATGGCTCTTGGCTTTGTTGAATATACATTGATCGGAATATTTACCGCTTGTTCGGAGTACTTCATGATGAATTTTATCCTAGCTATTATTATCGGTACGATATACGAAACAGTGTTCTTTTTTGAAAAATGGAAAGAAACCATCAAACAAAACGAAGAACTTAAAAATCAGCAAATCAGAACTCAGTTTGAGGTTCTTCAGAATCAAATGAGCCCACACTTTTTATTTAATAGCCTTAATACATTGACTACTCTGATTGCGGAAAATCAAGAAATTGCGATAGACTTCACCCAAAAACTATCAGAAGTATATCGCTATATTTTGCAAAATAAGGAACGCGAACTGGTGTATCTTCATGAGGAATTGGAGTTTGCAAAGTCCTATTTGTTTTTATTAAAAATGCGATTTCCTGATAACCTAACAGCTACTTTTCAGATTGATAAAGAATATGAATCCATGAGTATTGCGCCGTTGACCATTCAAATGTTAGTCGAAAATGCCATCAAACACAATGTGGTTTCTAAGGCGCATCCACTTCATATTGACGTATATGTGGAGAATGGAAAATCAATTGTGGTAAAAAACAATCTTCAAATAAAGCACGTGATTGAAAAGTCCACCAAAACGGGTTTGGCCAATATCAGCAAACGGTACGAATACCTAGACAACAGGCAAATTGAAATTATGACTACCCCGAAAAACTATATGGTCGCTATTCCATTGATAAATTTGTTTGAAGACAAAAATATGCGCCCAGTAGCAGTATGAAAGTTTTGATCATAGAAGATGAAGCGCCAGCATTCAGAAGATTGCAAAAATTATTGGAAGAAATAAATCCGGATCTTGAAATTGTAGAAGTATTGGATAGTGTGGAGGACAGTGTCAAGTGGTTCAATAACCATCAGCTTCCTGATTTGATATTCAGTGATATTCAACTCAGTGATGGTATTTCATTTGAGATATTTGATCAGGTTCAGATCACAAAGCCAGTCATTTTCACAACTGCTTTTGATGAATACATGTTGCGTGCTTTTCGTGTGAATAGCATTGATTATTTACTCAAACCAATCAAAAAAGAAGATCTTGAAAAGAGCCTTTCGAAATTTGCTCAAATGAAAGCGTCATTTGGCGGAGGAACAGATATTTCGGAGTTACTAAAAAGCATCAAACTTGACGAAAAGGAATACAAAACTCGGTTTCTCACCAAAGTAGGAGACAAGCTGGTTTCTGTAGAAGCTGAGAATATTGCTTATTTCCAAACACGGCATGGGGTGGTTCACATGATCACCTTACAGGGAAGGAGTTACCTGATGGATCAGACTTTGGACGAGCTTGCAGGCCAGTTGGAGCCTGACAAGTTTTTTCGAGTCAACCGCCAATTTCTTGTGCAGTTCAAAGCCATACAATCAGTGAATCGATATCACAAAGGTAAGTTGCTGGTATTGTTGAATCCGGCGACTGAAGAAGGTGTAATAGTGAGCGCTGAGAAGGCCACTGAGTTTAAAAAGTGGCTAGGAGATTAATTGAGAATTACTTTTTCAACTCCCGCCAGCTTCACGATGTGGCAGCAATCCTTTCCAATAAGAAAATCTTTGTCCAAGACCAATTGATCTTTCAGCCAGCCACGAATTGAAAAAGGAGTTCCACTAATCGCAATTCCTTCCTTATCACTATCCGTTGCTACAGGATAAAATCCATAACTAAAAAATGGATTATCTGAAATGTCGGTAGTATAAGCGGCAATGAGGTCAGAATTTCCATCATAAACTTTTGTACTATCAAGTGTTACGGGATCGCCTACTAAATTTTCGACATAAACTCCTACAATTTCGAACTGCTCGGTACACAGCTGGTTCTTGGCGCATTGGTCATCAGAATTGTTTCCTTCTTCACAAGAGAAAACCAATGCTGAAATAATGATGATAAGAATAATATGTTTCATGGCCCAATGACTCTGAAAGTCTCGAAATGGTTTAAATTAGAATTTAAATAAGCAAAAAAGGCTCCTTGTGTTATAACCTTAAATATTACGAAAGGAAAATTAAGAAAATCGCCAAACGTGAAGGCTTGGATGATTCCACATTGGATAAAATTCCACAGCTGCATTTTGTGAATGGGTTTGGCCATCCGGATTTGATTGTGGTAAAAGATGATGAACCCAATAAGATCAATGCGCTAAGTTGGGGTCTGATTCCTTTTTGGGTGAAAAACACCATGGATGCAGTCAAGATTTCCAATCAAACATTGAATGCCGTAGGTGAAACGATTTTTGAGAAACCTGCTTTTCGCAATGCCGCTAAAAACCAACGATGTGTGATTTTCGTGGATGGATTTTATGAATGCCATCACATTGATGCTAAAACCAAAGTGCCATTTTACATCTATCGGGCAGATGGCGAACCTATGATTTTAGCTGGATTGTGGGAAATCTGGCACAATGATAAGGATGGAATCACCCGACAAACTGCTTCGATCGTGACCACCAAAGCCAATCACAAAATGTCATTGATCCATAACAATCCCACGGCCATTCAGCGCAATGGGCCTAGAATGCCAGTTATTTTACCAGATGAATTGATGAGAGATTGGTTGAGGCATGAGGATGAATCAAAGGCTGAATCAGAACGTCTTAAACAATTGCTGTTGCCCTTTCCAGACGATCTGCTCAAAGTTCATCCTGTTGCCAACTTACAAGGAAAAGAAGGGAGTGGCAATTCAGCAAGAGCCAGTGAACCGATCAACCGAGACATAGGTGGGCTGAACGAAATAGTGGATTAAGTTGCTTTAAGACTTCAGAAAACTTGAATGTTCAAATAGCTACCATCCGTTTTCGCCAACACAGAATTCTGGGACAAAAGAAACCTACCTTTGCCACATGTCCTCACCCATCAAAAATCAACAGCTCATACTCGATAAGCTGAATATCAAAACACTCAATCCGATGCAATTGGAGACGCATCGAGCCCTCAGTTCTGCAGATAGTGTTGTTTTATTGTCACCTACGGGAACAGGAAAAACACTGGCATTTTTGCTTCCGATCATTGAAAAACTCAATATTGAGTTGCAAGAAGTGCAAGCGATGATCATCGTTCCATCACGTGAATTGGCCATTCAGATTGAGCAAGTTATTCGTGAAATGGGTTCAGGATATAAAGCAAATGCCGTATATGGTGGACGGGCAAGCTCAAAGGACAAGATTGAACTCAAACATCGACCAGCCATTCTCATTGGTACACCGGGCAGAATTGCAGATCATTTGAGGAGGGAAACTTTTCCAGTTAATCATATTCACACTTTGGTGTTGGACGAATTTGATAAATCCCTTGAGATAGGATTCGAAGGAGAAATGAGTGAGATCATGCGTGAACTTCCTTTTGTCAAAAAACGGGTCTTAACCTCAGCCACTCAGGAAGTTGAAATTCCTGCGTTTGTTCATCTCAAAAATCCTGTCTATGTCAATTATCTCAGTGAAGGGCTGGCTCAGCTGGAGGTGAAAATCTTGAGCTCATCGGCACTCAATAAAGCGGAGGCTTTGATCGAAGCACTAGGGTATATTGGCAATCATCGTGGGATTGTATTTTGTAATTTCAAAGACACCATTGAGCAGGTAAGCGAACTGCTAACAAAACACAAAATCAGCCATGGCTGTTTCTATGGGGACATGGAGCAAAAGGATCGGGAGCGGGCCTTGATTAAATTCAGGAATGGTACTCATCAGCTAATTGTGGCAACAGATCTGGCTGCCCGAGGCATTGATATCCCTGAAATCAAGTACATCATGCATTTTCAAATGCCGCAGAGAATCCAGGAATTCACCCACAGAAATGGACGAACTGCCCGAATGAATAGGGATGGAACCGCCTATATCCTGAGATGGAAAGGGGAAAGAATGCCACTTTATATCGACATCAACGACTATAAGAATAAAACAGAGGACATTAAATTGATGGATTTACCAGCGGTTTCGGATTGGCAAACACTGTTTGTCTCTGGAGGCAGGAAAGACAAAATCTCTAAAGGAGACATAGCAGGCCTTTTTCTAAAACAAGGGCAACTCACAGCTGATGAACTCGGCGTGATTGAAATCAAACAAGATTGTGCGTTTGTGGGTGTGAAGTCTTCAAAACTTGCCGGGCTTTTACCTCTAATAGATAACAGCAAACTCAAAAAGAAAAAGGTCCGTGTCACCTTGATTTGATCATTTGTATTATCGGAACCTTCAGATTCATTCACCCAAAAGAATGATTTTTTTATTCATCCTGTATTTCATGCTTTTAATCCGATAATAAAATTCTTACTTTGGTTTCAATAAATTTTGAAATCATGGAGGAAAAAGAACCTAAAATTACCGGAGTTGGTGGCATCTTTTTTAAATGCGATAACCCAAAAGCTTTAAGAGAATGGTATGGATCTACGTTCGGTCTTGACTACAATGATTATGGCATTCAATTTCAATCCAGATCTTTGGAAAACCCGGAGCAAAAGGAATACTTGCAATGGAGCTCATTTTCAAAGGACTCAGATTATATGCAGAAGGAGTATATGATCAACTACAGGGTTCAGAATATTGAAAAGCTAATCGAAAATATGAGAGCAGCGGGGGTGACTTTTTGTGACGAACTGGAGACTTACGAATATGGAAAGTTTATACATGTCCTAGATCCGGAAGGTAACAAAATGGAGCTTTGGGAACCGATTGATACAATATTTACCAGTGACGATGAAAAAGATAAGAAAGACTGATCTTGACCATGAGGTAACTTTTGATATATGAGTTTGTATTAAACCCCTTCCTGATCAATCAAATAGATCATAGCGGTCATGGTAGCAGCTCCACGTTCCAATTCTCTTTTGTCCACAACCTCAAACACATCTGCTTCCGTATGGTGATAGTTAAAGTATTTGGTCGGGTCTGGTAAAATCTCCATGAGAAGCGGACAGTCACCTTCTAGTGGACTGATATCTGCACCACAACCTGGCAGATCAAAATCGAATACGTCATAAGGTAAGAAATAAGGCATCCAAGACTTCACTTTGTTTTTCACCGTTTCATCAGCTGTCATAGTAAATCCTTCGGGATCAAAAGAGCCAGAATCTGATTCAAGTCCGGCGATATGTTTTTCGCCTTTTTCTTTGGCTACCTCTGCATACTTTTTACCTCCACGCAGACCATTTTCTTCATTCATAAACATCACTACACGGATATTTCGTTTTGGCTTGTAATTGAGTGCCTTGAAAGTTCTGCCAACTTCTATGGACTGCATGCACCCACCACCATCATCATGAGCGCCTTCCCCCACATCCCATGAGTCCAAATGCCCACCAACCACAATGTATTCTTCTGGAAATTCTGAACCTCTGATTTCGCCTATGACATTGTATGAAAGTACGTCCGCTTTCATTTCACCATATGACTCCAAATAAATCTTCAAATCACTTTGGCCTTCAAGCAAGCCACTCAGCAGATCTGCATCATTGGTGCTGATGGCCAATGCCGGAATCATTGGCATGAGTGGTTTGTATACCAAAGTTCCAGTATGAGGGATATCATCTCGCCGATTGGTCATGGAACGAACAATGACTGCTTTGGCACCAAATTTTCCTGCTTCTGATGCACCGTAAGCTCTTTGAATCACAGCATCTCCATATGCATCGAAAGGATACATTTTGGTGGGGTCCATGGGTCCATTGTAAAAAACGATTTTCCCTGCTACTTTTTTGCCAAGTGCATTCACTTCTTCGATACTTTTCACCTCAATGATTTCAGCGGAAACACCTGCAGAGCCAGTCCCTACGGCGTTACCTAATGAGGTGCATTTCAAGTCGAATGTTCCCATTTTAGATGAGTTGACCACCCGTGCAATTTCCTTTTTACCACGCACCCAATGAGGCACCATCACCTGCTGAAGATACACAGTATCAAAATCATAGGATTCCATGAGCTGACGGGTATATTCCACGGCAGCAGCAGCTTGTGGCGATCCTGATAGTCTATTACCAATTTCCTTACACAAATACCTCAGATTTTCATGCACAGGACTATTGGTCATCTGCTCATCATAGATTTTTTTGATGAATGCGTCATGGGTTTGACCTGTAGTTAGAAATGGAAGGAGGGAAAAGACAAAAAGAAATATTCGCATGGAATTGATTTTTATGTAATATAAACCAGACATTCACATTCTGAAAGTCACTTGTTTCAATAGATGCCGACTCTTTGTATGGTAGGAATTTTTTTTTTAAAAATCCCCAGCTTTTTGAACGGATCCCGGCTTTTCATAAGATAATGAGAAACACCTTATGGTAAATATTTCTAAGGATACTTGTCAGATGAATTTTTATTGATAAAGAATTGATTAAAATTTGATTATTTTTAACTGAATGTCAGATTATTACATATGTCTCTTTCAAAAAGCTTATTATCGTTACTCTTAATTCTTGTTTTTCGATTTCAACCTCTTGAGGCTCAACAACGCGTGGTTGAACTTGTTCTTGATACTGCCAAATTTGATTTGGAAAGTTCATATTATTTGGATTCTTTAATTGATAACCGAGATTTTAATTCAAATGTTGGACTTCAATATAAAGGGGTTATGAACTCAATGACGGAGGTACAATTAAAGGGTGGTTTTGCTGACCACTTGGCCAAAACTCTTACAAAAGTTTTTCCTTGGGATTCGACCAAGAGTCCAATTTCAGTAAGTGTAAACCAGTTCTACACCTATGAGCATCTAGGGCAACTTGCTTATAATGGTATTGCGATCGTCGAATTGGAATTTTTAAAAGAAGTGGATGAAAAGCTGTACATCTTGGGGAGTTTTGAGTCAGTAGTTGAAGGTATGTCGGTAGTCGATGTAACGCCTGAGCATACTGAGCGCCTTCTTGAAGCTACAAAAAATTGTGTGGCAAAATTTATTCATGATGGCTCTGAAAAATATAACGGTGTTGAACTTAAACCTTTTGAAAGGAATATTAATTTCTCTGAGCCTGAAAAGTTCCATTCACCTGCATATGGTCTGTATTTTAATTTTAAGGAGCTCTTTGTTAATCGGCCATCAAACGATTCAATAAGGTTTGATGTGGTTGTTTTTGAAAGAAATGGTAAAATCATTTCCTATCAGGCCTTTTATCACCGCAAGAACAAACTGATCAAAAACCTTTACGGATTTAGCGATGGAAATAATTTTTATTTGAAAGCATTTTGGGATGCAGAAGATCCTTATTTTATCAAGTCTCAAACTAGTGGTCGGTATTTGTGTTTTGAAGACCGATCTTTTTCAGGAACTGCGACAGGCATTTTTGGTTTAGCTGGAATGCTAGCAACCGCCGATTTATCAATTAAGGCACTGGATCGAGAAACCGGAATTGTGCATAAATTAAACGATACAAAAATGATGAGCCTCTTAGAGAATCATGATCAACTGCTTTTTGAATATCAAAATGGCAACAAGTCAAATAAATTTAAAATACAGCTTGTTTCGAAATTGAATTTAATTATATCAGATCCTGTTGAATAATTCTTAAGATTCCAAAATCAACATTTTCTACTCATCAAGAATCTGTGACAAATGATGCTCTAGGTGACCAATATAATCCAAAATCAAAAACTCCAAATTGTATGGTGCTTCTTCATTTTTGCTAGCATAAAGTGGCACTGATATACTGTGATTTAGTCTTGGTTTGGTCAAGATGTCTTCTGGTATTTGATCTACCAATCGAGCTATCTGTGTATTGAGAGAAAGAAAAAGCTGGATGATTTCAGCCCAATTTCCATTTTCGTAATCCTGAGCGCTTACCCAAAATTCCTGCTCATAACCATCAAATATGAGGTCTTCCGTTTTTGCGCTCTGATGAATCTGCCAATGTTATTCAAGGCAGAGTCTATCAGATGACCTAAAATTTGAATCTTGGATCACTTCCCCAACGGCTGCTGGTGTTTAGCTTCTGAATCTGAAATCAAATTCAAAAAAGGTGCCACATCGGATAGGATATTTTGGAGTTGTTGATCCAGTTTCATGACATCAATTTATGAAGGTTTTCGCAATGAAATTATTTTCCCGTAGGTCATTTGTCTCCAGATCCATTCGATCGGACCGAATCGAAATTTGGATAACCAAAACTTGCTAAACATAATTTGAAAGCTAAAGATCGCAAGCATGATGATCATGACTCCCCATAGTGGAACTTTACCAGCCAACCCAAAACCAAAGCCATAAAAAATCGTGATGCTAATGGCTGTTTGCATGAGGTAATTGGTGAGCGCCATTCGACCCATATGCCCAAACCCACTCAGTCTTGTTGCGTCCCTTCTCACCCACAAGGCGATAGCAGCTGCATAGGCACAAGCCATTGGTATGACTCCAAAGGCATAAGAGAAATACTCCATGAAAACCCAGAAGTCACCGGACTGAGATTCCGTAAAATATCTAAAAATGTTCATGGGAATGCCAAGTGCAAAACCGAAGTACATTACCTTTTTGAGAAAGGATACGTTTTGAAGTAGATGATTAGATAAAATCTGTTTCCCTGCCCAAAACCCTATAAGAAAAAGAGCCATTACCTTAAACATACGGCCTTCGAGGAGGATCAAAGCCAAGCGAACCATTGGCCATTTTGAATTAATAATAAACCATTCTCCTAAAGAATCCGAAGTGAGCATATACATTGGATCGAAACTCATCATTCCATTTCCATTCCAGTCACGGTTGGGAAGATTCATGGAATCCCAAATTTCCTGAAATTTTCCAATAATTAAATACGGGTAGAAGAAACCTGTCCATTGCATAATAGCCCACTGCAGAACTGGCATTATGATGAGGATAACAGCAATGATCAGAAGCGTGTTGTCTCTAGTTTTGCGAAAAGCGATAAGCACAAAACCCAAAAGTGCGTACAGTGTGAGAATATCTCCGACCCATAGGCCAAACAAATGCAACGATCCGATAAGGAGCAGGCCAAACATCCTCCGACCAAAAAAAGCAACAAAAGGTTTGTTTGCCTTTTGTGCGCTCATGTATTGAATGGCAAATCCAACACCAAAAAGAATGGAAAATAATGAATAGAATTTCCCGCCTATGAGGATCAATGAGATCATTTCTATGATCTCATTGATCACATGTCCCGACATGGCAAGTCTGCCTTCTTCTCCAATAAAAATCCATCCAGAAAAGAATGGGATATTGGCTGTGAAAATAAAAAGTACCGAGATTCCTCTGAGTATATCCAGATATTCTATTCGACTATCTGCTCCAACAGGAGTGATAAATGACGTAGCGGTGGGTGGCATGTAAAGATTAATGAGTGATTAGATTTCCTAAAAGTATAAATAAACCATAAGAAACTAACTATTCAAAGATTGTCAGGCTACTAACAACATCCACCACCATCATAGAAGTAGGTGCTTTCTGAAATAAAAATATCGCTTTGATGCAATTTAGAGAGATTACTTGCAGTTTTATCGCAGGCAGACAAGGGCTGATTTGGCATGAGTACATGTCCATTGTGATCATCGAAATATTCTTTTTCGCCAAAGTAAATGGCCGCCTTTCCGGTGAATACACATGGACCGTCGGCAGGCATTGGATCTTTGATGGCGCAGATCTCAACACTTTCTATGTATAAATTTCGATCCGTGTCGTAATGTTTCGAATCTAAAACTCTATAGGGGCGTTTGGCCCGTATTTCGACTGTTCCAAACCCAATATCAGTGATCATCTTGATGTAATCTTTCAATGGCAAAGCGCCACTCAGACAAAGCCCCCTAAGCTTTGGATCATTTTTCAAAGCCTCTGGCATCTCCGTTTCACAAACAGGATCAGAAAGCACTAGTCGTCCATGAGGTTTTAGTACGCGATACATTTCCTCCAGGGCTATCTTTAGATCGTCTTCATGGAAAATATTAAACAAACAATTTTGTGCAGCCACATCGATGGAGTTGTCCTCGACTGGCAGATTCAAAGCGTCTCCTTTGCGCAGATCAACAAAATCAGATTTGAACCAAGGATTGAGTTGCTCTGCTTCGATGAAATTTTTTCTGGATGCTTCCAACATTTCATCCACCACATCCACACCAACTACGCCACCAATATTCCTATTGAAATAGGCGAATTGGAGCAATTCCATGCCACCACCCACGCCCACATAAAGAATCTTCGGATTATTGATCAAATCCCGTGGATTCACCGTACTTCCACAGCCATAATTCATCTGTTGCATGATTCTGGGTATTTCCAAACCTGGGAAAGCCCAAACTGGTGTTGTAGTACAGCACAGACCAACATTTGGTGTTTCTGCTGCGTCCTTGTATATATTTTTGGTTACTTCTAAGTATTGATCCATTTTCAATTAGTTAAAAACTATTCACTTTAATCTTTCCACTTCAATCTTTATGCTGTTGCTCCTCCACAACTCGATCCCGCACCAGCAGTGCAGCCATAGCAATGCTGATTAATTTTTATAGTCCGGGCATTCAGGGTTTCCTGATTAAATTCAGAAATGTGCTTTGAATCACCTTCGACTTTCATTTCCAACATTTGATTAAAATCACAATCGTACAGATATCCATCCCAACCTACACTCAGCGTATTTCGACACATCACTCCCGTAGCAGCTACTGGATTGAAGGCGTTTGCCAGCTCCGTCATGTAATTTTCGTAGTTACCAGATTGAATGAGATAATCCAAAAAACGACTAACAGGAAGGTTGGTAATGGCATACAGTTCGTTGAATTGAATGGCATATCCGTTTTTCAATTTTTGTTTGAATTCTGCTTCCAAACCGGCTTGATCACCAGGCAAAAATGCGCCCGATGGATTGTAAACCAAGTCCAATTTTAGATCTGAATCGGGCTCACCATATCCCACTTCGTTGAGCATCTTTAATGCTTGAATAGATTTGTCAAATACGCCATCTCCACGCTGTGAATCTGTTCGTCGTGCCGTGAAGTAGGGTAGGGAGGAAGCTACATTTACCTTATGCTTTTTGAAAAACGCTGGCAAATCGTTGTATTTCGGATTGGCAAGAATGATCGTAAGGTTGCAACGCACAATGATCTGTTTACCCATTGCTGACAGCTGCTCTACAAACCAACGGAATTCAGGGTTCATCTCAGGCGCACCCCCAGTTAGATCTACTGTTTTTATATCCGTTCCCTTTAATGCATCCAAACATTGTTGCATCGTATCACGGGTCATGATTTCCTTTCGGTCAGGCCCAGCATCTACATGGCAATGTTTACAAACCTGATTGCACATTTTGCCAAGGTTCACCTGAAAAATATCAATACCAGTCGGCCTCAGTGGGAAAAGATCAATCTTTGCAAGATTTTCCTGAAAAGAAGCAATTCCTAGGCTTTTATGATCACTCAGGATTTCCAACTGAGCGTCTGTTGCCGATAATTTGTGTTTTTGTTTGTTCAACGATTGAATTACTGACATATCACATCATTTTTTCTTTCACTTGATTCATCATTTGAACCCCATGTACCAAAGTAGCACCACCGCGAATGGCTGCCGCCACATGGATAGCTTCCATCATTTGTTCCTCATCTACACCTTTTTTGAGAGTGTCTGAAGTGTAGGCGTCTATGCAATACGGGCATTGAATTGTGTGCGCAACGGCTAGTGCAATGAGTGATTTTTCTCTTGCAGTCAATGCGCCTTCGGCAAATACACTTCCGTAGTAGTCAAAAAACTTGTCGCCAAGCTCCTTTTGCCATTCTGATATTTTGCCAAATTTGTTGAGGTCTTCTTTATTATAATAAGTCTCCTTCATATTCCGAGAATTGAATGTTTTTATTTGAAAGTGGATGCACAGCAGAGCGCCCGAAACTGGATTCTGCATACCTGATAAATATAATTTGTGGATTTTTAAAAAATGGACGGTGGTCCGCGTCGACCGTAGGAATTGTTGGGATCATTGCCCCAGTCTCCCGAATGTCCGAAATCTGTAGAAAAATCAAAGGTGATAAGTTGGCGAAGCAGTCTTTTAAGCCAGGTGCTTTCCTTTTTTAGAAGGTATAAATCCCGGCTATCATTGAAATCCCTGAGTGGCGCAAGAATAGTGACATTGGTCAGGTAATTTGTGAGATCATCAAATAGGTCGTCAGCTTGCCAACTGAGATGAGCAAAGGTGTTTTTGTGGAAGTCTTCTTTTCTCAGCCCTATAAGGTAAGCACCATTTCTGAAATCTGGCCCCAGTACATTTTTATTGGCCTGAAAACTATCCGATATTTCGTGCCAGTCAACATCCATCAAATGGATGCAATCATTACCTACACTAATGACAGATTGATACCCTAAATCAAAGAGATCTTCAAAGGCATTGGCCAACTTTTCGCCAAACGTATTTCCTACTTGTTTGTGTTCGTTGATGTGATAAACAGGAAACCCAGAAGAAAATAGTGCCTTTTTGGTGTTGGAAATCAAGGCTTTTGCCAGATTTTCATTGGTGTGTTTATCCTGACCAGGAATCCATGCCTTTGATTCAGATTCAGATCGGGCTGATCTGCTGAAAAATAATATGGCCGTATTTTTGGATTCTTCCTTCACCGGATTAAAGAAAGACAATTTTTGGTTAAAATCGGCCTCCTTGCCACGTCAATGTACGGACACATCAATCTACTTTTTATTATTTGATCAAATTTCAATCTCTTTTATTCTTTTCGAGCTTTGCAATAATAAATTATAATTGAATCATATTCGTAGATCATTTTTATCAAAATATTCATTGAATCATAAACCTAAATTATCTACCTTATTTATAATTTTTTTGGCCTTGCTACATTTTAAATGCTATTCACAAGAAATAGAGATTTTCGGTTTTGTAGATGGAAAATTGGTGACTATTGATCCTGCAACTGGCAATGCCGAGTTATTTGTAGTAATTACGAGAGATATTTTCTTAGAGCTTCAGACACTTACATACGACGAACAAAAAGGTATTTTTCATACTATAGCTGATCAGCGCGATGCGCCATTTATTATTAGTTTTTCAATAACAGGTGAATTGATTGAAACTCCTCCAGGTTCTACTGCACTCAATTTAAATGGAGAAAGCATTAGGCTCGCTGAAGCCTTGGCTTACAATGAAGTGGACCACAAGCTCTATGCTGCCGTAAGTCTAAATGGAGGTTTTGAAGAATCAGATTTATATGCAGAATCTATTGTTGAGGTTGATCCTACTACCGGTAGTTGTACGTTTGTTACAGAAATTCATACCGACAGACTAATTCCAGATATTGATGTTATGGCATTTTCTGGCAACAAACTGTATTTGTTTGACGGTCTTTCGGTGATAGAAGGTGAGCCAGTCAACGATCCAAGCTTTTCATTTTATGAATTGACCTTTGAAGACCTGGGAGAATTGTCAACGCCTAATTTGATCTATTCAGGCGAAAACCGACAAATAAGTGATTTTACAATTGTGAGTAATTCCATTTACTTCACTCAGGAGAGGGATCTTTATAAACTTAATCTAACGAGCAAGAAAATTGAAATAGGCGGAATGACACACAATTCCGAAGAGTTTAATGGAGATTTGATAAAAGGGATTGCTAATTCACATGGGTGTTTAAGGCCAATAATTAATTTGGGGAAAGATTCCGTCTATTGTGATGCCTCTGAGGTGATTCTTAAGTTAGATCAATCTGAAGCTACTTTTACATGGCAAGATGGTTCGCATAATGACAGCTTTAATGTCAAAGAATCAGGAATATATTGGGTTCAAGCCCAAAACGATTGTGGAATTGACCTTGACACAATCAAGATTGATTTTGATCAGCCCCCATTTTTTGAACTTGGTGATGATATTATCATTTGTGAGAACTCCACTATTACTTTAGAAGTTGATCCGAAGTATGAAAATTATAAATGGTCAGATGGCTCCACAGATTCAAAATATTTAGTTGAAGAATCTGGATATTATTGGATCCGTGCCACCAATTCCTGTGGTACATATTATGATTCCATTTCTATTAAAATTGAACCTATAAAGGAAGTTGATCTTGGTAAAACAAACATTGTTTGCGGTATCGATTTGTATATTTTGGATGCCTCAACCAATGCCTCAACTTATCTGTGGAGTAATGGATCTACAGAGGCGACTTTGAAGGTATTTGAATCAGGAATTTATTCGGTAGAAGTCACAGACATTTGTGGTAATAGAATGAACTGGTCAACAAGTGTCCGTTTTTCGAATTCTTTACGTTTGATTCCTAATGTCATTACGCCAAATGGCGATGGTTTAAATGATTCGTTTGAAATCCGTGATCATAACCACGACTTAACCGTAAAGATTTTTAATAGGATTGGACGTCTGGTCTTTGAATCCGATAACTATCAGAATGATTGGAATTGCAAAGGCTTATCTTCAGGCACTTATTTCTATTACATAATAGACAATTGCGGTAAATCCTATTCAGGTACCTTATCAGTTCTAAAATGAGAATATAAATTATGCCATTTCCATCCCCATCAATTTCATATCTTCCCAAAAGGCAGGATAAGATTTGTTGACCACTGCGGGATCAAGAATTGTGACTGTTCTTATTTGGTTCAAAGGAGCAAAGGCCATGGCCATTCGGTGATCGTCATAGGTTTCTATCTCTGAAAAAGTATCAGGAATCGAGCCTGGGGTCATGATCCAGAGACCTGTCTCCGGTGCTGTAAGTGTGCCACCAATCTTCGTCAGTTCAGCAGCCATAGCTGCAATGCGATCCGTTTCTTTGATGTGAAGACTTTCAAGTCCTGTCATTTTGAGTGTGGCGCCTTTTGCCGCAGCTGTTACCATCACCGTTTGAGCCAGATCCGGGCATGTTTTAAAATTGATCTCGATCACTTCATCTAACCGACCATTAGATTTCAAATGGGCTCCATTTTCAGTGTATTGCGTTGAAACGCCCAACTTTTCCATAATTGTTGCAATCTCCTGATCTCCTTGCAGACTGTCTTCTCTCAATCCGCCAAGGGTAATGTCTGATTCCTTATTGATGGCTGCCATTGAGTACCAATAGCTTGCACCAGACCAATCGCTTTCTATGGTATATGCACCGCCGGTATATTTTTGCGGGGCTATGGTGATCATATTATCAATCCAAATAGCATCAACACCAAATCGTTTCATCAGCCCAAGTGTCATTTCAATATATGGTCTGCTGAAAACGTCGGTAGTCAGGTTGATTTGGATTCCGTTAGGTAGAGAGGGGCCAATCATCAAAAGAGCACTGATAAACTGGCTGCTAATATTCCCTGGGATGTCCAGCTGGGTCGATTTCTGGTCTGTTATTTTGTGGATTTTCAAAGGAGGATAACCTTCTTTTTCAACGTAATCTATTTTTGCACCAAGCTTTCTCAATGCATCTACCAATAAACCAATTGGCCGCTGTTTCATGCGCTCAGTTCCTGTGATCGTTTGGCCTGTTCCCATAGTCGCCAGATATGCCGTGCTGAAACGCATGGTCGTTCCGGCATCCAAAACATCCCAAATCGGATTGGATTGATTGCCAAGTAGGCGCATCATGGTTTGTGTGTCTCTGGCAGCAGAAAGATTATCCAAATCCAGTAAGCCCTCACTCAAAGCATTGATCAGTAATGCCCGATTGCTCTCACTTTTTGAAGAGGTCAATTTAACGTGTCCTTTTAACGGATTATTGAAAGTTTGTAATTGAATTTTCACTTAAAAAATAATTATGGTATTGAGTCAAACAGTATACGCACCAAATGCGTTAATCGTGTGTCTATACATCAGACTTTGAAATAATTTTATAAAATGGCCAGAACCCGAAATTTAGGACCTTTATTAGCTACCCTCTTAATTGGAATATTGACCTTCTTTTTTGTTACCCCAAAGAAAACAGCGAAGATGAGAACAAAAACTTCCAAAACTAGTGTAGATCGTCATATTGGTGAAAAGGATGATTTATTTATTTAAGATTTGAATAGAAATTCATGGCCTCATGAATCATATTTTCATCCACTTTTTGATCATATAGACATCCTCCAATCCCATTAAGCAATGAGAAACTCAACTCATTGCCAATATTCTTTTTATCCTGCAACATCAACGGTACCAATTCAGCGAAATCAGGCAGGCTGATCTGATCATAGATTTTTTGAATATAGCTCGTGATTTCAGTAAGCTCAGATTCCTGCAAGTTTCCTAGTTGCATGGCCAGATGCCCCTCCAGAATCATTCCCACAGCAATGGCTTCACCGTGTAACAGGCTGATTTGATTATTGAGATACCATGTCTCGATGGCATGTCCAAGGGTATGTCCAAAGTTGAGGATTTTCCTCAAGCCAGCTTCTTTCGGATCTTCAGTGACTACTTCATGTTTGATCTTGGCTGAAACTTCCACTATTTGTTGCCAATTGAAATCAGGGAAATGTCCTGACTTTATCGTTTCCCAATAATTTCGATCATATATTAATCCATGCTTGATGACTTCAGCAAAACCAGAACGCAATTCTCTGGCCGGAAGCGTTTTTAGGAATCCGTCGTAAATCAACACATTTTCGGGATCCTGAAAGACGCCAATGTGATTTTTGAAACCCTGAAAATCAATTCCCAGCTTACCACCAATATTTGCATCTACCATGGCAAGTAGCGTGGTAGGAAAATTGATAAAACGGATACCTCGTTTATAGGTACTTGCACAAAACCCACCCATGTCGCCTATCACTCCTCCGCCTACATTGACAAGCAGTGATTTTCTACCAAATCCCATATGGGTCAGTTGTGACCAGATTTCTGTGCAGGTATTAAGGTTTTTATTGATTTCACCACTTTTGATTTCAATGATGTTCTCATTTTCCCCTAGCTCAAAATGAGGGAGACAATATTGCCTTGTGTTTTCATCGACAAGGAAGACTACTTTATCAGGAATGAGTTTTTCTAGAACACTTTTCAATCCGTCCGCCGGACTTGAAATGAAGGAAATCGAATCAGGTAAATTCACTGGGTAAATTTGGTTCTAACAATCAATAAATGAGTAAGATAATGGCAGAGGGCTTACTATCTTTGCGCTTCAGTTTTCAAATCTATGTCAGAAAGTTCAAAAATCAATTTTGAAGACACAGCAACTGCCTTTGCGCACAAGACCGATAAGGAGTTGAAGAAGTCACATTTTATTTATTCTTCGATGAATTACCCATGGTTGGTCAAGGTAGGAACCTTGGTCTCTACCTTTGCTTTGAAAGCCAAATTGCCAGTCAAGGGGATAATTAAGCGAACACTTTTCGACCAATTTTGTGGTGGTGAAACGATCGCTGGCAGTGAGCCCAGAATGATCAAATTGGCCAATGGAAAGGTGAAAACAATTCTTGATTATTCTGTGGAGGGTGAGAATTCTGAAGAAGGATATGACCAAGCAATGGAGGAGGCGCTGCGCGTTTCCGAATACTCCAAACAGCATGTCAGTATTCCTTTTTGTGTGATTAAGATGACCGGAATTGCTTCTTCAGATGTGCTCGAAAAGAAACAATCTGGGAAAAAACTATCTGTGCTAGAAGAAGTCAAGTACCAGAAAATTCTTTATCGCATAGAAAAAATTGTGGAACAAGCAGCTGCAAATGGTATGCGTTTTATGATTGATGCGGAAGACAGCTGGATTCAGGATGTGATTGATGAGATCAGTTATGAACTGATGAAAAAATTCAATAAGAAAAGACCAGTGGTATACAATACCTATCAGCTATATCGGCATCAAGCGCTACCCAATATGATCGAAGGATATAAAATGGTGACTAAGGATGGTGGTCATTTTGCTGCCAAATTGGTACGGGGTGCTTATATGGAAAAGGAGCGAGAGCGTGCCGAGGAAATGAATTATTCTGACCCGATTCAGCCCAATAAAGCGGCTACTGACAAAGATTATAACAAGGCACTGAAATTTGCTATAGAACATATCGACAAGTTCTCTCTTTGCGCTGGCACGCACAATGAGCAATCATGTCAGCTATTGGTCAATCTCATGGATACACATGGGATTGCTAAAAACGATGAAAGGGTTTATTTTGCGCAACTTTTGGGGATGAGTGACAACATCAGCTTCAAATTGGCTTCATTGGGCTTCAATGTGGCCAAATATGTTCCTTATGGCCCTGTGGAAAAGGTATTGCCCTATTTATTTCGTAGGGCAGATGAAAATACCTCGATAGCTGGTCAAAGTAGTCGGGAATTTTTATTGGTAAAAAAAGAATTGAAAAGAAGGAAAAATGCTGCCAAAAGATGAAATCATCAGCGGACAGAAAAATAAAGAATAGATGCATTTAAGCGAACAGGAATTACAGAGAAGAAAAGAACGCGAGGAATTGATCAAAATGGGGATTGACCCCTATCCTGCGGCCATGTTTCATGTGAATGCGAATTCAGCAGACATTCATAAGAATTTTGAACGTAGGGAAAACGACTACAAAGACATTTCCATTGCTGGCAGGTTAATGGGTCGAAGAATCATGGGTTCTGCTTCTTTCGCAGAAATTCAGGACAGCACTGGCCGTATTCAAATCTATCTGAGACGTGATGATATCTGCCCAGATGAAGACAAAACATTGTACAATGATATCTTCAAAAAGAAACTGGACATAGGTGACATTATCGGTATCAGAGGATATGTGTTCATGACTCAAGTTGGTGAAATATCTATACACGTTACTTCATTAAAGCTTCTCACCAAGTCATTGAAACCGCTTCCAATTGTGAAAGAAGGCGAAGATGCGGAAGGCAATCAGAAAGTATGGGATGCGTTTACCGATCCTGAGCAACGATATCGCCAGCGGTACCTTGATCTGATTGTAAATCCACATGTGAAGGAGACATTTATCAAAAGGACACAGCTGGTCAATACCATTCGTAACTTCATGAATGATCACGGATATCTTGAGGTGGAAACACCCATTTTACAGCCGATTCATGGTGGTGCAGCGGCTCGTCCATTCAAGACGCATCACAACACATTGGACATGCCACTTTTCTTGCGGATAGCCAATGAGTTGTATTTGAAAAGATTGATTGTCGGTGGTTTTGACGGTGTATATGAGTTTGCAAAAGATTTCCGTAATGAAGGGATGTCTCGTTTCCACAATCCTGAATTCACCCAGGTAGAGCTATATGTAGCCTATAAGGACTATTTCTGGATGATGGATTTCATGGAAGAATTAGTAGAGAAAATAGCCATGAATCTGCATGGAGATACCAAAATCACAGTGGGTAAAAATGTGATTGATTTCCAGAGACCATGGAAGCGATTCACCATGTTTGAAGCCATAGAGCATTTTACAGGCATTGACATCAGTGAGATGGACGAAGCGGCATTACTCCAAACTTGCAAGCAGTTACATGTGCCTACCGATGATACCATGGGTAAAGCCAAATTGATCGATGAGATTTTTGGTGAAAAATGTGAAGGACAATTGATTCAACCAACTTTTATTACTGACTATCCTGAGGAAATGTCCCCACTCACCAAAAAGCACAGATCAAAACCCGGCTTGGTGGAGCGCTTCGAGGCGATTTGTAATGGCAAGGAAATTATGAATGCATATTCTGAGCTGAATGACCCAATTGATCAGCGAGCGAGATTTGAGGAGCAACTGGAGCTTGCCAAAAGGGGAGACGAAGAAGCCATGGCCATGGATGAAGATTTCCTTCGTGCCTTGGAATATGGAATGCCACCTACGTCAGGTGTTGGCTTGGGAATAGATCGCTTGACCATGATTATGACCAACTCCAACTCTATACAGGATGTCTTGTTTTTCCCACAGATGAGACCAGTTAAAAAAGTTGTCGTTTTAGCTTTGAGTGAGGATGAAAAATTAATACTCGATTTGTTGCAAAAGGAAGGAAAAATTGATCTCAATGCGCTAAAAGAACAAACTGGCTTTTCTAATAAAAAATGGGATAAAGCTATAAAAGGTCTGACACAAGGTGGTCATGCTAAAGTGGAGAAGAAAGAAGCGGGATTGTTTGTTGAGGTCAGCAAATGACCAATTTTTTTTCGTTTTGATGGGTAAACCATTTAATTATATGGGTATTCAGGTGAATTTTCATTCTCTTTGATTAGCAATAGTTGGTAAAAACTTATCTTATTTTTATCTTATTAATTAGTAATATAGTTATATTTATTCTGTTTATATTTACCATTAATATGTAAGAAATATAAACCCCATTTTCTATGAATCTCTCTCCGTCAAAATCTCTCTTCGCTGGCCTTATTGTTTTAATT
>JBLICU010000020.1:0-41839 GCA_047632435.1 Cyclobacteriaceae bacterium
ATACTACTCACACTGAGATTAGACAGCTCCACCCAGTCATCTGTATTACTTAAACCTGAAGATTTGTACTTAATCTCGTTGATTATAACATCTATATTATTTTCAGTTTTGGTTGAAAAAATAGCCTTTAATGTAATTGTGCTGGTTGGGTCAATACTAAGTTGATGATTGGATGAATTTGTAAATCCCTCCCAACCCACAAATACATTTCCTGGCTTTGGGATTGCTGTTACCTTAATTGGAATGCCCGAAAAATAATGTCCTGACCAATTTTCATTTTCAATTTTCAACGAGTTAACACGAATAAATCCTTTATCCGTATCAGCATTTTGAAGGGATATTTGATTTTCGCTCACTTTAAACTCATTTTCCAAAAATCCCCAAACATACCCAGTTCTCACATTTGCGAAATTTTTCATGGTGGAAATTTCATATTGCCAATTCCCCAAGCTGCTTTCCCATCTAATCATGTGATCTTCTATTTCATCTTTGATCAAGTCTGAAAACTTATTTATTTCTTCTATAACATTTGATGATTTATAGGTGGTATTTAGCTCATCAGCAAAGAAATTGAGAAAATCAATCTTGAAAGATTCGTTTTGGATAAGCCTTCTCAAAAGTAAAGTGGACCATGGTGGATTCGGCCAATCAGGACCATTCGTAGCAATAGCGGCCTTTAAAGAATTCGCATTATTTCCCTCACCGAAAATATTGAATCCAAAGTCTCTATCATAACTAATCCATCTCCATTTTGCTCCAGGCTTGTTTTCCCTCCAAAATTTGATGTTATTCCCAGGCCAGTCATGATTACTTATGAAAATATTAACAACCTGATATTTGATAAAATTTTGGACGTCCATTTGAGTTTGGACATATTCATAATTTTCGTCCAAAGCCATGTCATTAAGGCTGATGAAATTACGCATGGCAATAAAATGATCATTATTTCCTTCGAGCACATTGCCACTTGCTTCTAAAAGATGAATATCCTTTGCGTTAATTTGATGATGTTCTGCTAAAAAATCCTCATTAATCTTTTCACGAATATTTAAAATGCCCCAATATTCTCCATTGAGATAAACCACTGATGGTCGAAACGCTTGTTGATCTATATCTTCATGTACAAGCGAAGTAATAAAACCATCTCTAATCATGGCTTTATTCCAATCATTACCAGAATTTCTCAGAACCAGGCTATGATAAACTTCTAAATCCCGTTCCGGAAAAATTCTATAGTTAAGTTCTCCTTCATAATTATCTCTAAAATGAATCGCCAGCGACTTTTGCGTATTTGCTCTGGACCATCCACCAAATATCTTTGCTCCTGCATTCATTGAAAACCCACTACCATCAGGTTCGATTAATTGAATGCTAATTGGTATCTCCCAATCCATCCAAAAATTAGCTCCAAAATTTGGTTGATTTTGTTCAGCATTTGGACCAAGTACATATATACCTGTTTCCCAATTCCATAGGTTTTCCGAATCTGTACTGATGGATACGATTGGTAAATTGCCGTGAGTAACATTAATCAAATAAGTTTCACTGCGCATTTTACCAGGTAATTTCCCTGATTCAATGACCTTAGTATTTACAACGGTAGGACTTTCAATGAGAATGGGACTGGTATATACTAGACTTAAGGAACTTGGGATTGACCCGTCCAGGGTATAATAGATCGAACTTTGATTATTGTCGGCACTCAGAGTGAGTGTTACCATTGACTGATAAATGCCACCAAGAACCGAAAACTCGACACCACCAGAAAAGCCAGTATATGCTTCTGAAGCATTAATATCTCCAGGAGTTGGCTCTACAAAAAATCCAAAATTTTCACTTCCATCAGGAGCTCTACCATACGATAAATCAGACTTAATAACCCCCATCATTACTGAGTCCTCATGTGCACCATCAGGTTTTGTTAAGTATAATGTTTCACCCTCAGATGAAAGTTTAAAATCAGTATGTAGACCTCCAAAATTCGGAAATTTTAAAATTTCAGGAGTTTCATAACTACCTCCTGATATATGACCAACCGTCAAAAAAGGTATTGCAGTTAAATCTGAAGAACCTGTACTGTGATTATGGATTTGGATTGCAATGACGTTTACACCTTCTACGAGAATACCTGAAAGTCCTCCAAGATCAAATCGATCTGGGGCACGTCCTTGATACATTCCCGCCTCATGATCAAAATTATCGGCAACTTGGCTGAATGATGGGCTGCCATTAGAACTGATATTGGCTCTTGCTACCTCCTGTCCATTGATATATGCCACGAAAGCATCATCATAGTCGATATCCAGTATCATTCCACCAATGTCTGACAATTGTTCTATTTGAAAGGTTTTTCGGATAAATACAGACATAATATTTTGAAGAATGGTAACGTCATCATTATCTCCATAACCAAACCCGCTTGCACCAACAGGCCATTCAGAATCGTCAAAATCCAAAACTTTCCAATCATCAACTGGTTCTTGACTTGGCACTTGATACGTCCAATTATCTCCTTCGGCGATCAATGTTTCCCAATTCAAAGAGAGAGTACTTCGGTTTTTATCAGAAGCAAATACGAGCAAATGACTATTCGGACTTAAAGTCAATGCTGGCAAAATCCACCTATTTTCTTTCTTGTCTGACAAACCATAGCCTGTCAGATCAATGTTTTCTGCACTTTTATTGAATAGTTCGATCCAATCAGGAAAATCACCGTCTTCATCTTGCAATGAGACATTATTTGATGTCATCACTTCATTGATAACTATATTTTGTGCTGCTAAGTGAAAACTTAAAAGGAAAGCAAAAAAAGGTAAGAAAATGATTGTTGGAATTGTTTTCATAGACTTTATGATGTTATTAATGATCTCAATTCCCATGAATAAAAATCTGTTCGGGTCGTGAATTTAACCATATTTTAATTTGCCTAACTGTAAAACATATTTCCATGACCCATATAATGTGTTACTCTCCTCTTACATCCCTGGACATAAAAAAGGGACTCGAAAGTCCCTTTTTTTATTAAGTGATAAATAGTTTTTATTCAAAAATGTATCTCAAACCTAGTTGCATTCTCCAAATGGAAGATCCATTATTTATACTCCAAGGTTCTTCTCTATCTGAATAATCGTATATCGGCTGACCTGAGGTAGCATCAAATCCTTCCTGATTAAGTAGGTTGTAAGTGTTAAACTGGACATTATATATTCTTCCCCAGCCCTTATTCAATAAATTAGTCACGTTCTCTATATCAAGAGAGACTTGTAGCTTGTTATTGTTTTCTCCTGCCTTAAGCTTGAATTCTTGCATGATTCTCATGTCAATGGTTGATGTCCATGGCGTTCTAGCGCCGTTTCTCTCAGCTATTTTACCTCTGTTTCCACTTAAGTAATCATCTTTTTCTATGAATGCATTTAACTGACTCCAAAGTTCATCTTGTGTCGCTTGATTATAGGCAGTTCCGTTATCGCCAAAAATAATCTCACTTTGATTAGCAGGTATATAAACCTGATCGTTACCTGAAGAACCATCCCCATTCAAATCTCCATTAACCAAATAAGTGAAAGGAGAACCTGATTGGGCATTTAAGAAAACACCAATGGAAGTACTTGCGTAAGCAGAATATTCAAAAATATAATTAAAATTTGCCATCAATCTATGTCTTAAATCCCATACAGAATAGCTCAATATTGGCTCATTAGGACTGCTTGGTGTTGGGTTAAACTCCCATCCAGAATTAGCTGTGGTATGTGTCCCTCCATTTACATCTTTAGAGACGCCATAAGTGTAAGCAGCAGACGCAGCGAAATTTTTAGACCATGATTTGTTTAACTGACCAGTGAAACTGTACTGATAGCCTTTATTGGTATTTGTCAGAAGATAAACATCAAAGAAATTATTATTGATTTGATTAACTGAGTATGTTGGCCTATTCTCCTCGGTTGATATTGTACCGTCTGTGGCTCCTAATTGAAGATTTTGATATTGAATTGCATTGATAGCATTTGAGTAAATAGCTTCCAAAGTACCAGTCATACCAAACGGTAGTTTTACATCAATTGCCATGTTTGATCTCAGGGTCTGAGGCATTTTCAAATCCTTATCTAGTGCATCAATTTGTGACGTTGGAGAATTTGCTTGAAGTCTTTCTATTTCTGCTTTCACAGCTGGGTCATCTACACCACTAGCTCCGATTGAATTGGCAATGTAGTATTCATAAGTTCTATTTCCATCCAAAGGATAAAATGGAACGTTACCAACAGATGAAGAATTTCCTCTGACACTTAAGGTGGAAATAGTAGCTCCAGCATTGGTATAAGCATTGGAAATCCAAACAAAAGGAACACGACCAGTAAATACTCCAATACCACCTCTTATCTGAATTGATTTATCGCCTTTTACATCATAGTTAAATCCAACACGCGGAGACCAAAGCAGCTGACCGCTAGGTACATCTTGCGTATTCCTGTTAAATTCATCTTTAAACAATTGATTATTAGTTGGCTTATCAATAAATATTGGAATATCTAATCTCAATCCAGCCGTAACTTTTAATTGATCGTTTACAGACCATTCATCCTGAACGTAAAAACCCGATTGAAGAAAGTTAAGGTCTGCAGGTTGGTATCTATCATTAAAATAATCCAGCGAATAGGCTACTCTAAATCTATTATTTGAATTATCGTTGAAAGTATTTCCCAAAAAGTCATCCAAATCTGAGAATTCATAATGTCCGTTGAATCTATTTACGAATGAGTTGTAGATATGAAATAACTCATTGTGCGTTCCGAAAGTAATAACATGTTTGTTCTTGAAAATGGTAAAGTTATTTGTCAATTGACCTATACCTTGCTCCAATACGTTACCAACAGAACTTCTTTGAGAACCTGCTCTTATTAAATTACCACTTTCTCTTATGTCAATATGAGGAAAAAGTGGGCCATAGTCATCCAAATTTCGCTCACGATTGATAGAAGTATAACCTACTATCAAGTTGTTGGACATATTATCGCCTAATCGGCTTCTAAGTTCTAGAATAGTCGAGTTACTAGTTACATCATTCAAATATCCATTATTTGAAAACTCCAAA
The DNA here is from genome assembly GCA_047632435.1 of Cyclobacteriaceae bacterium. Lineage (GTDB taxonomy): Bacteria > Bacteroidota > Bacteroidia > Cytophagales > Cyclobacteriaceae > JAMZMI01. The sequence goes on from JBLICU010000020.1 coordinate 5,090, forward strand.
GTTGATTGACTTCTTGATATGTTTTCATCAGTAGCATGTAAATAACTATGTCTCAAGGATATTTGGTGATTTTGATTAATGTTCCAATCAATCTTTCCAAAAAGTTTTGTGTTTTGTGATTGAGGTACCAAAGCACCGTAGGTTCCTGGGTCATATCCATAATTATTGATCAGATGGTTCTTTACTTGATCAGCCGTTTCAGTACTTACAAATGATACATTGGCTGGTACGTTTGTACCATAAGTATCCAAAGTTGCCTGACTTACAAGTCCGATTTGGTTTGGAGTTTCTGCTTTTTGCAACTCAGCACTGGCGAAAAAGAAAAGTTTGTCCTTGATGATAGGACCTCCTACTCTTGCGCCATACTGTCTATTGAAGAATGGAGCCTGCTCAGTTCTATCTTCACCAATTGTTTTTCCAGCAAGATTTTCGCTTCTGGTATAATAATATACTGAGCCATCAAAATTATTTGAACCACTTCTGGTAATTGCATTAATACCCCCTCCAGTAAAAGCTCCTTTGGTAACATCATAAGGAGCTACTAGAATAGAAATCTGTTCGATAGCATCCAAACTAATTGGTTCTGATCCAGCACTGCTTCCAGGCAAACCATCGGCATTCAAACCAAAGGCATCATTACTAACTGCTCCGTCAATGGTTACATTGTTGTATCTACTATTGCTACCAGCAATTGAAACTCCCCCATTACCCACTCCTGAAGCTGCCTGAGGTGTCAACCGAACAAAATCTTCAATAGATCTATTGATCGATGGGTTGGTATTTATTGTTTCCGTTGAAACATTGGTTGAGGCTCCAGTGCGACCTGAATTCATTACATAATCAGTTTGAGCCGAAATTACCACTGCGGCCAATTTTTCAGAAGCTTCATTTAAATCAAAATCAAGATTTCTCTTTTCTCCTAATTTCAAAAAAACATTGTCAATCGAAACTCCATCATAGCCAACATATGTGATAGTTAATTTGTACGGCCCACCTACTCTTACCGTAGGAAAGAAATAATATCCGTCAAGGTTGGTTACTGTTCCGTATTGAGTTCCCGTGGGAATGTGAACAGCTATTACAGTAGCTCCTATGAGCGACTCATTGCCAGCATCAGCAATGCGACCATTTAATGCCGAGCTGGTAGATCCTTGACTATAACCAGCCACAGCAAATAGCATGACTGTTAAAGTCAAAATAAAATTAAGTAAGTTTTTCTTCATATAAGTACGGGTATGGTTTAATGATTTTGAACTCAAAAATAACTTTAAATATGAAAGGATTGTTTTCCATAAAATTAATTTTCTACCATGGATTTAATGAACTCTTAACACCAAAGCCATTTCAATTGAAAATATTTCAATGAAACAAATAATAAATTATGAGTTAGCGGATTCAACTTAAAATATACATTGCTCGATTTAAGAATCGCAAAATATAATTCGGTGAATTAGTTTTCTTAAATTTTTGTCGGTAACAATTAAATAACAGGCATGAATAATTTTTATCTGGGATTTTTGATCGCCTCACGGACGGAACCATATTTATGGAGCAAAGCGACTGCCTCTGCTTCCTGAATATCCAGTGCCTCCATAATCATCCTGGCTCCTCTATCTTCCAATTTCTTATTGGTCAATTGCATATTCACCATCCTGTTGCCTTGTACTCTGCCCATTTTAACCATAAGCGCAGTTGATATCATATTGAGAATCATTTTCTGTGCTGTTCCTGATTTCATTCGGGTGCTGCCAGTGATAAATTCAGGGCCTACACTCACTTCTACAGGTTTAGCAACAGCCAGCCCCAGTAGCGAACCTGGATTACAAGTGATGCATCCGGTGAGCAGCTTATGCTTGTTTGCTTTATTTATTCCGCCAATCACATATGGTGTGGTTCCTGATGCGGCTATGCCTATGACGGTATCAAGAATACCAGGTTTGTATGGCTCCAAATCAATCCACGCCTGATTTTCATTGTCCTCTGCAAACTCCACTGCCTTCCTAATGGCCGTATCACCACCAGCTATTATTCCGATGACCAAATCGTGCGAAACGCCAAAGGTGGGTGGGCATTCTGAGGCATCTACAATACCCAGCCTACCGCTTGTGCCTGAACCAATATAAAATAATCGCCCACCTTCTTTCATTCTCTCAAAGATGGCTTCAACTAATATTTCTATTTGAGGAAGACACGATTGAATACTGTGGGCTACTGTAGCATCTTCGCTACTGATCGCTGATATGATCTCCGAAGTGGACATTTTATCAATATCGGAGAAATTAGACTCTTTTTCAGTAATGGGTAGTTTATCCATTTTGTTGATGATAAAGTGTGAGCGCATCAATCGGTGCTTGAATCACTTGATCTATATACAGATCGTATTCTGAGCCAGCCTTCTTGAGTATTTCTTCGAAGTAAAAAGCGACAGAACCTACAAAACGCCATTTCAGCTCCTTTTCATGAATGAAATGATTATGAAATGAGTCAAAAAAGTGCATAAAAGCTTTATAAATCAAATGATTAAAATAGGGATGGTTTTGATGATGGCTTAAAAATTCACAATATGAGGCAATAACCTTGTTCGGACGAGATCCACCGTAGATCGTATTGAGTATTTTACGTTCGTTAAATTCAGGATACTTAAAGAGAAAAGCTTCTTTCAATTCTTTTGGTACTTGATCCCGTAATACACGTTTGATAAGTTCTTTACCCAAATAAAATCCACTTCCTTCATCGCCTAATATATACCCCAGTGATGGCACACGGTAAACCATCTGATGGTTTTCATATCTCCCCAGAGCAGCTCCTGTTCCCAAAATCCCAATCATCCCTGTATCTGACCCATACAATGACCTTCCTGCGGCCAATAGATCAGATGCAATTTCAATTTTGGCATTGCTGAATATCTTTTTCAACTCGGATACTACAGCGCTAAAATCTAAATCCTGATTGATTCCTGCAGAATAAAAAAAAACTTTTTGAACCTTGGCTTTAATCTCCATAAACTGTGACTCTATCTGTGTCAGATAAACAGAATCAAAATTTACAACGGGATTAAAACCACCTGAGGCTTGTTTTTTCACCCCATCTTGTGAAATGATGCGCCAATCTGTTTTGGTACTGCCTGCTTCAGCTATTAATATCATGATACTAGTATACCTATTTGTATGAATTTTTCAAAGACCTTCTCGGTATGTGGCGCATCTGGCAGTTCATCAGTTAAATCCTGACCAGCCCAATGTTCGTAGTGCTTTCCATCACGCCATAGTCGAGATTTGGTGACTTCATATATTTTGCCTTGGTACGCGACCCAAATCTCTTCCTTTTCAGTACCATTTCTAAGTGCTAGCTGTGCGCGATTGTATTCTTTCATCTAAAAGTAATGACTGTAATCCCGCTTCCTCCAAAATCAATATGTTCGTCAACAGTTGATGACACACTCTGATGCCCTTTAAGATGATTTCTGATCAGGTCTCTAAGAATGCCATGACCCTTTCCGTGCAAAATACGCACTTGATCCGTACCAAGAATCAGTGCATGGTCGATGTATTCGTCTACTTTTCCCAATGCCTCTTCTGCACGTACGCCACGGATATCCAATTCCCCATTAAACTGTGCCATCCTTTCTAGCATATTGATGCCGCCTATGCGTCGATACGAACGCTCTTTTTGCTTTACGGTGACAGAAGTTGATTTTTCAAGTTTTTTGATATCAATAAACGAAATAATATTTCCAAACTGAACTTGAGCTTGTTTACCTTTTACATGCATCACTTCACCAGCAGTATCCTGACCTGATATGGTGACCATATCTCCTATTTTAAAGACCGCCTTTTCTTCTACTTTTTCTTTGTGATCCGTGTCTTTAAGTCTGTTTTGTTTAAAAGCCTCCAGTTTTCCACGTGCTTGAATGGTCTTTTCCTTATCCGCTTTCTGTTCCTTGATCTCCCTGATGGTTTGCTCTATTTGTTTATTTGCTGCATCCAAAATTTGTTTTGCTTCTATTTTGGCCCGTTTCACGATTTCCTTTCGCTCATCTTGTACCATTTTCCGCAAATCCTCATAGTCCTTTCTTACTTCTGAGATCTCTTTTTCGTCTTTTTCTATTTTTTTTGAAAGCAACTTAAATTTGCTTCTCTCCCGCTCCAAGTCATTGAGCAGATATTCGTACTCTACCTGATGACTACCAATTTTCGTTTTTGCCTCGGCTATAAGAAATTTTGGTAATCCAATTTTTCTTGCAATCTCAAAAGCAAAGGAACTTCCCGGCTTGCCTATTTCAAGCTCAAACAATGGCTCAAGTTCTGCCAGGTCATATTTCATGGCTCCATTGACTACACCAAAATTATTCTCAGCGTATTTTTTCAGGTTTTGATAGTGTGTGGTAACTACTCCAAACGCCTTCTTTTTATGAAGCTCATTTAATATGGATTCGGCTATAGCCCCACCAAATTGTGGTTCTGTCCCAGTTCCAAATTCATCAATCATAAAAAGACTATCACGATCAGCCAACTCGTTGAAATGTTTCATGGCCGATAAATGCGAACTGTACGTACTCAAATCGTTTTCGAGAGATTGAGTATCACCAATATCCAAAAACAAACTCTTAAAAATGCCAAACTCCGAACGTTCATCAACAGGCACCAGAAAACCACATTGAAACATGTACTGGATCAAACCGACTGTTTTTAATGCCACAGATTTGCCACCTGCATTCGGACCGGATATCACGAGAATCCGGTTTTCCTGTCGACTGAGTCTCAACGAAAGTGGAATTGTTGATTGGCCATTGGCATTGTGTGAAAGCCACAAAAGTGGATGCCGTGCATCACGCCAATTGATAATTGGATATTTCTGTAGTTTCGGCTTTACTGCATTTATTTGAATAGCGAATTTTGCTTTGGCATGAATAAAATCGAGCAGACCAATAAAAAATGAGCCCTTTTCCAAATCGGCATGAGATTCTCTAACCAAATCCGTGAGCTTAGTTAAAATACGTGCAATCTCTCTTTTCTCACGATATTGAAGCTCACGCACTTCATTATTTAACTGCAATGTTTCGGTTGGTTCTAAATAGACCGTTTGCCCTGTTGCAGATTCGTCATGAATAAAACCTTGAATTTTTCTTTTATTTTCGGCTCTAACAGGAATAACTAACCTGCCTTCTCTGATAGTAACAGAGCTATCTTCGTCCGTAAATTTATCCTGGATCGACTTTCGCAAGATTTTATTAATGGCGGTCCTAACGTCGCGCTCTTTTTGAATCAAAAGGCTTCTGATAGCCGCAAGCTCGGGACTGGCATTGTCCCGCACAATTCCTCTTTCATCTATAATTCGATCAATAGATTCAATCAGTATTTTATCCGCAACAAATCCTAAAGTAAGTTTAAATAGCTCTGGGGATTCGGATTGTCTCTTTTTTAGAAATTGTGTCCAATCATAAAGCACCTGCAGTGTAGCTTTTAGTGTCGCAAAATCTTCTGCCATTAGAAAAGTGCCTTGCGCACGAGATCGCCTCAAAAAATCTCGAATATCCCTAAAATCTCTTGCAGGAAGATTGACTGCTTCCGACAAGATTCTGAGCATCTCATCCGTTTGATTAAGTCCCAGCTCTACTTCTACTAGGATAGAAGATGGTTTCACTTGCGCTAAAAATTCAACGCCTAAATCAGATTTGCATTTGCTCTTGACAAGATCAAAAATCTGATCCATGCCCAATTTGTAATTATAATCTTTAGGAAAAATCAACATTCGGCTTAGTCTTTGGCCAGCTTCTGTCTTGACAACAGAGAATCAACCACCACTTCATAAATCTTCTGAAAACCTTTTACATCTTGTGTAAAATAATAGTCCAAACTCCTATCAAACTGATCTTTTGGTATATTTAAACTATCCAATAGACGACCTTCAAAATGATCATACAAAAACTTTCCTGAATCTTGTTTCAAGTAAAGTTTATAAATTCTCGCTTCAAGAATATGAATTTCGGTCATGACCTTCGCCATCTCTTCCTTGTCTAACAAATCGTCAGGCACCTCCGAATTCATCTGGATACATCCAAATAAAAGCAGTAATCCGGTTAACATTGATTTATTCACGAAGCTATTATCTAAGTTTTTGTTAATGAAAGTTAAAATTGTAACGAGATGCCCATGTTGCAAGGTATATCACCGTAATTCTTAATGTTGTTTCTTCCTTGCAAGTTCATTTAGTATAATTTTGTGCGAAGTTATCCTAAAGGGAGAATTCAAATTTACAATTCATGAAGGACATCCTCAAAAAGCTGAGAAAATATGAAATCAGAATTCGCAAGGCGATCAACTCGCAGATGCAGGGAGACTTCCATTCTATTTTCAAAGGATCTGGTTTAGAATTTGATAGTGTCCGCTCCTATCAATATGGAGATGATGTTCGAACCATCGATTGGAATGTGTCAGCGAAAGGTCATGGCACCTTCGTCAAAACCTTCATTGAAGAAAAAGAACAAACCGTATTATTTATACTAGACGTATCTGCCTCGCAGGAAATTGGAAAAGAAGGAAACCAGAAAATAGATCTGGCCAAAGAGATTGGAGCATTGTTATCAATTTCGGCAATAAAAGAAAATAGTCAGGTCGGGTTACTTTCTTTTTCAGATCAAAAAGAAAAATATATCAAACCAGGTAAAGGAACGAAACATTCATATGAGGTCCTTACTTCGATATTCAAATTAATACCAAAATCAAAAAAAACAGACCTTAATTATGCAATTAAAACTGCGTTGGGCTTGGTTAAAAAGAAGGCTGTCATATTCATGATTTCTGATTTTATTGATGAAGATTATGAACACAGCCTGAAAGGATTGGCTCGAAAGCATGATCTGATAGTCATCCAGCTTTTTGATCAGCGAGAATCTAATATGCCGGGCTTGGGGATAATTCCACTGATAGATAAGGAGTCTGGTAAAACCCTTTGGGTCAATACTTCTTCTGGCAGCTTCCGAAATACCATGGACAAAACCTATAAAAAGAACAGCTCAGATTTAGAAAAATTTTGTGGTAGAAATGATGTTAACTATGTGGCGATTGAGACAGGAGACGACTATGTACCAAAACTCATCAAGTTATTCAGACATAGAAACAAATCAAGTGTTCAACGTGCGCGGTAAATTACTTTTTTTGATTTGTGTTTTATTTATTATTGCTCGTTTTGGTACGGCGCAAGAAATAAAGGTTCGAGGTGGATTTGTTCAAGAATACTTCGAGGTTGGCGATCCGATTGACTTTTGGATGTCAGCCACTTATCCAGAGAACGTTTCTCTCGTCCTTCCAGACAGCACATACAATTTTGAGCCATTTGAATACATGGCCAAAAACTATTACCCTTCTCAGCTAAAATCAGGGGAGATATACGACACTGTCATATATACACTACAATGCTATGAGATTGACCTGGTCCAATATCTCAAATTGCCAGCAATCATTTTCACATCTAAAGGTGACAGCACACTTATATATAGCAAAGCAGATTCCCTTCTCTTTAATCAGCTGGTCCCTGAAATCTCAGATACGACTCAATTAAAAACTAATTTGGCTTTTGCCAATGTGGACACGATTTTCAATTTCCCAATGTTGTGGATCATTCTGGGTGTTTTGGCTATTATTGCGATCATTGTTTTGTTAATCTTTGGAAAGAAAATACTGAGAGCATTGAAACTAAGAAAGCTGAAAAAAGAATATATCAGATTTTCTGATGAACTCACTGAATACATCAGAAAACTCAAAACAAAACCAGAGAAACAAACCGCCGAAGTAGCCATTGCGAAATGGAAACTATTTGCCGAAACACTAGAGAATAAACCTTACTCAAAGCTGACCTCTAAGGAAATTTTAAGTTTTGGATATACCCAGGAACTGTCAGATCCGCTGAAGAATATTGACAGATTTGTTTATGGTGGTCTTCTTGATGAGAGTCTCTATAAATATTTTCAAAGCATTGAAGATTTCACACAAAACAGGTATTCGATAATAGTAGAAGAGATCAAAAATGGAAGATAAGTTCGGATCTGTGGGCACATGGTTTTCAACGCGATGGTTTGAGCCTGATACCCTACGGGCATTTGACTGGGAAGCACCCATATGGTTATATGTTATCCCTGTAGCGATTCTAATTTTACTATTAAGATGGTTTATTCTATACCATTTTTCTAAAAAGCTACCCGTCGCACTAAACAAAAAGGACATTAAAAGTGACCCAATCAGTCTGTTACGCTTTGTCCCTCCAATTTTATTTACACTATCATTGATTTTGATTCTTGTTGCTTTGGCAAGACCACAATCTACCAATGAGCAAGTGGAACAATGGAGTGAAGGTATTGATATCATGATGGTCATAGATATTTCTCAATCTATGGAGCTTCAGGATTTTGAACCAAACCGTCTGGAAGCCGCTAAGGAAGTTGCCAGAAACTTTGTAGAAGGCCGTTTTCAGGATAGAATCGGTTTGGTGGTTTTCTCAGGTGATGCCTATTCGCGCTCTCCGTTGACTACAGATTATGATTTACTCAATACTTACATAGACGAAATTCAATTTGATCTGATCGAAAGTCGTGGTACAGCTATCGGTAGTTCAATCGCTGTAGCTACCAATCGGCTAAGAGAATCCAATTCAAATTCGCGGGTGATGATCCTTCTTAGTGATGGTGAAAATACCGCCGGAAATATCGATCCCCTAACAGCTGCCAAGTTGGCTCAAGCTTATAATATCAAAATTTACACCATTGGTATTGGGCGTGAAGGTCGGGTGCCTTTTGGGCGTGATCATTTCGGAAGAGTGAGGTACGTCGAGAATAACCTGGATGAAACTACCCTCCGAGAAATAGCTAAGATTGGCAATGGGAATTTTTATCGAGTAACAGATAAATCGGCCTTGGAGCAGGTTTTTTCACAAATTGATGAGTTAGAAAAAGCTGACATCAAAGAATCACGATACAAGGACACAACAGATTTCTATCTAGCTTATCTGAAATGGGCGCTAGTCTTTTTATTGCTGTGGCTATTTTTTAAATCTACCTTTATGACAAGCGCAATCAGTGATTGATGCCATAGATCATTGACATTCTCCTTATTTAGTTATAACTAGAGAGAAAAAACATGGGCGCTTTTAAATTTATCGGCTTTGCCATACTCATTATCTGCATGGCGTATATCGCTTCAAAGGTGCATCTCACTTATAAAGATGATCATGTCAGTCTTAATGACGCAAACCTTAACGCTGATATGTTCTTGAAAAATGCACGCCTTTTCGCAAAAGAAGGTGCATATGATAGGAGTTTATTTCATTTGCAAAGTGCCGTGAAATCCTTAAAAAACCTAGAACTGGATGTGGATGTGGAGAGTAGTGAGTATGTGGAAACAGCCATCGAACAATTAGAAGATATTGAAAGGGAATTATTGACAGACTCTTTGAAAAGTGACGACATGAATGCGGCATTTTCAAACACAATGAACATAATTTCTCTTGCGGAACTTCGAGTGTCTGAAAAATATGCCGATAGCAACAACCACGATATGGCAATTGTAGCATTAAAATATGCACGGCTCCACATAAAAAACGCACTTGACTATCCAAATTTGCCTAACAGAAAACTTGAAATGCATATCTATTATGAGTTGGACTCACTGATTAAATCTCCAGAAATATCTCCAGTTGAAATTGATCTAAAAATTGATCACATGATTCAAGAATTGGATCAGTTGGTCTCTCCAAGCTAATAACCTAAGGCACAGGTAATTCAATTTCCCCGTTTTGGTCAAATAGAAAGAAAATAATTCTTATTGCAAACAGAATCAAAATCAATCCAACAGATCTATTCATTATTAAAATGGATCGGGTCGTGACTACATTTCTCAATCTATTCGCTAAAAATGCTTTCAACAGATCAGTCACAAGTATAGTGGACAACACACCTGAGAAGAAATAAACTTTTTGTGAGAACGTATAATCATATTTTACTGCCACAAATCCAATCAATCCAATCCAAAAGACAAGCGTAAATGGATTTAATCCACTCAATACAAATCCTTTTATCACATATTTATAGAAGTTCTTATCTATTTTATTATCAGAGTCAACTTCATAAATTTTAGGTTTTTTAAACCACGAAAATATTCCGTAGATAAACAAAACGCATGTTCCGACAATTGCAAGCAAAAATTTGATATTGGGAGCCTCCAGCAACTTTGAAAGTCCCATTAAGCCAATTGAAACATAAAAAATATCGCTCAAAGAAATGCCAAAAACCATGAATATGGCCTTTCCAAATCCTTTTTGAATACTTGTTTGAATCAATGAAAAAAAGCCTGGGCCAAAGGAAAATATAAAAATCAGACCCAAGAAAATCCCATTGATGTATGGTGGCATTAAGACTAGATTAGGTTTTGGCTCTTGAGAAAATTTTTCCAGTCAGCCGCTTTTTCTTTTTTCAACACTCTTGGGAATTTGGACTGCCCTCCTTCTTTGCCTTGTGATTTCATCCAATCGTAAAAGACCCTGGAAGGTAAGATGTTCATTTTGATCTCTTTTAGGGCGTGACCTCTCTCCACTTTGTAATCGTCGTTAAGCATCATCAGTTTATCATCTAAGGCTTTTTCCACCACTAGACTATCAACCACTCCATCTACACCCAAATACCAATTATGGGCAAACAAAGTGCCAGATGGCTCACCAATCACCGTAAATTCCTTTACTGCAAGATTCAAATCTTGACTCACAAGCTCAACTGCCTTATTCATATTGTCAACAGAAAGATGCTCTCCACATAAACTAAGAAAATGTTTAGTTCGTCCCGTAATTACAAGTTCCGAATTCTCAAGAGATATGAATTTGATCACGTCACCAATTAGATACCTCCATGCTCCAGCATTGGTAGAAATAAGTAATGCGTATTCTTTGTGCTGCTCAACCTGATGAATATTGTAAGTTTCTGGATTGTCAACTATTTCTCCATCTTCAGAAAAGTTGTTTTCATTGAATGGCACAAACTCATAAAATATTCCATTGTTGAGCACTAGTCTCATAGATTTATTATCAGGGTTAGCCTGAAAAGCAATAAAACCCTCACTGGCAAGGTAAGTCTCCAAATAGATCAAGGGAGTCTTCAATAACTGTTCAAATCCTTTTTTATAAGGCTCTAACGAAACACCACCATGAACAAATATTTTTAGGTTCGGCCAAATATCATGGATGGTTTCTACTTTATAATGATCAATGATTTTCTCCATTAGAATCTGCAACCATGCAGGCACGCCGCATATAATCCCTATGTCCCAATCTTTGGCTCTTTCTGTGATGTCATTTAATTTTTCTTCCCAATTGGTCGCTTTTGATATCTTTCTACCAGGTTTATAAAAATGCTGAAACCAAAATGGTATATGAGAGGTAGTGATTCCGCTTAAATCACCTTCGAAATAAGTACCACTTTTTTTGAGATTTGTACTACCTCCCAGCATCAGTATTCGTTTTGAAAACTGGTCGTCAGGCAAATTCAATCTTGACATAACCATCATCTGACGTATGCTGGTACTCCTGATCGACTTCAGCATGTCTTTGGTGACAGGTATGTATTTTGAGGCTGCCCCTGAAGTACCACTACTCAATGCATAAAATTTCGTTTTTCCTGGCCAGCAAACGTCATTTTCTCCCCTTCTGGCGCGCTCCCACCACAATTGGTTCAGCTTTTCATAATCAAAAACAGGAACATGATTTTTGAAGGATTCATAAAAATCATGAATACCCAGTCCTTTAAAACTTTTGAGTACGTCACCAAAATGATGCGTTTTCCCAAATTGGGTTTGTCTGCTAAGGATTAAAAGCTTGCGCAATTCTTGCTTTTGTAAATCAACTGGGGAGGTATACTGTTGCTCTAAACTCTCCTTCAGACTTATTCCTTTCTTTAGAAGTGTTCCTAATATTTCCATTTCTATTTTGGGGTGTTGCTTATTTAGCGCTTTAAAACAAGTATTTAAATAACACTCGGATTTGCCTTTAAACTTAGGCAAAAATTTTAATTTTGAGCATGCCAAATATCAGACAAAATATAGAATCAATTCTTGCAGAAACCAGTGCCTATCCGAACCAGTTGGTAGCTGTAAGTAAAACCAAACCTTTGGAACTCATCATGGAGGCATATGCAACAGGTCAACTTGATTTTGGTGAAAATAAGGTGCAGGAACTATGTCAAAAACAGCAAGAACTACCCAAAGACATCCGTTGGCACATGGTTGGACATTTACAGCGAAATAAAGTGAAGCAAATTGCCCCTTTTGTACACCTGATCCATTCGGTCGATAGTGAGCGTTTGCTATTTACTATTGATAATGAGGGGAAAAAACTTGATAGAAAAATCAACTGTCTGTTACAAATTCATATTGCAACCGAAAGCTCAAAATTTGGCTTTGATGAAGATGAATTATTTGCGATGCTTGGTAGTGAAACCTTTCTAAGCCTAAAAAATGTAAATATTATTGGATTGATGGGAATGGCCACATTCACAGAGGATGAAAATTTAATTCGATCCGAATTTTTGAGTTTAAAATCATTATTTGAAACCATTAAAACAAGATTTAATGTTCCTCATTTAAATATGACAGAAATGTCTTTGGGAATGAGTGGTGATTATATGCTTGCTTTGCAATGTGGATCAACCATGATCCGACCAGGCAGCTCAATTTTTGGTGAGAGAATCTATGGATAAGAGAATATTTATTACTGGTGGGGTTTTTAGCCTGCTTTCGGTTTTAATAGGGGCTTTTGGTGCACATGCACTTACTGATATTCTTTCGGCAAATGATCGTTTGGCTACATTCGATACCGCAGTGAAGTATCAAATGTTTCACGCCCTCGGCTTGCTAATAATTGGGACACTCCAAACAAAAAAGCCGAGTAAACTATTTGCTTACTCGGCATTATCAATATCTATTGGGATTATTCTTTTCAGTGGCTCCCTCTATATATTATCCATTTTTAACCTCCTTTTCCTTGGCGCAGTAACGCCGATTGGAGGATTGTTTTTTCTTATCGGATGGATTTTGTTTATCCTATCTCAATTCAAAAAAGATTAATTCGGATCATTCGCTTCTGGTGCCGCTGTTTCTGGCACAGGTTTCGCCAAAACATTTGCGGTGATTCTGATTCGCTCAGGATTATTCGTTGCATTGGAATTCACGGTGATCGTTTTGTTCTGCATCCCCATTTTACCAGTACTGTTAAAACTCACTGTCATTGAAGTCGATTCACCTGGAGCCAATGGCTCCCTGCTCCAATCTGGCGCAGTGCATCCACACGTAGTTTTCACACTACTTAAAATAAGCGGCTCAGTCCCTTTGTTGGTATAATTGAACACATGCTGCACCCTATCTCCTTGCGTGATATCACCAAATTCAAAAACGGATTCTTCGAAAGTAATTTGTGCAGTGGATTGTGTTGCTTGCTCTTCGGACTGGGCGTAAACACCAAATCCAATAAAAAGAACAAATACTAATGGTAAAATTCTCATTGTGTTTAACTTTTTAAGCAAATCTAACGAACTCGAATAACTTTAGTTAATATCCCGATGACAGAATTTCCAATATCAGATGCGATTTATCACAAAAAAACACGAATTAGAGTATGTGGACTATTGGAATCCGATGGTTCTATCTTACTGATCAAGCACGACCGAATAGGTCCTGATGGTTTTTTGTGGTCACCACCTGGTGGCGGAGTTGAATTTGGATATTCGGTTGAGCAAACTTTAATCAAAGAATTTAAAGAAGAAACAAACCTGGATATTGAGATTCAATCTTTCCTATTTGTGAATGAATATATAGATGTAAAGCACCATGCAATCGAACTCTTTTTTACAGTAAAATTTCTATCAGGTTTCCTTAAATTGGGCTCTGATCCTGAAATACCAGCGAATGAGCAAATATTATCCGAAATTCGATTTATCGATTACAATGAATTAAAATTGATGAAAAAAACAACTGTTCATAACTGTTTTGGGTTATTGAAACACCCACGGGATGTATTTGAATTAAGAGGCTTTTTCAAATTTGAGAATATTTAGATAAACAGGGTTTCGCAAGACATTAGAAAATCTGTATTATTGCAGTATAACCTAACTTATGTTTTAATATCCTTATAATGAGTACCACAAAAATTTTGACAATCGTTTTTGGCCTGATAGCAACAGGATTGGCTTTTTTCCTTTACAATTCTATTGATTCTAGTATTGAAGAAACAAAAAGACTTGGGAAATTGGAAGCCCGTGTTATTGAACAGCTAAAAATGATACGAGCGGCTGAGGAAGCTTATGAAGCGGTAAATGGCCAGTACACCAGCGATTGGGATAAGTTATTTGCTTTTGTCGATTCAGGAAGTTTCTACCTTATGGAAAAAACAGAATTTACTAAAACCTTGGCTTACGGTGCTGATAGCTCTTGGATGGTCGTTGATACTTTAGGGAAAGTTCCTGTTATAGATTCCATTTTCACATTGAAAAAGTGGCCTAAATTCAATCTTGCAACATTAAATTTGATACCAGGAGTTGAGCCTCCTACTAAATTTGATATTTGGGCTGATCGAATTGAAAAAAGTGGTGTTAAGGTAAATGTCGTAGAAGTAGTAAATTCTAAGCCTTTTGATAAAACAAGAGATCCTGAAAGCGAAATACCTTCAAGAAGACCATTAAGATTTGGATCAAGAACGAGCGTTACAACCGCTGGAAACTGGGAATAAATTTTGAGCACTGAAGTCACATCTGGATATAAGCTCTTAAAAAAAGCCAAGGCCTCATCTTTTGATGCGAAGAGCCTTGGATCATATACTCTAAGTCTGCTTGTCGGAATAAAGGATTTCCAATTCTGTGTCACGACTAGCCAGAATGAGGTTTTGTATATTGAGGATTACAAACTGGAAGGTATCAAGACTATCAATGACCGATTGAGTGTCATTAAGGTTATTTTCAATACTCATCCACTGCTAAGATCTTATAAGTGGGGAAATATCAAGTTGTGCTTTAAAAGCCAAAAATTCTCTTTGGTACCCAGCAGTTTTTTTATCCCAGAAGCTGCTGGTGATTATCTTGTTTTAAACAATGAAGTCAATACCAAGGCAGAAGAAGTATACTACTACAAACATATCCAGTCAGAGGCGGTCAATATTTTCACAGCTGACAAAAAGGTGATCGAATGGGTGAAAAGTGCTTTCCCTTCCAAACACCCGCAAGTAATCCATCAAGGAAGTGCCATATTGGAAGGCGTAATCCGATACGATGACCATTCTCACGAACCTACAGTATTTGGCTTTATTGATCGTGGTGTGATGCATTTGATCGTGAGTAAAAAGCAAAATTTGCTTTTCTACAATCAGTTTATAGTAGAAAGTAGCGACGATTTTCTAAAGTACACCCTTTCTGTTTTTAAAGAATTGGGTTTGAATCCTAAAGAAAGCAAATTAATCCTTTGGGGAATGTTTAACATCAATTCTCCTCACATAGCTACCTTGAAGAAATATATTCGCAATATCTCATTTGGCTCCAAACCCAATTATGTAACCTTTCCAAAGGAATTTGATGAGTTACCTGATCACAGGTACTTTGATATCTACAGCATTTTTCTTTGCGACTAATGAAAAAAGTAGCCTTGTTTCCTGGCTCATTCGACCCTTTCACCAAAGGGCATCAAGATATTGTAGTAAGAAGTCTCAATCTCTTTGACGAAGTAGTTATAGCTGTTGGCCATAACTCCAAAAAGAACAGATATTTTGATATTGATTTAATGATTGGCAAAATTAATTCCGTTTTTGCAGGTGAAGATCGTGTAAAAGTGGAAGTTTACGATGAACTGACGGCTAAGCTGGCCAACAAGTTCAATGCAAAATTTTTAGTCCGCGGACTCAGAAATACAACGGATTTTGAATATGAAAACAGCATTTCTCAAATAAATAAATATATCAATAATGAGCTGGAAACAGTCTTCTTAATCACCTCTCCAGAATTAGCACCCATCAGTTCCAGTATCATCCGCGAAGTACACAGATATGGTGAAGACGTATCGGCTTTCCTTCCCTATAGTTTGTGATGAATCTTTAAGGCGATGTGGTATTCTTGAATCACTACTCTAATTGATCTATACGAATCATATAGCGCATCTCTAAGTTCAGCCAAAGTTGCCCATTTGGCTTCTTTGATATTTTCTTCTTCCTGTGGTGAAAGATTCGAATCATCCAAACAATTCATCCAATACCAATGGGTTTTTTTAAGAATATATTTGCGATTGGTTACGTAAGTGTGCCAGGTTGTGCAAATTTTAGTAACTATTTCAGCCTTCACTCCTGTTTCTTCCTCAACTTCTCTGAGTGCACAAATGCGTTTTTTTTCACCTTTTTCAATTTTACCTTTTGGCAAATCCCATCTACCCTTTCGATAAATCAAAAGCGTTTTATTTTGATTATCAACAACACCCCCCGCAGCTTCAATAACCTTGAATTTTGTTTTGATGTATTTGATTAGTGATTCCTTCTCAGGACTGGTAAATGTAATGGAATCCACATTTTTTAATTTATTATCAGTCATCAACCTGAGCAGCTCGTCAATCTTATAGGGTTCCGCATTGTTGATCAATACATCGTCAATAAGATGCTTTCTATTGATTTTTTGGGTACCATCTATAACTTTGTCGAACTGTTTCTTTTCAGGAAGATCATCAGTTCTAACAATACTTACTGGAATATCATTTATATATATTTTCAAAGTAGGTTAGATTTGCAGAAGTTTAAAACTTAAATATATCTCCGAGGTATTTATATACTAAATCTATCCCAATTAAATTCAAATTATTTTTCAAATGGCTGTTTACAAATATGATTCTAAGTTAGCAATGGAAATTGCTAAAGAGCTTCTAAAGACCGAATGCATCAAGATAAATTTAGAAAAACCTTACATCTGGGCATCAGGTTGGAAATCTCCAATATATTGCGATAACCGATTAAGCCTATCGTATCCTGAGAGCAGAACGTTTGTGAAAAATTCTTTGGTGAAATTGATAAAAGAAAAATATCCAGATGCTGAAGCAATTGCCGGGGTTGCCACGGCAGGGATCCCACAAGGTGCTCTCGTTGCTGATGTCCTTAACCTCCCATTCATATACATCAGATCAAAAACGAAGGCCCATGGCCTTGAAAATCAGGTTGAGGGAGTAGTGAAACCAGGTCAAAAAGTGGTGATTATTGAGGACCTGGTCTCAACTGGTGGGAGTTCTCTACAAGCGGCTGAAGCAATAAGAGCAGCTGGAATGGAAGTACTTGGGATGACCTCCATTTTCACTTATGGGTTTCCCTTGTCAGAAGACAACTTCAAAGCACACAACATGGACTTGTGGTATTTGAGTGACTATAGCACTATGATCGATTTGGGAATAGCGAATGGAACCATAAAGGAAGATCAGCTAGCAACGCTCAAAGCATGGAGAAGCAATCCTGCCCTATGGGGTGAAGAAAATGTAGAAGCAGCTTAAGGTTATTAAGTGTTTAGGTGTTAGGGTTTTTTATGATTTGGGGAATTTGATTCGTTATTTGGCCGATTTATCATTTCTGAGTTAATAATTATTGAGCTTCGTTATCCAACCGAAAAATACCCATTACTATGTACCTATACCAAGTACCATCTAAAACTTCTCTTCAATTCCCAATCCAAATAATGCGAAATCATATTTCACTGGATCCATTGGATCCAGTTTTTTTAGTTTGGTAGTGAGTTCAACTGCAGTTTGCCAATCAGTTTGCTTACGACTAATTAAGCCAAGCTTACGAGCGACACGATCTACGTGAACATCACAGGGACATATTAAAGCTGAGGTTGGAATTCGGTTCCATATGCCAAAATCAACACCCTGATCGTCCTTTCTTACCATCCAGCGCAGAAACATATTCAATCGCTTACACGCGGATTTTTTGGTTGGATTTGGGATGTGCTTGTAGGTTCTAATGGGATGATCATCTAAGGAAAAGAAATACCCAAAGTGGGCGGTCAAGGCTTTTTCAGCATTCCAATTTTCTCCTGATCCATCTCGAAGAAAAGCATCTTCAAGAGAATCAAATTTACTATAGTGATGTTTGAAAAATGCTAAAAAATAAAGTGCGTCAGTCGCATTAAATGTTCTGTGCTTGAAGTTCAAAAAACGTTTCAAATCACCTTCCTCGTGGTTCAAAACAAAATTATAGGGATCATTATCCATCAACTCAAAAAACGCCCGACACTTGTTGATAATGGTTACCCGCTGACCCCAAGCCAAAACTGCCGCAACAAACGCAGAAATCTCAATATCCTGCTTTTTGGTGTATTGATGAGGAATGCAAATGGGATCATTGGCAATGAAAGACAAGGAATTGTATTGAAGAACCTTTTGATCTAAAAAAGCCTTCAACTCATTATTCCTCATAATAGGAAATTTCTACTCTCGTTTTTGGATCAATCACACCCAGTTTTGTGAAACAAATTGGTGTCATCCGAATCAATGTATTTTCGTTGAGTCCCGTTTCCGGAAGTCGCCCCACGATACGCACGAAAATCTTTTTGTTGTTCATCAAGTTTCGGATCTCTACCATCGTCCCCACTTTTAAGGTGCGATGCATTGCAAGATATTTATCCGTTTCTATCACATCCTCAATCTTCTTGGCTATTCCCTCTTCAAGTACCTTTGTAAATCCACTTTGATCAAGATATTTTGTTTTCTGACTGTAGGCTGTTTCCTCCATTTTAGGCTCTACCATTTGTGCCAATGAATCAATTTCACCCTTGATCAACAATCGCTGGCCGATAGCGAGGTACGTATTGGAAAGCTTGTTCCAGATGATAATACTGTCTGGACGAACATTGTATTTTCTGGCAATGCTTTCCAGCATATCACCACTTTGCACGAGGTGCTCACTGACACCAATTGGCAAATTCGAATCAAGTTTGGTTTTTGACAGTGCAGCATCTATTTTCAGATCGACTTCTCCTGAAATAATCAATACCTGTCCGACCGAAAGTGCATCGTTTTCAAGGGCGTTTAGTTTTTTGATGTCATCTATTGTTATTCCGTATTTTTTTGAAATACTGTACAAGGTCTCCTTTGGCATAACAATATGTTCCTTGCTCTCTACCGATTTTTGAATAATTGAATCAATTTTAGTTGAAATCGAATCAACATCCGGTTCCACTTCTTTAATTACCTCCTGATTTTCCTTTTTGGATTTCTCTTTTGGTAGCGGAATCATGAGTAGTTGTCCTAGGGAGATAGTGTTATTCTCCATTTTATTGAATTTGACTATTTCCTTTAGATCGGCATTGTATCTTTTGGAAAGGGAATAAAGCGTCTCCCCTTGCTCCACCTGATGAACAACAATCAGCTTTCCCTTTTGCTTTTCAGTTCTTAATGAATCCAAAGCAATTGTTTGAATTGAAAATACGCTGATCAAAACTATCAGCACGCAAAAAATCTTATATTTTAATCCCATTGATTTGGTTTGAATTAGAAATAAAAATCAAATAGCCCTTCATCACAAAATAGGCGCCTGATGCATAACCATTTAAGCCAATATCTTGTGTGAAATGGGCAATCTCCTGTCCATTTTGAATTACCACGAGCCTCCTATCAAATTTAGCTCCAGAACGAACATAATAGCTAATTATGATATCGTCATTTGTTTCAAAATACTCCACTCCCATTTCAATTTTCTGATTCAGGTATTCCAATGACAAATTGAAAATTTCAGAACCAGAAGCCGCAAATACTGGATATTCTGCAATATTTTTTCCATCACCTGCACCATCCAACTTTAAACCATCAAGGCCGAATTCCCTACTTTGTGATTTATCTGATGCTGCTGTTCCAATGATTCTCTCACCATCAATTCTTATAAACTGAAAGTCATCAATTTCTATAGGATCCGCCTGAGTCTTTGTGTCGAAGATCAAAAGCGATTTTTTTGTTGGATCCTGTGGGTCTTGATATTTATCCAAAATCAATAACCCTGACCTCAAAGCGATTATAGTTGTCCACCAATCTGCGCCAGGTACGATCAAGTAATCACTTACTTCAATAACATTTAAATCAAATACAAGAAAAAATAACTCCTGTTCTTCTTCATCGCGCACTTCAATGCCCACTTGGTTTCCATTTTCGTCAATGGAAAGCTGCCATATTTTGCCTGAAACGTCAAAAGAAAAATCAAAAGTGAGGTCGTCCTCCAAGTGAATTAGGTAATTTTATCCAAAATGAATTCAAAGTTACACAGAGTCATTTTCCCTAAGATGGTTTTCCCAAAGTGAGTCATAAAATGAAGCTAAAAAATATAGTGATCTTGATAGCCCTAGTGCTAAATGGCGTTTTTGTTTCGGCACAAGAAGCCAAAAAAATAAAAGTGATGCATTTGAAAATTCAAGATGATATCGACCCCAGGACCAATCGGTATTCTGAGCTGGGTTTGGAAAAAGCTCTTGAAATAGATGCAGATTATGTGATACTTGAATTAGATACCTATGGTGGTGCACTTAATGATGCAGATGAAATAAGAACCCGTTTACTCGATTTCGAAAAACCAGTTTATGCCTATATCAACAAAGATGCGGCTTCAGCAGGTGCTTTAATTTCAATTGCCTGTGATAGCATTTACATGGCGAAGGCTTCTTCGATCGGCGCTGCTACAGTTGTTACGCAGGATGGAGCCGCAGCACCTGATAAATATCAATCTTATATGCGCTCAATCATGCGCTCTACCGCTGAAGCCACAGGTAGAAATCCATCCATCGCTGAAGCGATGGTAGATGAAGACATCAATTTGGATTCTATAGCCACCGAAGGTAAAGTGTTGACATTTTCAGTTTCAGAAGCCATTGAATATGGTTTTTGCGAAGCACAAGTCGAATCCATTGATGAAATCATGCAGCGATCTGGAATCACAGAATATGAATTGATTCCATTTGAATTAGGTCTATCTGACAAAATAATTGCCCTTTTTATCAATCCATTTGTAAGTGGCATACTCATACTGATTATTATCGGCGGAATCTATTTTGAGTTGCAAACGCCTGGAGTAGGATTTCCAATATTAGCTTCAGCTGTTGCAGTCATCCTCTATTTCACTCCCTATTATTTGAATGGTCTTGCCGAAAACTGGGAGTTGATTGCATTTGGAATTGGGATTTTATTGATCGCCCTTGAAATTTTCGTGATCCCAGGTTTTGGCGTGGCTGGTATCATGGGACTTACCCTCACCCTCGGCTCACTTATACTTGTGATGCTCAATAACGATATGTTTGATTTCTCTTTTGTAAGAATGGATGATATATTTATGTCCGTCGTGACCACCTTACTAGGATTGGTGGGAGCTATATTCTTAATGGCTTTTGGAGGTGTGAAATTCACTCATTCCAAAGCATTTCACAGAATTTCACTTGAAGATGTACAAGAAACAGATGCTGGTTATTCTTCCAGCTTTTACAAATCAAAATCACTTGTTGGGCAAACAGGGAAAGCTTACACCATCCTAAGACCAAGCGGTCGGATAGAAATTGAAGGCGAACTATATGATGCCTATACTCGCGGAGAATATATTGAATCAGGAATTGATGTTGTTGTAATTTCAGATGAAGGAACATCACTAAAGGTGAAACAGCTAAAATAAATACATTGGAAAAAATCTTTAAAATTGGTATTTGGGTGTTTATTGGGCTTGCGGTAGTGTTTTTTTGGCTTTCTATTAGAAGTACCACGGATCAGCTCCAATACTCTATTACTGCCCTCACCTTATGGGCCATTGGAATGCTTTTCAACTATTTATATAAGAAGCAAAACAAGGAAGAAAATCCATAGTTATAAATGGTCAAATCCAACCCAAAATCGACTAGCTGCCATAATTGTGGCACCAGTTTAAAAAAAGAGTTTGAATATTGCCCTCATTGTGGACAACAAAACAACGATAGTCATCTTTCTTTCTCCATACTTGTCAAGGAGTTTTTTAGCAACTACTTTTCATTTGACTCACGGTTTGGCCGAACAATTAAACCTTTCTTTTTAAATCCTGGAGAACTAACAAGCCTATTCATGGATGGAAAAAGAGTGCGATTTGCAAATCCCATCCGTCTTTATCTGGTCATAAGCCTAATGCATTTTTTTGTTTTCTCTTTTGTGCCAGATAAAAACGTGCCAGATGGGGAGCTGTTGAATCTCGGGAACAGTAACAGAAATAAATCAGCAATGATAAGCTTTGATATTGATCCAACTAAAGAATCAGATACGACCGACATGAATCAAGCTGATGATGAATTTGCGTGGTTGCCTAATGGCGGGCAATTTGAGAAAATATTTTTTTTATCCAATGACAAAACACTAACCTATCAAAATATCTGTGATTCCCTGAAAGTTTCAGATATGACTGGATTCAAAAAATATACGACCAAACAATTCATACGACTACAAATGAGTGATACAGACTCTATAAGTAGTTATATGATCAAAAACGTTCCGGTTTTAATGTTTATCCTACTACCCATTTATGCATTGATTTTAAAGCTGTTTTTTAGAAAAAAACGCTACATCCATCATTTAATTCACTCGATTCATCTTCACTCATTCATGTTTATGATGTTGACATTGATGTGGTTTTCCAGAATAATATTTCCCGCTTTGGAAGAATTCTTCGGTATTGCAGTCTTTTTTATTTTGTGTTTATATGTAGTCATTTCATTCATAAAAAATTACAGTCTTTCAAAGTTGAAAGCCACTTTCAGCATGCTTTTAAGTGGTATGATTTACTCCATAGTCTTAATTTTTGGTCTTGTAGCAGAGATTCTGATTAGTCTTATGATTTTTTAAAATAACGACATGACCAACCTATTTGAAGAACTCATTACCAAGTATCGTGAATCGGCTTCCAAGCTAAAGCGAAAAACAAGTCTCCTCTCTTGGTTGAGAACGTTGCTTTTTATTGTTGTCGTTGGATCATTGATCTATTATTTCAACTCGAATATTTCTGAGATACTGATTTTCACAATTGTAACATGCGCTGTATTCTATTATACCGTCATCAAGTATCGACAATTTGATATTGAGAAAAATCTACAGGAGGCTCTTGTATTGATCAATGAAGATGAGGTAAAACGCGCCAAGCATCAACTAAAGGATTTTGAATCTGGTGAGTCTTTTATTCAGGAGGATCATCCTTATCAGGTTGACTTAGATATTTTCGGTAACCACTCCATTTACCAGCTCATTAATAGGTGCGAAATAGACGATTCCAAATCCTTGCTAGCTATTTGGCTTTCTAATCAAGCCAACGAAAAAACAATCAGAAATCGACAAGAGTCTGTTAAAGAGCTTTCCAAAAAGATAAATTGGCGACAAGAGTTTCAGGCAAAAAACATGTTGACAATCGCCAACAAAAAGAAACATGAGCCCACCGTCTCTGCACAAGATATTCTTGACTGGGTCAGCCAAAAAAACGCCTTCAACCATCCCAAGACGTGGAAAATATTCGCAAGTATTTTGGGTGCTGCTTCATTGATTGCTACTTACTTCATCGTGCTAGAGGGAGTCATGTATCAGATCATATATCCGATTTTAGTCTTAAATGGCATTTTTCTCATGTTAGGAATCAGGCATCTAAATACTTTAACCAAAGGAATAGACAAATCACATTACATCATTTCCTCCTATGGTCAAGCACTTGAAATGATTGAAAAGGAGCCTTTTCAAACGTCACATCTCATCAATCTTCAAAATCAACTTAAAGACCAGAGATATACTGCAACACAATCCATCGGACAGCTTTCAAAGCTCACTCACCGTTTAAGTTCACGTGCTAATATGCTATACGGAATTCTCGACGTTGTTTTACTTATGGATATTCACCTTTTGGTGGATTTCTTCAATTGGAAAAAGAAACATCTTGGTGACATTGAGAATTGGCTTAGTGTGGTCAATAAAATGGAGTGTCTGGTGAGTTTGAGTGGTTTCGCATTCGCTAATCCAAATTATAATTTTCCTGAATTCGAAACAGCCTCCTTTTATTTTGATACAGTTAAGCTAGGACATCCATTGATTTCTGGAATAGAAAAAGTAAGGAATGACTATCGCATTGCGGCGAAAGGCAATGTAGATATCATTACCGGATCAAATATGTCGGGCAAGTCCACTTTCCAAAGAACTGTTGGGGTAAATATGGTTCTAGCCCAATGTGGTGCTCCTGTAGATGCCGAAAGTCTGAAAATGAGTCCAACGCATATCTTCACAAGTATGCGAACAAAAGACAATCTGGAGGAACACACCAGCTCCTTTTACGCCGAACTTAAGCGCATCTCAAAACTGCTCGAAGCAACGGAAAAGCAAAGTGCTACCTTTTTCATACTTGATGAGATTTTGAAAGGGACCAACTCAGAAGATCGACACAAAGGATCTATAGCATTGGCTAAAAAATTGTCAAAAAGAAATACTTTTGGCATGATCTCTACCCATGACCTGGGGCTGGGACAGCTGGCAGAAACTGAAAAATGGGCACGAAATTTTAGCTTCAACAGCGAAATTGAAGGAGATAAAATCATTTTCGATTATAGATTGACCGAAGGAATCTGCAAAAGCTTCAATGCAAGCAAGTTGATGGAAAATATGGGTATTCTGGATAAAGATGATTGATGTTTCAATCATCATGCCCGTGAAAAATGCGGCGCGATGGCTCAACAAACTGCTTGAATCCATTCAAATTCAAACATTTCAAAACTGGGAGTTAATCGCCATTGATGATCATTCCGATGACGCTTCTTTTGAAATCCTAGCGTCAATGGCCGAAACCGATGACCGAATAAATGTCCTTAAAAATGCTGGAGATGGAATTATTCCCGCCCTTCAATCTGCTTTATCCAAAGCATCAGGCACTTACATCACCCGAATGGATGCTGATGATCTGATGCCAGAAAACAGATTGGATTTGATGATTGCGAAAATCAAAGAATCGCCTGCAAAAACAATCGTCACTGGTCTTGTGAAATATTTTGGTACTGATGAAATCAGTGAAGGTTATCAGGCCTATGAACATTGGCTAAACGATATTAATCTTCAGGGAGATCAATGGAAAAACGTTTATCGGGAATGTGTGGTGGCCTCTCCCAATTGGATGATGCGAACAGCCAATTTGGAATCGCTCGGCGGATTTGATGAGCTTAGCTATCCGGAAGATTACCACTTTGTGCTTAAATGGTATCAAAATGATTTCGATATCAAAGTCATTCCTGAGGTCACGTTGCTTTGGAGGGAGCATCCTGATAGAACTTCTAGGACTTCTACCGATTATGATCAGGCGCATTTCTTTCAGCTAAAAATCAGGGAATTCCTTAATTGGGAATGGAATCAATTTCCCCTAGTTCTATGGGGAAAAAATCCCAAAGCCACCCTCACGGCAAAGCTTCTAAAGAAAAATCAGATCGATTTCGAATGGATGGATCTGAAAGATTATTGTAAAATTGAGGCATTTGCATCAAGTCAGCTGCTTGTTGCTGTATACCCGGAAAATAGCGAAAGAGTTGCTTTAGAAAGCTATTTAAACCAAATATCACGGGTTGAAGGTAAAGATTGGTGGTATTTATAAACATCTTCTAATCCAATTGGTTTTGAAGAAAAACAATCAATGGCCGTTTATACATACGAACAATCACAGCTTATTAAAGCCCCTCTTAGCGAGATTTGGGACTTCATTTCTGCTCCTAAAAATTTGAAAACCATCACTCCCGACTATATGGGGTTTGATATCCTTACGGAAAATCTTGCCGATGAAATGTATCCTGGCATGATCATTAGCTACCATGTGAGTCCAGTGCTCGGCATAAAAGTGAAATGGGTAACGGAGATCACCCACGTGGTTCATAATCAATTTTTTGTAGATGAACAGCGTGTTGGGCCTTATGCACTTTGGCACCATCAGCATCATCTCAAGGAAACTCCCGATGGTATACTGATGAATGATATCGTTACCTACAGTCCTCCCTTTGGGATTTTGGGACACCTGGCTAATTCATTGATGATCAAAAACAAACTCAATGAGATTTTTAATTATCGCCGAGCCAAATTGGAAGAGATATTTAATCGACCAGAAAAAATACTATCCGTTTAAAGTCAAAATACAGCTTTAATTTCCCATCACAATTCCCGAACTTCGCTTCACAAAAGGAAGAGATGCTTATGGCCAAGGAAAGAATCGTTAATGTTGGAATCGTGCAAAATGCATGCAGCAGTGATCTCGATGAGAACTTACAAAAAGCTGTGAAAGGTATCGAAGATGCTGCCGCTCAAGGTGCTCATATCATCTGTTTGCAAGAGCTATTTGGATCTCTTTATTTCTGCGATGTAGAGGATTATGAAAACTTCAAACTGGCAGTTGCTATTCCTGGCCCTACTACAGATATTTTTTGCGAACTAGCCAAAAAGCTTAATGTAGTTATCATCGTGTCTCTTTTTGAAAAAAGAGCCCAGGGACTTTACCACAATACTGCAGCCGTCATTGATGCGGATGGTACGTATCTCGGGAAATACCGCAAAATGCACATCCCAGATGATCCAGGTTTTTACGAAAAATTCTATTTCACACCTGGAGATTTAGGATTCAAAGTTTTTCAAACCAAATACGCCAAAATAGGTGTCCTGATATGTTGGGATCAGTGGTACCCTGAGGCCGCCAGAATTACCGCGCTCATGGGTGCTGAAATGCTTTTCTACCCAACAGCAATCGGTTGGAGTCAAAGTCAGGACGAACAAACCAACAGGGAGCAGCACAACGCCTGGCAAACCATACAACAGTCCCACGCAGTTGCCAACGGCATTCCTGTGATTGGTGTAAACAGAACAGGTGTAGAAGGTGAAATGCAGTTTTGGGGTGGTTCCTATGTGACAAACGCATTTGGCTGGCTTGAATACAAAGCACCACATTTAGAAGAAATAACCACGGTTATTCCAATCAATATGGATAAATCAGACAACTATCGCATCCATTGGCCATTCCTGAGGGACAGAAGAATTGACGCCTACTCTCCTATCGAAAAAAGATTTATAGACGAATAAATGGGGCAAACATCCACTCCAAAAGCTGAAGGCTTTCGCTTTCCGGCAGAATGGCATCCACATCGTGCAACATGGCTCAGCTGGCCACACAACAAAGACAGCTGGCCGGGAAAGATAAAAACCATTTACAAACCTTATTGTGAGTTTATCAGGGAAGTAGCAAAGGGTGAATTGGTGTGCATCAATGTAGTAAACACCAAAATGGAAGCTGTCGCACATCAATATTTGACAGAAGTTGGGGCTGACTTGTCCAAAATAAATTTCTATCATCACCCAACCAATGATGCGTGGTGCCGCGACCATGGTCCTGCTTTTGTGATTAATGGAAATAAAAAGGCCATTGTGAACTGGGGGTACAATGCCTGGGGTGAGAAATACCCACCTTACAATTTGGATAATAAAATACCGGGTTTGGTTGCAGAAAAATTGGGATTAAAAACTTACCATCCGGGTATTGTCATGGAAGGTGGGTCTGTGGATTTTAATGATCAGGGAATTCTTCTTACAACTACTGCCTGCCTGCTCAATAAAAACCGGAATCCTCACCTATCGCAAAGTGAAATAGAGGTTTTCTTGAAAGACTATTATGGAGCTAAAGAAATCTGGTGGATTGGTGACGGAATCGTAGGTGATGATACCGATGGTCATATAGATGATATCACCAGATTTGTGAATAATGATACAGTAGTAACCGTAGTGGAAAATAACGAAGCGGACGAAAACCATCAGCCGTTACAGGAAAATCTGGAAGTGCTTAAAAAATTCAAGTTTGCAGATGGTTCACCTCTCAATGTTGTGGAATTGCCTATGCCGAAACCGCTCATTTACAACGATCAAAGACTTCCGGCTTCCTATGCGAATTTTTACATCGCCAATGAATGTGTGATTGTACCCACTTATCGTGATCAGGAAAATGATAGATTGGCTTTGGAGGTATTGACCGAGCTATTTACTGACAGAAAAGTCATTGGCATAGATTCAACGGATTTGGTCTGGGGACTGGGTAGCTTCCATTGCCTGAGTCAGCAGGAGCCAATTTAATTTGCATCAATCAACCTGACAAATGAATACAAACCCTAGGTTTGCGCCATGGATCCAAAAGTCAAACAGCGAATTGCATTAAGTACCTTCTTTTACCTTTCAGGTTTTGGATTTGCAACATGGACTTCCCGTATTCCAACCATTAAAGCCACACTTGGGTTGACTGATGTAGAATTGGGCTCTATCCTATTAGTTATGCCAATCGCTTCATTAATTGGCCTCCCACTTTCGGGATATTTGGTTTCTAAATTTTCTACTCGCGTACCTATGATTGTAGGTTTTGTACTTTATGCGTTGGGGCTATTATCGATCGGATTAGCTAGTAGTAAGCCTATTTTGGTCGCTTCTATGTTCATGGTGGCATTTTTTATGCGAATTGTAAATGTATCTATGAATACACAGTCAATTACAGTTCAGAAAAATTACCATAAATCCATCAACGGATCATTTCATGCTCTTTGGAGTTTTGGTGGAATCACTGGAGTTGGTTTTACTACGTTGATGATTATGATGGATGTTTCTATAGTCACACATCTCATCATTTTTACCACTCTGGTTATCCCAGCTTCTGTTCTGGCATTCCAATTTCTTATACTGGCTGACAAACCTTTAACTGGCAATAAATTGATTTTGAGTAAACCTGATCCGTTTATCATGGCACTTGGCTTCATCATTTTCCTTGCTTCCATTTGTGAAGGTGGCATGTTCGACTGGAGCGGAATTTATTTTCGTGAAGTAATCCAAGTGGAAATTTTCACACTCGGGTTTTTACTTTTTATGACATGCATGACATTATCAAGATTAGGTTCTGATTTTGTGATTCAGAGTCTGGGCTTGAAAACGACGTTTCTGATTTCTGCCTTACTTATTGCTCTTGGTATCGGAATTTCAGTCCTTTTCCCAACGTTTTACACAGCGCTCATCGGTTTTTCCATTGTTGGTTTTGGTGTAGCCCCCATTGTCCCAATAGCACTCATGCAGGCAGGGGAATCCAAAAAATATGCTGCTGGTATTGTCGTTGCAATCATCTCCACTTTTGGAACAACGGGCATGCTTATTGGCCCGCCTGTGATCGGCTATTTGTCACATTTATTTGGATTGAAATTCAGTTTTTTGATCATCCTCATTGCAGGACTGGCTATAATCCCAATCTCACGATACTTCTTTAAGATTAAAGCCAAAACTGCTTAATACAGTTGATAGGCGATTTGAAAATGAATGTTTGGATTAATAGTCCGATGGAAATCATTTTAATTTCTAAAGTTTGGATTGATCACATTTTAATAGATCCAAAGGATTAAAAGCATCTTTTATAAAAAATTGATCATCTTTGAAAAACCTAATTACAAGACAATTAACCCCATACACCCCATGAGAAATTCATTGAATTTGGCCTTATTAATCCTACTTATTTTCACTTCTTGCACACAAGCAAAAAAGACAGAAACGGTTATTGAACCGCAGAAAGAAGAATTGACATTCCCGGATAAATTGGCTTCATCCACGATTTATGAAATCAATATAAGACAGTTCACTCCTGAAGGCACATTCAATGCATTTGCTACGCATTTACCAAGATTAAAAGAGCTCGGCGTAGATGTGCTTTGGCTTATGCCTATACACCCTATAAGTGAACTCAACAGAAAAGGAACATTGGGCAGCTACTATGCACCAAAAGATTATAAGGGTGTCAATCCCGAATTTGGAACTGTAGAAGACTTGAAAACACTTGTAAACAAAGCACACGAAATGGGATTCTATTTGATTTTGGATTGGGTTCCAAATCATACCGGCCGTGATCATGCCTGGGTTACAGAGCATCCTGATTATTACATCCGTGATGCCGCAGGCAATGTTACATATGAATCCATGAGCCCAACAGATGTCTGGTGGGATACTGCATTACTTGATAACTACAATCTAGACACCAGGAAAGCAATGATAGACGCAATGAAATATTGGGTGGAAAAAGTTGATATCGATGGTTTCAGACTTGATCATGGTTGTGGCGACAAAATACCACTTTATCTCTGGGAAGAAGCTCGTGCTGTTTTGGATCCGATCAAAGACTTGTTTTGGCTTGCTGAATGTGATGAGGAGACGTTCATTCTGGACGGGAGCTATGCGGGTCAACTAGAGGGTTTGATGATTGAAATCGTCAAAGGCAATAAGAATGCAGACGATCTGGAAGAATGGATTAAGGATGACATGTTTGAGTTTGGTAGAACAGCCTATCGGATGACATTCACTACCAATCATGATAAAAACTCATGGAATGGAACTGTATTCGAAAGGTTTAATGAAGGACACAAGACCTTTGCTGCCATGATTTTCACAGCATACGGCATCCCGATGATTTATAATGGCCAGGAAGCAGGTCTTGATAAACGTCTCGAATTCTTTGAAAAGGATCAAATAGACTGGAGCGATCCTAAAGGATTAATATCCTTTTACCAAAAGCTAGTGGCATTGAAAAAGAACAATGTTGCACTCTGGGCAGGTGACGATGGTGGTTTTGCTGTGAGGATAAATGAAAATCCAAATGTCTATGCGATCAAAAGAGAAATGAACGACAATCAGGTCATTGGGCTTTTCAACTTATCGAAAGAAATTCAACCACTGAAGCTTACTGATGTTTCGGTAGTTGGTACGTACAAAGACTATTTCACAGAAACTGAATATGAATTATCCACAATTACAGAATTGAATTTGGAACCCTGGCAGTTTCTGGTTTTTGTCAAGTAAAAAAATAACATTATATGCCGTTGAGTTATGCATGTAGGTAATTTTAACGTCATTCCCTGGGTATGCAGGAATCCCGCCTCGGTCAGATTTTGACTTCATCCCAGTGTCTGCGGAAATCCCGCCTCGGTCAGTGTCCTCACTGGCCGTTCCCTTCGTCAAGTTGTATTCCTCCGCCACAGTCAGTGTCCTCACTGACTGTTTTCCGAATCGTCTCTCTTGTATTGCTAAGTTGATATAAAATGGCTGTGATGTGCATATAAATGTTAAATGTCAGTGAGACACTGACATGGGCACAGCGAGTGTGGGGGCATTAATTACGATAAGTCTGACTTCCGCTAGTTGTATATCCTCTGTATTGGATCTCACCTCTTTGGATCACCAATCTATCTTCGGAACTAAAATCACCCACTTCCAAATCACCAGATGACGCGTCCAAATCAAAACTTATTTCTTCCAAATCATTCGCAAATATCAATTCAATATCACCAGAAGTAGCTCTTGCTTTGGAAT
This sequence comes from Cyclobacteriaceae bacterium, assembly GCA_047632435.1. Taxonomy (GTDB): domain Bacteria; phylum Bacteroidota; class Bacteroidia; order Cytophagales; family Cyclobacteriaceae; genus JAMZMI01. The sequence goes on from JBLICU010000020.1 coordinate 36,493, forward strand.
CTCCAAGCATTTCAATCTCATTACCTTCTATGTTCCCTGAAGTAGTTTTCAGGTTCAGTTTTCCACTGATCTCATCCATTTCAATATCACCACTTGTGGCCTGAGCAGTTAGGTCTCCTTTAAGGTCTTTGATTTCTATATTTCCAGAAGTGGATTTTGTGTCTATATCTCCAGCAATACCCGAAAGATATTGATCGCCGCTAGTAGCATTCATTTGTATGTTTCCTTTAAGTCGAGTAACACTAATATCACCGGAAGTACTCCTTCCTGTCAAAGCTCCAATCATATTTTCCAGATTCAAATCTCCACTGGTAGTTTCAATTTTGTGATTATCACCCTCTACACCAATCACACTCACATCACCTGAAGAATTGTCAATGGTAAGATTTACATTGGGTGGTACCTCAATATCAAATTGTGCTTTTCTCACGTGTTCCCATGCACGTACCATCTTGGTGTTTTTTTCCACCTTAAAGATTACTGTGCCTCCATTTTTAATCGATGTTATCAAATAATCACCTTCATTCCCACTTCCTTCTATAATACCATCAAAACGGAGTTGGTCGCCAACTGTCACCGCAACATCACAAAATGAACCAGTTACAAAAACGTCTGTAACACCATCTGCTTCATAATGATATTCGGCCAGTGTATTTTGAGCTTTACTGAGCGTGCAAATAAGAATTGCCACTAATGTAATGAGTATGTGCTTGATCATGGTTATGGTTTTTTTGATTAAGAGATGACATTAGTTAATTAAAGGTTGCTTGTTTTAGTGTTTATTTTCGTTTTTATTCCTTTCAGGTTACAATTCTGGGATTAAAACTAATTCAGACGGCATGTCATTGAATACACGTTCATCCTGTCGACTTTTGCAGAGATGGAAAAATTTACATTGAAGGAGGGAGAAACATTCATTGAGCTGAACAACCTAATGAAAATACTAAGCTGGGTTAACTCAGGTGGTGAAGCAAAAATCAGAATTGATCAGAGTGAAGTTTTGGTCAACAATGAGATTGAGATCAGGAGACGAAGAAAGTTAAAATCAGGAGATATTATCCAATTTGGAGAAGAAAAGGCGGTTATTGAATAGGATACTAAATACAACTTTCATCAAAAGCATTTGATTTGAGAATCACTATTAACCTTGATTCTGGTTCCTCCATTTCCGGTAGCAAGCAAAGTCTCATTGCTCATAATTTTGAATAGACCATTCTATTTTTCCTATGAAAATGAATTTGAATATATCTATGATTTTAACTTGGAACCATAATCAGTCGACTTACTTGTAATACCACTAAAACATATATTTTGTCCTTGAATTTTAAATAATTTATATGCGAATCGGACTGATAATCCTTTTTTATTGATTTTGGTCAAATCAACATCTTATGGGCAAAATGGGGCAATTGAAGTTGGGCTTAAAAATGGTCAAGTTTTATATCCAAGTTCAGTGGAATTCAAAGATCCATTTTTTAAGTCCAAGCATCTTTTAGTTAATAAAACTGATAAAATGGAGTTAGCTCAGGTGGATTATTTCAACACTGGAACTGACTATTTCATTGTGCGAAATATCGATGGCAATCGTAATCAAGAAATGCAAAGAATTGAAAATGATGAAATATCAGTCTTCACTTATACCGCTGTTTCCTACAATGCAGGCTATATGGGGTCAAATGGCTTGATGACTAGTGGAGGTTCGCGCGCTACCCTGTTTATTATTATCAGATTCAAAAGAATTTAAGAAAGATGAACTTTTACAATCTCGAAACTGATTTAAGTGAAGATTCTGAAAGCCAGGCATTGATCAAACAATTTAAGGTCAAAAGAAATGCAAGCATTGGAATGTGGATTGTGGGTGGTTTGATGGCTATTGTCGGATTAAATCAAATGGTAGATAAAGCCAATGAAAACGGCCCACCCTACGAAGACCCTTTAAAGGTAAACGGATTGTTTGTTTCGGGTTTAGTTGTAGCGGCTGTACCTCTTTTCTTGATAGGAAATAAAAGCAATCACTTGCTTAAAGTTATCAGAGGTTATAATCAAAGAATGCAACAAGGTTGACAAACCCATCAGATGATAGCTTTAAAAAAGTAAAGATTACTTATTCTTTCTACCCCACTTGCTCCTTCTCACGCCAGCAGCAATTAGAATAACACCTACAGCGGTCATAGAATACAAAATCACTTTAGAAGATTTTTCTGGCTCCACAGGTTCCTCAGAAGTGGCCTCATCATCCATCTGAACTTCCATTTGAGTTGCGGAAAGATAAAACAGCTGAATAAAAAACAAAGAAAATATCAGTACAGCTTTTTTCATTTACGTATTTTTTCATCCCTAAGGACGTGTTTATTTTTTATTCAGCTAATTGCCTTCAGGCTGTCTTTTGTAGCCTGTACTATTTTGTTAATTTCATCAGCTCCAATTGCTGCAGAAACAAATAAAGTCTCAAATTGTGAAGGGGCAAGATAGACGCCTCGCTCCAGCATGTTTCTGAAATATTTACCAAACAAGGCTGTATCACAACGTTTGGCTGATTCAAAATCAATTACCGGTTCTTCGGTAAAAAACAAGCTGTACATACTGCCGATTCTGTTGATTTTATACTTTAATCCCAACTCAGAGAGCACCTTTTCATATCCATCACAAATTTGTTTGGTCGTATTTTCCAATGCTGAATAGATCGCTGGATTAGAATCCAGATGATTCAAAATGGCCAATCCTGCAGCCATAGCTACCGGATTTCCTGATAATGTTCCTGCCTGGTAAACTGGCCCTAAAGGTGAAACAAAATCCATCAATTCCTTTTTTCCTCCATATGCCCCGACCGGCAATCCACCACCGATGATTTTTCCTAAAGTGGTCATGTCGGGTATGACACCAAGCAATTCCTGAGCGCCACCTTTTGCCAATCTGAATCCGGTCATTACTTCATCGAATATCAAAACAATATTGTGCTGATCGCAAATCGATCTTAATCCTTCCAGAAAACCTGGAGCAGGTAAGACACATCCCATATTCCCTGCCACAGGCTCTACTATGATTGCAGCAATTTCATTTCTATTAGATGCAACTAATCTCTCAACTGCTTCCAGATCATTGAATGGTGCCAGCAAAGTGTCTTTGGCAGTCCCCACAGTGACTCCTGGACTATCAGGACTCCCCATAGTGATGGCACCACTGCCTGCGGCTATCAAAAACGAATCTCCATGGCCATGGTAGCAGCCTTCAAATTTGATGAATTTATCAAGACCAGTATATCCTCTCGCCACACGAATGGCGGACATGGTAGCTTCAGTTCCAGAATTGACCATGCGCACTTTCTCAATAGAAGGAACCATTTTTACAATGAGTTCAGCAATCCTCACTTCACGTTCACCTGGTGCACCGAATGAAGGTGAACTTTTCACCGCCTCAATAATTGCATTTTCAACCTCCGTGTGCGCGTGACCCAAAATCAATGGGCCCCATGAGTTAATCATATCGATGAAAGCATTTCCATCTTCATCATACATATAAGCGCCTTTGGCAGACTTGAAGAAAAGTGGATCCCCACCTACCGCCTTGAAAGCACGAACGGGTGAATTGACCCCACCCGGTATAAAGTTCTTTGCCCTTTCAAAAAGAGATTTACTCTTATCAATCTTCATAACTATTCTTATTCACAATCTTAAGTTCCGCATCTTCAAATTTCACAATAGGCACAATTTGATTGTCATTTGCTGATCCGTATTTTATGCCCTGATAGATGAGACCTTCGTAGTAACCACCTCTTCGTAATTCATTTTGAAAGTAAACTCCATGACTGTCCATCAATTTTCCGATTTGCATCATCAGCTCATATCCCTGCAACTGAAAAGAGGAGGGCATGGCCTTGTATTTAGATAGAAATTTTTTCTCGAATGCCTTATAAGTGGTGTCTGAATAGGCCACATAATCAGGATAAACCATTGAAACCCCAATTCTTTCTAGTTGATTGTAAGCTACCATCGTGAAGTCTAACCAATCCCCGTATCCATACAAAGCGGTGCTATCTCCCATCGTTTCTACAGCACTAATCAGATTATTTGCCAAGTAATTTTTTCTTGTCGCTCCTAAAATATGTCCAATGGAATCTGTTTTGATGTAAAAAAAGTTTTCGTAATAAGTTACCGGCTTGCTGTCTTCATTGTAACTCACAGGCAAATAAAACAGACTATCCCATTTTGATTCTCCCTTGGCATATTTTTCAAGACGCCTTTCTTCATCTCTTCTAATTCGACGTTCTTTTACAAACCGCTTGTCCAACTTACTTATCGAATCTGCTTCACTTTGGGTATAAAACACTTCATATTGGGCAATAAGTGTATCTAGTACGCCTTTGGCATTTACATTAGTCAATTTCTGAAACCAAACAACATTAAATCCATACTCCTCTATTTCCTGTTTGTATACCGATGCAAAAAGTGAATCCCTGGAATTGTCCTCATAAAATATCATTGCATTTCGGTTATAAAATTCCTGATCTGCTTGTTTGGCAAGTGCTTTAGCCATGGATTCGTAAGTTGGTTTAAACAAAAAACCAAATTGGTTATCAGCTATCACTTCGCTATTCGAAGACAAAGGATTTATCATGTTAACCTGATTCATTTTGGAATAATCCTTTGCAACATTAACCGGTTCAGGATAAAGAGGCCCTACGATTAAATCCAGATATGAATCGGGCAAACTATTCAAAACCTTCAACGTAGTGGTTTCATCGCGCTTTGTATCCAATGTGACCAGCTCCAAATTTATTTCTTCACGATTTAAATCTTCGACTGCAAGCTTCATACCCTGATAGAGTCCCATGACCAAATTATTCTGCAAAACAAATTCTGGTTTGGACTGATCAAACATGAATGGCAAGAGCACACCGATCCTGTATTTATCTTTTTTGATGACGATCAGATCATCAAGTGATTGTTCATTATCATTGAACCTCCACTTTGCATTAAGCTGATTTATCTTTTCAAAATCTCTTTGCTCGTAAGTTTCATTGTTCAATTTCATGGCAAAAACATATGCCAAGCTTCTACTGTACTCATGAGCCTCATACAAATCAGCGATTTTCTCCAATTCCAGTATTGAAATATACTTTTTGTACATTTCTAATTCCAAATTTGAAGAATTGGTTATCTCAGAGAGTTGTTTAGTAAAATTGATCCCTTTGTCATGATTTCCATTTTCTAAATTGGAGTATGACAACCAAAACAATACTTCTGCTCTCCCCTTCCATTTGGGACTCTTAATCAAAAGTTGCGACCACATATCATTGGCAATGCGGATATCGCCTTGCTTATAAGCACTCATCCCAAAATAGAATGAT
>JBLICU010000021.1:0-41046 GCA_047632435.1 Cyclobacteriaceae bacterium
ATATCAAATTGATATCTGCGGACTTACCCACAAGAGAGATTGATTTGAAATCCCGCTGAATTCTGGTGAAATAAATATCGCCATAATTGAAATTTAGATTCGCACTCTGGGTAATCACACCCACATTCAGGTCAGAAAATGTTCCATCACCTACTATTTCCTGGGCTTCAGCAATGTAAATTTTGTCATTTCGACTATTAAGTTGGGCATATGTCACTTTATCAAGTTCAATTTCCGATGAGCTACTTTCGATATTCAGCATTTGAGCATCTCTGATTTTAGATTGTGCTCCTTTGAAGCTCAATGTGCCATTTTTGATATAGTCGATATTGTTTTTCCCAAAGCTGTGTTTGATCGAAACCTGTCCGTTCAGCTTATTAGCTTTAAGATCGCCATGTGCCAGATCAATGGAAATACGGCTGTCAAGATCGGCCATATAAATATTGCCAAACTTGTTTTCAATATTTAGGTTGAAATCATTTGGGAGCCAAATTTCATAGTTTACTGTTAATCCATTGCTCCCTAAAATTGATTTCGAGTAATCATCCACTTCAGAGAGAAATTCCTTGAACATTCCCGAGCCTTTATTCACTACCGTCGATACGGTTATCAGATCACCCACGGCACGAAAAGAGACGTCAATACGCCCAATGTTCTTTTGAACAATTTCTGAGGATTTGCCTGATGCCTCTATGTTAACTACCACGCGAACAGAATCCTCATTCCACACCCGTACTATGACTTCTCCATATTTGTTATAAACGTCCAATCTGCCACCTTCACTCGCACGAAAACTTCTGTCGAATTGCTTCTCCATCCTCGTAGATTGTGCCAGAGTACCTATACTCCAACACAACAACAGCAGGCTAAAGACGAACCTCTGGTAATTCTTTGCTTTTTTCATCTTTATTAATTTTCTCTAAAATTTTCTCTAATATCTTGAGCTTCAGCCGATAGTTCTCCAACATAGCTGCTACTACTTCTTCATTATCCACATTGTCTTTCAGGTCTATTCTTAAATCCTCAAATGCCTCACCCATAGACTCAAGATCCGCCATAAGGATTGGATCATCAACTTTAGTTTTTACTAATGAAAGCTTGGCGTTGATCTCATATTGATAATAATTTTCTGCTTCGATCCATTCGCTCATGTGGATGTCAATTACGGGCTTGTTCTGACCCAAATAATATGCGAACCATCCGGTAACCACCATCAAGCAAGCCGCAACTGCATATTTCCAATAGGAGACCCAATATTTGGTCTCTGATTCAGGTTTTATTTTAGAAGCAATTACATCCCACGAATCCTCTTTCGAGAAATCATAAATTTCAAATTCTTCTTTTTTTGACTCAATGAGTTCTTTCAGACTATCCCGCATATTGTTGCTCTTTATTGTCTAAAATATTTCTAATTCTTGCTTTTGCCTTGCAATACTGTGCCTTAGATGCAGATTCGGTAATTGATAAGATTTGAGCTATTTCTTTGTGGTCAAAACCATCAAATAAATAGAGATTCAATACAGTTTTGCATCCATCAGGAAGTGCTTCTATGGCTTGCATTACCTGACCTGCTTTATATTCTGTGTATTCAAAATCATCAATTTCATCTTCCAAATCGAGATTTTCATCAAGCTCAGCTGTTATCAATTTCCTTTTTCTGATGGCATTGATGCAATTGTTCACCACTATCCTCTTGATCCAAGCACTAAATGTGCTCACCTCTCGTAATGTAGGAAGCTTCAAAAAGACATCAATAAATGACTCCTGCAGCAAATCCCGCGCTTCTTCCTCATCTCCCATCATTCGTCGACAAATATTATACATGGCCTTCGCGTATAAGTTGTACAACTGAGCCTGAGCCAAACTGTCCTGCTGCTGACTCCTGATAATCAGATCTCGGTGGATATTTCTTTCTTCTCCTTTCACTACTTGCGCTATAATGACACAGGGTTTATATAAAGGTTTCTCGCTTTGAATAAATACGTGAAAATATCAATCCGTTTGAGAACAGTTGTTTTTTATTTTGCTCAAAGCCAAGGTCCAAAACATTCTGATGAATATCAAGTAATTTTTTTGTCTGAATATTGGTCGTGATTCGAAAGAACAAATACATAGACCGAATGAATATATTCTGAAACCAATTTCCTGAATTAAAATCAATTACTATCAACTTGCCTTCTTTCGAGACTAAAGATGCAATTTTTTCCAATACTTTTTTTAGATGCTCCAAATCAAATACGTCAAGGAAAAAAGGACAAACCACCCATTCAAACAATTCGGATTCATCGTATTGTAGAAAGTCTTGTTGAACGAAAGTCATGTATGATCGACTATACTTCCTAGCCAGATGAATCATAGCTTTTGACTTTTCCAGGTAGGTGATGTCAACATTTAACGGCATCAAATTCAAAATCTCTCCAGACCCACCACCCAAAATAAGTATTTTCTCTCCCTTTTCAATAAGATCTAAGTGGTGACTGGTAGCGCGGGCTAGTCTATTCTGAAATACCAGTTTCTTTATTGGTCCATAAACCCTTGCGATACGATCATAGTCATTCACAAGAGAAATATGATTGGTATAAAAAATGCACCATCCCCTAGGACTCTAAATCTTTCATTTCTTTTAAAAAAATTTGGAAACGCAAATATGACAACAAGTACGAGCGACATGATCAAATAAATACTTTGCACATCGGCTGTAGTGAGAAGACTAAAGCCATATACGCCTAGTATAAAGGAGAGGAAACAAAGAACGTATATAAACTTCTTTATGATGGATGTATTCCATTTAGAAACCAGAGATTCGAACTTTTCCAGTTGATCATTTTCAATATCAAAATAGGAGAATATAGACAAATTAATCAATGCTAGAAGAAAGAGTTGGAAAACCAGAAAGATATCCGACCCATTTATATCTCCTTTAAGTGCAAGTGGAGCTAAAAATATCCCACAGGAGTAACCCAAGGAAACAAGGATTTCTTTGAACCAAAGCTTTCTGAAGAAGTAAATAATGGAAAGATAACTTACACAAGCCGAGGCTAAAATGGCGCCATATCGAATAAGCGTTTCAGGCAAAAAATAGATATTGATCAAAGCCAGAATCAAAACTATGGATGCGACCAAAATAATCATCTGAGCTTTTTTTTTATGGAAATATCTACGTTCTGATCTTACTGACACGGTCGAGTCAATAAGATGATCCACAGTATAAATCAGCCAAACTGCTGAAGCCAAAGCGAAATAAATGTGGAGGGAGAAAGAAAGACTATAATATTTTCCTAAATAGGCTAAAAAAACAATGGCTCCCAGGACAATGTCCAATGAGAGCCATCTGAAATATTTATAAACCCTTTGGATCATCCAGTGGAGAATTAACCCCCTTTTGAAAGTGCCTCAGCACCTCCAACAATCTCGAGAATCTCCTTAGTAATAGCCGCCTGTCGCGTTCTGTTGTATGTCAATTTCAACTCCTTCAGCAATTCACCAGCATTATCAGTTGCCTGTCCCATTGCTGTCATCCTTGCGCCTTGTTCTGCGGCGTTTGATTCAAGTAATGTTTTGTATAACTGAATTTTCAAAGATTTTGGAATTATCTCATAGGAGATAAATTCCTGTGTTGGCTGATAAATATAATCTGTAGCTGATTCCATCCCAGTTGATCCACCTGTTGATTGAATTGGAAGAAATTGCTCATGCCGAACAATCTGAGTGGCTACATTCTTGAATTCGTTGTAGATAATTTCTACTTTATCAAAATCCCCGGCTACAAACCCCTTCATCGCAAAGTCCGAAGCTTCTATAGAATGTACAAAATCAAGATTGTGAAAAATCAAGTGAAAATCACTAGCAACATTGAACCCCCTTTTGCGATAAAATTCGTACGCTTTTTTACCCAGCGGCATGATGGTAAGATTACCTGAAGCTTGAATATCGGCGTACTTATCAGCGATCAACGACCGAACATGCTTGAAAACATTGCTATTGAAACCACCACATAGTCCCCTATCGGAAGTAACAACAACCAACAATACTTTATGTATTGACTTTGCTTCAGCATATGGGTTTTCAATCTTAGAAGGATCAACACCCGCAGAAACATTTTCAATGATTTTTGAAAGTTTCTGAGAATAAGGACGCATTTGTGTAATTCTATCCTGAGCCCTTCGGAGCTTAGCAGCCGCCACCATTTTCATGGCTTTAGTTATTTGCTGAGTCGAAGTTACCGACTGAATTCTACCTTTTACTTCCTTTAGGTTTGCCATTTCGGTCTGTGATTATGCGTTATACCTTGCTGCCAATTCTTTAGCAACTGTTCCCAAGGTATTTGTTATTTCGTCTGTAAATTTTCCTGCTTTCAAGTCCGCTAGCACTTGCGCATGCTGAGCTTTCAAAAGATCCAAATATTCTTTTTCAAAATCTTTCACCTTAGTCTCAGGCACTTTGTCCAAAAATCCTTTTGTAGAAGCATATATGATAGCAACTTGATCCTCTACTGTACAAGGGGAGAATTGTGGCTGCTTCAATATTTCCTGATTTCTTCGGCCTCTGTCTATGGTTCTTTTTGTAGAAGCATCAAGGTCAGATCCGAATTTTGAGAAAGCTTCAAGTTCACGGAATTGAGCCTGATCCAGCTTCAAAGTACCCGCAACTTTTTTCATTGATTTGATTTGAGCGCTACCACCAACACGGGAAACAGAAATACCAACGTTAATCGCAGGTCTGATACCTGAGTTAAACAAATTGGTCTCAAGGAATATCTGACCATCTGTAATGGAAATTACGTTCGTCGGAATATATGCAGACACATCACCAGCTTGTGTTTCAATGATCGGTAAGGCTGTAAGTGAGCCTCCTCCTTTTACATGTCCTTTCAAAGAAGGTGGAAGATCATTCATGTTGGCCGCTATTTCATCGTTATTGATGATTTTGGCTGCTCTTTCCAACAATCTTGAGTGAAGATAAAATACGTCACCTGGATAAGCTTCACGTCCTGGAGGCCTTCTTAGTAGAAGCGATACTTCACGATAAGAAACAGCTTGTTTTGACAAATCATCATAAACAACCAAAGCAGGACGACCGGTATCTCGGAAAAATTCTCCAATGGCAGCACCTGTAAATGGAGCAAAGAACTGCATCGGTGCAGGATCTGATGCAGATGAATTTACAATAACTGTATATTTATCAGCACCTGCTTTTTCCAAAACAGAAACTATCCCAGCAACAGTAGACGCCTTTTGTCCAATTGCCACATATATACAATAAACAGGCTCGCCTTTATCGTAAAATTCTTTTTGATTGATAATTGCGTCAATAGCAACAGCCGTTTTACCTGTTTGTCTATCCCCAATGATTAGCTCTCTTTGACCCCTTCCGATTGGAATCATAGAGTCAATAGCTTTGATACCAGTTTGAAGCGGCTCACTTACTGGTTGTCTGTAAATTACCCCTGGTGCTTTTCTTTCTATTGGCATTTCGAAAAGTTCACCTTCTAAAGCACCCTTTCCATCGATAGGAATACCCAGTGTATTAACAACTCGGCCACACATCCCATCACCCACTTTTACTGATCCAATTAGCCCGGTTCTTTTTACTATGTCACCTTCTTTTACTTCTGAGGATTCGCCTAAAAGAACCGCCCCTACATTGTCTTCTTCAAGGTTAAGCACCAAAGCTTTAAGGCCGTTTTCAAACTCTAATAACTCACCTGCCTGAGCTTTTGACAACCCGTAAATACGAGCTACACCATCTCCAACTTGAAGTACGGTTCCAACTTCTTCTAGTTCAGCTTCAGTTTTTTGATTAGAGAGTTGCTCTCTCAGGATTGCTGAAACCTCATCAGGTCGAACATCTGCCATCGTTTCTTTTGTTTAGTGCCCTTCGGGCGAATTAATTATAAATTTTCTTTTTGAAATCTCAATTTTAAATCTTGAAGCTTTCCACTCACACTATCATCCAACTGGCGATCGCCGAGCTTCAAAATATATCCACCAATCAAATCCGCGTTAACCACTTCTTTTAGTAATGGTTTCTTGCCCGTAATCTCAGTGACAAGTTGTTCAAATGCCTTTCTAGTCACCTCATCCAATGCGATAGAAGTAGTAACAACAGCTTCCTGAAACCCTTTCTTTTCGTTGTATAACTCCACAAAAGACTCAGCAATATCAGGTAATAATTTTTCTCTGCTCTTTTTGGCAACAAGCTCTAAAAAAGAAGAAGTCAATTTATCCACCTTTCCTTTGAAGATCTTAGATAAAATATCTGCCTTTTTAAGATGTGAAATAATAGGACTTCTCAACATCAATAAGAAGTCGCGATTTTCCTTACAGATCTTGGAGAAGTTGGTCATATCCGCAAAGACATTGTCCAGTACCTTCTGCTCCTCAGCCAACTCCAAAAGAGGCTTTGCGTATCTGTTCGATATTTTGGCGGTCGACATCTTAGTTTACTTTTACTTCTTTCAAGAATTTATCAATCAGCGCTTTCTGAGACTTGTCGCTAGACAGGTTCTCTCTCATCACCTTCTCAGCGATTTCCAGAGATAAAGTAGCAACAAGGTTTTTAACCTCCGTTAATGCCGCTTTTTTCTCAACCTGGATACTGCTTTTTGCATCTGCTATAAGCTTTTCGGCTATTGCCGTGGTTTCATTTTTAGCTGCTTCTTTGATTTGATTGGCAGTATGTATGGCATCCTTCAATATCTGATCACGCTCAATTCTAGCTTCCTGTAACAGATATTCGTTATCGGCCTTAATTTGAGCCATTTCTTCCTTTGCCAAATCTGCTGCTTTCAACGCATCGTCAATTTGACTTTCACGTGTTTTAAGCGCACTTACTATCGGCTTCCAAACGAATGTCGCAAGGACTAAGAAGACAATCAAAAATACGATGGTCTGCCAAATTATTAATCCTATCTCAGGGGTTACCATATTATTTACTTTAAATGTCAAGAATAAAACCTGACCTTGTAGCCTAATGCTATCAGGGTCAGGTCAATTTTCAATTAATTTGTACCGATAGACAAAAATCCGATTACAGCTGCAAATAACGCGACACCTTCTATCAAGGCTGCCGAGATAATCATTGCAGTTTGGATCTTTCCTGTGGCTTCTGGTTGTCTGGCAATACCTTCAGTGGCTCCTTTACCGATCATTCCGATTCCGATTCCTGCTCCTAGTACTGCTAAACCTGCTCCAATTGCTCCCATTTGTTTATTATTTATATGGTTAAAAAATTCTTAATGATGATGCTCCTCAACAGCCTGTCCAAAATACATTGACGACAAGAGTGTAAATACGTAAGCTTGTAACAAAGCCACAAATAATTCCAACATGTACATAACACTTGCAAAAAGAGTTGCGGCCAGTCCCACTGCTATACTTTGAGCTATGAATGTCAAACTTAATATGCTCAAAATAATGATGTGACCTGCCGTAATATTTGCGAAAAGTCGTACCATCAATGAAAAGGGCTTAGTAAAAATTCCGATTATTTCAATTGGCCAAAGGATCAAATAAAGTGGCAATTTGGCTACCCAAGGCATATTGTTGCCCAATGGATCCAAAATGTGTAACCAATACGTTTTTCTTCCTGAGACCAATGTAATCACTAAACTGGCAACAGCAAGGGTCAATGTCACAGCTATATTTCCAGTAAGGTTAGCGGCAGCAGGAAGCAATCCTAATAAGTTGCCAAACCAAATGAAGAAAAACAAAGTAAGGAGATATGGCAAATACTTTTCGTATTTTGATCCGATGTTAGGTTTTACGATCTCGTCACGTATATAAACGATTATTGGCTCAAAAAATGATTGAATCCCTGTTGGAGCCTTGCCTGCATTTTTCTTGTAGCCCCTTGCTACTGATAGAAATACGAAAATTAAAACGAGCGCATTGATAAATAGGAAAAAGACATTTTTGGTTATTGATAAATCAAGTACATGATCCCCATTTTCCATCAAAATATGTTCGTGTTCCAACACATATCCATTATAAGGAACCAAATTATGATGGCCATCATAAAAATCGCTCGACATGAAAATGTCTAACCCCTTCTGCTCAGAATAAACAATTACCGGTAGTGATAATGTCGCTCCATGAAAAATTTCCCATGAATGTGCATCACTAATGTGATGATTAATCATTTCGCTTGGGCTAAATTTTTCTTCAGGGTCAGACTCACTGCTTGCATAAGTTGGCTGTGTAAAAAACAATCCAAAAATTGCAATTAGCAAACTGATCTTCAAAAACTTAGGAAATTGTGCAGCTCTTTTTTGATTCATTATTTACAGGGTTACCTCCTCAATTCCGGCGCAAGTTAGACAATACAGCAAATAATTCAAAGATTAAATAAACCAAATAGAGGCAGGTAAATTGAATCAAAAGTTGTCTTATATCTTCTACTTTTAGCACATACAAGATAATTAAAAACATCATGCCCGTAAGCAATCTGAAGGTAACTGTTCCAAGTGCATAGCCAGGTGAATCCCAATTAGATTTTTGACCAGCATTTAGCAACCACGAAATTATCAAAGATTGAAGGAAAAAGAATATGATTAGAACAGGAAATTGCCTGTGTAAATAGTTGTCTAGTAACCCTGAATTTCCAAAATAAAATAAGAGGATTAGGAAAACAGATATACCTGAGGTAATAAATAAGTATTTCTTCATTCACCAAATTTCTTTAGTAAATAATAAATCGTGGCTACTACAGACAATAAAATCGAGAATATTAATATCCAGGGAATTTTTAGATTTAGATAGTCATTCAAGTAATATCCACCACCGATTATAATCAGATTGAGGGATAGCAACTCAAATGTGACACTTATGGCCGTTACCCTTGATTGGGGCTCCTTATTATTAGGATTGGGCTTTGAGGAGTGTTGCATTTTCTCCTCTTTCATGAGTTCCAATTTTAATTTCTTTGCTTTTAACACCCATTTTACAACTTCCGTTGAAGGTCGCTCCTGATTCTACAATCAGTTTGTTTGTTACAATATCTCCGTCTATTACTGCAGTGGGTTTCAAAATAAGCACCTCAGTTATTTCCACTGATCCTGAAATATGTCCTGCCACCTCTGCATTTTGTGCCAGCACACTGCCTTCTATTTGAGACGAATGTCCAAAGGCCGCTTTTGACTTGGTTTTTATGTTGCCTATTACTTTACCCTCGATCCTTATATTTCCGAAAGTTTCAATATTTCCCTCCAGAATTGTTCCTTTCCCTATGATATTGCTTGAATTACTCAATTCCTCTGCTACTTTTTGATCTGCTTTATTGAACATGGGGTTTTGGTTTTTTTTTTAAAATGCTACATATTCCTGCGGATTCACAGAATTTCCGTTGTGCCACAATTCAAAATGTAAATGTGGACCGGATGTCAATTCTCCTGTGTTACCTATGATGGCTATTATATCTCCTCCGCTCACAAAACTACCAACGTTTTTCAATAATTCCGAATTGTGCTTATAAACAGAGATTAAATTCCCTCTGTGCTGAACACCAATGACATTGCCACTATCCAATGTCCATGATGAAAAAATCACCACACCATCAGTCACACAAACAACAGGTTCGCCTTCCTTGGCCACTATATCAACCCCAAAGTGGTTTTCCTTTGGATTAAACCCATCAGTAATAATCCCTTCCATTGGTGAAAATAAATATAGCTCTCGAAATTCATCAGATGATGATCCGCGATATGTCAGGAGACCCAACCCTTCACTCTCAAATTCAGCTCTGAATTGAGAGTCAATTGGATTCGAAATTTCTCTGATTTTCAATTCTGCCGGAACCAAACTTTGTTCGGATAGTGAGTCTAAAACGGATAATGCTGTTGGATCGCCACTAACAATCAATTTAATATTATTGATATATTGATCTTTGAGATTCATTTCGTATTCTAAAGAATCTATGCTCACGGTAAGATCTACCAGTTGTCTGTTTGTTCTCATCTGTGTGAACCTTGGGTCCAACCATTCCTCAAGTGTGACTGTGACAAGATAAATGGCTATACCAAGTGTAATTGAAAATGCCACGGCAAGAATCAGAATAACTCTGGCATAGTTGAAACTAATCGTCTTTTTCTCAGCAAAATTTTCTTCATTTCGAATGATCAACAGATATCTATTGGTCAGCCAATTGGATAAAGTCTTTTTAGGAGCCAAAGCAGAAGGTTTTATTGAACATCAAATATATCTAAACGATATATCTTTACAAGATTAATACAGAATGCTCGTTTTAGTTTTCACATCAGCTAAACAGATTGGATATCCTCTATAAATATTTGAAGCTTTTTTGGGTTTTCGCCCTTGTGATTGCGTGTAGTCCACAAGGTGGACCACTTAATTCCGGCTATCACAATGTGACTTCCCATTATAATGCCTATTTCATTGCATTCGAAAGAATGAAGGAAATTGAAACTCAAGTTTTCGATAAGTATGAATGGAATTATAACAAGGTACTTCCTATTTATCCACAGTTTGATTCTTTGGTATCAAAAGGTTTGGAAAGCCTTACAGAAGACTGCATTCAAAAAGCTTCCATCGCCATCCAGCGACATGAAGGATCCCGATGGGAAGATGATTCTTATGTGTTAGTGGGAAAAGCAAGGTTTTATGCATCAGAATTTCCAGATGCTATCGAAACCTTTAAGTATGTTAATAAAAAAGGTGAGGACAATAATACACGTCATGACGCACTTATTAACCTGATCCGAACATTTGTAGAATCAAATGAAATTAATAATGCCATTGCCGTATCTGATTATTTGAAAAAAGAAAAACTGAGCGACAAGAATCTTTTCGATCTTCACCTTGCGCGGGCTTATATGTTTCAAAAAAGAGGAGACAATAATCAAATGGTTCAGAATCTGGTTCTGGCTGAAGAGTTATTAGCACGTGATCAGGACAAAGCAAGAATACAATTTATCATTGGTCAAGTCTATCAAGAACTTGGATTCGATGCAGAGGCCTATAAGTTTTACGTCCTATCTTTAAAAAACAATCCTTCTTACGAACTTTCATTTTACACCAAGCTCAACATGGGTCAGGTGACTCAATTAACCAAAAACAATGACGTAAAGAAAGTTAGAAAGTACTTTAAAAAATTATTGAGAGACCCAAAAAATCTGGAATATCAAGATAAAATTTATTACGAAATGGCCAGCTTCGAATTTAAAAATGGAAACCTCAATCAGGCCATCGAATTGTATAAATCTTCAGTTCAGAAAAGTGTAAAAAACAATAGACAGAAAGCTTACTCTTACTGGAAAATCGGGCAGATTTATTACGATAGCCTAAAGAATTTCGCCCTAGCTAAAAGTTACTATGACAGCACAGTGTCGGTAATGCCTCAAGATGAAGACGAATATGCAACCATTAAACAAAGGCAGGAAGTGCTGAGTGAATTTGTTGAGCACATCACTACAGTTCATGTAAATGACAGTTTGATTGCTTTGTCCTATTTATCCGTTGATTCTACAAGGGCAATAGCCAGAATCAAAGTAGAACAGGAATTTGAAAATGAAAGACAGAAGAAGAAAAGGGCAAAGGAAAAAGCTCGCCGCGAACAAATGTCCACTTCCTTTGATCGACAAGGCGGAGATTTGATTAACGCAAATTTAGAGCCTGGGGACACGTGGTATTTCTACAACCCGGCTGTTATGGGAAGAGGCCTCTCAGAGTTTAAAAGGGTTTGGGGCAATCGCCCGCTGGAAGATAATTGGAGACGAAGTAGTAAAGCAAGTGGCGTTATCATAGAGGATGCTGAACTAAAGGTGGCAGAAGAAGTGGAGGAAACGGCAGATCAGATTGAAGTAAAACTCAATGAAGAAATTGACAAACTACTAGCCAATATTCCAAGAACAGAATCGCAAATGAAGAAATTGCTTGATGAAATTGAAGCCGCCCTTTATCAACTTGGAAACATTTACAATTTCAAATTGGAAGAAAATGAAAATGCAATTTCATCATTCGAGCAACTCCTAAGTCGATATAACGAAACTGCATACAAGCCCGAGGTTCTCTACCAATTATATCTTCTATACGGGCAACTCAAACAGCTTGATTTTGCATCGGAAAGAGCTAAGCTATTGAAGGAGCAATTCCCGGAATCTATCTATGCTAAGCTCATCGATAATCCAAATTATAGAGAAGATAGCCATGCTGCTACTACGCAACTGCAAACTGTCTATAAAAAGGCTTATAATCTTTACTCAGTTAGAAAATTCAAAGAAGCAAAATACCTGTTGGACAGTGCCCTTGAGGCTCATCCTAGTAATGATTTCAGCGATAATCTGAGATTATTAGATGTAAAAGCAATAGGCATGCTGGAAGGACTTTACAAATACCAATATGAACTTAATAATTTTATTAAAACATATCCTGAAAGCGATGTAGTTGATTATGCCAACGTCCTTCTGAAAGCCTCTGAAGATTATCAAATAAATATTGTCAATTCGGCGAAAGCCCGATTTATTGAATACTTTGATCAAAAACACTATATGGTCATCGCATATCCTAATAAAAATGACCTTTCAGAATCGATCCCAAATGAAGTTGATGCGTTCATGCTCAAAAGCCCTTTTAACTATACATCAGGTAACTTAATTTTGGATGATCAGTATGCCATGGTGTTAATCAATGATATTCCAAATAAGACTGATGCCTCTGAAATATTGAACGCTTTTGCATCGATAGACATTCAAAACGCACATAAAGGGGAGAAAATTTATACCTTCATTATCAGTCAGGACAATTTTGATATCTTTTATCAGACAAAAGATCTCAACGCCTATCTGAATTTCTACGAAAGAATGTACCAATAATGAAAAACAGGAGTATTAAAATTACCTTATTACTTTTATGGATTGCCCTCTCAGGTTTCTTAATTGGAATCCCTTCGGTCTTTTACATGGTAAAAATTGACGCAAACGCATGGTTTGGTGGTTTACCCAGTTTACAAGCTTTAGAAAGGCCAGATCCAGATTTATCTTCTGAGTTGATCAGTGCAGATGGCCAATCACTTGGAAAGTATTGGCGAAAAAACAGAACTCCGGTAATCTATGAGGAACTATCAAGCGAATTGGTAAACACGCTATTAGTCACAGAAGATATTAGGTTTAAAGGGCATTCTGGAATTGATTTGAAAGGATTGACTAGGGCAGCAATAGGTGTGTTGACTTTTAGTTTTAATGGAGGTGGATCAACCCTCACCATGCAATTGGCTGAAAACCTTTACCGTACATCATCAGAGAATCAGGGAACTCTATACAAATACCGGAAAATTGGGCAGGTCATTACCAAACTGAAAGAATATATCATTTCTGTTAGATTAGAACAGTCATATACCAAAGAGGAGATACTGGCAATGTATCTCAACACGGTAGAATATGGTAGCAATTCATATGGAATAAAAGTAGCAGCTGAAACATTTTTTAATAAAAATCCCTCACAATTAACTTACTTGGAATCTGCAGTTTTAGTGGGCTTAATCAATGCTCCCACCAGGTTTAGCCCCATTTCTAACCCAGAAAGAGCTATGAATAAAAGAACAGAAGTGCTTCACAATGTTCAAAAATATGGATTAATCTCAAAACCATTGTTTGATAGTCTAAAGGTACAACCGTTCGGGCTCAACTATAAAGTAGACAATCAAAACGAAGGTTTGGCACCTTATTTTAGGCAAATCATAGGGCCTTATTTAAGGAACTGGTGCAGTCAAAATGGCTATGATCTATACGAAGACGGCCTTAAAATTTATGCAACAATCGACGGACGACTCCAACAATATGCTGAACAAGCTATGATGGAGCACATGGATACACTGCAACAAATATTTAACTCTCACCTCAATGGAGCAAATCCGTGGATAGATGAAGAGGGACATGAAATCACTGGATTTATAGAAGGTGCCATCAAGAGAACAGATAAATATAAATCTTTAATAAAGCAATATGGTGAAGATTCAGATTCTGTAGAAATATTGTTACAAAAGAAGAGACAAATGAGCATATTTTCATGGTCTGGAGAAATTGATACATTATTTAACACTTATGACTCATTGAAGTATTATAAACATTTTCTCCATGCTGGGTTTATGGCCATGGAACCTAAAACAGGTCATATCAAAGCATGGGTTGGTGGAATCAACCATAAATATTTTAAATATGACCATGTACAACAAGGCAAAAGACAACCCGGATCTACGATCAAACCAATTGTGTATACAGCTGCGATAGAAAACGGCTATTCGCCATGCTTCCCCGTAGTAGATGCTGCAGTTACATTTCCAAGACCAGGTCAAGATCCCCCGACATGGACACCTGAAAATGCCAATGGGAAATTTACAGGAGAAGTGATGACCATCCGACAGGCCATGGCCAGATCCAAAAACAGCATTACAGCCTTTATCATGAAAGAAATAGGGCCTGAAACAGTCGTTGAAACAGCCAAAAGATTAGGTATCAAGAGTCCATTAGATCCTGTTCCAGCACTTTGTCTTGGCGCAGGAGGTGATGTTTCAGTAATGGAAATGATTGCTGCCTATTCCACATTTGTAAATAAGGGAATTTATACCGAGCCTTATTTTATATCAAGAATTGAAGATCAAAATGGCAATGTCATACAACAATTTGTCCCTGAAACACGCGAAGCTATCAATGAAGAAACTGCATACGTGATGCTACATATGCTAAAAGGCACAACGGAAGAATCAGGTGGGACAGCTCTTGGATTGGAATCTTCCCTTAGAATAGGAAATGAAATAGGTGCTAAGACCGGAACAACGCAAAATGCTTCTGATGGTTGGTTTATGGGAGTAACCAAGGATTTGGCAGCAGGTGCTTGGGTTGGAGGAGATGATCGCTCTATCCACTTCAGATATTGGGCTATGGGTCAAGGTGCGAGAACAGCTATGCCAATTTGGGAAAAATTCATGCTCAAAGTATATGATGATCCAACATTGGGTTATACCAAAGGCCCATTTGATAAACCAATTAAACCAATTACCATTGAACTTGACTGTGACAAATATAACAACACGTCATCAATACCAGATTCAGTCCAAGTGGATGTTATAAACATTCAAGACATGTACTGAGAATAAATAATTTCCAAAAACACGATTGATGGAGAAACAAAGATTCTCAAAACAAGAATATTCGAAACTCCCCAATGAACCGGGAGTGTACAAGTTCATCAGTAAAGATGGTATCATCATATATGTAGGAAAAGCCAAAAGTCTAATCAAACGTGTGTCAAGCTATTTTACTAAAGCTTCCGACATCAATAAAAAAACACAAAAACTAGTACAAGAAATCAATGAAATAGAATTTACCATTGTTAACTCTGAGTTCGATGCACTCTTACTGGAAAACAACCTTATCAAAGAAAATCAACCTAAATACAACATCTTATTAAAAGATGATAAATCCTTCCCAAGCATTTGCATTACCAACGAACGATTTCCAAGAATACATTCAACTAGAAGAATAGATAAGAAATTAGGTGAATATTTTGGGCCATACACGAATGTAAAAGCTATGAATGGAGTCATTGATCTTATTCAAAAACTTTATCATATAAGAACTTGTAATTTCAATCTATCCAATAAAAATATATCAGAACGAAAATTTAAAGTATGTCTTGAATACCACATAGGCAATTGCCTAGGGCCATGTGAAGGTCTTCAAAATGAACAAGACTATTTAGAAGAAATTAGCAGCGCTCGCAAAATATTAACTGGTCAAATCAGTGCCGTTTTAAATGAGTATAAAATTCAAATGAATGAAGCTGCCCTAATGCTAAATTTTGAATTAGCTCAAACTTTAAAAACTAAAATAGAGCAAATCACTAATTTTCAAACCAAATCATTAATAGTCAATCCAAAACTAGAAAATCTAGATGTTTTCGGAGTAGTTTCAGCAAATGACAATTTCTACGTGAACTATATGAAAATAGTGCATGGAGCTATTAACATTACTGAGACAATAGATTTTAAAAAGAAAATAGACACACCTGATGAAGAGATGCTTCAATCCATCCTATTCACAATAAGAAAAAAATATGACAGTCAAACAAACGAAGTTTTAAGTAACAAACAAATAACCTCTTGGGATAATTTAATAGTCACACAACCAAAAATTGGTGATAAAAAGAAATTGCTAGATCTCTCTTTGAAAAATGTGCTCTATTTCAAACAAGATATAGAAGCCAGAAATATAAACATTCAGACCAAGAAAAATCATGTAATCAGTCAGCTACAGAAGGATTTAAATCTTAAAGAATTACCCGAACACATTGAATGCTTTGATAATAGCAATATTCAAGGAACCAATCCAGTGGCGTCTATGGTGTGTTTTAGAAATGGTAAACCATCTAAAAAAGATTACAGAAAATACAATATAAAAACCGTCATAGGACCTGATGATTTTTTGTCTATGAAAGAAATAGTTGGAAGAAGATATTTCAAACTTAAAAACGAAAATCTTCCATTTCCACAACTCATAATAATTGATGGAGGAAAAGGGCAATTGAATGCGGCATGTGACGCACTTAAAGAGTTAGGTGAATATGGCTCAATTCCAATCATTGGAATTGCCAAAAAACTAGAAGAAATTTATTATCCAGAAGACTCCTTTCCTCTCTATTTGAGTAAAAAATCAACTTCTTTGAAGCTAATCCAACAAATACGTGACGAGGCACACCGTTTTGCGGTTACGTTTCACCGTTCGAAAAGAAGTATAGCGCAGACCACATCAGAATTAGATAGTATTCCGGGCGTTGGTCCTTCATCTAAAAAATTACTGTTTAACAAATTTCACAGCATTAAAAGAATAAAGCAACTCACCCAAATTGAGCTTGAAGAAGTAGTGGGGAAATCTAAAGCATCCCTAATTACAAATTATTTTAGACAAAAAAAAGAGGCATCAAATTGATCCCTCTCGTTTCATTGTGAAATACAACTTTAGTATTCCCAAAGTTCACTTTCATATTCCATTAAGTCATATTCATATTTCTGTTGCAACAGAATCGCATCATAAGGATCTGAAACTATTTGTCTAATATCGAGATTATCTGCATTAGAAATCTTAATTATCGGAGCACTGAAAAGTCTTAGTTCTAATGCATCACCTATATTTCTATGCTGAGCAATATTCTGATTGTTGTACCAAATAGCTCTATCTGCATACGGCCCTCTTACAAGAGTTACTACATCTTCATATTTAAAGTGTGCCACGATTTTCTCAAACCCAGCAGGGTTCCATGCTATTCCGGCCGAGGCTGGTAAAGCAATTGATACTGTCCTTATATACCAATACATTCTGGATCGATTTCGATCAAAAATGATATCTTCTTTCAAGTATAAGACTGAAAATAACTCTTTGGGTATTTTATCGAACTTAGGTCCTGTACTTTCTGTAGTAGTTGTAGAGGAACCAAAACCCCCACCAAAACCTCCACCAAAACCTCCACCCATAGCCTGCTGTTCTACCTGAGTTTTTGATTGGAAAGCAGTATCAGACATTAAATTCAGACATGAATCTGTTAGATAGGGTTTTAACAAACCTTCTTCAACAGCCTGTAACAAGAGCCTAGACAACTCACCATTTTTAGAGTTGAAGGTTCTATTCTGTTTCTCCAATAAGTCCATCCTTCTCCAGACCACTTTTTTAAACATGATCTGAGATTCAGATACCTCACCTTTAATAATTGGAATATTAGACTCTTGAGCATTCGCTCCAAAAGCACATAATATCACCACAAATGCATAACAAATCTTCTTCATAACCTGCGTATATTAGTTCAAAGGAATATTTATAAACCTTTGGCTTATTGGGAAATCTTCCACATCCCCTTTAAAATTTTGTCTTTGGACCCTTTTGATCTCAATTACAAGTTGATCGCCTTTACGCGCCTGAGCAGCAATCGATGCTAAATTTATTTGTTCCCCTACAGGTAACGTGACTCTTCCAATACCTCCACTTACTAAGGTAACTTCGGCTTGAGCCACTCTAAATTTTGCGTCATCTGGTAAAAATTGCATAAAACTCTCATCAGGAATTACCTGTAATTGAAGACGCGGAGACTTTGCTGATATACCAGATTTCATATTTACTTCCCCTTGTGCTGTGAAGGCCTTCAATGCCGGTTGTGGTATTTTCCTTACACCAAAACTTCTAGTACCAACGAGATTTCCACCACTTGAAACACTCAAAGTAACTTCCTTCTGCGAGTTTGGCACTATTGTCACTTGACCTTTTTCAGAGCCCTTTATCGCACTACCATTTGTGGCGGAAAAAGATGGATTGTAAGTCGTACCCAAAGCAGGCACTTGAACATCCAGTTTATTTCCACAGTTCAAATACAATGCATTTACAGATTGAGATTGAATTGAAATAACCGGCTTAACCACATAATATTCAATTTCTGTTGAGAATGTAGTATCTCCCGTACCAGTATTTACCGTAATATCGGCTTTGTACGTTTGCCGACTCAAACCTTCGTTATCATAATTAGAAGCTGATGCCAGAAATTCTACAGAACCTTGACCTGATGCATCTACCGTAATTGGTTTATCATTATAGGTCATAGTAGGCGTAACTCCAGATGATGATGCAGCAATGAACATTTTTGCTGAGTATCTTGCACCAGCTGCTACATACTTAGATTCTGGCTTAACCATTGGCACGATCACATCGAATTTCAAATCACCTGCACCCACTTTACTAGCGAAGAAATCTAAGCCTCTAGTCTCATAACCAAGCACACGGGATTCAAATTCACTCATGGTAGCAAGAGCCGCAGGTGTCGGTGCACTACTAAACGCTAAATCAGCAAAAACTTTTCCCTTCTGATTGGTATCCTCCCTATAAACTTCGTCTTCATCAGCATCAAGTGCTATTTTCTTAATTTGATGGGTCACTGACTCATCAGCACCCATTGATGCTAGTTTAAGTTTTACCTTGTCGGTGAACCCGTTTAGCAATTCTTTAAGTATTTCACCTTGGCCGCCACCACCTTCATCAACAGGCATCATGTGATGACCTACCTTATCATAATCAGTCTTACCAACAAGATTTTTACCGTCTCCAGGGTACTTTGCAGAAAACCCTTCATTATATCCCCCTGAAATCTCAACCATCTCAAGTTTGATTTTCAGCATCTCTTCTAGTACACGACTAGTTTCAGATCTTAAATTCTGAGCAGCTTCAACAACCTTTAGGTCATCTGCTCTGTTTCCAGAATCGTCAACAGTTTTAACAATATTGTTAAGAATGGCTGCATTTCGCTCTTCAGTCTCTTTGTTTGCTCTTACCAACGAGTCATTCAAAAAAACGAATTTATCGATAACGGTTGAACTAACATTCAGTGCCAGCAAAGCTGTGAGCACTAAATACATCATACCGATCATCTTTTGTCTACCTGTTTCTTTTCCTCCAGACATATTTTTATCCTTTTAGGTTAATTAAATTGGAGAATTAGCTTTGCTTCATTGCACTCAACATACTGCCATACACTTTGTTTAAGCTGGCGATATTTGTAGTAAGCTGATTCAATTGCACTTGGAACGCTGAAGTCTCTTTACCTGCTTCTGACATACTGTCCAGCGCTTCACTTACGTTTGAATAAAATTTATTCATTGATTTCACATGACTCTGAGCATCTTTCAATTCCATTTCATAAACGGCGTTAAGCGCGCCAAGACTCTTAGTTACATTCTGAACTTGAGTATGGTATTCTTTTGTATCCTTGGACGCATTTGCCATTTCAGACATAGACTGAATAGAGATAGCATAAGATTTATTCATCTCAACAAGCGAACCTGATGCTGTCTTAACATTTTTGGCATATTCATTAGTTGCCAATGCAGCATCTCCTAACCCGGCCATTTTTTGAGCAGAATCTGACAAACTTCTCATCCCGTCACCTAAGCTTTTTATCAACTCAGGACCCACTTTGGCATCTGCCAACATTTTGTCCATGGAAGCCGAAACACCAGAATTATTTCCTGATGTAACTCTCTTTGGTGCAGAAGTTGGGCCATCATAGTCATCTGCCAATTCCGGGTACACCTTAGCCCAATCAGGATCTTTGTGCATTGGTTCAAAGGCACTGAGAAAAAATATAATCGCTTCTGTAGTCAAACCAACACCGAGCATCACTGCGGCACCTGGAAAGTGAAGAATTTTGAACATGGCACCAACAATAACGATGGCTGCACCAATACCATAGATTTTTGGCATGATGGTTGTAAAGAGAAGCTCCGAAAATCCGCCTTTTTTGCTCATTTTATAAATAATTTAGGTTAGTAATGTCTCAAGTTTAAATTAAAATTCGTACCCTGATGATCGTCCAAGATAAGTCATTGCGCATCTAAATCCAATAGACGACCTGGCTGTATCTCTATGTTCGTATGATCGGGTACCTGTTTCTAAGTAGTAGGCAATATCTTTCCAAGATCCACCTCTAACAATTTTGAAATCAATTCTATCGTCGTAGTACGTAGGGTTCAAATCCCAAACAAGTGGCATTGCTGATGGGTTGTAAGCATCTTCGCACCACTCAGCAACGTTTCCTGACATATCGAATAGGCCGTAATCATTGGAAAAATAGGTTCCCACAGGAGAAGTATAAGCGAAACCATCATCAAAATAGTTTCCTCTTCCTGGTTTAAAATTAGCTAGCAAGCAACCTTTTTGATTTCTAACATAAGGATTACCCCAAGGATACTTGTTCATATCTCTTCCGCCTCTTGCTGCATATTCCCATTCTGCCTCTGATGGCAATCTAAAGCCTGGCATTATTGGCAGCCCAATACTTTGTCTGTATTCTGTTAAATATTGCGTCCGCCATTGACAAAAATATTGAGCAGCATTCCAATCCACTCCAACGACAGGATAGTCGTCAAAAGCTGGATGAGACCAATAATAAACTACAAGAGGATCGCCCATATGATGAGTGAAATCTGTCACCCATGCAGTAGTATCAGGCATTAAATCAGCAATTGAATATCCAGATGGCAAATCAACTTCTGATCCTTCTGTTATCGCTTGGGTAAATTGTCTATACTCATTATTGGTGATCTCTGTGTCATCCATGAAGAATGCACCAATGGTCACTTGTTTGTTGAAGTTGATCTGGGTCGCAGCAACATCTTCGTCAGCCTGACCCATGTGGAACGTTCCGGCAGGAATGGCCATCATGCCAAAAGGCCTTGTCATTTCCCAACCTTGTCTATTGGGTACTCCCAATAATTCGCCTCGATCTGTCGCACCCCCTCCGCCAAAAAGTCCGCAACTTTGAAGCAGTACACCCAGGGAAAGTACCGATAAGGAACTTAACTTTAATTCATGCATTTTAATCATAACACCTTATTTGAACTTGCAAGTATGTAAAATAAACAAACTTTAGCAAAAAATATTGCCTCTTATTCAACCTAAATATAAGACCTTATCTCAATTCATCACAAGTTTGTTCCGTAAATTATCTAAAATTTCAATCCTTACCATGATTTTTTGATAGTTCAGCCAACCTTAAAACGTAAATCTCGGGGTTTTTACAGATTTTCTACCTCCAAATACGAAATCAGGCATATTATATCTTAAATATATTTCATTCGAAGTAGGATTCTTGGCATCTCTATTATGTATTACATAGTCAAATGCGTAACCTGCCTTTAGTTTTCCTCCTAATAAATTATATCCTAAATAAATTATCATAGATTCTTCTAACCTATAACTCAGACCGGTCCAAAGTTTGTCGCCATAGGTCAAAATAGATCCTATATCAAAAGTAAATCCACTTAAATTCGTTCTTACGATAGCCGAAGGAACAAGCGTGATATTACTATTTAGCTTATACGAAGTACTTCCATGAATATTGTAACTTCTTTGTCGGGCATTATTAAGTCCCGCATATCCGAAATCAAAAGATGGTTCTATCAAACTCAATGCGCTGAATCCGAGATATAGACCATTATTTGAATGATAGTACACACCGACACCAAAATCTGGCTTGGTTTGTGATTCGCGTTTATTAGGAATCAACGGGTCTTCAGGATCATTTGGATCCAAAAGATTACCGTTTAAAGTCCTAGTAACTAAGCCGGGCATAATTCCAATCTGAATTGTGGCAAATCGTAGACGAAATTCATGAGAGGCTGCCAATTGAATTTCTAAATTATTCTCTGGGCCAAGATTATCATTGGAAATATTTAATCCAACTCCCTTTATTGGAATTCCCTTTACAGGAACTATCACAGAAAGAAGTTGTGTATTGGGTGGTCCTCCTGCTCCGTCAAATGACGTGCGATAACCTGTCCATTGATTTCTGTATAGAAATGAAATAGATGCTTCATCCTCTGCTCCAACCGATCCCGGGTTATAAAAGGATGGACTAAACATATAATGACTAAAGAATAAATTATTCTGAGCGTTTATTACAATTGATGTAAGGAATAGTGAAACGAATACGCACAATTTGATCATTTAATTGGCTTTTTTATTCTAAACCACCTCTAACAAAAATACCAATATAGGCCAATTAATCACAAATTGTTGGCTCTTTTAATATAAAGCTCCAAGGCACCAGTCATAGAAGGTGCATTTGGAAGTGGCGCCTGTATATCAAGGATCAACCCTGCGTCTTTGACTGCCTTGGCAGTTGTTGGACC
The DNA here is from genome assembly GCA_047632435.1 of Cyclobacteriaceae bacterium. Classification (GTDB taxonomy): domain Bacteria; phylum Bacteroidota; class Bacteroidia; order Cytophagales; family Cyclobacteriaceae; genus JAMZMI01. The sequence continues at coordinate 22,675 of JBLICU010000021.1, forward strand.
AAACGCCGCAATTCTTGTCTTTTTTTGCTCAAAATTTGGAAAATTATCAAATAATGATGCGATTCCGGATGGACTGAAAAAGGCTATAATATCATAAGTAATTTCCGAGAGATCTGACAAATTTGCGGTTACAGTTTTATAAATAACAGCTTCAGAAAAAGTGTACCCATTTTTTTCGAGAAAAGCTGGAATATCATCTTTCCTAACATCTGAGCATGGATATAGGTACTTTTCGGTTTTATGCTTCTTCATAATTTCAAGCAAGTCAGCCGCAGTTCTCTCACCACTAAATATTTTTCTTTTTCTGATTACAATATATTTTTGAAGATAATTTGCAGTTTGCTCTGAAACACAGAAGTATTTCATGTCTGTAGGGATCTCCACTTTGCTTTCTCCTGCAATACGGAAAAAATGATCCACAGCATTGCGACTGGTAAATATTATCGCTGTGTGTGCCAGAATATTTACTTTTTGTTTTCTAAAATCTCTGATATCGACAGGTTCAATACTTATGAATTTTCTGAAATCAATCTTGAGATTGTATTTGGCCGCAAGCTTCCCGTATGGAGAATTTTCATCGACTGGCTCGGGTTGTGAAACTAAAATTGAGGAGACTTTATTCAATCGTTCCTTGTCTGTTTTTAACAGTTCTTCACTCATGCTTTTCCTTAATTTGAGCCTTTTCTTGCCTATTTTAAGAGCATATAAACCAATATAAACCCAGGCAAGAATTCAGTGGCACAAAGGTATGAAATAATAAGCATTTTATTTCCTGATAAAATTTTATCCAATTTCATATAAATACCAAGTTGAAATACCAGAATGACACCTATGACAAAATACAGCGTAAACCATGAAATAAACAGGCCTGTGAAAAGAGTTAAAGAGAAGTCAAGAACGCTAATGAAGAAAACAGCTATTAGGACCCAAGTCATTAGATATAAAAAGTCCTGATTATGAATATTGCCAATACTTTTGAATTGGAATAAATTAGAAAAAAAGTGACCAACAAAATACTTGATCAATACAAAAGAAATAATATATAAAATTTTGACCCCCCAATCACTCAAAAACTCCCAAAAACTTGTCGATTCAAAGCTATTGGCATAATTGCTAAAATCTAAATACTTCAAATTGAAGGCTGCCAAGCCAGCAAAACAAAGGATAAAAAAGATCGAGTCTGGCCGGAGAAAATCTGTATAATAATCGTCTAATGTAGACCCGCGAATTTTAAATGGGTTCAAAAATATACGATTGAATCTTTCTGGAAATTTTCTCCTTAATAATGCGAATAAGAGTAACAGAAAAACAAAACCAATCAAATAGAAATTGTTGAAGGATATATTACCCCTATTGGCAAATAACAAAATGGATTTATTGCCCGCTTCTAACTTAAAAATTTCAGTGCTGAGGTTGGACATGCCATCTGTGGCAGCCACTTGAAAAACCAATGAATCTGATTGAAGTGCTCGTTTTAAAGAATCCAGATTGATGATGAAACATCTGGAGATATTATTCTGGACCATTTTCAAGTTGACCCAAATGTCAACAGGTTCGTCGTTACATATCTTTAATAAATCTCCTTCTGTATCTACAACGGAAAAAACTAGCAAACTTGTGGTTGAAGGATCTGAAACAGGTCTGACCTCATCCTCTATGATTTGAATCCAACCATACCTGAGATTTTCAATCAAGACAGTATCGTTTTGCGATCTGGCAACTAAAAAAGTAATGCTAAAGATTAGGATTAAAAATGACTTCATTAAAATCTGGAGATATATCCAAAATGGATTTTGGCAGTCGATAAATCAAACGGAATATCTCTTGATTTTCCGACGGCCATAGCAAAGTTAAACAAGCTGTTGTTGGCGGAGAGTGTTAAACCCAAACCAAGACCTAATGGAAAGTCCTCGATCGATTCGTATTGGTAATATAGCTGATCATAAAAAATCATAAAATATGATTCTCGCTCAAAATATTGACGTATCTCGAGTCGACTCAAAGCATATTGATCCGCATAAAAGAAGTTTTCATTGAACCCTCGCATCGATCTCAGCCCCCCGATTCTGAACATTTCATTTCGTAGAACCTGATTGTTTCTGATCAAACCAGATTCCAATTGGTGATATACGGTGAGTTGTTTATGGATCTTTTGTTGATATTTCAATTTAAATGCCGCTTTGATCAGATTCGATTTAAGAGTGATTGAGTCATAAAATTGATTATCCACATTCGGGTTTTTTCTGATTCTCTTTTGCCCAATTGCCATGGAAGCATAAGTTTTCAAGCCTTCTTTGAATCCAAATGGAATATCATAGTTGTTTAATTCTGTGGAAAAACTATAAATATCCCGATTGTAATCGACTATATTATTGCTACTGATCACCTGCTGGCTGGTGGTAATTAGGTTGGCATTGGAACTTGTGTAATTCGCTTTTATTATTCCAGTTTGGCCAAGAAAAGTACCCAGTGAAAGATTCCATTCCTGATTCACAAAACTGGTGTCTTGTTTGAGAAGAGAGAATCCAAAATCTATAAGCATTCTTGTATCTAAAAAAAAAGGATGGGAGTACTCCATCTCCATGGCTTGTGATTGTGAAGCAAATCGATTCCAATTAAAGGAAAAACCCTTTCCCGATCCAAAAAGGTTGGTTAATTCCAAATCCAAATAGCCTGTGATCAACGCTTTGCCTGAAGATTGACCGGGAAGTAAACCTACGACACCTTCAAATGAATTGGATGATCGTTCTTCAAATTCCAGATAAACAGTTGCCGATTCATTTTCAAAAGCTATGTCGGGAGTTTGTGTTAAGGTTAAGTATGGTAAGCGCGCAATTTTCTTTTCAATTGATTGAAAGGAAGTTTCACTAAAAGGAGTACCTCTTTCCAGATCAAGAGTTTTTTCTATGTAGGCTTCATCTGTTTTGATTTTATGAACCAAAAAAAGGGTGTCAAAATCTATAAATGGGCCCTTTGACAGCATTAGATCTGCGGTATATGAATCTCGGGACTTTTGAATGCCCGAAAGATGGAAGGTCGCAAACGGATAACCATGATCTGACCAGTATTTTATTTGCGCTTCCGCATGTTGGAAAGGGGAAATACTTTTTTTCCCCATTTTATTAATCAACTGTTTATTTGATTCATCCAATGCACCAACCACAAAAGGATACTTGTCCCCCTTATGAATGTAAATTTCATTGGATGAAGAATCAGATATTTGAGCGAATAGATAATTGTCTTTCCACAGGTTAAGCAAAAGCTTGTTGGTTTCAGCGTTGCGGTGATAAAGAGACTTGAATTGAGATTGTATCACCAGCACTGAGTCGACATAAATTTTGCAATCTTGTGACCAGCTCTGATGTGAATAGGCAAGCAAAATAATCATCCTCAGAGACCAAATAAAGCTGAAAAGACGTGGTTTCACCATTAACTTGCAAGTTAGTGATACTTGCTGAGGTATAAATCAGTCCATAATCTGAACCTACAATTTTGTCAGGAATTTACATACACATCCCTTTTTGCAAACAAGCATGTTACTACTGTGATTTTCACTTTAGTACCAATTTGAGCAATGTTTCAGAAATGCATCAGTCCATCTGCGATGAATTGATATTGCGGAGAGCATATCTCAAAGGTGAAGTGATTCATACCATCTATTTCGGTGGGGGTACACCATCAATGCTCAGTGGAAATCAGGTTTCAGAAATATTAAATCTTATCTCAACTCAGTTTTTGGTTTCAGAATCTGCTGAAATCACATTGGAGGCCAATCCGGATGACTTGACCAGATCGAAGCTCTCTGATCTTAAGGTCGCTGGAATAAATCGGCTGAGCATAGGTGTTCAGACATTTGATGATGACAGGCTTACTTATGTAAACCGTGCGCACTCTTCTCAGGAAGCAAGAACCTGTATTCGAAATGCCTATGAGGTGGGGTTTGACAATCTGACAGCAGATTTGATTTATGCCATTCCACCTGAAAGCATGGAATATTGGGAAAAAGACTTGGCAGAAATGATTCAACTTGGATTGCCTCATATCTCACTTTATGGGTTGACAATTGAAGATAAGACTGTTTTTAAAAATTGGTTAGTCAAAGGGAAATTTCAAGAAATTTCAGAAGATATGGCCGCAAAACAATATCGATATGCCATTCATACGCTAAAGGAAGCTGGGTACGAACACTATGAAGTTTCTAATTTTTCAAAACCTGGTTTTGCTTCAAAACACAATTCTGCCTATTGGTCAGGAGAGAAATATCTTGGCGTTGGACCTGGTGCTCATTCATATAATGGCATTACCCGATCTTCTAACATCAGAAACAATACAAAGTATATCCAAATTATCAAATCTGGAAAAATCCCAGAAACTATTGAATTCCTAACTAATATTCAACTAATGAATGAGTTCATCTTGACTCATCTCAGAACAGCCAAAGGAATCAATTTAGTCGAATTCAAAAATTCATTCGGACAAGATCTTATCCCAAATAAATCAATCCCCCTTGCCAACTTTCAGAGTCAAGGATTGGTCCAATGGAATGAGGATAATATTAGTCTAACGATTGATGGATTTTTGGTCGCAGATGAAATCGCACTTGATCTCTTTTTTGAAGAAAATGAATCACATTAATTTAGTGATTAGTTAATGAGTTAGTGGTACGTCAGTCTCAATATCGCCTTTTGGGCAAAATAGGCTAGTCATTCTTTGTCAAATTTGAGACAATAAAGATTTCCTGATTTTCGTGCTAAGCTGACAAAGTGTGATTCATATGCCTTTTTTCAAGCAATCACAGTAAAAGGATAGGTAAGGCTTGGAAATTCTTTGGGTGAACTACAATCACCTCAATGCCAATAATGCGATTTAATATATTAATTTTATTCTATGGATCAAGAAGTTAAGAAAGGTATCATGTTACTCAAATCGTTGATATTCCATTATCATGGATTGGATGACGAAGAGAAAGTATTACTTGAGGAAGCCGCTAAAAAATATGATGCTTTTGAAGCGCTCGAATGGTCTACTGAATTCATCTCAGAGGACTATATGTCGGCGTTCGAGCGTGCCAAAGAATTTCTATCCAAAGCATTTTCAAAACTCGATGAAGAGGCTCAATTGCAATACCTGATAGAGGTTTGGGAAGAAAATCACCAAAAAGGTTATGTCACTGAAATGGAAACCACAGCCATCATCAACTTGGCCAAAGATTGGCAAATGGATGTGGCGTTTCTAAAATACATCAATCATTAAAGACTCATGCGCTCCTTGAATCGGGCGGCTTGTCGGCGACTCACTTCGATCTTTTCACCCCCTTTGAGTTGAACTAGCAGTCCACCATTGAACCACGTGTCAATGTTTTCCACCCAGCCAAGATTGATAATGTGTTTGCGGCTAGCTCTGAAAAAGGATCGGCTATCCAAACGCTCATCCAATGCATTAAGAGATTTATGGATCATCGGTTTGTTGGTGCCAAAGAAAACTTTAATATAGTTGCCGTCTGATTCAAAAAGCCTCACATCAGCCAGTTTTACAAACCAGCACCTGTCCCCATCTTTTACAAAAACCTGATCATTGCTGTTCAATGTTTTTTTGTCATGAAAGGAATCAATTAAACTTTCCTTCTTTATTTTATTGATGGCTGCTCCAAGTCTCTCAGGCTGAATGGGTTTAAGTAGATAATCCAATGCATTTACGTCAAAAGCTTTGATTGCAAACTCATCATAGGCGGTGGTGAAAATAACATCAGGCACTTTCTCCAACTTTTCCAATAAATCAAAACCTGTTTCACCGGGCATCTGAATATCCAGAAATATCAAATCAGGGTTCAATTTGGTGATTTGAATCAGTGCTTCATCCACGTTGGCCGCTTCACCCACAATCTCAATGTCTTTATGTTCTTCCAGTAAGGTTGTCAATTCTTTCCTTGCTAGTCTTTCATCATCTACAATTAATGCCTTCATATTTCAATTGTTATAGTGATCGTGGAATGGTAATTTCTGTTAAAACTATCTCTTTGGTTTCATTGCCAATGGCGAATTTTGCTTGTTCCCCATAGATCAATTCTAAACGTTTTTTTGTATTACTCAATCCAAAGCCGGTATTTTTCTTTTTTCCATTGCGCACCAATTGACCAGAATTTCTGATTTTGATGCTCAAGCTATCTACATTGACTTCAGTTATAATGCTGATTTTACCACCATTTTTCAATGTTGAAATGCCATGCTTAATTCCGTTTTCTACCAAAGTTTGGATCATTAAGGGTGGAATCAGATAACCTTCTGAATTTGGATCAATGGCAAATATGGTTGTTAAACGCTCTTCATAGCGAATAGATTCCAAAGCAAGGTAATCTTTGATAGTCATCAGCTCTTCAGAAAAGCGAACAAGCTTTTGTCTATCCATCATCAACGAATTTCGTAGTATGTTGGAAAGTTGGGTGATTGCGTCTTTTGATTTTTTAGGATTCTCATCTACCAGTGCCCTGATGCTATTGAGTGCATTGAATATAAAATGTGGATTGAGTTGTGATCTCAGGTTCTTCAATTCGATCTCCCTGACAGCAGCTTCGTACTTCAGAGACTTGTTGTAGTTTTCGAAGTAATGAAATGAAAGATAAAGCATGGTCCAGATGGCGTAGATGATCATGGGGCCAAAGAGATTCAGAATGACCGGAATCAGCATGAAATCTCTTTTCGTAATCTCATCAATAAGGTAAGTATACCCAATCAAAGTACCATAATTGAGTACGCTCAGCAAAAACATTAATCCTAAAAGGCGAGGAATCAGACTTGAAAGAGAAAGACTCAACCAATTAAAATGGATGAGGACATATCTGATAAAATGGGTAGATAGGATGTAAAAAATCACCAAAATCAACTCTCCAAAAATGTGTTTGAGGTCAGTAGGTTGGGCAATGGAATAGAGCACAATCTGCAGCAACCCATAGAGCAGCCACCCAATAGTTTGACAAAGCCAATAAATTTTTTTCTTACTCATTTGTTTTTTTGCTATTGGCAACTAGTTCTTTGGCCCTTGGCTAAAACCAGGAATTACGTTCACCTGTTCCGCGACTCCATCGGAAATTCCATTGGAAATCTAGTTGACTTATAATAAATAGCCACTGGTATTCTGACAAAATCCAATTTCGGCTGATGATCGGTTATTACTTCTGCTTTTAGCTTTATTTAAAACCAAAAAAATGTTTTGAAATTATCCCAGCTCCTCCTTCAAAAACGACCAGGTATAGCCTTTCCCGGATTTCACTACTTGCTCAGGCGTGCCTTGAGCGACGATGTGGCCTCCTCCATTTCCACCTTCCGGCCCCATATCTATGACATGATCAGACACTTTTATTACATCCATATTGTGCTCAATGATAAGAACGGTATTTCCTTTTCCAACCAGTTTGTTCAGAACTTCCAGCAAGTGCTGGATGTCTTGAAAATGCAATCCTGTGGTTGGCTCATCCAGAATGTAAAACGTTTTTCCGGTATCTCTTTTGGAAAGTTCTGTTGCGAGTTTCACTCGCTGTGCTTCACCTCCTGACAAAGTCGTGGCGTGCTGACCGAGGGAAACATACCCCAGACCAACATCTGACAAAGTCTTGATTCGATTTAGGATTCTTGGCTGATTTTCGAAGAAATCCACTGCCTGTTCCACGGTCATATCGAGCACATCAGATATTGATTTCCCTTTGAAGCGAATTTCAAGAGTTTCCCTGTTATACCTTTTGCCCTTGCAGGTTTCGCATAACACATGCACATCTGGCAGAAAGTCCATTTCTATCACCCGCATTCCTCCACCTTGACAAGTTTCACATCTGCCACCCTTTACATTGAAAGAAAACCTCCCTGGTTTGTAACCTCGAATTTTGGCTTCAGGTAATTCGGAAAACAATGATCGAATATCCGTAAAGGTTCCTGTATAAGTGGCTGGATTGGATCTTGGCGTCCGTCCGATTGGCGACTGATCTACTTCTATGACTTTGTCGAGGTGTTCCAAACCTGATACTTCCTTGTATGGTAGTGGTTCGGCTCGGGAATTGTAGAAATGTTTTCTCAAGACCGGATAAAGTGTTTCATGGATCAGACTTGATTTTCCACTTCCTGAAACCCCCGAAATACAAATCATTTTGCCAAGTGGCAAGGTCAGGTCAACGGACTGGAGATTATGACCAGTTGCGTGAGTCAATTTTAAAAACTCCCCATTTCCTTCCCTGCGCATTTTCGGTGTTTCAATCTTACTTATCCCATTTAAATAGCTGGCAGTAAGTGTGTTGTTTTTTACAAATTCAGATGGCGTTTCGGCGGCTACTATGTGTCCTCCGTGACGACCTGCGCCCGGTCCAATATCGACTATAAAATCTGACTGGAGCATCATGTCTTTGTCATGTTCTACCACGATTACCGTATTGCCCAAATCACGCAAGTCCTTCAATGCTTGAATCAGCTTGACATTGTCTCTTTGGTGTAAACCGATACTTGGCTCATCCAAAATATAGAGTACATTGACCAGCTGAGTTCCGATCTGAGTAGCCAATCTGATACGCTGAGCCTCACCTCCAGACAAGGTTCTCAATGATCGGTTCAAGCTCAGGTAATTCAAGCCAACATCCAGCAAAAACCCGACGCGCTTTCTTAATTCTTTCAGGATCTCAGTAGCAATGATCAATTGTCTTCCGCCTAACCTCTCTTCAAGCCCTTCAAACCAGCTATTGAGCTCATCAATATTCATTTCGGCAAGCTGCCCGATATGATGATTGTCGATTTTGAAATGCAGGGATTCCTTTTTCAACCTGAACCCATTACAATCATGACAAACTTTGGTATCGGTGTAGTCATTGACCCACTGCCTGATTTTTTCTGAACCGGTATCCTTTTGCTTTTCTAAAAAGTTGATGATGCCTTCGAATTTTGTGTTCCAGTCTGTGCCGGGATACTTCACAGAACTGACTGCCACTGGCTCGTCATCACCGTAAAGTAAAATGTGAATAACCTCCGCAGGAATATCTTTAATCGGAGTGGTTAAATCGACCTTATTTTTTTTAAGAATGCTTTGAATTTTCTTAAAAATCCAAATATCTCTATACTCACCTAATGGTGCAATACCTCCCCGGCTAATGCTCAAAGTCGGGTCAGGGATGACAGAATCCTTGGAAAGTTCCTCAGTTACTCCAAGCCCGTGACACGTACTACAGGCGCCATAAGGAGAGTTGAAAGAGAAACTATTTGGTGCCGGCTCATCGTATGAAAGTCCAGATTCGGGATCCATCAGGTACCTCGAAAAATGGGCGACATTCCCATCAGCATCCAACACCATCAAGATACCATTGGCTTGTTTGAAAGCCTGCTCAAGGGATTGGCGAATGCGTTTTTCATCTTTGCGTGCCACCACGATCCTGTCTATGACGATTTCAATATCATGGGTTTTGTACCGATCCACTTGCATTTTAGGTTCGATATCCAGAATCTCCCCATTCACTCTGACCTTATTAAAACCCAGTTTTCTGATTTGAACAAAGAGTTCACGATAATGTCCTTTTCTTCCTTTGACCACAGGGGCCAGAATCACCAGCTTTGCTCCGTCGTATGTTTTGAGGATGTGATCCAGGATTTGCTCCTCTGTCTGCCGCACCATTTTCTTTCCTGTGATATAAGAAAATGCCTCTCCGGCTCTGGCATAAAGCAACCTCAGAAAATCATATATTTCTGTAACAGTACCAACTGTGGATCGTGGATTTCTGGACGTGGTTTTTTGTTCGATTGAAATGACCGGACTCAACCCGTTTATTTTATCCACATCTGGTCTTTCCATGTTGCCAATAAAAGAGCGAGCATAGGCCGAAAAGCTCTCCATGTATCTTCGCTGACCTTCGGCATAAATGGTGTCAAAAGCCAATGAAGATTTGCCGCTTCCACTTATGCCCGTGATTACCACCAGTTTGTTTCTGGGAAAGGTGAGGTTGATGTCCTTAAGATTGTGCTCTCGTGCACCGAAAATCTCAATTACTGGCTCGGAAATCTTTGGTGTTGGTTTTTCTTCCAGAATAATAGCTGACGCGTCCTTCAAAAAAGTATTATTTAAAATTTAAGATTTTTGATCTCTTGAATATTTTTCAAGGCGCAAATTTGGCTAATTCAATCAGAAGTTTGGACTAAGAAGATATTTTCCATAAAAATCATTGATTTTGGCAACAGCTTCATCGGCTGTATCCACGACACTAAATAAATCAAGATCAACTTCATTGATGTTGTGTTCTTGTTCTAACAACACTTTTTTGATCCAATCAATAAGCCCATCCCAAAAGCTATGACCAACCAATACGATTGGAAATTTTCCGATTTTTTGGGTTTGAATCAGTGTGATCGCTTCGAAAAGCTCATCCAGCGTACCAAAACCACCTGGCATCACAATAAATCCTTGAGCATATTTCACGAACATCACCTTTCTGACAAAGAAATAATCAAAGTTGATGAGTTTGTCTCGATCGATGTAGATGTTTTCGAACTGCTCGAATGGAAGATCAATATTTAAACCAACGGATTTTCCTCCTTTGGCGTGTGCGCCTTTGTTACCGGCTTCCATGATACCTGGTCCTCCACCAGTAATCACACCATAACCATTAGTTACAAGCTTGGAAGCAATATCTACAGCGAGTTTATAATAATGATGGGTTCGTGGGGTTCGTGCGGAACCAAAAATGGAAACACAGGGCCCTATTTTGGAGAGTTTTTCAAAACCCTGAACAAATTCAGACATCACTTTGAAAATGGCCCATGAGTCTGAAGTTTTGATTTCGTTCCAATCTTTATCCTGAAAAGCCTTTCTGATCTTTTCCTCTACTTCCTGAGGAACTTCTTCGTTTGGTGTTGTCATGAAATATATTTTTAATCCAAGCTAATTTAATGTTTTGACATTCAAATTGGTTCAGCCTAATAAATCCTTAACGGCTGCATCAACGTTCTCATAACGAAATTTATACCCGGCAGTTTGGATTTTATTGGAAGAAACCCTTGCGCCTTCAAGAACCATTGTGGCCATTTCACCCAATATGAGCTTCATTGCAAAATTGGGAACATTAGGAAGTAACAATGGTCTTCTCAATGTTTTGGCAATTGATCGAGTCAATGCCCTATTAGTGACCGGATTGGGAGCTACTGCATTAAAGATTCCTCCGAGCCCGTTTTCAACTACAAATTTGAAAATCATTGCAAGATCATGCAAGTGAATCCAGCTCATATATTGATGGCCACTGCCCAAAGGTGCTCCTGCAAAGATCCGAATTGGCTTAGCCATTTCAGTGAGTGCCCCGCCTTTTTCGCTGAGTACGATCCCGATTCTGATTTTGGAAACCGTGGTTATATTTTCAAAAATATCAGCAGCATGTTCCCACTTTTTGACTACCTCAGCCAGGAATGATTTCCCGCTTTTTGAATCTTCTTCTACCCACTTATCACCTGCATCAGCATAAATACCGATAGCTGAGGCAGAGGTATAAGAATCCAATTTAAGATCCAGTTTCTTTACATAATCAAAAAGCAGTTCGGTTGATTTTATGCGGCTATCTATTATTTCATTTTTCCGCTTTTCAGTCCACTTGGCATCAGCCACTCCTGCACCTGCCAAATGTATGATATGGTTAACTGCAGAGAATGCTGCTTTGTCGATTTGGCCTTTTGAAACGTCCCAGATAAAAGATGCAAAACGCTCCTTTCCCGATATTTTTCTAGTTAGATGAACTACCTGATAACCTGACTCCTGTAGGAGCTGACTCAGATAACTGCCAACCGTTCCTGTACCTCCTGTGATTAATACTTTAGACATATAATTGAAATATGAAGTTATAACTCACGAATAGAGAAAAGGTCTTGAGTTTTTTGAAAATTCACTCGCTGTAATCTTTGGAGCATTGTTTACCGAAAATTCAAATTTGCATAAACACAAAGGATTAATAGTCGGTAAGATCATAAATTTGCAGGAAAAAAAATGAAAACCCTAGTCTTAATCATATCACTGCTAGCCATCGTTGGTTGTCGTTCTGAAAACAAAGAATCCGATATTGCCTGCACAGATTTTGATAAGTTAGATATAGAAATGATGCAGCTTATCGATAAAATAGAATCGAAATTTACTGGAAATAAATCGTTTTTGGAAGCCTTTAAAATGGAGCAAGTTTATTGGATTCAATACAGAGATAGAAGGCTAAGATCTATGTATCCAAAAAACTGGGATACACACTACAGAAAAAACTTTGGTAAAGATGTTTTCAATCCCTGCAAATGTCAGGAGCTTTTGCGATTAGCAAATAATCGTATGGATGACCTAGATTTATACATGGAAGGAGGACCCCAGAATCAGAAGAATTGTCCAAGTATAATGAATGAATAAAAAAGAAGCATTTGGTTTTCAATTGCCTCTTTTTTAACTGCTCAGGTGCTTAATCTTGATGTTGTTATAGTTTTATGATGATTTTGCCTTTAAAAGTCAAAAATAACGCCAAAACCTGCCAATTATTCCTTTTATAGCCACGGGTTTAAACCCGTGGCTATAAAAATAAAGTACCTAAAGCACTGAGAGCACACTTTTACTACCTGAGTAGTCACCCTATTTTTATGTTTTAGAAAGAATACTTGAATCCAACACCAATCTCTCGACCTGGAGAAAGTTGGTTAAAAATTTGATCTTTGGCTTTGTAACCTACATAGAATTCTTCTCTCTTGTCATCAAGGATATTATTCACACTCAGATTAATTGATGTTTGTTGATTTGCGCCGAGTGTCTTATTAAGGTTGAAGTTGAGACTGTTAAATGGTTGAGAATATATGTCTGGGAAAAATCCTTCGCCTACTATTGTTAAGGTTTTGCCCTTTACATTGTAGAAAAGACCTGCATCCAACGACCCAGCGGCATCATTATATTGAAGGCCAAAATTGATCACATATGGAGCCTGGCCTGCCATAGCTCTTGTTTCTTTTATTTTTTCGCCATCCTTCTTATAAACCAATCGTGAATTGTATTCAATAGATGTCATATCAATACTAGATTCCACCAAAGTCACATTGCCATAGACACTGAAATTTGATATTTTGGAACCCAAAAAATCTAATGCTTTGCGAAATTCTAATTCTGCTCCTAGAATTTGGCCGTTCCCAACATTTCTCGCCTGAAATTCATTTCCAGTCTGCGAAGAGGTGATTCTTACCATTTCTATTGGGGCATTAAAAGATTTATAAAATGTACTCACTGAAAATAACTGATCTCTATTAAGGAATAATTCCCATCGCAAATCAAAATTGTCAATTCTAGTCTCAGTCAGGTTTCCATCCCAAATCACGTTCCCTTGATCGTCTTTATATTCAAAGAGCGAACCATTAAATGTACGATTACTTACAGGATCCAGAATCTGAGCATAAGAAAGCTCTTTGAATGATGGTCTTGCAATAGTCTTAGAAGCCGAAAATCTCAAGTTTTGACTTTCGGTCAATGAATAAATAGCGTTAAGTGATGGAAAAAAATCTGTGTCGTTCAAAACCACATCATCATCCAAAAGATACGCACCGGATATCTCACCAGCTTTTATCTGTTGTTTTACTATTTCTTTATCGGCTGCAAAATAAAGTGCACTAGAAGCACTCTGATTCATTCCTGTATGTTTTTGCTCAAACATTTCCATTCTTACGCCTACGATGGTTTTTAATCTTTCTGTAACTGATATTTCAGCTGAAGCATAGGCAGCTAAATTGGTGTTACTTGATTCATAGGCATTGGAGTTTGGATTTACACCGCCATTTCTTCTGTAATACATTCTATTTCCTGATGCATCACTTGCTGAACCATACAAATTTTCTTCAGAAAGAATATCATTAAAGCTGGCATCATCAGCCCAGTTGGTGGCCTGTTGCACGCCAACAATATCAAATGCCTGAATAGAGTAGTCGCGAGTTCTAAGCACGTAGCTTGAACCTATGTGATATTTCGCTTCTCGGTTGAAAAGTGATCCATTATTTAATAAATCTACCTTTCCGACATAATTTGCTTCGTTTAAGAATCTCCATATTCTAGTAGGAGGACCTGCAGCTCCCGGATTTATTCTGTTGGACCCTGCTTCTGTAGAAAAGGCCGCTCTTCTAACATCTGGATCCGTAAGATTTGAAAAAGAAGGGGAAAGTTTCCATTCCAATTTCCATTTCGTATCACCAAAATGGTGTTCACCATTTAGAAAAACATTTGTTAACCTGCGCTGACTGTATTCGAGATTGTCAACATTTGCTGTATAATTGGATATTAAGCGTGGATTAAAATCATCCTCCTCTGGGTCAGAAACAGCATAAATTCTTGCTGTTTTCTTTTCTCCATTTTGAAGATGCATCAACGATAATTTATATTTAGCATTTCTTGTCTTATATGCTAGGCCAGCCAAACCACCAACCAAAACACTTTCAGTAGTATATGCACCCGTTCGTGTAGTGGCAGTGCCTAATTCATAGGCATCTGATTCATTTCGTTTTTGATATTCCCCATAAAAGACATCCTGATAAAACTCATTGTCTCTTTTGTAAGTACCTGAAAAGATATAACCCAAAGTGTTACCGTTCCTTAGATTTCTCTGATCTCCAAATGATAGGCCTAGACTATAATTCATAAAATTTGTCTCTTGATCGGAAGCCAACTGTTGAGAAAATAATTTGCTGTTATTATAAATTGTGGTTTTATCACTGGAAAAATCAGGCAGATCTGCATTGTCAACCTGACTAGGTATTTCCCTTAATTTTGAGTCAAAACCCAGCCAATCTGTTGAGCTTCCTTTGTACGTAAGTGCATTACTTTTAAAATGCATGGATGGATTGTAAGTAAGACCTAGAGATACATCCAATATCTTCTTTTCCGGGAAGTCCTTAGTTTCGATATTAATCAAACCGCCTGTAAAGTCAGCCGGCTGATCGGCTGAAGCAGTTTTTAGTATGATCATATTGTTCAACAAAGTGGTAGGAAAAATATCAATCTGTAGGCTATTGCGATCTGGGTCTAAACCTGGAATATCGGCACTATTTAATGTTGTTTTGGTATATCTGTCGCCTAGTCCACGTACATATACATATTTACCTCCCTCGATACTTACTCCTGTTACTCTTTTTACAGCGCTAGCAGCATTGGAATCCCCAATCTTACGAAAGCTCGCTGATGAAATGCCATCCATCATATTGGGAGATTTTCTCTTGACCGTAAGAAGTGCCGCTTCAGTGGATTTCATTATTTGAGCTGTGACAACAACTGCTTCCAACTCTTCAACATCTTCTTCCAGCCTTATTTGATCAATGACCGTAACATCTCCCGCCTTTACTTCTAAACCAGTTATCGTTATGGTTCGAAATGAAACAAAGGATACTTGAATATCATATACACCAGGTTCTACTTGAATTGAGAATATACCGTCAAAGTCAGTAATTGAGCCAGTAATGGTTCCAGGAATAACAACTGTCACTGAGAACAAAGGTTCACCTGTGGCCTCTTCTATAACTGTGCCTCTGATTGTGCCTTTCTGAGCGAATATAAATGTGCTGAAGAGCACTAAAACACTAGAAATAAATAACTTATGCATTCTATAATGTTAAAAGTGATTTAGACTGCAAAATTATTAAGCTTACAAATGAGTTGAGTTGGTTAGTAGATTATCAAATGGTTAAGTGAAGATTACAATTTGAGATGAGGGATTTTTACTTTATTTCAATCACGAACCCATCTCGATAAAAAAACCCGTTAGACTTTCGCTAACGGGTTTTTTACATTTGTTATGTTTTGAAATTAAAGTCCTATTTCAGTAAGTTCGCCAGAAATGCCGGCCCATGTCCATCCTTCGAAAACTGATTTTGCAGGTCCAACAGTTCTTGCAGTAACTTCAGTTGTAATTCCATCAGCGTCACCGAATATTTCAGCTTTAGTTTTAGTAGAAGCAGCAGGTATTGTAGTTTCCCATCCAGAAGATGCACCAGAAGCATCTCCACTGTAAGATGCGATAGGGTCATCACCATCTACAATCCAATCAGTATCTAGGCCGTAAAAATAAACGTTTGTAATAGCTGCGTTTGTGTTTGAATCCCAGTCTACTAGATTTACAATATTTGCGCCCGCATAAACTACACCATTGTTGAATGTGTGAAATCCGCTTGTGCCATTTACTTTTTCCGTTCCTTCAGGGCCGTCTAATTCAAAAGCTGACCCTCCTTGAGGTGTCATGATAACAAAATCTGAACACGTTCCTTGCCAGTCCTGATCAGTATCAAGGCCATCATCGTTTGAATTCCAAATCAAAACTTTAGACAAGCTAACAGTTCCACCGAAAAATTCGATTCCGTCATCTGCATTAGCCACAACTTCAACATACTCTATCATTGTTGCAGACCCAACACCTCCAAGAGAAATACCGTTTATCTCATTTCCTTCACCTATGTTAGAACCACCGTGACGGATAGACACATATTTGATTGACCCAGAATCATCATCAGCTGCAGTGCCGCCATAAAGACCATTAACATCTGAAGTTGGAATTCCTTCGATTGCACCTTCCGTAGCATCATTCTTCAATGAAACTGGAGCCTTTCCAAGAACAATAAGACCACCCCAAAGACCAGAAATACTTGGATCCAGGTTAGGACTTACTTTTTCACCTGGCTGAATATTGTCAGCAGCAGATGTGAATATTATTGGATCAGTTGCTGTTCCTTCTGCCATCAATTTAGCGCCTCTTGCTATCACAAGTGCAGATGCATTAGCACCTGTTCCAGCCTGACCTTTTATTATGGTACCTGCGTCAATTGTTAATGTAACGCCAGAGATTACTGCAATTCTTCCAGAAATCAAATATACAGAGTCAGCATACCATGTGGCATCACTTGAAATATTAGAAGTAACACTTACTTCCAGACATGCATTACCTGAACAAGTTTCAACAGGAACTTCAGTAACAGTATCTTCTCCACAAGAAGTAAAGAGTCCCGATAATATTGCAGCAAATGCTAACACAAATAATTTTTTCATAGTCTTTTCTTTTATATCCTTTTATAGTTGAAGCCATTCACTAGAAATAGCTTCTGCAAAAATGAAAGACTAATGTTAATTGGGGTGTGACAGGATGTTACGATATCATTAAACTAACAAGCTGATCGTTATTCTAATTTTACGTTTGTTACCTGATTATTAACTCAGGTGCCAATTTTTGCCGCCTTTTGAAAAGGAATAAAGAAAATGTGTCCTCTACTTCGTTATTTGAACCTTATTGAGAATGGTTTTGATAATATCATGTGTGGTGATGCCGTCTGCTTCCGCTTCATAATTGAGCAGAATTCTGTGGTTGAGCACATCATCGGCAATCTCCTTGATATCCTCAGGCAATACATAGTCACGCTGGTCAAAAAAAGCAATCGCTTTAGCTGCACGGTTCAAATTGATAGATGCACGTGGTGAAGCTCCGAACTGGATGTATTGTGCCTCTTCATCCAATTTGTAATCTTTAGGGTTACGTGTGGCGAACACCAACTCTATGATATATCGCTCGAGAGATTCAGAAATGGTCACTTGGTTGATCTCGTTTCTGATTGAGAAAATATCTTTTTTGCTGAGCAAAGTTTGAAGTTTTGGCGCAAATGTAAGATTGGACATTCTTCTCATAATTTCCAGCTCATCTTCTTTGCTAGTATAATCCACGTGTACTTTGAGCATGAATCTATCCACCTGAGCTTCTGGCAATGGATAAGTTCCTTCCTGATCTACGGGGTTTTGTGTAGCCAGCACTAAAAATGGCTTGTCTAGCTCAAAAGTGTGATCTCCAATAGTTACGGTTTTCTCCTGCATGGCTTCAAGTAGGGCCGATTGTACTTTGGCCGGAGATCGGTTGATCTCATCTGCAAGAATCAAATTGGAGAATATTGGTCCTTTTTTTACTTCAAACTCTGCTTTCTGCTGGTTGTAAATCATGGTTCCGATCAAATCCGCAGGAAGCAAATCGGGAGTAAACTGAATTCTTTTGAAGTCGAGATGCAATACATTGGCAAGGGTATTAACCGTAAGGGTTTTGGCCAAACCGGGCACGCCTTCAAGTAAAATATGCCCATTGGTGAATAGCCCAATCAAAAGTCTGTTCACCATATAACTTTGACCAACCACCACTTTGCTAACCTCGCTTACCACCTGGTTGATCATCACCTGATGTTCCTTTCTTAAATCTTGATTTATTACTTCGCTCATATTGATTTCTTATACTTCAGTTCTGATTCTGGCAGCAAAAATACCTGTTAATTATAAAACCAAAAACGTTAAGTGCTTGTGTATTTTCAAAGTGATGGATGAAAAATGTTAAGTTTGGTTAAAATGACG
>JBLICU010000022.1:0-38212 GCA_047632435.1 Cyclobacteriaceae bacterium
GCAAAACGGAACATCAGCTATTAACTATTACGAGGAACTAAAAAATTTGAACTTCAGATGTCAAATTGGTGCCCGTGTATCTGTTGATCTGGAGTATAAAAAGCAGCTCCTGCCGGATTTTTTTATCCATAAAATTCGAAATAATGCCATCATCTATGCCTGCCTTTCCGGTATGGAAGCTTGGAAAGATGCCGGTTTGGAAGCAAATGAAACTACCGTCGATTATGATTCAGGTATCGTATTCGGCTCTGGAGATTTAAGTTTTGACGACTTAAAAACACCCGAAGAATTCCCTGTTACACTTATCGGGAATGGAGATTCAAAACGATTGGGCTCAAGAGCCATATCTGAAGCGATGAATAGTGGTGCAAGTGCTTATCTCAATAATTTGCTTGGATTGGGGAATAGAATAGTATCCAATTCATCCGCATGTGTAACTGGGAGTGAATCCATTTTGGTAGGATACGAACATATCAAAAGCGGTAGAGCGAAAAGAATGATCTGTGGAAGCACGGAAGGCGATAGTCGATATATATGGGGTGGATTTGATGCCATGCGGGTGCTTTGCAGCGATTCAAATGACAAACCAGCATTCGGCTCAAGACCAATGAGTGATAACAGTGGCGGCTTTGTTCCCGGTGGAGGATCAGGAGCTCTGGTACTGGAATCACTCGAAAGTGCGAAGCAACGAGGGGCAAAAATTTATGCAGAAATTTTGGGAGGTGAATTTAATTCAGGAGGTCAAAGAGAAGGTGGTACCATGACAGCTCCTAACTCTCAAGGTGTGGTCGCCTGTATAAAATCAGCAATAAATCAGGCGAAAATTGACCCGAAAGAAATAGACCTCATCTCGGGTCATCTGACGTCTACAAAAGGAGATCCTATAGAAGTGAAAAACTGGATTGACGCTTTAGGCCTATCCGGCTCAGATTTTCCATATATAAACACTCCAAAATCAATGATTGGTCATTGTGTAGGTGGCGCAGGCTCCATTGAGCTAGTAGCATGTATTCTCCAAATGGAACATGGATTTATTCACAAAAATCTTAACTGTGAAAACCTCCATCCTGACATACAGGAAGCTATTTCTTCAGAAAAGGTACCTCTTAACACGATCCATAAAAAAATTGATACGATAATTAAAGCGAATTTTGGATTTGGAGATTTAAATTGCGTCTTAGTTTTAAGAAAATGGGATACAAATGACTAGAGATCTAATCAAAGATGAACTGAAAGTGATAATAGGAGATTATGTTCAGGAAAAAGAGCTCCTTAAATCTCTCAGCGAGAGCCATGAACTGATTGCAGATCTAAAGATAAATTCTGCCCACATCGTGGATATCGTTCTCGATATTGAAGATAAATATGATATCATGATTGAGGACGAGGCTATTGGGAAAATGGGCACTGTAGGTGAGTCTATTGATGTTATATTCCTGAAATTAGGGGAAAAAAAATAACATACTTCTTCAAAATTATTTCAGCCAAAAAACATCAAATCCCCAAATTGGGGATTTTTTATTTACTCAATTTCTAAAACTGAATTAATATTTGTCACCTATATTATGGTGAACCAATAACAAGAACTTGATAGGAATTGATATAGTAGATCACAGAGATTCTCTGCTTAGAAAAAGAGACGAGAGAGCCTTTAGGCTCATACGCCATCCTGCTGATACGTATGATTTTCATGGTATGTCTATTGAAAATTTATTTTGGCTATTCTGGGCGGCCAAGGAGTCTATCTATAAAGCAAAAAGGCAACTCATCAGATTTGACCCCAAAAAAATTCAAGTTTCCCTGATTTATTCTGAAAATAAATACCGTTTTGAGTCTGACGA
This sequence comes from Cyclobacteriaceae bacterium, assembly GCA_047632435.1. Classification (GTDB taxonomy): domain Bacteria; phylum Bacteroidota; class Bacteroidia; order Cytophagales; family Cyclobacteriaceae; genus JAMZMI01. Next base: position 1,842 of record JBLICU010000022.1, read on the forward strand.
AATCAAAGGTGAAGTTTTCCAAAAACCTAAATATACACTCGCTATATGTGGTAAAATGGATTTAGAAAGAACCATGTATGAAATATTCGAATCGAACACAAACGATCAATCTTTACAGATACGAGCCCAGATGATAAATCATATTGAATCAAAGACAGGATTCACCGCTGAAAATGATGTTGATCAATCTGGCTTACCCACAGTCAGGTTCAACAACAAATCACATCTTGCTACTTTCACACATCATCACCAATTGATGGGGTATATCTGTGAGGCTTAAATTAATTGCCGTATTGGCCTCTTTTTGAAAAATTTTGAAAAACAAATAATGTTTATCTTCTGTCAATATTCTTTCTTTATGCCCAACAAGACCTTTGATGTACTCTATATTTGAACGAATTAAAATAATTATATGAAGCAGTTCCTCTACATATTATTTATACTAGCCGTTGTTGGAAGCATTGAAGTTCTTCACCTGCTGTTCCCTGCGAATAAAGTGACAGAAGCAGCAAAAGATGCTGATTTATTTATCTCAAATTCGAGACTATATGCTAAAGAACATGCATATGAACGCAGCTTACTTCATCTAGAACTGGCAATTAAAAGCATTGAAGATATGGAAGAAAAACTTGATGCAGAAGCTAGAAAAACTGTAGATAAAGCTATCAAAGAATTAAGATTGATTTATCTAGAAATTAAGGAACACAGGTTGGATAATACCGATATGAATCACGCATTCACTAAAACGATGAATGCACTTACCTATGCGGAACTTAAAGTGACAGAGCATCTGATCGAATCCGATGACTATCACAATGCCATGGTGGCACTTAAGTCAGGTATGATTCACATAGAAAATGCACTCAAATTTGCAGATAAAGGACATCTAGCCTATGAATTGGAAATTTATACCCAACTAGATTCACTGATTGATCATAGTGAAATGTCCAAAAAAGAAATTGTATTTGAGCTTGATAAAATGATGGCAGAACTCAATTATTTGGTTGAAGAATAAGGCTCAGACCCAAAAATAAGCATGCAGAGATTAATTGACTTTTCTAAAATAGTGGAAGAGGCCTGGAATGACTATGATGCCTCAAGGCACATCAAATCCATTGAAGATATTAGTGCCAAAGTATCCACTAATCACGTTTACAGAATCAAATTTGAAGAGGGCGATTTTATTATTGGAAAGCTCTCCTACTTTGGGAAATTTGATCACTTTGTTGAGGATCATTCTATCATCAACGCTTTAGCGACCAATTTACCTGCACCTTTCGAGAATTTTGTTGCCAAATCTCTAACCAAATATGGACAACTCTACACATACCGGTATACTAATAGCTCCCTTGATGCCTGGGTGGTATTTTACAATCCTATCAAGATAGATCAAAGGCTCCCGCCTATCCAAACCGAAGAAACAATCATAATGCTTGGTACGGAGCTAGCCAAGTTTCATAAAACCTGCGCCAATATTAAAAACACACTTCCTCCAAATTATAAGCAGGTAGAACATGATATTGATCATTTGCATGAAATATTGAAAACTGATACTGGAAAATTCGTCCATCGAGGAAATGAAGATAAAGTTCGAGCCCAGTGTGACCTTTTTATGGAAAATTGCATAAAGCTCAACGCTTCAGGAATGAAATCCATTCCCGTTTTTGTCGACTGGAATATTGGTAATTTCTCTGTGACAAAAAAATCTCGATTTTTCTCCAGATGGGATTACGATTGGTTCAGAATGAGTACTCGGGTCATGGATTTCTACTTTTTCAGCAGAGTATGTTCATCCATCGGTGATCGGACTGTATTTAGCTATTTGATCGATCCGGTCATGGAAGATCGCTTCATTCTTTTTCTAAAATCTTACCATGCAGTTTATCCACTTACTGAAAATGAGATTAGATTCATCAAGGAAGCATATCGCTTTTTCATTATCAACTATGTGATTAAGGATGGTAGGTATTTTTTCCATGAAATCTATGCGTCAAAATTGCAACAAGAAGCACACGAATTGTATTTCCCTAAATTAGAAGAATCGTTCGATGCAGATAAACTATTACGTGCCCTAAATATTTAACATGGATATCGTTCCTTTCAAATCAATCATTTCAAACTACAAAACTATATTCTTCGATGCATTCGGTGTTTTGAAAAACCACAGAGGATTGCTTCCCGGAATCCAACAAACTTTCGAATATCTGGAACAGGAAGATATTGATTTCTTTATCATAACCAATGATTCCTCTCGCGGACCAATTGAGCTCGCGATGAGCTATCAAGAGGCAGGAATAAAACAAATCACCCATGACAAGATCATTTCTTCGGGAATGCTCGCTCGGGAATACCTGAAACTGAAAGTTAAGAGTGGCACCATCGCTTATTTAGGCACCTCACAATCTGCGCATTACATAGAAACCATAGGTCTGAAAACCATCTCCGTTTCTGATGTCGATCTGAACAATGTGGGAGATATAAGTACTGTAGTATTTTTGGATGATGAGGGATTTGACTGGAATACCGATATCAACAAAGTGGTAAATCTGCTAAGATTTCACAACATTACGGCAATAGTCTGCAACACGGACAAAACATATCCTATCGCCAAAAATGAAGTTTCACTTGCTATTGGCAGTATTGCCAATGTCGTAGAAAGTATCGTTGGAAAGGAATTTATACGTTTTGGTAAACCGGATGCTCAGATGTTCATTTTCGCCTATGAACATGCATTAAGAAATGGAAAAGAGGTCGAAAAAAGCGACATATTGATGGTTGGAGATACGCTTACTACAGACATTATTGGTGGAAATAAATTTGGTCTCGATACAGTACTGGTTTTGAGTGGAAACACACTGCCGAGCAATGCCGAGACCAAAATTATGTCTTCTGGGATTATCCCCAATTATATTTGCGAATCCGCAGCGATATAGCCGATCAGGCCAAGGCTGCCACTGCCGCCTCGTAGTTTGGTTCGTCTACTGTTTCGGGTACAAGCTCTGTATATTTTACTTTACCATCTTCCCCCAATACAACTATAGATCTGGCATTCAATCCTGCTAGTGGTCCATCAGTGATTTTCAATCCATAATCTTTCGCGAATGTCTCATTTCTAAACGTAGATAACATTACCACATTTTCTATACCTTCTGCTCCGCAAAATCTATTTTGAGCAAAAGGCAAATCCGCAGAAATACACAATACAACCGCATTGTCCATGGAAGCCGCCCTTTCATTGAACTGCCTCACGGACATGGCACATGTGCCTGTGTCGATACTTGGAAAGATATTGAGAATGACTTTTTTGCCTATAAAATCAGTAAGACTCGCCTCTGATAAATCACCTTTTACAAGTTGAAATTTATGTGCTTGTGTACCTACTTCAGGTAACTCGCCAATGGTGTGAATAGGATTACCTTTTAATGTAATTTGTGCCATGTTTTATTTTTATTTTATAACAACGACAATTTAAGAGTGTTCAATGATTTTTTCTTTACAAATAATCAACAAATAAAAAAAGCTAACCAAACGGATTTTTATTTATGTTATTTATTTGACAAAGAACACCCATAGTGCTGTCGAGTAAAGAATGTCTAACATTGAAAATTGGTTCATTTAGATCAAAAATAGAAGCAAATAAAATCTCAGCAAAGATCAATGGATCGTTCTCAAAATAACTTCCAACCGTTCAGTAACTATCACATTTTTGTGATCGCGATATTGGCCATACTTCAATTCACCATTGTGCTGGACTTCATGGTTTTATCTCCACTTAGCGCGATACTCCTGGAAGAATTGAAAATAACCACCACTCAATTTGGTCTGGTCGTATCGGCCTATGCATTTAGCGCAGGTGCTGCGGGTATCCTTGCTGCAGGTTTTGCTGACAGATTTGATAGAAAGAAAATACTGTTGTTCTTCTATGCTGGTTTTATCATTGGGACATTTTTTTGTGGCATTGCTCCCGATTATACTGCCCTCCTACTAGCCAGAATTGTAACTGGCATATTTGGTGGGGTAATGAGCTCAGTGAGTTTTGCCATCATTACTGATCTTTTTCCTTTGGAAAAAAGAGGACGAGTCATGGGGTTTGTGCAGATGGCATTTGCCGCCAGCCAGGTGTTAGGAATCCCTTTCGGTCTTTATTTGGCTACTAACTATGACTGGCATGCTCCTTTCTTATTAATTGTGGTCACTTCTTCAATTGTATTTATAGCTGTAATCGTTTACTTGAAACCAGTAAATGAACATTTAAAGCTACAAATCAAACAAAATGCTTTTCTACATCTGATTAAGACGGCAACCAATAAGCGGTACATGAGAGCATTTGCCGTCACCATCTTTTTAGCGACAGGTGGATTCATGTTGATGCCATTCGGTAGCGCTTTCAGTGTTAACAATCTTGGCATTTCATTACATGATCTACCAATGGTTTACATGATCACTGGCATGTTTACCATTTTCATGGGTCCCCTTTTCGGAAAACTCAGTGATAATATTGGTAAATACCGCACCTTTTGGCTTGGGTCTGTTTTGACTATTATCATTGTCGCAATTTATTGTAGTTTAGGTATCACTCCCATGTGGCTTGTTATTGTGCTCAACGTAGTTCTTTTTATGGGCATCACAGCCAGAATGATATCCGCTCAAGCATTGATCACTGCTGTTCCAGAAGCAAAAGATCGTGGGGCTTTTATGGGTATAAATGCATCGATACAACAAATATCCGGTGGCGTTGCATCGGCAGTGGCAGGTATGATTGTGGTACAATCAGCCTCAGGAGAATTGTTACATTACAACACTTTGGGTCATGTAGTCAATGTCACAATTATCTTAACTGTGATCCTTATGTTCTTTATCAATAAAATGATTTTTTCAGACACAAATACTGATACCCAAGCAATACCTAAGTCAGCATAATTGAATTTTGCAATGTGATTCAGCCCATTGACATAAAAAAAATAATTCACATAGATATGGATGCATTTTTTGCCTCAGTGGAGCAGCATGACAATCCAGAGCTAAGAGGCAAACCCGTCGCTGTTGGAGGAAATAATGAACGAGGAGTCGTAGCAGCAGCCAGTTATGAGGCTCGCAAATATGGTGTGAAATCAGCCATGGCTTCAGTTATAGCTGCCAGACAATGCCCTGAACTAATATTCGTAAAACCTAGATTTGATCGTTACAAAGAAGTTTCCAATCAAATAAGAGAAATTTTTTATGAATACACAGATCTAGTAGAGCCACTGAGTCTGGACGAAGCATATCTGGATGTGACAGAAAATAAACCAGGACTCAAATCCGCAACACACATCGCTCAGGAAATCAAATTTAAAATTAAAGAACACACAGGTTTAACTGCATCTGCCGGAATTTCCTACAATAAATTCTTAGCCAAGACTGCATCTGACATCAACAAACCTAATGGACTATTTGTAATTCTTCCGGATGAATCTTCTCAGTTCTTGCAGAAACTTTCCGTTTCAAAATTCTTTGGAATAGGAAAAGTAACTGCAGAAAAAATGAGGAAAGCTGGAATTCTGACAGGTGGCGATCTTCGGAATAAAACCCTAGAGGATTTAAAACTTCGCTATGGAAAAGCAGGTACTTACTATTATAATATTTGTAGAGGAATCGATCACAGACCTGTTCAACCAGATCGTGAGCGAAAGTCAATCAGCGCTGAAAACACCTTTGATCATAATCTGATGAAACTAAATCAGATAAAAATAGAAGTTATGAAAATTGCTGAAGTTACCTTTCGGAGATACCAACAGACAGAAAAAACAGGTCGGACAATCACCCTAAAAGTGAAATATGGTGATTTCAAGCAAATTACAAAAAGCAAAACTGTAGATACCCAAGTTGATTCTTTGGAACACTTATTTTCCATATGCGAAAGTCTGGTTGATTCTTCAATATTAAATGAATCAGGAGTTAGACTTTTGGGTGTTGGGATTTCAAATTTTCAAAAAGCAATAGTCAATGAACACACTCAGCTAACAATTAACTTTTAAACTGAAACAGCATTCTGTTGATGAATCAAATCAGGATAAATCAAGTGTTTTTGATACATCATATCCATTATGAATCGGACAACTTCTTTATCTCCCCACATGGCCATGTTAATCTTGATATGAAAAATAGTTTCATTCATTTTAGAACCAACCAAATGTTCGGTCCATTGAGATCTCTTTTCATCAAAATGTTTGCAGATATCTATGGCCTCTTTAATAGATATACCACGTTTTTCAGCTACTGCTTTTGCTCTCCATTCCAGCGGCGCATAAAGTCTTACATGTATGGCTTTCCTTATTTCCTGAGTTAACGCAGCTCCACCCCTGCCCACTATTATCACATTTCCTTTTCGTGCATAGTTTTGAATAATGTCCCTTACTTTTTCTAAAATCATTTTATCAGACACGGCATAATGTTGCGTAAATGATTTGAATAAACCATTCATTGCATCTGAGGAATAATTCAATACGCGTTGTTCCAAGTCATCAGCTTTCAAATTTAAATCGTGTGCTGATTCTTCCAGAATTTCCTTATTGACAATGCTCCACTGTCGGTGCTTTAAAACCACATTTTGTAACTTATTAATTTGCAGGATCAACATCCTCACGATCCGGTTAGCCTCACAGCCATATTCTCTGGAAAAAGTAACAACAGGCCCAGCGTCTATCGCACTAGATTGATTTACACTATCACGTTCATTCAAATAATTTTTAAGATCAATTTTCATAATAACATTCATTTTAATACCCTAATTATATAACGATAGGCAGTTTTAATAGTGCCACAAATAGTTAGTAATTTTGAGTATTACTTCTATAATAAAAATCATTTTTTGAATTTAATATACCGAATGGTATATTTGTGTCATGCGTAACTCGGAGCACACCAAAAATCAAATCATTGCAAAAGCAACCACATTGTTTAATACCAAAGGTTATCGGGGCACATCGCTTTCCGATATAACCAAAGCCACAGGAATGACCAAAGGTGCCATCTACGGAAACTTTGAAAATAAAGATGATTTGGCCGTGGCTGCTTTTGAGGCATCAGTCATCAAAATAATGTCGGGACTCAATAAGTACATCACAGAGCAACCGACCGCCCCTTTGAAATTGAAAGCAATCATCAACTATTATAGTGAATACATACTCAATCCACCCATTGCGGGTGGTTGTCCTATCATTAATACTTCAGTGGAAGCTGATGATGCCCATCCACTGCTTCGATTAAGGGTAGTATCAATCCTTGCTATTATTAAGGATTCACTTAAGAAAATCATTAGTAGAGGGATTCAGGAATATCAAATCAACAAAGATATCGACGTAGAACTCTATGCCTTGATGTTTTATGCCACAATAGAAGGTGCGATTGTCATGGCTAGAATTGAAGGAACCAATCGATCTTATGACATCATCAAAAAAGGACTTGAAAAACAAGTCGATGCTATAAGCCTATAATTTTTTTACCCATTTAAATACCAATTGGTATATGAAAAGTATATTTATTGAAACAAAGTCTGAAGACCATTTACCTTTATACAAGAATACAAAAAAGAATAAAAAAAAATAACTTATAAAAAAAGCGCTTAGAACCATTCAATTTATCGCTCCTGACTTCACTACAAAAGTGATCTGGCATTATTTCACCAAGACTGCCAAAGCAAAGTACAGTGCCTCGCAAACGGCTATTACCGAACAAGCCGAAATAAGCCAAACAAGTTATCTTGGTCAGGAAATCTATACCTATAGCTGGGGAAAAACCGGGCCAAAAATTTTACTTTCACATGGCTGAAATAGCAAAATAGCTGACTTCAGAAGAATGATTGAAAGCTTGCTTAAAAAGGATATGTTTTAGAAGGGATCGATATGAAAGCTCATGGTAAATCCACTGGCGCACACGGCGCTCTGCCAGAATTTAGAGATTTGATTAAAAATCATTAGGTGAAAAATGGGCCTTACCATGCGGTAGTTGGATATTCCTTTGGTGGAACTGCGTCAGCTCTAGCCTTAAGCGAAATTAGTCCAGATCTCCAACCAAATAAACTCTTCTTAATTGCTGCACCTTCCTATGTCAGCTATATTTTTAAAAACACTGTTAAAGAGGTAAGAAGTAATGATTCAATCTATCTCAGGCTTTGTAATATGGTTGAGAAAAAATATGGAGAAGGAATAGATTATTTTGACTTGAGGGGAAAGACAATGGACCTGAATCAAATGGAATACATTTGATTTATGATGAAACAGACCTATTGGTACCTTTTGAACATGGAATAGACCTAAACGAAATATTGGAAGAGGCTCATTTTGTACACACGAAGGGAATTGGTAACCACAAAATAATTTCAAATCAAAAGATAATTGGCTATCTGACTGAACAACTCAAATCAACGGAAGTTACTTTGATTTAAAGACGATATTCACAGCATAAAAAAGTGTCTGTTCACAATCTGCCATTATCTTTACGATCAAAATATTAAAAATATGACAGCTTACTCTGCACTACTTCATGCGCACTCCGGTTTTAGGTGGCTTGTACTTTTGGTACTAGCCATAGTATTGATCAAATCCTTGATTGGACTATTTGGAGGTGGTGAATATTCCAGATTTGATAAGATCATGGCTACATCTTTTGTTGGTTTTATGGATCTCCAGCTCTTGATTGGCTTGATTTTATATTTCATTAGCCCAATTGTCAAAGAGGCCCGAAGTGTAGGAATGGGAAATATGATGGCCGATAGCACGCTTCGTTTTTGGGGAATGGAGCATCTCTTGATCATGATTCTAGCTGTTGCAGCAGCGCATATAGGAAGTGTCATCACCAAGAAAGCTGAAGATAACATCGTTAAATTTAGATTTCAGTCTATATTTTTTGGTGTTGCTCTTTTATTGATGTTAATCGGTATTCCTTGGGATCGACTATGAGATCAAAATAAGTATTCGGTATTTTTATTTTCTGAATTATTTACCTCCTTTGGTTTTAAACATAAAGTAGATGCCATCGTTGGAATAGGAAGGTTCAATTTAATATTATAGATCATGAAAGCATTTATCTCATTTATTCTTGGTTTTAGTGCAGCATTAGCTTTAACCTATTTTTTAGACCCAAAAGGGAGTCAGGTAAAACTGAAAAAAATGGAAAAAGAGCTTAAAAAGAATCGCAAGATCATGGATAACAAGCTTGCCGGGTACAAGGAAAAATACGTTGATGTGGTAGATAAATATGCTAAATCGACCAAGCAAGTCAATGATACTGCCAAAATTGCGGTAGATAAAGCAAAGAACATCGCAAAACCACAGAATTGAATCACAGATGTGATTTCAAGAAGCAATGTCTCCTTAATTTAGTAATTCAATATTATCCTAATATTTGAAAGTACTATTTTCATCCCAGATTAGATGAAGTAAGCGCCTGTCGCCAAAAGGATGCCACTCGCAAACAATCTCAATAATGTTCTTGATGTATTGCGCCGATCAATGGCATTGAATGATTCCCACTGTCTTATGTATTTAATGAGAGGGTATATTTCAGCGGTTTATGTGTAATATGTGATCATGCTTTTTTTTTCAATAAAGCTAGACTGCAATAAGTTCAAAATCCTGCCAATAAACTATCGTAATTTGCCAATCTTTAATGCGCTCAAATTCTTTTGCCTGATTATGTGATTTTAAATTCTCACCTATGTGAGATTGTACATACTTTGATATAAATCATATGTCCATTTATGGTTGCAGGAAATACTTGTCCTCATCAAGGGTGATTTGACTCAGGTCCAATAAATACCTGATGGCCGTTTCAACCTTTTCCGCCGGAAATTTTCTTTGCGCCAAAATAATCTCAGGAAATGTTTTTGGGCCGGACATTAAAAACAATTTCACCTCATTTATGGGGGCATTCGCTATTGTTTTCTTTTTGTTCAGACAAACATCACAAATCTCACAGTCACTTGTAGGTATCTCATCAAAGTAGGTTTGGATGATGCGCGTTCGGCATGTTTTTAGGCTAGTCATGTAACCTACTACTGATTTGGTTTTTTCAAAAGCAACCTGCCTGCGCCAGACAATCTGTTCTTTATTCAGTGGGAGGTTATTGGTATCAAATCTTGGTGTTAGAAAAGTGATCTGCGGTTTATCAGAAGATTTTTGATACTCGACCATTTCCATCTGATGCAAGTAATCTAGCTGCTTATATACATTTTGCTCACTTTCCTTGAGCATTCTGGCAAGCTCCTTTTCGTTGATATTGATATAATTGATGAACAATTCACCTCCATAAAGGCGCATGAGCCCTTTGACAAGGTGATCGACGGTTTCGTTGGCCACCTGAAATTTGTAAACATCCTGATGTGATTGAATAAAAATAATTCTCGATGTAGGATTGAATGAGTCGGAAACTTGAATCAACCCTTCATCCTGTAGTTTATTTAAAGCATAATACGTTTCAACGGTGGGTAGATTGAAATTGGATGTAAATTTTAGGTAGTCAAATTCAAAACTTGAAAGTGCTTTGCTACCCACAGCTAGTTTGTAATAATTGGCCAATGCCTGATAAACTCGCTTGATCAAATCAATGCCGACAGCCATCTGCTCCGTTCGAGATTCGAGATCGTTCAAGTCACCCTTATGGTAAAGTGCCACGGCATATGCTTTCTTTTCATCCCTTCCGGCACGTCCTGCCTCCTGATAGTATGCTTCGAGTGAATCTGGTAAATCGTAGTGAATCACGGACCGAACATCAGGCTTATCTATACCCATCCCGAAAGCATTAGTGGAGACGATCACCCTGACTTTATTTTGAATCCATAAATCCTGTTTTTTTGATCGGATGTCACTTGCCAATCCAGCGTGATAGAAATCCGAAGAAATTTTATGCTTCTTTAGGAAGTCTGCAATACTTTTTGTTTTCTTTCTGCTCCGCACGTATACAATAGCCGAGCCTTTGACATTGGTCAAAATTTCCAACATTTTCTGGTCCTTGTTTTCCAAATTGAAAACAGAGTAAGATAGATTAGCCCTAGCAAAGCTTTTTTGGAAGACTACCGGGTTCGTCAGATTTAAACGCTTCAATATATCTTCTTTCACCTCTTTTGTGGCTGAGGCTGTGAGGGCTATTATTTTTTTAATCTCTAGCTCCTCGATAAAATCTGAAATCTCTAAATATGGCGGTCTAAAATCATACCCCCACTGCGAAATGCAGTGCGCTTCATCTATGGCCAGCAACCCAATATTCATCTGCCGGGCACGCTCAATAAAAAGCTCAGTTTTTAATCGTTCCGGCGAGACGTACAAAAATTTAATATTCCCATAAATGCAATTGTCCAAAGTGAAATCAATCTCTTTGTGAGACATGCCGGAATAAAGTGCTGTGGCTTTAATACCTCTTTTTTTCAGTTGAAAAACCTGGTCTTTCATCAGGGCAATTAGCGGAGAGATGACGATGCAAATTCCATCCAGATACAATCCCGGAACTTGAAAACATATGGATTTTCCACCGCCAGTCGGCAATAAGGCAAGCGTATGTTTACCATTGATCACTGAATCAATGATTTCATCCTGCAGATCGCGAAATGCGGGAAAACTCCAATATTGTTTTAAAATTTCTAATGGAGTATTAACACTCATTTACCATTCGATTTTTACCTTATCCAAAAAGGCTTGAATCCCACGTTTACAGTCAGCTGTTGAGCGGGCATTGGTGTTATATATTGCAGCCAAATCCATTGCCTCCTGGAATGGTAAATCCTGAACTTTTTTTATAAGCTCTTTTGTCATGCGAAGCGATTCACCCGAGTTCAGAGTGATCATCTTATTTACAAAATCATCTACTTCATTCTCGATCTGGTCCGCTTCATATATGGCATTGATCAAACCAAAACTTAAACAGATATGAGCGGCAAAAAGATCACCGGAAAGTAACATGGACGTAGCTCTTGCTTCACCTATTTTTCTGATAAGAAAATAGGAAACGATAGCCGGAACAAACCCTATGCGCACCTCAGTATAGCCAATCTTTGTTTCCGGAGTGCAAAAAACAAAATCACAAACCGACACCAAACCGGCACCTCCGGCAATAGCATGACCCTGTACCTGAGCGATAATTAATTTGGGGAATTGGTATATCGTTTCATAAAGAACTTTCAATCTGGATGAGTCTAATTCATTTTCTTCTTTTGTGTTGGATTGCAATGACTTCAAATATTCCAAATCTGCACCAGCGCTGAAAGCGGAACCTTCACCTGAAAGCACAACTAGTTTCACATGATCATCCATCTTGGCTTTTTGGAATGCTTCTATCATATCTGACACCAATTGTGGATTTAGAGCATTGCGTTTTTCAGGTCTGCACATTATGATATCTGCCCTCCTGTTTTTAACTACATATTTTACTAATTCCATGATTCAAAAATCTGACCCTGAGAATGATTGTACGATTTAAACACAATTTATCATATTCGCGTGACCCACTACAATCTCACTTCATAAAAGCCATTCTCAACTAGCGAATGTGACTTCCTATTTATTTTATCAAGACGCACTTTGACCCAATTCAAACTACCATACTTGATGTTCGAACCCAAAATAATCGTCTCCGCACTTATATTATCAAATGTAATATTCTTTGTGTCGTTGAGATAAACAATATCTAAGCGGATCAAGGAATCAACCTGATACTCTCTTTCAGGTTTCAAGATCAAAACAGAAACATCATGCCATTTGAGCATGTATCCAAAGTCATGTTCAATAACAAGATCTGACTTGTCCATTTCCTGATATGATCCATTCATCTCCGGTAATCCATTTGCAAGACGAAATGGATTCACCTGAAATCCAAAGACTTCATTTTCTGTAGAATCCATCCGATCTACAAGCAGTGTGGCACTATTCCCAACCACAAGATCTATGGCAATATGATCTTTAATCTCATAGAAAATGATTCTCTTTTGAAGAGATTGATGATAAATTTTGAAGTTCATCCATACCGTTAGAATTGTGAATGCTGTCAATCCAAGAAAGACGGCATTTTTCAAATAATAATTAAAGGCAAGGCTGAAAAGTAAAATGATAGCATAAACCAAAACTGTCTCATAAATATCAAAATAAAGCCAGTCTATAATAGGTAGGGGTAAAAGTGTGAGAAAACCAACAGCTTGATTGACTGACCAAATAACCCAAAATAAGACATAACCAATAGCCTGTCCAATTGCCACATGAATAATAGATCCTAGGATCAAAACGATACCCCCTACCAAAATAATAACAGCTGCAGGAATAACTACAATATTGGAGACGAGAAAATAGGTAGGAAACTGATGAAAATAATAAACAGTGAGAGGGAACGTGGCAAGCTGAGCTGAGACAGATACACATGTGATGGCCCACAAGTAAGACAATACAATCCCATAGGGGTTTAAAAGTCTTACAAGCTTTGGTTGTAAGAATACTATCCCAAAAACTGCGGCAAATGACAGCTGAAAACCGACTGAGTAAATCAAGAACGGATCATAAAGTAGTAAAACAAAAGCCGCAATACCAAGGGAATTGTAAATATTGGCACTTTTACTGAGAGTTTGGCTAATTAGAATTACGCTAAACATCACCGCCGCTCGAAGCACAGAAGGGGAAAATCCAGTGATAAGCGCATATGCCCAAATAAGATTGACCGCCAGGAAAATAAAGGTAAGTTTACCCGCCTTTTTCTTTTTTATAAAGCCAAAAAGTATGTTGATCAAATAATAGATAATTCCTACATGCAATCCTGAAACAGCTAAAACGTGCATCGCACCGGCAGATGAATATGCGGCTTTTGTTTCATTATCCAAATGATCCTTGATTCCAAGTAAAAGTGCAGTTAGTATCGCTTGCTCCCTAGGCTCAGGAATGAATTCAAAAATGATATTTTTGCTTTTGGCTCTTATAGCATACGCCAAAGACAACAATTTACTTGGTGGATGATTACCAAGGTGAACAATATCACTTTCAGAGGCAAAAGCGTGACAGAATATATTTTGTTTTTCCAGATATGATTGATAGTCAAATTCCTCTGGGTTGCCAGGCGCACCTATGGGGTGATAGCCGGCTACCACTGACAAGACATCACCATATTTGTATATCGTTTTTGCTTCTTCTTTTCTTACATATAAAAAAAATTTACCATGTGCAGGTAAGGCCTGATTACCAATAAATACTTTTTGTATTTCGACTTCATAACGTTGATAATCCTTTCGTTCAGAATTGTCTGATATTACGACAGCCTGAAATGCTTGTGTTTCCTGATGTGTAGTATAGTGTCCATGTTTACCTTTTTGCTTTTTTAATTCTGACACAAAAAATCCAGCAACAACAAATGAGATCAGGATGGCTAAACCGCCAATAACACGAAGGGATATAAAGGTCTTTGGAAAACTGTTGAGAATCCAAACAATGGAAACCAAAACAAATGAACTGAGAGATAAAAACAAGGCATTTACGGGAAATAATACCTGCTGACTCAGCAATATGCCTATAATCAAAGCAATTGAATACCTGATAAATGGAAATGGACTCCATGGATACATAACTAATCCGTTATTCATTAAAGTTGAATAATTTTACTTTAATGAACAACGGATCAGCAAACTTATTTCACTAACCTGTTTTTATTATATTCCGAATAACCCTCAGGTACAGTATCGGGAATAAAAATGCATTAATTAATCATCGAGGATTATCGTTTGAGAAGGCTAAGATATTATGTCGCTTGTAAAAACCGGATCAGGAAAATCGGTCCATTTTAAAATGCTCAATGTTGCATTCAGAAAATTGAGGGCCTGTTTTTTGAAAACCGAATTTCTCATAAAGAGGAATTGCCGTCAGTTGCGCGTGTAGATAGAGATACTGGCCTTCACCTTTTTTAGCACGAATGTCTGTGAGCACAGCCTCTACCAATGCAGAACCTACTCCAGCACTTCGATGCGATTGCTTTACAACAAATCGCTCAAGCTTAACACCATTTTTTGTCTCCCTCCATCGAGCTGCTCCGATGGGAGCTTCATCATCAAATGCCACAAAATGAGTTGATGTGTCTTCAAACTCATCAAATTCATCTTCCCTGCTTACCATCTGCTCCACCACAAAAACCTCATTTCTTAATTCAAAAGCTTTTGCTTTGATATCTTCTGTGTCAGCTACCAGTACTTTCATTTTCCTCATGTTTGTTGTAGGCCAATATTATGTCTTTCACTAGCTTATGGCGAACTACGTCAGTCTCGTCGAGGGTGACAAAACTTATTCCACCAATAGATTTTAATATGTGCATCGCTTCGATCAAACCAGATTTTTGACGGTGAGGCAAGTCTACCTGAGAGCGATCCCCGGTTATGATAACTTTGGCATTTGGCCCCATTCGTGTCAAAAACATTTTGATCTGCATGGGTGTAGTGTTTTGAGCTTCATCCAAAAGAATGAAAGCATGATCGAGAGTTCTTCCACGCATGTATGCCAATGGCGCTATTTCAATCACACCATTTTCCCTATAGTACTTTAGCTTTTCTGCGGGAATCATGTCATTGAGTGCGTCATAGATTGGCCGCAAGTAAGGATCAATTTTTTCCCTGAGATCTCCTGGCAAGAACCCCAGATTTTCGCCGGCCTCTACAGCCGGACGTGTGATAATGATTTTTTTGACCTCCTTATTTTTTAGGGCTCTGACAGCCAGAGCTACGGAAATATAGGTTTTACCTGTTCCGGCGGGCCCGATTGCGAAAACAATATCATTTTTTGTAATAGCCTCTACGATTTGCTTTTGATTATTCGTTTTTGGGCCAATTTTAGCCCCACGAGTACCAAATATGAGAATATCATCAGAGCCTTCCTTGCTGATGCCCAACCTTTGGCCATCATTGATAAATGAAACTACATTTTCATGGGTGACTTTACCATATCGCTGATAATGATCAAGCAGAGAATTAAAAATCTCGTTGATCTTTATAATGTGTGGCCCTGATCCCTGAATGCGAATTTCATTGCCACGAGAAACTATTTTGCTCTCTGGAAAAGCGCTCGCTATTTCCCGAATATTTTGATTTTCTACACCGAGAAAATCGACAAGAGAGACATTTTCAAGAGTAACTACCTTTTCTAGCAAATGAATGTGGGTTTAAGATTCTTGTTGGTTTCAGTAATATATACTTTTGCTCAAATTAAAATAATATTTCTTTTGCTTGTATGGCAGTGATCACTTTTATGTCTGATTTTGGGGAGGAAGATCATTATGTGGCTGCAGTAAAGGCGGTCATTATTAGTCGAAATCCCGAAATTACAATCGTAGATATTAGTCATCGCATCAAACCGGGAGATATCGGGCATGCTGCTTACCTCCTGCGCAGTGTTTTTCAAGACTTCCCTGAAGGTACCGTTCATCTTTCTGGCGTTGATAGTATCGTCAAAGGAAATAATCGCTTACTGGCGCTCAAGCTCGAATCACATTACTTTGTAGGTGCTGATAATGGGATATTCTCCCTAATAAGTGAGCAAAAACCAGATGTTATTATTGACGTCAATTATTCGAATCCAATCCAATCCACCTTCCCGACCAAAGATATATTAGCCATAGCAGCAGCCAAACTTTCCAAAGGCCAAAACATCACGGAAATGGGACAACCCGTAGAACGAATCACTGAACTATTTGCTAGGAAACTTAAAGTAACTAAAAGGGAAATTGCAGGGAATGTCATCCGTGTAGATAGATATGGCAATCTGATTACAAATATTCTGAAAAAAGAATTTGAGATCATTTATAAAATGAATAAAAATCCAATTTTTGAAATTACTATAGGCCGTGAAACTGTCACACAAATCAGTCAGTCATACCCCGATGTAGATTCCGGAGACTGCTTCGCTTTTTTCAATTCGAATGGATTGCTTGAAATTGGGCTTAATAAAGGAAATGCCTCGGAGCTTTTAGGTTTAAAATTAGATACTCCAATAACCATAACATTCCATATATGATTATCAGGATTGTAAGAATGGACTTTATTGAGCATGAAATACAAGCTTTTTTGGAAATATTCAATAATGCTAAAACACAAATTAAGGCTTTTGAAGGTTGCGAATATTTATCTCTAAATCGGGATATTACGAATGAGAATGTATTTTATACCATCAGCCATTGGAAAAGTGAAGCTCATTTGGAAAAATACCGAAACTCTGAATTATTCAAGCGGACTTGGGCAATGACGAAACAGCTTTTTAACGAAAAACCATACGCATATAGCCTTGAAAAATTTATTGAATTGTAATTCAATAGTGGTTTAGAAACATTGATCGACAAAAAGTGGCTGTTCACCGATTAATTTATGGAAACACGGCTGCATTATGAGATATTGGTAGAGAAGATAGACGAGAGATTTATTTTCATAGCAGATTTATCCCGCTTTCGAGCGGGATTTTTTTTGCTCAATGTCCCGTGCAGACGGCTACTCCATCGAAAAAGTAATCCTCATTTTTGCCAATGTTTCCAAAAGCCAGTACCATGTGGCTGAAAAAAGTATCGTTCATGTGAATTTTGACACTTCCATTCATTTCGTTCAATAACTCATAGCTCAGAATATCTCCGCTGCTTAATGGTACCTGATCAAGGATAGTGACACTTTTGCCCGTTTTGCCATCAACTGGATTCAGTGCGAAAGCCAATTCACCAACTTCACGAACACTGCCAAAATGTAAATGTGCCGGATGTGTGATATTCGGTGAAGTATTTACCAAACTGATAGATACTTGCAATTTTCCAGGGAAAATTTCAGTAAAGACTGCCTTTCCGCTTACTGGATTCAGATTTGCCCGATGCAGGTAATATGTTTTTTCGCGTGGGTTTGTAACTTCCTTTTTGGCACAAGAGGAAAATAAGAATGTGCACGCTAGAGCTATTAAAAACAAGCTTTTCATGTCAAAATTGATTATGATAGAATAATTCAATTGGATAGTTTAAAACTAATATCAATGATCATATAAATTTGAGCTACTGCGATATTAACCCAAAAGAAGAGCATAAAATTCCATTTTTTTATTCTCAAATATTGTACTGTTGTGGCAATACTTCCTCCTAAAATAAAAAGGATGACTCTTTTGAGTATGAGGACTAAATTAACTGTAAATCCGGCGGTTTTGTTTGAACTGAAATCCAAAACATAATAGAAAAAGAATGATAGGATTACCGTTGAAATACAGAAAATGATCAAATTCTCAACTTCGTTTACCAGCTTGCTTCCATTCATGGCAAACAATTTAGCTTTTATCACATTGAATTCAAAGTTTAGGCTCAGCTCAAACCACGCCAATATGCATGATCGCATCGCCCTGATGCAGCAGCGGATTGTTGTTTAATCCAATAACAAATCCTTCAACTTTGGTCTTTACGTGTTTTTTGAACTCACCGAAAGGATCAGTGAGCTGTCCTACAATTTGATTTTTCTTTATGTATTCTCCAGATTGAACGAGCGAATTAAATAACCCTGCTTTGTCCGAGCGAATCCAACTTGAATTTGTCACTTCCTTGCATATATGATTGGCGAGAGGCGCTTCATCAATCATATTGAGGTGCTTCATCACCCTGAGAGTACCATTGATTCCTTCATTGATTGCAAATTCATCAAACCGCACGGATTCTCCGCCTTCATATACAAGGATTTTCTTACCCATTTTGGAAGCAGTCCAACGCAAAGAATTTGGTCTAAAGTTTGAATTAAGTGCAAATGGCGCATTGAAAGCTGCAGCTAAAATTTGGTTTTCCTTGTCTTTCATCACGCATCGGGTTTGCGGATAATTGGTGCGCTGCGCTCCACCAGTATGGAAATCAATACCAAAATCAATTTTCGGAATGATGTCTTTGACTAGATAATCGGCCATTCTGCTGGCAAGCGAACCATTTTTATTACCCGGGAAAGAGCGATTCACATCCTTACCATCTGGTAACGTTCTGGAAAAGTGAATGAACCCATAAATATTCATTAATGGAATACAAATAGTCGTACCCCGAAGCACCTTGTGTTGATTGCTGTCAATAATGCGACGAACGATCTCAATACCATTGATTTCATCACCATGCATGCCACCTAGCAAAAGCAAAACTGGACCTGGCTCCAAGGATTGAAAAACGGTTAATAAAATATCGATGGAAGTATGTGATGGTAGTTTAGAGATGCCTACTTTGATTACCCGTTCGGTTCCGGGAGTTATCTCTTTATCGTTGATTATCATTGATCAGGCATGAATTTTTTTCTTGGTCTTAGCATTGCGTTTCTTTACTACCATCAATTCTACATAATCGATAATCTTACCTGCAATATCAATTTTTGTAGCTTTCTCTATTCCTTCTAAACCAGGAGATGAATTTACTTCAAGTACCATTGGCCCTTTTTTCGATTGAAGCATATCTACTCCTGCGATTGCCAAACCCATGGCTTTGGCCGCATTTAAGGCTGTAGACTTCTCAGCTCTTGACAATTTGAGGATAATCGCCTCACCACCTCGATGCAGGTTGGATCTAAATTCTCCTTCTTTGCCTTGCCTTTTCATGGCACCTACAATTTCTCCATTCACCACAAATGCCCGTATATCTGCACCATTTGCTTCTTCTATGAATTCTTGAATGATCACTCTGGTCTTCAAACTTTCAAATGCTTCCAAAACCGATCTTGCAGCTTTGTTGGACTCAGCCAATATCACTCCAAGTCCCTGTGTGCCTTCGAGTAACTTGATAATAACAGGTGCATGCCCGATGTGTTTTAAGATTTTATTCTCATCCTTACTACTATTTGTGAAGGCAGTTTTGGGCATGCTCACACCTGACCGAGATAAAATCTGCAAACTTCTTAGTTTATCACGCGAACGGGTAATGGCTAATGAATCAACAGCACTAAATATTTTCATCATTTCAAACTGACGTACCACGGCAGTTCCGTAAAATGTTACTGACGCACCTATTCTGGGAATAATAGCATCTATATCAGACAAGTTGTCTCCTCCATATAAAACTGAAGGCCCCTTATCATCCATTAGAATATCACACTTGAGGTGGTCAATTACAATACCCTCATGCCCTCTTTGTTCAATTACCTCAATCAAACGATTTGTTGAATACAACCCCGCATTTCTTGACAGGACAGCTATTTTCATTATTCAGTCTTTTTATTTTTAAACGACATATCCTTCAAAGCAACATTGACCAAAAATTTATTGGACAAAAATTTCCTTCCAATCAATATCGGATACCTCATCTTTCTTCTGTTTACAAGTGTAAATGTAACTTTATAGTTCTTTCCAAAAACGGTAATATCCGATTTGATAGCAAATCTTTTTTCGGCAATCCCAACTGAGCTCCTTACCTTTTTGAAAGTGAAATCCGTTGTATAGTAATATGAATCTCTGTAATCAGCATGCTTAGGATCTAGAATCTTATATCTCAGTGTTGGTTTACCAGCATCGTCAATCACCTCTGCATGGTGGCAATGTAAGGCACAACCATAAGCGCCAGTATCAATTTTGACTGGCAAATTCCAAAGATCGAACTTTGGAAAATCAATGCGATCCATACTCCCAATTATATGCATAGCGAATCTATTTGCGATTCAGGTAAAAAATATATGAGCAGACAAAATTAAAAATATATTAGTCAAAAAATCATGCACACGTTTGTATATACTCCATTGTCCCTAAATCAGAAAATTAAAAGTGACTTCACCTTTAACGACAATTTTAAACTTCAAGTCTCCCTTATTTTTTTTTATAGATTGCGCTAATTTCGCCTCCAATTAATCAAAGAGAAGCAATGTCAAGTAAATATAATAAGTGGTATCATCCCTACGAACCAGCCTCAGAATTCACAAAGAAAATCGCATACTTCAGTATGGAATATGGCATTCATCAGGCCTTAAAAATATATTCAGGAGGTCTAGGTTTTCTGGCCGGGTCTCACATGAGAAGTGCTTTTGAACTAAAGCAAAACATGATCGGCATAGGAATGTTGTGGAAATATGGCTATTACGATCAAGGACGTAATATGGATCAAACACTGCAAACCAACTTCATCGAAAAACAATACAATTTTCTGGAAGATTCAGGCCTGGAAGTGAACGTTGGTATTTGGGATAACCAAAATGTCAAAGTAAGAGCAATGGTTTTAAAACCTGAAATTTTTGGTACAGTTCCCATGTACCTATTAACCACAGATGTAGAAGGGAACGATCATTTGTCAAGAACCATAACTGATCACCTGTATGATGCCAATGAACTTACGCGTATCGCTCAAAGCATTGTGCTAGGTATTGGGGGCGCTAAGATTGTAGAAGCATTAGGGGGTTCAGATATTTATCATCTCAACGAAGGGCACGCACTTCCAGCATTTTATTACCTGAAAGACCGTGGTGTGACTAAGGATCAAATGGTTTTTACAACGCACACCCCTGAAAAAGCAGGTAATGAAGAACATGATGGCAACTATTTGAATAGAGTAGGCTTCTTTGGGCGCACATTGTCTGGAGAAGAACTGAACAAACAAATGGTGGAAGGTGGCATGCTTAGCTATACAGTCTCAGCACTGAGGATGTCCAAAAAATCAAATGCCGTATCAAAATTACATGCCAAAGTGTCTAAGGATATGTGGAAAGGTGTTGACGGAATCAGTGACATTATCCCAATCACCAATGCCCAGAATCAAAAATTTTGGCAAGACACTGCTATACAAAAAGCCTGGGAGAAAAAAGACGGTCAGGCTTATAAGAAAAGAAAAACGGAGCTGAAAACAGCTTTATTTGACGAAGTGCTAAATCAAACAGGAAAACTTTTCGATCCAAATGTGCTCACGATTGTTTGGGCACGAAGATTCGCAGGATACAAAAGAGCGGATCTATTGCTATATGATCTGGATCGCTTCGAAAAACTGGCTGAAAATAGTAAATATCCGGTTCAAATCATTTGGGCTGGCAAACCATATCCACGAGATTTCAACGCCATTGGAGTCTTTAATCATTTGGTACAATACACCAAACACAAGTCTAATATGGCAGTGCTTATTGGTTATGAAATGGAGCTTTCACGGGAATTGAAAACAGGTTCAGATATTTGGTTGAATAACCCAAGAATCACGAGAGAAGCCTCAGGAACCAGCGGCATGTCTGCAGCAATGAATGGATCCGTGAACGTATCCACCAATGACGGGTGGATTCCGGAATTTGTGAAAGATGGTGAGAATTGTTTCGTACTGCCTGAAATAGATCACAACCTTCCGGCTGAAGTACAGGATAAAATGGATAGTGACAACTTGTATAAGATTCTTGAGAAAAAAGTGTTGCCTACTTTCTATGACAAGCCAGAAAAATGGCAGGAAATAGTGTTTAACGGGATTGATGATGTTGTGCCGCAGTTTACTAGCAGAAGAATGACCAAGCAGTATTATGCTGACCTTTATTCGGCGTAATATTTATTGATACAAAGCTGTGATTGGTTATTAAGTGAACTAAAGTTATTAAAACAACTGCCTTAATATCAAATTGTTATTTTATGAATAAGAGTTAGTTTTTTTTCAAATAACCACACAGGATCAAAATTGAAAGCCATTCTGAATTTGCAGGATGGCTTTTTTATGTCAATATGAATGGTTCATTTAAAACTAGTCTTGTAATTCAGTTCCTATATACAAAATGCTAACTTAGCCCAAATAGAATTCAGATTACTTCAAGAACATCCATGAAACCAATTCAGGCCGTATTTCCATTCTTAAAATTGATATTTTTCGATCGGAAAAGATTGTTAAAAAGTTTACTAAACTATACCAAAGAAGCAGATCGAAGGCGCCATTTTCAAAAGCAATATGGAAAATCAGTACTCCCTTTTGTAGACATAAATCAACTCGTTGAAATTGATGCTGAGATTGATAATTATACTTATCTGGACGGAACTTCAAGAGTCATTGATATCGCTTTGTTAATGTCCCTTTGCAAACTGTATGAAAACTGCAATTATTTGGAAATAGGTTCTTGGCGAGGAGAAAGTCTTATGAACGTTTCCAAAGTTGCCAAAACATGCACATCCATATCGCTTTCAAAAGCTGACATGGAGGCATTTGGGATGAGCAAAAGTGCAACGGAGGTTCAGCGGTTGTTTTCTAAGCATAGAGAAAACATCAATCATATTGAAGCCAATTCACTGACTTACGACTTCAACCAGCTTGATGAAAAATTTGATGTGATATTTATTGATGGTGATCATACCTATGAAGGGGTCAAATCCGATACGGAAAACGCATTTAAATTATTAAGAGATGAACACTCAGTCATAGTATGGCATGATTGCGGAGGCGGATATGAAGGTTACAGATATGAGGTAATCTCGGCAATTATTGATGGTGCTCCGGCTGCAATGCAGCCAAAAATATTCAGAGTTACCAATACCCTTTGTGGCATTTTTACCAATAAACAGATTGTAGGTGAAATTCTTAAATCACCGCAAACTCCAACCAAAGTATTCTCAATCCATATAAAAGAGAATAATTTCGAAATGAGTTAAATACCACTGAATTTAAATATTCTTGAAGGACAAAGCGTGGATTCTAAGTCAGCACTATCTATAAAACTTTGATGAATTGAAAGCCTCATCTTGGAAATAACCAAAATGAGGATTTTTATATTTTCAATTCGCAACCTTAATTCACCCGGTCATAAACTTCATATACTGTCACACTATCCTGCCTATGCACTTGGGTATACGAGTCATCGAAGATATTCAGATCCATGGAAAAGAGATTGCCTTCTAAGGCAAGTGCCTTTCGAAAACCATTAGAACCGCTGATCATGGTTTCTCTCAAAGTATCTCCATCCAATACATAAGTTCCATAACCAAACATTTCAGAGAGGTCTTCAGCAGATTCCAATCCCCACATGACGTTTCCATCTACATAAAGCTTGTATTGAGTCCTATCCTCGAATATTGTATCACCGGTGATGTTATTCACCGTGTAATAATTCGTAATGGTCCAAGCACCTGTAAGCACATCACGGGTTGGATCGGAAACTCTTGGTTCTTGTGGCAATTGTTTGATTTGCGGCTGACAGCCGAATAGGACTATCATTGCAATTAAGGCTAGTTGTTTCATTTTTGGGTTAGTTAGGGTATATCATAGATTGTCTAACAATATAATGATATTTCAAACCATAATCAACACCCAAAACTCTGTTGGTCACGGTCACATCTGCAAAGACATCTAAAATCCAGCCTTGAGAATGAGCCGATTAAAGTCCAAAAGCAGTGCTGTATTTGTTCTTTGATAAGACAAATGAGCTCTGTACATGATCGATATTGTTGATGACAGATAATCTGGTTAGTATAAATTTTTGATAGGCCTCCATGTCTTTCATGATGACTTTCACCAAAAAATCATAATTACCAGCGATATGGTAAACCTCCATTACTTCAGGGATGGTATCCATTTCTTTACTAAAATTCTCGAGATAGGATCGGGTATGATTTTTTATTGAGATAGAAATAAAAACGATCAATTTTCGATCAATATTACGATGGTTGAGGAGTGCAACATATTTATCAATCACTCCATTTTTCTCAAGCCTTTTGACCCTTTCAAAAATGGGTGTAGTTGTCAGCCCTAGCTTTTCTGCCAG
This sequence comes from Cyclobacteriaceae bacterium, assembly GCA_047632435.1. GTDB lineage: Bacteria > Bacteroidota > Bacteroidia > Cytophagales > Cyclobacteriaceae > JAMZMI01. Next base: position 26,503 of record JBLICU010000022.1, read on the forward strand.
TGCTTTTGTAGTGATCCTTCCCTCCTTTTGCAGGATATTCAGGATCTTTTTATCGGTTTCATCCAGTATGTAGGCCATTTATAAGAAGATTCAAATCCTTTATAACAATTTTAGATGTGTAAAAGTATTTATATTCTACAAATTTAGAATATAATAGGTATATCTTCTTAATATCAATCATATCAAAGACCAATCAAATATTAATCTCCGACTTTCATTAATTTTATATTGGCAAAAATGCCGAATAATGAATTTATGAAGACACAAGAGCTTTTAGAGAAATTTGAGAATACCACCCCTGAAATCGTATTTGAGTGGAAAGACAAAGAATTAGGGGCAGAAGGTTGGGTGGTAATTAATTCCCTTCGTGGTGGTGCGGCCGGAGGTGGTACTCGCATGAGGCTCGGATTGGACAAGCAGGAAGTGATTTCGCTGGCCAAAACGATGGAGGTAAAGTTCAACATTTCAGGCCCGGCTATTGGCGGTGCAAAGTCAGGTATTAATTTCGACCCTACACATCCTCAAAAAACTGAAGTACTGCGTAGATGGTATAAAGCTGTCATGCCGCTGCTCAAGTCCTATTATGGCACAGGCGGTGATCTGAATGTGGACGAAATTCATGATGTGATTCCCATCACAGAAAGTTATGGTTTGTGGCATCCACAGGAAGGAGTGGTTAATGGTCACTACCAGCCAAATGAAGCACAAAAAGTGCATAAAATTGGTCATTTACGACAAGGCGTATCAAAAGTTATTGAGGACGCGGAATACAGTCCCGATCTTACCAAAAAATACACCATTGCGGACTTAATTACCGGTTTCGGTGTAGCAGAATCTATCAAACATTATTATCAGCTTTGGGACAAAAACCTAACTGGGAAAAAAGCCATCATCCAAGGATGGGGTAATGTAGGCGCTGCGGTTGGTTTTTATCTAGCCAACATGGGTGTCAAGATAGTCGGTATTGTAGATTCAAATGGGGCGTGTATCAACCAAGCAGGATTCAGCACGGAGCAAATCGTCTCTCTTTTTATCAACCGACACAAAAGAAATGAAACCGGATTGATGAATATGACCTTCGATGAAGCAGCAGAAAAACTGTGGGATGTTAAGGCGGATATCTTTGTGCCCTGCGCTGGGTCACGCATGGTTAAAACGAATCAATTAAAAAAACTCATTGAGAATGGATTGGAAGTCATTTCTTGTGGTGCCAATGTACCCTTCGATGATCCTGAGATTTTTTATGGCGATACACATGAGTATGTAGATCAAAAAGTAGCGTTAATTCCTGATTTCATTGCCAATTGTGGCATGGCCCGTGTGTTTGCATTTCTCATGGATGGCACTGGGGAAATCACTGATCAGGCTATATTCAATGATACTTCCACAACGATTTATAAAGCTTTGAAACGAATCAAAGACGATTATCCTGGAGATAAAAACATCACTAGTAAGGCCTTGGAAATTACCATTTCAGCATTGGTTTGATCGTGTAAATACAAATATAAGAACCCATTAAAATTGAATTTGAAAAGTAAAAAAATGGAAAATCAAACTCACGAAATAAAAAAAATATTTAAAGACGCTGGCGACTTTCTACCCATCATCGGGACTGATTACATCGAAATGTATGTCGGCAATGCCAAACAAGCGGCTTACTTCTATCAGACTGCTTTTGGTTTCAAGCCCCTTGCGTATTCGGGCTTGGAAACAGGAAATAAGGAACGGGTGTCATATGTATTACGGCAAGGAAAGATCAAATTGGTATTGACATCTTCCTTGGTTAAAGATCATGAAATCAACCATTATATAAACCTTCATGGCGATGGCGTCAAGGTAATAGCACTATGGGTTGATAATGCTGCTCAATCTTGGGAAGAAACCATGAAAAGAGGTGCTCAATCATATTTTGAGCCAAAAACTGAAAGCGACGAACATGGTAAAATTATCTCCGCCGGTATTCATACCTATGGAGATACTGTTCATGTTTTCATCGAACGAAGTGAATACGAAGGGCCATTTCTGCCCGGATACAAAACCTGGGATACCGATTATGAGACACATTCTGTCGGATTAAAATACATCGACCATATGGTGGGCAATGTTGCCTTGGGAGACATGAATAAGTGGTGTAGTTTTTATGCTGATGTGATGGGTTTCACACAGCTTGTGTCATTCGACGACAAGGACATATCAACAGCATATACTGCCCTCATGAGCAAGGTGATGAGCAATGGAAACGGAAGGATCAAATTTCCGATCAATGAACCTGCCGATGGAAGGAAGAAATCTCAGATTGAAGAATACATCCAATTTTATAATGGTGCGGGCGTTCAGCACATCGCCGTTGCAACGGACAACATCATTGAAACTGTCTCTAAACTTAGAGCAAGAGGTGTTGAGTTTCTTCATGTACCAGATTCGTATTACGACGATCTTTTCGCCCGTGTAGGTAAAATAGATGAAGACCTTGCACCATTGAAAAAACTGAATATTCTCGTAGATCGGGATGACGAAGGTTATCTCCTCCAGATCTTCACCAAACCAGTAGTTGACAGACCAACGATGTTTTTTGAGATCATTCAAAGAAAAGGAGCGCAATCTTTTGGCAAAGGAAATTTTAAAGCACTCTTTGAGTCGATTGAACGGGAGCAGGAGCTTAGAGGTACTTTGTAATTCGCAATTAAGTCATAAGAAGTGAATGCAATTCAGCAATCACTTAGCATCCAAAACCAACAGCCGCCGCACCCCAAGCGGCTGTGGTTTGATGCATTGTCGCAGTTGTGGAGATATTGTGAAAATTAGAGATAAGATCTGATGCAGGAAATAAGAAAGCATCAACTTAGCTCAACCCGTCCCTGATCAGTTCATTGGAATTTTAATAATTATCTCGTAGGTTGTACATAGAACCATTAGGTCTGTGGATGACTGATTTTGTATGTTATGAAAGAGTTTAAATCAAAAGTTGGCTATGAAATATTGATACCAGTTTTAGTGATTCTTACAGGTACCATAATATGGCCAGTAATTGATGGAGCACCTATGAAAACAATCATTACGATAATCGCCATCATTCTACCCGTCACTTTATTTATCCTTCACATGTTTTTTCGAACGACCTACAGCATAAACGAAAAAAACGAGTTGCTAATTAAATGTGGATTTCTATTCAATTCAAAAGTTGATATTTCAAAAATTAAGTCCGTAAGCAAAACTCGCAATCTCATATCCTCTCCTGCCCCCTCACTGGATAGAATAGCATTAAAATATGGAAAGTGGGACTCTGCCATAATCTCGCCCAAGGACAAAACAAGATTTATCGAAGAACTTCTAAAGATCAATCCCAGCATTGAAAACAAACTGAAATAGACATCTTACATAAAGCGCTTAATGTGCATATTTTGTTGCACTCCTGAAAAAAAACTACTGTTTAAATCCCTCAAAAAGCACATAAGGAAGTAAAACTGAAGTCATATCGATCCATTTAATTGTCTTCCAATTGAACTTTCATTTGGCTAACTTTATATGATGAATAAGAATAAAGTACTTGAAACGCTTGAGCAAATGCCGAATGAATTCTCCACGGAAGAGCTCATAGACAGATTGTTGTTTATTGAGAAGGTAGAACAAGCACAAAGAGATGTAGAGAATGGGAAGGTCATTCCTCTCAGTACAGCTAAAGAACGTTTCGAGGATAAATGGTCGAAATAACTCTTTTAGAATCGGCTTGGAATGATCTTGATTCGATAACAGATTATATAGCAGAAGATTCGATAAGGTATGCTCAAGAAAGTGGACATAGATTATTTGATAGAATCGAATAACTTAAAGAGTTTCCCAAATCCGAACGGATCACACCTGAATTTCGAAACGAAAATCTTCGAGAACTTATTCTGAATAAATATCGAATCGTTTATCGAATCTACACTCCCTAATTAATAGTGATCCTTCGAATAATTCATGGGTCTAAATTACTGAGCTGAATCTAAATATTGCAAAAGGCTATAGCCAAGTTAGAAAAAACCAACCCCATTAAATCCCATTAATATAGAAACACTTTAACACCATCACACTTTAATACCTCAAATCAACTTTTCACTTTAATCTTTTCACTATAATCTAATAACCAATAGGCCTATCTTTGCCGCATGGCACATTTCAAAAAATACTTCATCATCAATGGGCAACCTGAAGAAGTTTATGCCGCATTGACATTCAAACCCACCATTGAGCTTTGGACAGGATCTCCTGCCATCTTTACACCAGAAGTGGGCAGTGAATTTTCCATGTGGGATGGAAGTATCGTGGGTAAAATTCTGGAGCTGGAGCCCGGCAAGCTGATTAGGCAGCAATGGTATTTTGGTGAGCAGGCCGAGCCTTCTATTGTCACACTGAAATTTCACCCCAACAAAAAAGGCACTTCGCTTGAAGTAGATCATACCAATATCCCAGACGCAGACTATGACGCAATTGTAGATGGATGGGTGAATATCTACATGACCGATTTGATGGAGTTTTATGACTAAAAACTATTTTCAATTAATACAAAAAAAGGGCCGAATGTATAAACAATCGACCCTGTGGCGGTGAATAATGACTTATTGCTATTTGTATTTAAGCATGTCAGATGGCGTTTGATAATTAATCGCCTTGTAATTAAACCCTCTAAGTCTCAAATGGTAATATGAAAAGATAGATAATTTTCAATGACATCCTCTATTTATACACCAGCACCCATGAATCTTTGAAACCTGACTTTCGCTTTCGTTCCATGGATTCCAAAGCCTCACTTTTATTGGAAAATCTTCCAGTCACGATATAATAGAATTCCTTTTGCTTGTTCAAAACGATATCTGTATTATTTTCTCCTTTTATCTTCAAATCTACCTGAATCTGCTCAGCACAAAGCAATGTTTTGCAGGTACTAACCACCACATAGTTGCCCGACTCGATTGCCAGTTTATCTGATAGTAATTCCTCTTTCACTACTTTGGATTCTTCGTTTTCCTGGATGGCTTTCACAATTCCGAGCTCATTACGGAGGGTCACAATTTCAGCTTCAAGTTCCGCACGCTTTTCTTTTTCTTCCTCCAAATTGGATGAACCAATCGCTGCTTGTTCGTCATACTTCTGCTGGAGCTGAGTAAACTTCTGATCCATCTCTCCTTTATTCACAATTTTAAAGGTTTGATTGGCTCTGCTGTGCTTATCAAGTTTACCTGCGCTTTTACGCTTGATGGTAAATGCCACCATCAGTTCATGATTATTGGCATTGATCGATTTTAAATCCCCGGTGGCAGCATTGTAGTTGTAACCCACATCAAACATATCTGCAGATAATCCAAAAGCAAAATTTAAGCTTTGGTTTGAACGGTATCCCATCATAAGCCAAAATTTATCCATGTAAATCCCACGCATATTGAGATCATACAGATCAGCATCCTCGGCTTTGATTTGATACAAGATAGACGGATTGAGTTTCAATCGATCTCCTTGAAAAGCCCAGGTATATGCTGCATTGATATTGGCCTCCTTGTTGAGTGTGGTATTTCCTTTTGATAGAAAAGGTGCGCCAATACCCAGGTCGAGATTACCCAATTGATATAAGACACCTGTTCCTATCTTCACGCTGGTTTGATTATAGAAATCACCCGATAAATAGGGATCATTTTGATCTACATAACCATTGGTATTAAATGCTGAGGGATCAAGCGTTTGTCTGATGAAACCAAAAGTTAAACCAAGAGACAAACGTTGATTATCAGAAAGGAATACCTTATAAGAAGAACCAATATCCGCAGCGGTCATGGAAAATGGCCCCTGGCTTTCAGATAAAAAATTCGTTCCCACACCCAGGTTTTCAAATATCGATCCATGCACATTGATACTACTGTAGGCAGGAAGACCTAAGTCGTTATTGGCCGTCAAACTGGACTGAAGCCCAAGAAATAATTTGCCCTGACTTCCCAAATAAGCGGGATTGATCTGCACCGGATTAGCGATATACAGATTTTTATTGATCACAGACTGACCATGACTTGCATGGATCAGACTACTAATTGCAACAATTAAGAGTAGCTTTTTCATAATCTTATCTGACTAAGGTTAATGAACCCTTGAAACTGACGGGATTCGATGAACTTTTGAATGTGTAGTAATACGCTCCAGGCGCTAAATCATGCCGGGAATTGTCTGTACCAGACCATGTATTGTCATACCCCGACATGGTGAAAACCACCTTGCCGGCATTGTTAAAAATAGTGAGTTTGTAATCCTGATATAAATCTGGATTTTGAATCATGAAAAAATCATTGAATCCGTCGTTATTGGGAGAAATGAAATTGTTAGCCGGAAGTGGCAACTCAGATTCAATAACATCTACAATCTCAATTTCCATATCCGCGAAAGCAAATAGTCCTCCCGGATCCGTTACACGTATGCTGATAGCGTATGAAAGTATTTTTTCATAATCCAGGGTGTTTTCACTTATGGTTATTTCACCGGTTGTAGTATTTATTTCGAATGGAAATGAAGCATCTTCCAGTGAATAAATGAGTTGATCACCATCTACATCTGATGCCAAAACGGAACCAACAACCGATGATACTTCGCTCCTTTCCTTTATCGAAAATTGCTGTGATGTAATTTCAGGTTGCTCATTGGCTAGCAAGATGGTTATATCGAAGTTTTTGCTGATCGAGTAATCTTTTGAATCCTTCACATCTATTCGCACAGAATAAGAAGTTTTTGATTCGGCATCAAATACGGACTTACTGATCAACCTATTACCATCAATGGCGAATTCACTATTGTCTCCATCACCAGAGCCAGTTACCAAACTAAAAGTAAAACGCTCATCAATATCCTGATCCAGAGCACTTAATTCGCCAATGACACTACCAATGGGAAGTTCTTCCTCGATTTCTACAGCACTGATCAAAAGGTCTGTAGGGGAATCACCAGAATCACCAACAAGAATAGAAAAAGTTTGATCGATGAATGCACCACCCAAATCGGTACTTCTGACTTGAATGGAATAAATCGACTTTTGTTCGAAATCAAATGCAATATTGGATTTCAGTACATTCCCATCTATCTGGAAGAATGAATTGTCTAGCATGCCATCGATCAAGGTGTGCTGATGCTGGTCAATCGCATCCTGATCGACATCAGAGAATTCACCAATGGTAGTTCCAATAACCTGTCCCTCGTTTATAGTATTTGCACTTAAGTTCAGTTGTTCAGGGGCATCATTTGCATCCTGAATACCGACTTCAAATCGCTTAACAATGATCCCCCCAGCACCGTCATTTGCCTGCACATCAATGAAATATTGGTTGTCAAGTTCAAAATCGAAAATTACTAAAGACTTCAAAATATCTCCTGAAATCAGAAATTTATCATTGTCGTTATTGCCTGGAATCATGGTGTAAACTGGAGCTACTGGATCCACGTCAACTATTGAAAATACCCCAACATCACTACCAACAGGGCTATTTTCATCTATTCCACTTGCACTGATGTTTAGAATCGTAGGATTATCGTTGGTGTCAATGATTGATATCGTAAATACTTTCTCAAAAACTGCTCCCTCGCGATCAGTCGTTTGAAGGCGCACAGAGTGACTGGCTTTGGATTCAAAATCTAAGGTCTGCTTAGTAACCAATTGCCCAGAAGAAATTGAAAAATTACCATTATCCGAGTCACCTTCACCAGCAACCAAGCTGTATATATGTGTATCGGATACATCCTCATCTTGAGAGTTTAATCCACCTACCACTGCTCCCAAGGCTAGATTTTCTGGCACAGATCCATTATCAAGAATGATATCCGTTGGAGAATCATTTTGATCAACAATCGAAAAATCGAAAGGTTTCTCGACAATCTTTCCTGCAGAGTCTTCAGAAATAAAAGTGATGGTAAAGCTGCTTTTCATTTCAAAATTGAATGATTTAGCAGATACCAGTTGTGCTCCCTGAATATCAAAGAAATCTTTATCTGTGCTTCCTGAGATTGAATAAGAGAAGCTATCCACTCCATCCTGATCTACGGTACTCAATTGTCCTATGACAGTTCCAATGGAAATATCCTCATCAATGACAGTTTCATCCACTAAAATATCAGTAGGAGCATCATTGATGTCTTTTATCAAGACTTCAAGTATTTTCTCAAGCTCCTGCTCAGCAGTATCAGTAGCTTTCACCCGAATGGTAAAACTATTCTTGGTTTCGTAATCGAAATTGGCTTTGGCTAACACTTGACCATTTTCAATTTTAAAGAGTCCATTATTATCATCACCCACACCTGTTACAAAAGAAAACGTATGCCCTGAATCGTCATCAGTAACCGAAAAGGCACCAATCACGGCATTCAAGACATTGTTCTCATTTAGCTGATTGGAAAGTAAAACTAGATCCGTAGGAGGATGGTTAGTCACATTTACCGATACAGTATATGTTTTGGACTCCTGCTCACTTTCAGATAATACTTCATAGACAATTGGCTCTGTGAAATCAAAAGAAGATGCACCTGATACATATTCCTGATCATCCACCCACAGTGAGGCTCCTTCCGAAAGGCTAAAGGTTGGAAGGAGTGTCGTTACATCAGTTCCATAAATAACATCTACAGCAATGGCATTACTTGAGATCGCTGATACTCCATCACTTTCTGGAAAATTAAATGCCGTGATCTCAGTTCCTGTATTCAAAGCCACATTGGACCACACAAATGGGTCGGAAGCAGTACCAATCAGTCCATTTATAGAAAATACGGTGGTATTGTAGGCATCTAATTCGGCATCAACATTGGCATCATACATCTTAAATGTGATGTCTTTATTGCTTTCATTGCCATAGATTATTAAAAAAGCCAAATACCGATCCACAGAAGGCTGATATTGCACATTCGCTACACCACGAACTTGCCCATCTACAAAGGCAGCAATGATGTCATTTTCATCCAGTGTTTCTGTTCCATTTAAGCGGAGCGTTCCCACAATCACCATCGAGTTACTATAATCCGATGGATTTACTGACCAGGTTGGAACAGCAGCCGTAAGGCTACCGCACCAAAATAAGATAGTCAGAAAATTTATTATTGATCTTTTCATCTTATTAATTTTTAATTACTCTGACAGATTTGATTTCATTTCCGGAATAGATGTTTATCAGATAAACACCAGATGATAACTGAATGACTGCTTCGTTAATGCTGGCTTGCCAGCCGTTACCTGATCGCAGCACATTCAGCTGACCCATCTCCCTGCCAACAATATCCGTGAGCACGATTCGCGGTATTTCATCCGTCATTGCCGGGATATACACCTCGAGATTTTCGTCAAAGGGATTTGGATAAACCATGACATAGTTCAAATTGCCCGAAACTCCATTGACCTTGTCCAAACCTGTCAATTGAAGCGGTGAACTTAACTTTCCACTTAGATTATTCGCCTCAAATGTGATGGTTTGATCCAGCACAAATTCCTCACCGGAAAGACTATTAAAAGCCTTGAGTGTAAGTCCCATCTCAGGCATATTTCCATAAACTGTCATGAAGTAAAGGACACTTCCGTCATCCGTGTTGACAGGCTCCATTACACCGCGAAGTTCTTCGCCGCTATAGGCAGTCAAAATTAAATCTGTACTCACCTCCTCAGCAAACTCAGCAATCACCGACATGGTATATGGATATTTAAATCGGTCTATCTCTATAAAATCTGAAATCAGATTGTCATCTATCATGTTTCTTCCGGAAGACAAAAACGATGCTTCAGGATATTTGAAGAAACCAGAATTAGCAGATTGAAACAAGTAACCTTTTCCAGGTTCCATATTTCTCAAACTACCTATCCATCCCAGATTTTGATCATATACCGAAAAGGCAAATTGGCTTTTGATGATATCTCCACTTGCAGGATTGAAAAAGGCAAATGCTTCATTTATGTTCATGTTGAACCTAGGTATGAACCCGAGCCAATTCCATCCAGAGTTGATGGTTACGCTTGTCTCGGCATCCGCTTGTGTTCCGATTACTTCAACGCTACCAGGGTTACTCAATTTGAACAAATACATTGGCCCATTTTTCAATCCACCGCTGCTGCTCAGCGTACCCAACCAGCCAATTCCTTCAGAATAAACATCTACTTTGTCAATGCCTTTGATTTGGTCACCAGAAGCGGCAGTGATGCCACTCATGAATGCATTGACATCTCCAAGTGAACTAGCGTTGATATTGACAGATGACCAGTTCCATCCAGTGTTGAACGATATTTTCTGAACACTTACATCTCCTGCAATGATCTTATCTGGGTTACCTGGACTTCCGATGATGGTATTGGATTCAAAAGTGATTTGCGGAAGCGCGTTTCTGTATTCCACACCTTTATCCGAATCCCAAACGCGAAGTTCAATGGTTTCACCTGACTCAACATTGCTATAAACATCCAAAAAGACTTCATATAAATCCAGTCCTTCAACATAGATCAGGTTCACATCACCTCGAATCTCATTGTTCACAAAAGCTGCCACTCTATCGTTGACATCTGACGAAAGGATATTCGCAATTTCAAGTTGTGCAACCAGATTCATCGAGAACTGGAAATCAAACGGATTGGTATCCCAGTCAGGCTCAGGACTGTATACCTGCAAATCGATGGTCAGCTTTTCGTCATAGCCAAAATTTGAGCTCAGGAATACATCTTCGAGATAATTTCCTGTGTTCAAACCATCATTGACTGTGAATTTGATGGTTTTGCTGGATACCGGAGACAACACGCCACTCGATGGACTGGCGCTTAGCCATAAAGGCAAATTATCAATGGAAAAGCTTGTTTCAGTACCACCAAAGTTGACAATATCAGTGGTAAAGCTATAAGGTGCATAAATCTCCTTTCTTGCTTCGATTTGATCTGTATCCCACTTGAGCTGATTTCGATCTACGAAAGCAGTCCAGGTAATTGGAGAAGCCAATCTGTTTTCAAAAAGGTCCTCGATATTTTGAACCGTAATTTCCAGAATGGTCTGCTCGATCAAAGCTTTGAAAGATTCTGCTGGTGTGATGATAATTTTATCACCATTCACGGCCCAATCAAAATCCACTTTGTCTACAGGACGTGCATCTTTGATATTTGGAGTGTCATCAGAAAAATCTGCACCCCCAAATGAAGTGGCAACGCCACCGTTCTCACCATATGGATTGATCCATTGATCCTCCAATGTTGAATTCATGATTTTGACACCTGTTACTGTTTCATAATATTCAAATGGATAATAACCGACCAATCCTATTTCATCACCGATCAAGCGAGAGTTGATATTCAGATTGATTTGATCGGATTTCATTCCCAGGTTCCAAACCCTAAATTCGTCGATGGCTCCTGAGAAATAATGATCAAATGACTTATCTACAGCATTCACCTTAAAGCCTCTTGCCCCGATCCACATGCTAGCACCTGAAAGACCACCGAAGTTACTACTTGCTCTGGTTGCCTTCTGAACACCGTCTACCAATATATTGGCATTGGATTGTCTCAATAAGGTAAAGGCAAAATGATGCCAGTTGTCGTCCAAATAATTGCCGCTAGATACAGTCAGTATTTCTCCATCATTAATAAAATAAAGAAGTCCGGCATCATCAAATCCAATACTCAAGCTATTAGCTGGATCATTGAAAATATCTGTACCATCTCCTTTACCACTGGAGAACATGA
>JBLICU010000023.1:0-37822 GCA_047632435.1 Cyclobacteriaceae bacterium
ATTAGGATAAATTTCAATTAACCAAATGTAATCATTTTTGATATTTCGGAATTTGTTTTCAATACCAATCAATTCACAAAATGTAAATCAGGCATTTCGAACCAGAATAGTGCCTTTTCATATGAGTGAGGATAAGTAGGTCGTATTTCAATAGCATTTATACCTTGAGCAATTCCATACAAACCAATTCAAAAACATTAAAATAAAAAGACATAAAAAAAGCCATTGATTAGATCAATGGCTTAACTTTTTCTTGTGATTTATGGATTAGTCGATCAATTCAACATTGACTGCATTCATTCCTTTTTTTCCACGTTCAACATCAAATTTTACTTTGTCGTTTTCACGGATCTCATCTACAAGTCCACTTTCGTGAACAAAAATGTCTTCACTTGAATCTGTTGGTTTAATAAAACCAAAACCTTTGGTGTTATTAAAGAATTTTACTGTTCCTTCTTTCATTGTAATACTAAAATGTAATAATTATTAATTGTTTTTATTGTTTCTATTCTTAATCCACTCTCGATAATCTCCATCTGCACTCTATTCAAACACAGTTCAGTTACTGATCTTCAATTAGAAATCTCAGCAGCAATAAAAATTAATTGGGAATGGTATTGTTAATCATTTTTGGCTGACTAGGGATCAGCATTTGTCTTGTTAATAAACTTCTAATAAGGAGGGTGTAAGTATGATTATAGAATCTAGTGATTGAATAAATAAAGGTTACTCCTACTTTATAAGTTGCAAAGCTAGACTTTATTTCATGACAAACCTAAATAATTGATAATAAGCCATTAAATAAGAAAATTGAATGATTTAAATCCACCACATTATATGTTTGGTAGTAAATTAAATGCAACCTATCAATATTCACTCCCATCAATCTAACCCACAAAAAATCTGCTTAATTTTCGTTCGATCCAATATTTGAGTTTAATGCAAAGGCCAAATCCATTCTAACTAAAGGTACTTCCTTTGATATTCAAACATATATGAGAAAGATGGCCTTTGAAAGACTGAAAATACGATCTAATTACCCATTTAAGGTAATTAAATAGACAGAATGAAATCTACACTCATTTTGGCGTGAAGCCATGTGGTATCTAAAAGAGGAATTTGATATTTAATATCTTTCAAAAGAATTGGGAACTCAGTACACCCGAGAATAATCGCTTCCGCCCCTTGTTGATATAAAAGATCCATTTCCTTTAATATGGAGTGCCTGGCATCTACCGAAAAAACACCTTGTACCAATTCATTAACGACTATATTATGAATTTTATCGATGTTATTATTTGAAGGGCAAATCACTTCAATGTCATGGATGTTTTTCAATCTATCTGAAATAAACCCTTGTGACATGGTCGGCTTGGTTCCGATCAGGCCTAGTTTAGATAGCTTAAGCCTTTTGGCTTCATCAGCTATCGCATCAGCAATATGAATAATTGGAATATTGACTTCTGACGATAGCTCCGTGTACATCAAATGCGTGCTGTTGGCACAAAGTATAATTCCCTCTGCTCCTCTTTTTTCCAATGATCGTGCTACCTCTTTGAATTTCAAAGTAATAATATCCCAATCACCCGAATGCATCATTTCGATATTGATACTATGTAGTAGTAATTCAGGATTTACTTTTGTTCCGAGTCGATCATTGGTTATTTGATTGATGTATCTATAATAATCAATCGTAGAATGCCATGAAGTACCGCCAATCATTCCAAGTTTTTTCATTTCTAACATTTACATTAATATCATGCGCTATCATTCACGCATTTTACCATGAAATACACTTATTTTATTTGTAAACGGGTTACCACTTGAGCGGCGAAAAGATACTATTTGCCCAACATGCCAAAGGGCATCTGAAATGGGGCCATTGATCAGATTCCAGAATGGATATTGCGTCAACTTATCTCCTGATTTGAAAACCACTTTGTAACTTTCCATATCTTCATCTGAACAATTCATAAAAATATCTCTTGCGTCTTTTAAACTTTCAAGAGTCAACCTTCTTTTATCCTCAAAATTGATATCAGATGCATCAAATCCTTCATAGGGGATCTGCTTTGCCGTATGAACAATGATAAGGCATAGTGATAATATGTGATCCAAGGTAGCTTCTGAGGTTCTAACATCTTCATTTGGCTTAAAAAGCAAATCCTCCTTACGCAAGCCTTCGGTTGCCCAATAATAGCGAAACCCAAGTCCATCTATTATCCTAGCAGCTGTAGTTCCAGCCGAATAGTAATCTGGATAGTCAGGAATTTGATCAAATGGGAGATCATTTTCAGGTTGTATCTGTGACATAACCGGGGAGTTAAAAACTGAAACTATTAGAACTATTACTATTTTCAAATGCATAAGTAAAAAATCATAAGTGTATAAGTACGAATAGTAAACATCACATTTGATGATATCCTTATTTTTCAAAATAAATTTGGTTTTTTATTCAGATTATTCATATCCTAGTTATTTGAATCAGAATATTCATGATGTTATTAATCATATAAACCAAAGATTTCACTCTTGAAGTGTTGTACCCAATTTTCACAAAATCTTCAATTTGGACTTCATAAAAGGAATTGAGTTTAAACATAATTTAAACCTGTCTCTTGAACATAAAAAAAGCGATTTTTTACAAAATCGCTTTTTTTAGTTGAGGGAAAAATCTATTCAGGGGGCTCGGAACTAATGTTTCCTTCCTCATCAATATATGCAATCATATCAGACAGATCCCCGCCTTTGGAATTATTTTCCTGTCTATCCTTTTTTCGCTCCTCTTTATCCTTCTTCTTTTCTTTCTTCTTTTTCTCTTTCTGTTTTTTGATAAAACTATTTTGTGATCTTCCCATGGTAGTTTTCTTTAATGTGAATAAAATGCGAAACCCCTACACGTCCCTAACTCTTCATCTATATGATTATGAAATCTGTCACACGAATGAAATGAATTATTCGCGACTTCATGAATTCCGACTTACTACTAATCAATTTTGTAATTAGTGTTGCAGAAATGTGAGTGATTGAATAGAATCAATGCCGTATTACTTGTTTAAGGAAATTTTGCGCAAAGATAATTTACCGCTTACCAACGGCAAAGATAAAGCATAAGTTGGTTTCGAAAGAGCAAATGTTAACTGACCCTCCAAGAAATACGCAAAATAAAATCATTCGTAATCATTGAAAAAGACAAATTGACGGTTTCAATGATTAATTCTTAGAATCTTCTCCTTTTTCTGCCAGCTCTGAAATCTGGTTTAGGTTTTGATCGACCAGCTGTAAACTTTGGTTTTTTTGCTGATCCAAACTCTGATGGTCTTTCACGTTTTTTACCTTCATCATCTCGGTTTACCCGAATGCTACGTCCATCAATCTCAACGCCTTCAAATTTCAAACTCAACCCAGTATCTTGCTTGCCTTCTACATCAAAATAGGCACAATTCTTTTGCAAAGTGACATCACCAAAATGTTCACGCTTTACACCTGACGAATCAGCTAAGAAGTGAATCAAATCAGCTTTCGTCATCCCATCAATCGATCCTATATTGACAAAATATCTATTGAATCTCCCTCCACCAGATGTCACAGCTCGTTTTTCACCAGAACCACCTTTGGTTTCATTAAGATCAGAATCGTCTCCACCCTGAATCATCAGGTGATCCAATTGTGTTGTGATCAACCTTTTTAGAATATCATCTTTGTCCAGATGCTCGAACCGACTATGCAATTTTTGTAGGATTTCTTCTGATTGGGGATCTACATTGGTATTAATGATCAAACTAGCCCAGCTATTTATCCTGCTCGATTTCAATTCCTCAATACTCGGAACCTCAACGCGCTCAAAAGTAATTTTAAAACTTCGCTCGAGTTCTTCTATTCTGCGACCTTCTCTTGGATTGATAAAAACCAATGAAACACCTTTTTTTCCAGCCCTGCCAGTTCTTCCGCTTCTGTGGGTATAGCTTTCTAATTGATCAGGCAGTGAGTGATGAAGCACATGAGTCAAGTCATTAACGTCAATACCACGAGCAGCCACATCAGTAGCTATCAACAATTGCATTGAGCGTGTCTTGAATCTCTTCATTACGGCATCACGTTGCGCCTGGGAAAGATCCCCGTGCAATGCTTCTACACCATAACCAATGGCTCCAAGATCATCTGCTATTTGTTGCGTTTCAATTTTAGTTCTGCAAAACATGATTCCACGCATTTCAGGTTGAATATCCAAAAACCTTCTAAGTGCGGCAATCCTATTGTTTGTTTTGGTTATTATATATTTATGCGAAATATCCTTGTTGGTCTTTTCACCAGCATTGACGGCCACTTCCAATGGGTTAGCCATATATTTTTTGATGATTCGACGGATTTCGCCCGGCATAGTTGCAGAAAACAACCACGTCACTCTGCCCTCAGGGGTATAGGAAAGAATCTCATCAATATCTTCCTTAAAGCCCATGTTAAGCATTTCGTCAGCTTCATCGAGTACCACATATTTTACGTGATCGAGCTTTATTGCTTTCCTTTTAATTAAATCCAATAGTCGACCTGGTGTAGCAACTACAATTTGGGTAGGTCTTTTCAACGCCCTTATTTGGTTCATTATGGCAGCACCACCATAGACCACTTCTACATTGATATTCTTATTGTTGTTTGAGAAATTCACCAATTGTTGTGCCGTCTGTTGTCCTAACTCTCTAGTTGGGGCCATTATCAGGGCTTGGGTGTTTCTATCCTGATCGTCAATCAAATCTATTAATGGTAATCCAAATGCGGCAGTTTTACCGGTACCCGTTTGTGCCAAACCGATAAAATCAGTTGGATCTTTGGTGAGCAGCATTGGAATAGCTTTTTCCTGAATGGGTGTAGGAGTATCAAACCCCATTTGATCGAGAACTTCGAGAATAGAATCTGAAAGTCCTAGTTTGCTGAAATTATTCAAAAGAATGATTTTGTTATATGAGCCGCAAAGTTAGCTTAATCGTACGCTAAAAGTGTTTAATTTAAATTATTTCTATATCATGCGATTCTAGGCCATGTTAGATCAAAAAAACATCAATTACCATAGTTATAGTTTGGAAAGACATAACATATCAAGCGGAAGCAACACTTCTCGATAATAATAAACAGCAATGGTTTTTGAATAAGTGCTTATTACTTCTGATTCTTTTAAGTCTTTAGTACTTTTGCGCCTTCAAATTCAGTAATATATGATAACTGCAAGTGGTGTATCTCTCCGATACGGTAAAAGAGTTTTATTCGATGAAGTAAATATAAAGTTTACACAAGGCAATTGCTATGGTGTGATTGGAGCAAATGGAGCCGGTAAATCTACCTTTCTTAAAATCCTTTCTGGCGATATCGACCCAAATAATGGCTCTGTCAATTTGGATCATGGTAAGAGAATGGCTGTCCTCAAACAGAATCACCATGAATTTGATGAAACATCGGTACTCGATACTGTGATGATGGGCCATAGCACCTTGATGAAAATCATGATTGAAAAGGATGCTATCTATATGAAAGAGGATTTCTCTGAAGCCGATGGTGTGAGAGCTTCCGAATTAGAGGCTGAATTTGCAGAGATGGATGGTTGGAACGCACAGTCTGATGCGGCAGCCTTATTGAGTGGTTTAGGTATCATTGAAGCGGATCACTTCAAATTCGTAAAAGAATTAACAGGAACGGAAAAAGTGAGAGTCCTTTTGGCCCAAGCTCTTTTTGGGAATCCAGATTTGCTCATTCTCGATGAGCCCACCAACGACTTGGATATAAAAACTATTTCATGGCTGGAGGACTTTCTGCTTGATTTCAAAAATACAGTTATAGTCGTATCACACGATAGACACTTTTTGGATACTGTTTGTACCCATGTTGCAGATATAGACTTTAGTCAACTAAGACTTTTTACTGGAAATTATTCATTCTGGTATCAGTCAAGTCAGTTAGCATTATCACAACGTGCTACAGCCAATAAGAAAGCTGAAGAAAAGAAAAAGGAACTTCAGGAATTTATTGCCAGATTCAGTGCGAATGCTTCCAAGTCGAAACAGGCAACAAGTCGAAGAAAGCTTTTGGATAAAATCAATCTTGATGATATCCAGGCTTCAAGTCGTAAATATCCAGCCATTATTTTTAATCAAAGCAGAACTGCTGGTGATCAGATATTGCAGATTGAGGGACTAAGTAAATCATTGAATGGTGAATTGTTATTCAAGGGAATTGATTTATTTGTAAATAAGGGAGATAAAATAGCTGTGCTATGTGATGATAGCAACGCCATTACTGCTTTTTTCAAAATATTAAACGATGAGTTGAATTCTGATTCTGGCTCATTCAAATTTGGACAGACAATCACCACAGCCTATTTGCCAAACGATAACTCAGAATTTTTCAATACCAATCTAAATTTGATTGATTGGTTGAGACAATATGCCGAAGGTGAAAAAGACGAAGTTTACATTAGAGGTTTCTTAGGCAAGATGCTTTTCTCTGGTGAAGAAACTTTGAAAAAGGCAAACGTATTATCAGGGGGTGAAAAAGTAAGATGCATGATTTCAAGAATGATGTTAAAGGGCGCGAATGTTTTGATGCTTGATGAACCTACAAATCACCTGGATCTGGAATCAATTACAGCATTTAACAACTCTTTGTGTGACTTTCCGGGAACAGTTCTTTTCGCTAGCCATGACCATGAATTCTCACAAACAGTTGCCACAAGAGTGATAGAACTAACTCCAAAAGGAATTATTGATAAATTCATGAGTTTTGATGACTATCTAGAATTGAAACAAACTATGAAATGAGCATGATTGGGAAACGTCAACCAAGCCGACTTGGAATTGATGAGTGTTCAACATGCGAATTCCCTCAATGGGCACCTCGCTTGGCGGATCGATATATGTAATAACACAAATACTATACACATGAAAGCTTAGCCAAATGGCTAAGCTGGTTCCAAAGGAATCTCCAAACGGACATCTGCAAATTCAACAATAATAGTTATTCCACCACCATCACTTTTCTCCAATCTGATAGTGTGCTGTTCCACATGACTATTATTAACCACTGGAACCGGTGTTGAGAATAAATCCAAATTTGAATCAGATTCAAATGCACCCCAATCACCTAAAGAAGTATTGATAAATACCTGAAATTCCGCTTCACCAGGAATTGCATACATTTTATAAGTGCCGGATGGAAGATCCTTCCCGTTAAACTTCACATTTTGGTTAAATGTAATCTCGGTTGATTCATTGGCTCCCAGTCTCCAATAACTCCCCCATGGCTGCAAAGCTCCTTCAGATTCGGGTCCAAAAATAAGCCTGCCGCGGACTGATGGCCGACTATAGCTGATGGATATATCCAACGACCCATTTGTTAATGACGCATTTCCAGGAGGACTCAAAGTCCTGTTTCTATTGCTCAAATACATGAATGCAGCACCTAACAACATAATGACTACCCCTACTCCAATAAATATCCTTGTCCCTAGTTGATTCATTTTCATGATCTTAATATTTGGTTACAAATACAACTTAAACAAATTAGTCAATATGATCATTGACTTATGGATCACAAAGCAATGATTTAAATCAAGGTGAAAAATATTCTATTCGAATCACATTAAATCAATTTGACATTATTGAAGTGGCACCATCGGCACTGAAATTTAGAGACAAAATTTATGTCAATAATGACTATGTTTGAAATCTATGGAGGTATTAGGAATTGATATAGGAGGATCAGGAATCAAAGGGGCAATAGTAAATACAAAAAAAGGAACACTCGTTACGGAGCGACTGAGAATCCCCACTCCACAACCGGCCACACCAGATGCTGTGTTAGACACTATTGTTGAATTAGTTTCATCTTTCAAATGGAAAGGTGTGATTGGATGCGGTTTTCCGGCCGTGGTACAGCATGAGATTGTAAGAACTGCCAGCAATATCGATAAATCGTGGATTGGAAGGAATGCATCAATGGAGATCAAAAAAATCACAGGATGCCCTACGCATTTGGTGAATGATGTAGATGCGGCAGGATTGGCCGAAATGAAATTTGGGGCGGGTATGAAGCAAAAGGGAGTTACCATCATGCTGGCAGCAGGAACAGGAATAGGGTCAGCCATTTTTATTGATAAAAAACTGGTTCCTAATATGGAATTAGGATTTGTTCATGTAAATGGTATGCCCGGAGAATACTTCGCTGCAGATTCTGTGAGAGAAAATGAAGGTCTTTCTTGGGAAGAATGGGCGAAAAGATTCAACGAATATTTGCTTCGTTTGGAATCACTTTTTTGGCCAGATTTATTCATTCTGGGTGGAGGCGTGAGCAATAAATATGACCTATACAGTCAGTATTTTGATATTAGAACTAAAATAGTTCCTGCCAAAACCAGAAATCATGCAGGAATAATCGGTGCTGCATTAGCAGCTAAAGCTGAAGGATTAAAAGCAAAATAATGGCAAATATTGTAATACTTGAAGCGCATCACACCAATCCTGGAGATCTATCCTGGGATGCGATAAATCGCCTGGGTGAAGTCACCATATATCAAAGAACCACCCAGGATCAACTAGTAGAACGAGCCCTAAATGCTGATATTCTCATTACAAATAAGTTGAAAATCACTTGGGATGTATTATCAAGACTTCCAAGACTCAAGCTCATTCACCAGCTGGCCACTGGCACTGATAATATTGATAAAACTGCCGCTGCTGAAAGTGGGGTGATCGTAATGAATGCAGTTGGTTACAGCACCAACGCAGTTGCTCAGCATGTTTTTGCATTGGTTTTGGAACTATCAAGTTTAGTATCCATTCACAATGATGAAGTGCAGAAAGGAGGTTGGAATCGTTCAGGTGATTGGTGTCACATGGTTCAAACACCCATCGAATTATCAGGTAAAACACTGGGAATTATTGGCTTTGGTCAAATTGGGCAAGCAGTGGCACAACTCGGAATGGCCTTTGGAATGGACATAAAAGCGGTAAGCAAACATGCCTCCGAGGATAAATACCCAGGTATTTCCATCGTTTCTATAGATGAACTTACTGAAACAAGTGATGTCATTACCATTCATTCTCCGCTGACCCCTGAGAATAAAGGAATGATTGATTCGCGATTTTTAAATAAGATGAAGAAATCATCATTGCTGATAAATACGGCAAGAGGAGGACATGTGAATGAGGTAGATTTGAGAGAAACATTGGTTAATCATAAAATAGCTGGGGCGGCCTTGGATGTTTTGATCAATGAGCCGCCAGAAGCTGATCATCCACTTATAGGTGTTAAAAATTGCATCATCACACCACATATTGCTTGGACTGCATTCGAATCTCGCCGACGATTGATAGACATAGTTGCCAATAACATTTCCAAATTCCTAGCCGCAAATCCAATCTAAATATAATCTACTTTTGGTTTCGACTGGGAATTTGATTTAATTAAACTTTGGATAATATTAACCTACTAGACCCACCCCATATGAATGATTCCCCTTGGCTAGCACAATACCCATCAAGCGTACCCTCTGAGATAAATCCTGATCGTTATGACTCTTTGATTGATTTTTTTGAAGATTGTGTTCGGAAATTCAATTCTGCTGTTGCATTTGAAAATATGGGAGTTGATCTCACTTTCGATCATTTGGATGAATTAAGTACTGCATTTGCCAATTACTTGTTGAATGAAACCGATTTGCAAAAAGGAGATCGAGTTGCACTGCAAATGCCAAATATTCTGCAATATCCTGTCGCACTTTTTGGGGTGTTAAAAGCCGGCATGGTGGTGGTGAATACCAATCCCCTCTATAAACCTTCAGAAATGGAGCATCAATTCAATGATGCGGGAGCCAAAGGAATTGTCATACTTAACACCATGGCATTTAAGCTACAAGAAATTTTGCCACATACGCCCCAATTACAAACGATCATCATCGCAGAAGTTGGGGATTTGTTAGGTAATTTGAAAGGTGCCATTGTTGATTTTATGATCAAAAGAGTGAAACGAATGGTTCCTGATTATGATTTACCTATGGCGATAGATTTCAATAAGGCCATTCATCATGGTAAAAAATACACATACCAAAGGCCTAATTTGGATCGCAATGATTTGGCTGTGTTGCAATACACAGGGGGCACGACAGGTGTAGCCAAAGGTGCGGCACTAAGCCATAGAAATCTGATCGCAAATGTGGAACAGGTAAATGCCTGGATGAAACCAAGATTGATCGAGGGTAAGGAAGTGACGATTACCGCCCTTCCACTCTATCATGTATTTGCCCTCACAGTAAATTGCCTGGGAATGCTGGGAATTGGGGCAAAAAACATATTGATCACAGACCCTAGAAAAATGGACGATTTCTGCAAAGTCCTGAAAAGTCATCCGTTCAGCGTGATCACTGGTGTGAATACTTTGTTCAATGGCCTGGCACAAAAAGAGGAATTTCAGAAGCTTGATTTCAGCACACTGAAAATTGCTGTGGCAGGTGGAATGGCATTGCAAAAAGGTGTTTTTGATAGATGGAAAGCGGTCACCGGAAATGAAATAGTAGAAGGTTATGGTCTTTCAGAAACTTCACCACTCCTCACCTGCAACCCCATTGATGGATCAGGCCGGCTCGGCACTATCGGACTGCCTGTGCCATCAACGGAAATACGAATAATGAGCGAAGATGGAAAGATTCAAGCAATAGGCGAATTTGGAGAAATTTGGGCCAAAGGTCCACAGGTGATGACCGGGTATTGGCAAAATAGAGAAGAAACCGACAATGTGATGGAAAATGGATGGTTTAAGACAGGCGATATCGCATTTATGGATGAAGATGGATTCATCAAAATAGTGGATCGCAAAAAAGAAATGATCAACGTATCAGGAATGAAAGTTTTCCCGAACGAAGTGGAAAATGTCATTAGCCAAATACCTGGAATCCTTGAAGTCGGTGTTATAGGTGTCCCTCACAAAACTTCAGGTGAAGTTGTGAAGGCATTTATCGTGCTTACAGATAAAAGTATCACAGAGGAAGAAATATTGAAGCATTGCCGTGATCACTTGACTGCTTACAAAATGCCCAGATTCGTTGAATTTAGAGATGATCTGCCGAAATCAAATGTTGGTAAAATTCTTCGTAAAGAGCTTCGCAGAGAAAATGAGGCAGTAGCTTCTAAATTAAAAATGCAAATGAAACCAACTATTCATTAGGCACAGCCTTATGCAATAGTCTCGTGCTAAACCCTTATTCCGTTTTCAGTTAATAAATTAACCGCTGTTTGAAGCTCCCGTTTGATTTTGAGGTGTTTTTCGTGCGAAATAGTCCGCTGGTCTTCCAATTCTGTCATAAGTGCGTTGCACTCTTTTTTTGATTGATTGGTCGATCTATTGCTTCTGATAAATAATAAATGAGCAAACACAGCCAGGCCAAATAAAATGGCCACTATTAACCAAACCATCAAATGATACCCAGTTTTGTTGAAGTCTACACCCATAAAAGTTATCTGGTCATTGGTAGTTTCACTTTTTGCCAAAGACATTTTTAATCGGCCAATTTGCTGTTCCGCACTATCCAATTGAGTTCCTTGTACTGCAATTGTATTTTCCAGACTACTGATCCTACTTTCCTTTACCTTCATGGTGTCTACCAGAGCTTGGGAGAACTGTTCCAATCTGGACACAGGCACAACTTTGTAGATTTCCCATGTTCCATATTCATTCATTATCCCATTGAACGATTCTTCAATATTTTTTGGAGCTTCTATTTGCCCAATAGATACTATTGAATTAAGTGAAATGAGGGTTAGAACTAATAAAGTTTTGGTAATGATGATTTTCATTGCTGATTTGCTTTCAATAAAATGTAATTTGACAATCTGGATTTAATATTTTGTACTCATCGATGGTATGTTGTCTCAATCTCGTATTGAAACAAATGATCTCTTTTATTGTGGAAATTTCGTAAAGACTTTCAAGCTTCCAGATTCTGGTATTTGACAAATTTAAACGCTCTAGTCGAAACAATTCCGAAATACCCTTAAGGTTTTTAATATTTGTGCCGGAAGTATTGATTTCTTGCAAGTTTATAAGTGTAGTCAAATACCTTAGCGTTGACACTGATGTATTTGAAACATCAAGCGAAATAAGCCCTATAAGCTTACAGACTGGCTTTAAGTCTTCGATAGGACACCCAGATATTTCTAAGTGATTAAGTGAGACTAGATATCCGAGTGATTCCAAATTGGTAATAGGTGAACTTCTAATGATCAAGGACTTGAGATTGATGAATGCCATCAATGGCTCTAATGAATTGGCAGAAGTATTTTCAATTTTCAAATCTTCACTCTCAATCCAAACATGCAGGTCTGTAATACTTGGCTCACCATTGGTCTGAAAAGACTTTTTAAAAGTAAGTTTCCAATCTGGATTTAAATTTTCCCACCAAACCAACAAGTCTTCTGACTTATAAATAACAACAACATTTGGATTGGCGTTGATCAGGTCAATGACATCCGAATCTGTAACAGGATTTCCATCAATATTCAATGTTTTAAGAGATCTTATGGATTGCAGCGGCTCAATATTGCTGACTGTTTGGGTTTTTAAGTGAACCTCTTTCAATAGGCTCAGTGATACCAAAGGCCTCAAATCATCAACCGGCAAAGCATTTCCATTGAAATACTCCAACACGCTGAGGTTACTCAGAAATTGTAAATCCGTAAAAAGATTGTAACTGACATCAAGGGATTTGAGTCTTGTTAGCCGACTTATTGGATTTCCATCCAGTAAGTTTCGCCTCGAAATGTTCAACGAATCTATATTCACCATTCGAACCAAATCTTCTTGCGAGGGTTCGCTTTGAATATTCATTTTATCAAGAAAAACACCTTTCCAGCTATTAGCCAATGAATCCCACCATTTTCTCAGACCATCACCATTAACCAACACGATACTCGAAGCATTCATTTGCATGAAATCAAAGGCCTGGAGCTCCGTCACATTCGTGTTATTACAATCAATTTTCCGCAGTTTTTTTAAGTCAAGCAATGGGTTTATATCACTGACTAGAGTATTGTTAATATAAAGCTGTGTCAGATTTTGCAGATTAATTAACGTTCCTGACTCTGTGAGTGAATTATTACTCAAATTCAAAACATTCAATTGCGGTGATTCAATACGATCCCATTCAACCAAATTACTATTGGAGGCATTCAGGTTTTTGAGATTTGTCAATCCATTTAAGACACTGTTATCAGCAAAGAGAGAATTTGAAACATCAATAATTTCTAGCAAAGGCAATGAATTCAAAACGCTAAAATCTTTCACAAAAGCGAAAGAAAGATCCAAAATCTTCAATTTGCTTTGATATTTGAGAGAGCTGATGTCTTCAACTTGAGTTTTAGCAAGATTTAATACTTCCAAATTTTCACAATACTTTAAATATTCAAGATTTGAAATTGGTGTATTGGATGCGTCAAGACTTTTCAATGAAATCAGAGACCTGATTGGAGCCAAGGTCAAAATGGAAGTATTGCTAATATCCAAATATTGCAATTTCCTTAACTCAACAACCGGTTCCAAATCTAGAAAAAAAACACCTCCAGATAAGTCTATACTGTCGATGTTGACAATTTTAGACAAGTAATCATCGTCCACTGAATCCAACATTGGAATTTTTTCAAGAAAAAGCTCCTTCCATGAAACAGATAATGATTCCCACCAAATTTTCAATTCTTTGGCCCGGTCCACTCCTGTTGTATAAACACTGACTATTCGTAAGTCATTCGATTCTTGATTGTGATTTATTTCAATGAATCTATTTTGTCGCCTGCTGATCTGTGCACCATCTACTCCTTTTCCTTCCAGAATACTTGTAAATGCTACTTTGTAAAAATCCTGCCCGAGCTCTCCTTGAGATAATTGAACTTTTACATCTTCAAATTCAAATCTGACGTCTTGGAAGAAAAAATCTACATCCTGTATATATGCGCGAACATTTTTATTGGTAACTACTTTTCTATCTCCATCCAAATCATCCTCGATTTGAACTTCATCGTCGCGAAATATCTTTTTGTAGCTCTGGGTGATGATTACTTCTTTGTCTCGCACACTTGTTTTAGAAGCGCCTACAGTATTTAATAAATACTTATAGAATCCAACCAATCCCTCCACCTCTTGTTTGCGCGCAATAGAATCTTGTTGTTCCTGACTATTGGCAGAGAAAGGATCGAGGAGAACTAAAACCAATAAAATTAAGATTGACCTATTTACCATAAATAAATGATTCGAGTTGCTGTTTTTGATCAGCATTGATACTCACCAGATTTGTAATCAACCATCCTGAATTCATTCCTGGTCGATTGAATTTAGATAACTCAAAATACCAGCCATCAATGTTGAAAAAATGAAATTTCACATTGGTAACTGTTTCAAAACTTAAGTTTCCAGTTTTTAATTCGTAAAGAAAAAGTGTGACGTAATCTGGATTGAAATCATCTTTTGTAAAAGATTCTGGATTGACTTTTTGCTCAAAGGCTTTCCTCAAATTCATAAAATCCAATTCATGACTCATGGGATGCAGGAATGGTTTCGTCTCAGTAGTATCTTTTGAAAACTGTCTCTGAAATGGATCAAAAAGAACATCAGCAATGACCCATTCATAGCCCTTGTTTTGCTGTTGGATCTCCATGAATAAGATTACACTAGATTTCTTGTTGTGATAGGTAAAATCAGTGGACACCTCCGCAAACCAGCTAACGGCATGGAAATCTAGAAAGACAGGATTTTTTTTATCTGTAACCTCATCTAAAAATATTTCTATAGCAGCTTTTTCTATTCCAGATTGTAAGTCAAACAGAATAGGTATGAAGTCTGTCCGTATCTTTCTTGATCTGTATAGGCGGTTATCTTCAAAGTACTTATTTCCCTGTTCATCCTCCTCACCATTAAACCGCCTGAAAAACTGATTAACCTGTTTGGTATCTGCATAGAGTTTGTCTTCCTGAGCAGCCATTTCACTAATCAGGTTTCCTTGAGCCATCAAGGAAACCTGACCAATGAGCATGATTAATAATGCTACAAAATTTATTTTTATCATATACTCGTTTCAGCTACGCGAATATCGCCCAACATCACGTCCCAAAATTCAATAACTCTCCCAGCAATTTGAGTTTGCTTCTTTTCAACGTATATCGTTATGTCTTTTTTGGTAGTGTCTTTGTAGCTCATCCCATCTTCGGTTTTGCCCTCAAATCGCTGATAAATAGTGATTACGCCTACAAATTTACCATCCGGCTGCTGCTCTAGATCACTGATATAGTGGATATCATACCATTTAATAGTCACTTTATCATAATTGAGAGCCATCAAACGTTCAAAATACTGCCTTACCTTATAGTAACTAATCTCCTCTGAGCTAAGGGAAGAAACTCCCATCTCACTATCAGGCGCAAATAATTCTTCTGCCCTATCCATGACACGGGTTGCTTCGGAGTATGGCGTTTTTTTGTCACCAATAATAGAAATGTATTTACTCAAATCCTTTACTTTTTCCAAGGCCAATGAATCTATGGCTTGTTTTCTCTTAGGGTTGATTTTATCAGTTTGCGCCTCAGCGGCTAATACAAACAACATGAGCGACACGCCCATCAATATCTTATTGATTTTCATTTTCTTATTGATCTTATTGATAAATTTTTTAAAGTGACTTTCTTAAGACCAGTTCTTTGATCTTTCCATTGCTATCATAAACGATATCCTGAATTTTATTAGGATTTCTCTTCTGATCCTTGACATAATTCAGATATTTAGAAATAGTGGTAGGTTCATCATAATCGACATCATTTTCACTATTAAAAACCTCGATAAGCACTACAGCTTCTGAAGATGAAAACATGGTCAGCGCTTCGCGAATATTGTTATTCGCCTCTGGAATACTGCCAGCATCAGCTATAGCAGAAAAGTATTTCATAACTTGATCTGACTTTAAGTCAGGTTTTGCTGTGGGCACAGAAACATCAGGTTTTATTTCAATATCTGCATTTGCTATTTTCTCGATTTCGGCGGTTATTTCTTTCTTCACCTCCTCTTTATTCGATTTGTTAGCTGCTTTCTTTTGATTTTTACAGGAGACGGCCATAAGACCAATGATCAACACAGATAAAATCATCTTGAAACTGTGAAGTCCTAGAATTTTAGTAAACATAGAAATTTGGTTTTTGAGTTTTGCTTCAACATATGTGAATGCACGCACTTCATGCAAATAGCATTCCACATTGTATTTCTTGTCTAAACGGTTAAAGTTCAAAATGATACTAACGATTTGAGTTTTTATTTATTCCAAACGATTGAACATTTTCCAGATTGATGAAGTTACTATTTTGGAGTAGTGAAAATAAATCGTTCAGTTTAATATATTATTACTAATTTTAATGCTTGTGCTCTTTTCTAAAGCGAAAATTTTCAAATCCAAATAGACAAATCAAATAAAAAACAATATATGTTATTGCAATCCAGAGCATCAGTCCCTTATCACAAGCTACTTGGTGATGTTATCGTAAAGGTGAAAAAACAAGGCTATTCTGATATTAGAGCAGATCTTGAGGACTATGAAGCTCCTCATCAAATCATCGGAAAAACGAATGACGTCAATTTCACGCCTGATATCACGGCAATGAAAGATGAAGGAAAAGCTTATTTCGAAATTGCTCAAAAAATTGAAAATACAAGAGAGTTAGTTAACAAGTGGAAATTACTTGAAACCCTGGCTCACATGAAGAAAGGTGTTTTTCAAATATATGTACCTCACGGTCAAATGAAATTTACTCAGGAGTTGATCCTAGAGCACAATATCAGAGCTATTTTAATTAAAATTTAATAGCAATTGATCTTCTAAATTGAAAGCCTCACTAGTGAGGCTTTTTTTATGTCAATTCAATGTTGGTTTCGTTTATAGCAATCAGTCTTTTCTTATAAAGGGTACCAACCGCCTTTTTGAAATTCTTTTTACTCATATTTAATAGTTTGTAAATCTCTTCTGGTTCACTTTTATCATGGAGTTTGAGTGACCCTCCATTTTCTTTGAGTTTCTCTAGAATTTTATCTGCATTAGGTTCAATGCTTTCAAAACCAACTTTATTGATTGATAAATCAATCAAGTTGTCCTCTCTTAAGTTTTTGACATATCCTTTAATTTGATCACCCGGCATCAGTCGGGTAAAAACCTCATTCATATAGATCAATCCGGTGTATTTACCTTCTACAAGTGCTTTATATCCCAAATCAGTTTCCTTATAGATCATCAGGTCTACTTCCTGCCCGATCTCAAGCTCAATATTTTCATGTTCAAAAAACTTATTCAGCTGTGATGAGGCCACCAGCCGATCTGTCAATTCATCCAGATACATAAAAACAACATAAGACTTGCCTTCTTCCATGCGGTCTTGCTGCTCCTTGAAAGGCGCAAAAAGATCCTTTTCCAAACCCCAATCCAAAAATGCACCTACAGGAGTCACTTGTTTTACTTTCAAACATGCGAAATGATTGACAATGATTTTGGGAGTCATTGTAGTAGCAATGATTCGGTCTTCAGAATCATTGTATATAAAAACTTCGATCTCATCATCTACCTCAGTGCCTTCAGGAACCCATTTCGTTGGCATTAGGATTTCCTCTACTTCATCACCAACATAAATACCAAAATCGGTTTCTTTCAGTACTCGAAGCGTGTTGTAATCACCTATTTTAACTATTGGAATGGCCATGTTGAAGTTTTAAGTGTGCAAAGTTATCCTAATTCTAACCGCTAAGGTATCTTCGCCAAAGTTTAGAATACAACAAAATAAATACAGCAAATATGAAGAGTGCAGAAATCCACACCAAGAAAGGTGTACTGAAACTAAATTTTTATGAAGTCGACGCTCCAAAAGCGGTGGAGAATTTTGTAAAACTTGCAAAAAGTGGATTCTATGATGGTTTGATCTTTCACAGGGTAATCCCAAATTTCATGATTCAAGGCGGATGTCCGAATGGAATTGGTAATGGTGGGCCAGGTTATAACATTGACTGTGAACTAGATGGTGAAAATCAATATCAT
The DNA here is from genome assembly GCA_047632435.1 of Cyclobacteriaceae bacterium. GTDB lineage: Bacteria > Bacteroidota > Bacteroidia > Cytophagales > Cyclobacteriaceae > JAMZMI01. Next base: position 18,089 of record JBLICU010000023.1, read on the forward strand.
GACAAAGGTGTGATCTCCATGGCTCATGCTGGAAGAAACACAGGTGGCTCCCAATTTTTCATTTGTCACAACAGAGATAATACGCAGCATCTTGACAGAAATCATACGGTTTTTGGTAAAGTTTACGAAGGATTGGACCTGATTGATACCATCAAACAAGGAGAGGTGATGGAAAAAGTAGTCATCATAGAAGATTAAAAAATTTCATGCAATCAACTATCCCCTGGGCACAGTCTGGGGGATTTTTTTTGTTTTAAAATTGAAGTTTTGTGACTACTCGTAGTGAAAGTGGGCTCTCAGGGTCGTAGGTATTTTATTTTTATAGCCTCGGGTTTAAACCCATGGCTATAAAAGATATAATTGGCAGGTTTTGGCGTTATTTTCGACTTTTTCAGTCAAAAATCATGACAAAACTTTAATAACATCAAGATTTAGCACTGAGTAGTCATGAAGTTTTTATGATTGAAAATGATTTGATTGAACCAAATACGAATGGCGTGTATGCTCACATGAATATGATTTGCCTCATTGACTGATATCAAAAGTGGTCAAATCGTTTGAAAGGAAATTGGTATATGGCTGATCAGCCAGGCGACCATATGTATGAAGCAATTTTACAAATCGCATTCTTATATCAGAAAAAGTACTGATCTGCTTCTCATTCAGAAAAAGGTCGTAATCAGCGATTCGTTTGAAGCCATTAATATCCGAGTCAGTTTCATTAATCAATTTCTTTAAATCATTTAAAGAATTGATTTTTTCCTTTATCAAGTCACCTTGTGAGATTAAATCATTGATTCTCACAACTTCCAAATCATTTTGTTCTTTTTCAACAGAAATGGTTTGATTCAAATCCACAGCATCTTCCAGCAATTCCAGCTCCCTCCTTTGCAAATCAGGTTTGTTGCTGTTAAAGATTGGGATTGTAATTCCAATTTGAAATCCAACATGTTCATCCCACACATTTCCTCTTTCTTTATCATATTCAGCCTGAAAGTAGCCGATGTTGCTAAACGATTCAGCTTTCTTAATCGCCATGATACTACTTGATTCTTCCAGTTTCTGATTTTTAGCAATCACGCGCATGGACACAGAATCATTCATGTTATTTTTTAACATAAAGCTTATTTGCTGGATAGATATGATTGGAAATTGACTCCAATCCGGAAAATTTTCCAGTTCATATGAACTTAATAAGCGACCGATGATATCAGATTTTTGTTTCAAATCTGCCAATTGAAATTCAATTCTGGTCATTTCTTGCTCCAGATTAACTACATCTCCCAAATCAAAAAGCTCGGCCATCACGATGCTCCGAATATCTTTCAGATTTAATAGGTACTTTTCTTTTATTTTGAAATTTTGTTCCAAGAAATGACTTTCAATCAGCAACTCATATCGGCGTAACATGACGTCATTGATGGTCTTTTTTCTTTCAAAGGACTGCTGACTTAATAACAACTTTCTATAATCCCGATTTCGATCCATTTCAACTGGGTTGAGAAGTGTAAAACGCAACCGGTAATCCTCGAGACCAACTTCCTTGTCATTGGATCTTATGCGAAAATCCAAATCCCTCAACCATGGAGAGTTAAATTTATGCGTATTCAAAAACTCTTCTCTCGCTAATACCTCACTCATCTCCCTATCTGATAATGGATATGATAGGAGTCTTTCAACATCATTTTGAGCAATAATGCAATTTGAAATAATCAGAAATAAAATGAACCCGTATAGCTTCATTCTAATTCTTTGGGATAAACAAATACCTTTTCACCATTTAGGAAATGATTGCTTTCCGAGATTCTAATGAAAACCTCTTGCCCGTAGCTTCTGATTCCCTGCATTGGCTGAATTTTCTCAGGATAATCTGTAATTCTGGCTCCCAACTCCAAAACGAATCCTTCAATGCTATAAAGTCTGTTTTCAGAAACTATTCTGACCTCATCGCCTGGATTGATTGGATATGAAATGGTTTCATTCATGAAGGCCTTAATTAAGGTCGGTTTCAATTCATAAATGGATAGGATGGTTTTAAACGGGGGAACTAACTCATCCAACTGCACATCCACAATTCCAACTATCCCATTGAATGCAGCTATTTTAATCAAGGAATTATATTCATCTTTCAGGGAAGTCAACTCTCTATTGATTAGTTGAATATCACGCTCTATCAATTCCTTTTCATCTCTGGCACGAATGGCCAGGCGCTCAAATTCCTTAGTCGTGTAATTTTTCACTTCAGAAATCTCTTGAGAAATAGAACTTGCTTTCATGAGCATCAATGAATCTGAAAACGACCCTACGTGCCCATTGCCAATCACATCTTTGAGCTTATTACTTACAGATTTTTGTTGACTAAGTTTGATCCCCAATTCAGCCAAGTCCATGCTGAGCCTATTGATCTTTCCTTCTGTTTCTATGCGCATCAAAGCCTCTTTACTTCGGTAATCCTGCTCAGATTGGATGATTTGAGATTGCAGCCGCTCAAGCTCATTGTTTTTCTTATCTATGTCAAGGGATAAATCAGGTCTGGAAACTATCAGAACGGTATCACCCATCTTCACCTCTTGACCGGGAACTACATGAGTGCTTTCGATGATGACCGCCTTTTGATAGCTAATGGCAGTAACCTGAGATTCCACAACCGCGACCATTGCCTCGGTCTTATTTCTGTATTGGAGAGAGATGATCAACAGAAAGCCCGCCAATAAAAGCCAAAAAGCCAGAAATAAATATTTCTTCAATTTCATAGCTGCTCAGTTATTTTTTTCTGTGTGATTTTAAGATCATCTACACCTTCCATTCTTAAGTCATCAAATGCCCCCACAATATCCACACCTTCATTCAAGATAAATATGAATGTATACCTTTTCGATTTTTCGTTTCTCAATCTTATGTCGCTTATTTCAATTTCAACAGCGATATTTCTCAATTTTGATTGAAATGTCGTCAAAATCTCTGGGTCGTCTATTCCGCATTCTATCTCATAAGAATCAGTGGCTTTCACTCTGAAATTTGAGAAATTTAACAGAACAGCACTCATACAAAAAATGGAAGTTCCCGCCAATGCTATGGCATATCCATAGACACCTGTTGCGATACCAATGGACAATGCTGCAAACATGAAAACAATATTGCGAGGGCTCTGAATATTCGTTCTAAAACGAATGATCGCTACTGCGCCAACAATACCAAAACCAACGGCCAGGTTGTTTCCTACAGCCATCATGATCATAGAAGTGACGAGCGAACTCAAAATCATTCCTTGAAATAGGCTTTTTGAAAAATAAGCACCATCATAAGTCATCCTATAGGTAAAAGCCATGACAGTACTAAGGGCAAGGGCAAGAAGTAGCGAAAATATAGCTACCTCGAAAGAAGGATAATCGTAATATTTATTTCCTTCTAGAAAAAGGTCAAACATATGAACTGTTTAAATATTGATGGCGAATTTAACAATAGAATTAATTTATGATAATATTCGCGTAATATATAATAGCATGTAGCAAATGAAAAACCTGAATGTATAAGATTAAGTTAATTGTATTATTAGTTGTAATTGCCTCACAACATATTTCATTAGCTCAGGTAATTTTCCAATCCTCTACTCTACCTATAATTCTCATCAACACAAATGGTCAGGAAATTCCTGATGATCCCAAAATCATCGGGACATTGAATATCATCAACAATGACAATGGCCAACTTAATAGAATTACCGATTCTCCCAATGAATTTGATTTAAAAGTAGCTATTGAACTTAGAAATCAACCAAATGAGTGGGCGTCTAACAAAGCGAGTTACTCTTTGGAATTGAAGGATAATTTGGAAGTAGACACTGCGGTTTCTTTGTTCGGGATGGGCAAGGAAGAAGATTGGGTTTTACATGGGCCATATGCTGATAAAAGTCTGATTCGAAACTATCTCACCTTCCATCTTTGGAATAAAACCGGAAGATATGGTTCTGATGTTCAGCTTTGCGAAGTTGTTATAAACAATGATTACAAAGGTGTTTTTGTTTTCATGGAAAGCATCAAACGTGATGATGACAGGGTGGACATCAGTAAATTGAATTCAGATGAAAACACCGGAGATGATCTTACTGGTGGTTATATTTTTAAAATAGATAAGGCAAGTACTTCATCCGATGTGAAAAGTTGGACCTCTTCAATTCCGCCACAAGATGCGCAAGATGAAAATCAGGTGATCACCTTCAGAATAGAATATCCAAAACCGGAAGACATTAGCACACAACAGCTGACTTATATAACCAACTATGTAAATAAATTTGAACAAGCTCTTGCAGGAAGCAATTATACCAATGGGGATTTAGGTTACAGAAATTATCTTGATGTCTCATCTTTCATAGATTACTCAATCTTAACTGAGATGTCTAGAAATGTGGATGGCTACAGACAAGACACGTATTTATACAAGGATAAGGACAGCAAAGAAGGCAAGCTGATCATAGGGCCACCATGGGAGTTTAACTTTGCATTTGGTAATACTGACTATTGCCAAGGCGGTGATGTACAGGGCTGGGTGATGGATTTCAATAGTGTATGCTCTAGCAAGGATGAATTGAATCCATTTTGGTGGAAAAGAATGATGGAAGACCAAAGCTATGTTTATAGTTTTAAAAGCAGATGGCAATCTCTGCGCAATGGTGCTTTCCAAACTTCTAAGATTCTCTTTACCATAGATTCCCTTGCAACCATTTTGGCAGTCCCACAGCAGAGAAATTTCGAAAAATGGCCAGTCCTCGGAACATACATTTATCCAAATAATTATGTTGGATCGAGCTATCAGGATGAAATTGATTATTTAAAAACATGGATTACTGAACGTCTCGCTTGGATGGATACAACTATTGATCTGATAGAAGTTACGCTTGACACAAAGGCATCTTCGGATCAAACGATATCTATCTACCCTAATCCATCTAAAAAAATATTGAACGTCAGCAGCCAGAAACAGATAATCGGCTATCAGATATTGGACCAAACAGGGAAAATATTGTTGAAAGCAACCATTGAGGAGATAAACACCACAGTGATCAATTTCACAGATCAGTCAAAGGGTTTGTATTACATTCAATTAACTTTTGTGGACGGAAGCCATCAAAGCAGATCATTCATAAAAAATTAATGTCAATAACGTCCACGAAATTATTCATATTGTATTAATAAAATCTGACCTACATGCAGAAGGATTTTTATTAGATTTATATTTTGATCCAAAAACACCCCTATGGAACAATACGCAGCGGTTCTCAATTATGCCATTCCTTTCTTCATGATCCTGCTGATCACTGAACGCATTGCAGCATATTTCAAAGGTGTAAGAGTCATTCACAGCATGGATACACTTTCCAGCTTGAGCTCAGGTGTTACCAATGCAATCAAGGATGTTTTAGGTTTGACACTCATCGTCGTATCCTATGGCTGGTTTGTAGACTACATAGCTATCATGCATATTGAAGCGACATGGCTGGTTTATCTGCTCGCATTCATAGGCCTAGATTTTGCTGGCTATTGGAATCATCGGCTATCTCATAAGGTGAACTATTTTTGGAACGTTCATATCGTTCATCACAGTAGTGAAGAGTTTAATCTGGCCTGTGCACTTCGCCAATCCATTTCCTCGATTTTTGCAACACTGACAATTTTCCTAATTCCAACAGCACTGTTGGGTGTTCCTCATGAAGTCATTGCTATTGTAGCTCCATTACACCTATTTGCCCAGTATTGGTATCACACTCGCTTGATTGGAAAAATGGGATTTTTGGAAAAAATATTGGTTACGCCCTCACATCATCGTGTCCATCATGCAATCAATGATGTATATCTGGATAAAAACCTTTCACAGATCTTTATCATCTGGGATAAACTTTTCGGAACCTTTCAGGAGGAGCTTGATGATGTAACGCCTGTTTATGGCGTAAAAAGACCTTTGAGAACTTGGAATCCCATTACAATCAATTTTATTCATTTGTGGCAGCTGATAAAAGATGCGTGGCGAACCCAATCTTGGTTTGATAAATTGAGGATTTGGTTCATGCCAACTGGCTGGAGACCTTCGGATATCAAAAATGCTTATCCCGTTGAATCTATAGATGATGTATATGGGCATCAGAAATACAACCCTCAATCTTCAAAAGGACTACACATTTGGGTTTGGTTGCAATTTTCGGTAAGTATTTTTATGATGTTGCACCTATTCAATAATATCGCCAATTTGTCATTTACAGATGCTGTTGGTTACGGTTGCTTCATTTACATCATGATATTCGCCTATTCCATGCTGATGGATCACAGTATGCATGCCTGGTGGGTACAGATCGTTGTTGCCTTTTTAGGATTGGGAATCATTTACATGCAAAACGACTGGTTTCTCCTCAACAATTGGATTGATTCCGGACATATAGCCATCATGCTTTATTGGGTCATCTCTGTGCTAGCAACTGGTTGGTTCACCTATTTTGAAATTCATAAAAAGGACAAGCAACTGTTAAAGGCAGCTTAGGCAGAATGCTGTTGAATCAAAACCTCTTCTAGTTGAATCATGTGCCTTTCTTCATGTGCCAGTAAAAACTCAAAGCACTCTGGTATATAAAACCTCACCTTATCGCCCAAAGCTGTAGAAATTTTCAACCTAGAAAGATCAAGAAATCTTGCTTGGTTGATAAATTGGTTAAGTCTCTCCTTATTTTCAAGATATTTTGAAATAGTCTTCTCGGTAAATTCCGGAGATGATACCGGTTCGAAAAAGTTGAAAGTTGTCATTTTGAATCTTCGTTTTCGATTTTTAGGTAGCATGGAGTAGATGGAAAGTTGACCCAAAATCGTATTTTGTTTTGACAAAAACTTACCCTCTGGTAGTGGTTTGGCTTGAGACAGTACTTTTTCGAATTTTGGAAAATACAACTCACAGACCTGATTTAGGTGACTTAGTATTTCCAAAACCGACCATTTCTTATCATTCTCTTTCCAATTAAGCACTTCCTGATCAAGAATAGCAATATTCGATTCAACATAGTTTTTGGCTTTATTAGAGCCGACAAGCAAAGCTTCAAAATTTACATCCATAGTAGTAATCCATTCTGTTTCAGCAAATCTGGCAGATTACATGATGAAAAAAATTGATCCAGATCAATTAATCACGCTTTGCTCTAAGTCGACTGAAAGTCTCGGGTTTCATGTTTAGATAGCTGGCGAGGTATTTCTGCGGAATTTGCAGCAACTCTTTGGGGCATCTTTTCACAAACGCATCAAATCGATCTTTTGCTGAAAGCGTAAGCAACTCCACTTCTCTCTTTCCCCTTCCAAATAAAATTCCTTCCATAAATTGAATGCGCCATTGATTAAATTCTGGAAATAACTCAAACAATTTTAAGTATTGCTCCCGATTGATCGCAATGAGCCTGGAAGGTGTAAGGGCTTCCAAAAAATAGGAAGAAGGCATTTGCTCCAAGAACGAATCATAGATTCCGGACACAGTTCCTCCAAAGGAAAAACCCAGAACAACTTTCTCACCTTTTCCATCAATCAGATACAATACCTGAACACCGGAGATCACCAAATAGAAGTACCTGGCCACTTGCCCTGCTTCCACTAGCAATTCCCTTGAATTGTATTCTTTAAGATTGAAATTCTCAAAGAGATATTTCTGTGCTGATTCGGAGATCGCGGTGTACTTTCCAAAATTAGCCTCGATCAAGTATTGATATTCCCTCATTATTATGTTAATAGCGACTAAAGGTAATATTCTTTTTACATGCTAAATATCTTTTTGATTAGAAAGGAGTTAGCTTTGCGCTCTTTTAAGAGAAGCATGACAAAAATCAGAAATATCGCTATCATCGCTCACGTCGATCATGGCAAAACCACTTTAGTTGACAAAATCATTTACGCAGCACAAGCAAATGATTCGAAAAGAACTCAGGATAATAACGTTTTAATTCTGGATTCCAATGATTTGGAGAGAGAGCGTGGCATCACCATTCTTTCTAAAAACGTGTCCGTTCAATACAAAGACACAAAAATCAACATCATAGATACACCTGGTCACGCTGATTTCGGCGGTGAAGTAGAGCGTGTGTTGAGTATGGCTGATGGAGTTCTACTTTTAGTAGATGCATTTGAAGGTGCTATGCCACAAACCAGATTCGTACTTGGCAAAGCTTTGACTCTTGGATTGAAGCCTATTGTTGTTGTGAACAAGGTGGACAAAGAAAACTGTCGTCCGGATGTGGTTCATGAAGAAATCTTCGATTTGATGTTCAATTTGGACGCAACAGAAGATCAATTAGATTTTCCTACTTTATATGGATCATCCAAATATGGTTGGATGAGTTACGATTGGAAAGAAAAAACAGACAATCTTGGGCCATTGCTTGATACCATTCTTAAAGTAATCCCCGCGCCTCCTCAAAACGAAGGTGTATTAAGAATGAAAATAACTTCATTGGACTTTTCGGCTTTTACGGGAAGAATAGCGATCGGAAGAATTCATCAAGGCACGATTAAAGTTGGTCAGAGTTTGGGCCTCACCAAAAAAGATGGCACCATAAAAAGAGTAAGAATCAAAGAACTTCATGTTTTTGAAGGTCTTGGTAAAAGAAGTGTGGAAGAAGTAAAGTGCGGTGATATCTGTGCTGTAACTGGTATAGAAAGCTTCGATATTGGTGATACCATTACCGATTTCGACAATCCTGAGCCTTTGGAAAGAGTTGGCGTTGATGAGCCAACCATGAACATGCTCTTTACCATCAACAACTCTCCTTTCTTCGGGAAGGAAGGAAAATTTGTAACCTCAAGACACTTGAGAGACAGATTGATGAAAGAAATCGAAAAAAACCTTGCCTTGAAAGTTGAAACAACTGATAGTGAGGATAAATTTCTTGTTTACGGTAGAGGCGTTCTGCATTTGTCAGTATTGATAGAAACAATGCGACGAGAAGGTTATGAGCTTCAGGTAGGTCAGCCTACGGTGATATACAAAGAGATAGATGGAATAAGACATGAGCCTATAGAGCACATGGTGATCGATGTACCAGAGAGCGTTTCAGGTAAAGCCATAGAATTGGTAACCAAAAGAAAAGGTGAATTGACTGTAATGGAGCCTAAGGGTGATATTCAGCATTTGGAGTTTAACATCCCTGCAAGAGGATTGATAGGTCTGAGAAATCAGGTATTGACAGCTACAGGTGGTGAAGCCGTGATGACCCACAGATTTAATGGATATGAGCCCCACAAGGGAGATATTCCAGAAAGATTGAATGGATCATTGGTTTCTATGGAAACTGGCCCAGGAACTGCCTACGCAATAGATAAACTTCAGGATAGAGGAATGTTCTTCGTGGCACCTGGTGATGAATTATATGTAGGCCAGGTGATTGGTGAGCATTCCAGAGCCAACGATTTGGCTGTGAACGTTCAGAAAGGAAAGCAACTGACCAACATGAGAAAATCTGGAACGGATGCCAGCATGAAAATCGCACCACCCAAAAAATTCTCTTTGGAGGAAGCTTTGGAATACATCAACAAAGACGAATATGTGGAGGTTACTCCCCTATCATTGCGAATGAGAAAGATCACATTCAAACCTTGATAAAAATATAAACTTAATTGAAAGGAGGCCGAAACGTCTCCTTTTTTTTTGGTATTTGGATTTTGGAGTATTGAGTATAGAGTTCCGGATAAGGAGAAAAAAGTGATCAGCGGTAAGCGCTTAGCGTACAGCGCCTGGTATCACACATCTCCCAAACATTTTTCGAATTAAACGACTTCAGTGAATGCACTTTAGTGATGGTGATTATCTTTGTGGTGTATATCGCTTAATGACAACCATTCGTAATTACTAAAACGAAGTACTATGGCCACAGCATCCACATCTCCAAGGGTTTTAAATAAAGCCAAGCTTAAAACTGAGATCAGTTTTGCCATTGTTCATTTATTGCCATTGGCTGCATTGTACACAGGCGCGACGCTGTTTGACTGGGGATTGTGCATTTTCCTGTACTTCTTTCGTATGTTCTGGATCACAGGCGGTTATCATAGATACTTTGCCCACCGATCATACAAAACTTCACGTTGGTTCCAGTTCGTGATTGCTTTCATGGCACAAACGTCTGCCCAAAAGGGTGCGCTATGGTGGGCTGGTCATCACCGCGTGCATCACAGGACTAGCGATACTTATGACGATCCGCACTCGATGAAACATTACGGTTTTTGGTATTCACATGTAGGCTGGATCATCGGGCCTGATTATAAAACCACAGACTATAAGATCATCGCGGATTACTCCAAGTACCCGGAATTGGTCTGGTTGAATAAATACTATTTGATCCCCCCTGTTCTCCTTGCATTGACCGTGATGGCTCTGGGTGGAATAGTCAATGGAGGAAGCATCATGATGATGTTTACCACTGCAGGTTTCTCAAGTCTATTAATTGGGTTTTTCCTAAGTACAGTCGTACTCTATCACGGTACTTTCAGCATCAATTCGATCATGCATAAGTTTGGAAATCAGCGATATGTATCCAACGATGAATCAAAAAACAACCTCCTTCTTGCCCTCATAACGATGGGTGAAGGCTGGCACAATAATCACCATTATTATGAAGTAGCCGCACGACAGGGCTTCTTTTGGTGGGAAATTGACATCACTTATTACCTCCTGAGATGCTTATCATTCTTTGGGCTTATCTGGGATCTCAACGAAGTGCCCGACCATATCAAATACTCCAAAAACAAAGCAGAAGCGAGAGAAATGGCGAAGAAGGCGAAAGTGGCTTAGCTTTAAAGCAGGTGATAGTGGAAAGATTGAAGTTTTGATATGAAAGCAGGGAACTGAAAATTTGGGCGTAGATGGTTAAGCCCTGAGTGGTAATAAAAAACAAATCCAGTGTTATCTTATATGGTATTGGCTCGTTACCAATCAACCAAGTTCCTTGTAACCGCTACCCATAGTTTATTGCCTAATTCCAAATCGAATACTTTATCTCGAACGATTAGATTACTAAATAACTATAAGCAGGTTTCACGATCATTTATTTATTGGCCCTAAGACCAACTGCGGTGGCCTACAGCATAATCTGTCAAAGGTGAATTCAGCTTTAAAGGATCTTTCAATCCATCACTTGTCCCCATAATGTTGGTTTATGGAGCTATTCATATTTTGAACAGACACAACTAAGATCCTGCATTATTATTTATAGTACTTACCAACCTTAGTTTCCATCACTTCCCTCACTTTTGGATATAGTTTGTAAAAATGTCTTATGGAATCATTGTTGGTGAATTGGAGTTCTTCCTTACCGAAATCATCATGCCAAATCAAATTGAGAACAGCACTTTTAATGGTTTTCAGCCGCACATAATGATACACTTCTTCAGCACTGCAATCATGGTGATAGAGCTCAGACAGCTCTTTATCGATCAGATCAAATGGAATCTCCTTTGCCTTTAGACATTTGATTACAAGATGCACCCAGGGGTGATAACTTATCCCGAATGTTTTTGGATTCTCCTTATATGGATTCATAAAACTAATATAGTTAGCAAATCTAATTATATTAGTATTTAAGTAGCTATAAATTTATTTTTAATTAATATCAGCCTATCTGTTGACAGAACATTCGATGTGGGAATAAAAGACACAACCAAACAAAACATGAGCATGTCAACCATAGCAAATAAGGAAACTGGAAAAGTAATCAAAAGGTCTTTTGCCAAATTTTTTATACTGATGATTATCTATATCGCACTGATGATCTCTTTTGTTGCCTGATCGAAGGTTATTAATTTTTGAAGATATAACCTTTTACCTGTCGAGCCAGGTTCTAAATTCTTTAACCCGCTCACGGGCAACTATGATCTGCTCCTCTTCATAATGATCCACAATAATTTCAAGGCGTGAATTAGTAAAAGTGACAATGTCTTTTATATACGAAAGATTGATCATGAATTTTCTGGACAATTTGAAAAACAGGTCAGCGGACAATAACTCTTCCAGCTGATCCAATGAAAAATCTATCAAAAACCGACGACCTTCTTTTGTAAATATATAGGTCGCTTTGTCCTGACTATAGATCAACTGTACATCGGCAGTTTGTATTGTTTTGAGATGCTCGCCTACCCTAACAACGAATCTCTCCTTTCCTTTGGGTTGTAAAGATCTGATCAAAGCATTCAAATCGCTATTCTGTTCAAGTGTTTTACTTTCAGGTTTTCGGTGAAATGTATTTTCAAATTTCTCGATAGCGCTTCGTAATTCCCCCTGATCGATTGGTTTCAATAGATAATCAACACTGTTTGATTTAAATGCTTTCACGGCATATTCATCATAAGCAGTTGTGAATATGATAGGTGCATTGACAGTGATTTGATCAAAAATATCAAAGGAAATACCATCAGCCAGTTGTATGTCCATAAAAAGCAAATCATATTTCAGTGCAGGCAATGCAATGACGGCACTTTCTACAGAATCAAGTTTGGTTAGGAAATTATAATCCGGGCGGATGCTTTCAATCATTTCTCGCAATCGCTTTGATGCCAATTGCTCATCTTCAATAATTATATATTTCATTTTTCAGTTTTAAGAACCGGGATTTTAACAATAAAATCTTTTATAGTTTTCTCGATAATCACTTCCTTTTTTGATAGAAAACCATATCTCTCCTTCAAATTATTCAACCCAATGCCCGTAGAATCTTTGGTTAATTTTTCTTGAATATTGTTTTTGACCATACAGTGATCTGCCTGCACCACTATCTCAATATGAAGTGGCTTGCTTTCTGAAATCACATTGTGTTTGATCGCATTTTCGACAAGAATTTGCAAAGAAATGGGCGGCACCATTCCTGCATTTGATATTATATCAATGTTTAATTTAAGGTTCTCGCCAAATCGAATTTGCTGTAGAAAGACATAGTTTTTCAAAAACGCCAATTCATCGTCTAAAGGAACCAGCTCCATTCCCTGCTTGTCAAGCACATACCTATATACTTCAGAAAGTTTTTTTATGAATTCTACAGCTTTACGCTGATCATCATATACAAGTGATGAAAGTGCATTTAATGCATTGAACAAAAAATGAGGATTGACCTGGTTTTTAAGCGATTCAAATTGCGCTTGGAGACTTTCGTTCTTAAATTTTTCTACTTGAACCGCAGCTTGCTTCCATTCAAGCAAGAATGCCCTACCGTGCATGAAGGTGTTAATCATCAGTGTCGTGATTAATGCAGGAAGAAAATGCCAAATTCCTAAAACATCTATAAATTCTTGGAATGTGTACCCTTTGAAAGGCACCAAATAAATCAAAAGAACAAGGAATATCACCGTGATGGTATAGGTGACTATAGCAGTAAATGCCACCACAAAAGTCTTCAGTGGCTGATCTACCCAGCTCAAACCACTTCTTCGGATTATGACCACCAGATATTGGCTACCTTTCCAGAGCATGACCCAGAATGTGCCATTGATTGTGATACTCTTTATAGCAGAATTGAGGGTTTTCAAATCTCCAGGGTCTAAAACAAGCTCCTGAATAAACCCTCCAACAAAAAAGATAAGCACAATTTGAAACACCTCCTTGCGCCAATTCAATTCTCTTTTACGATCGCTCATTGATTACAATTTTCAGCCATACCCAATGCTGTTTTATTACCCCAATTGGGAAAGATAGTATCATCTGTTGATTCTTTTGCAAAAAGACTATTAGCCCTTTGAATATATTCACAGGACTTTTCTGTGCCACTTCCAAAAAATTGAGCACTACCGAATTCCATCTGACCCATAAACAGTTGAGCTCTTGGATTGTTAGGGTCCAAGAGCAAGGCCTCTCGAAACAATGCGTAAATCGTAGGAGAAAGTATTCTTCCTCGTGTGGCAGGATCTACCGATAATCGCATCATTTGAATAAATCCTTCCATAGCAACCAGCTCTGCATTTCTTTCTATTGATGCAGCATTTTTGATACAATCCAATGCACTATTGAGATAAGTTTCTCTGGCTTCCTTTTCCACCTGTAGTCCCGCGAAAGTCAGCGCCTGACCCTGATAATAATTAGGCAGCCACTCCTCCTTTTCATTTTGAGCAATCCTTTCAAAGTAATTAGCGGCTGCCACTAACTCGGTAATCGTATCAGCCTGACCTATCATAGATTTACCCGTCATCATTGCCTTTATGTATTTTTGATTTTGAGCGAATCCACTTGCTACAAGTAGAATCAACATTATGGTAAATAAATTTTTCATTTTAGTTTAGATTAATAATTTGAATATTGTCACCTTCCTTGATTTCAAAGGCACATAATTCATAATTGGGCGGGCCAAATCGACCATCTGCATTGTTTGAAAAGGCATAATCTTCAGTGGGAATTCCGATAAAATTTTTGTCTAATTCCCCATTCGAATTGAGATCGTGGTAAACTGAGATCGTATATATCCCAGCTGGTAAATTTCCGAACATTACCTCCATGCCGTCTGCATTTTCCACCGAATCGCTTGTTGTTTTATATGCCGAACCCATGTAGGTCTCTTTGGAGTTGTAAAGCCCAACACGAACCAACCCTTCTGCCGCTTCAAATTTTTTCAAAATGACTTTCAGATTATTAACTTCCTGAGCTTTGGTCATACCTGAGGCTAAAATTATAGCCGCAATTGCAATGATTGATTTGATATTCATAAGTTTTCTATTTGTTTGTTATAAGTTCCGAGTGTGATAAAACAGCCAAAAAACAAGAACCTTTTGGCTGGTAATCGAATGGACTCTGATAAATACTGTCCATTATCTCCTGGGATTTCTGAAAAGCGGTAGCCAAATGTCTGATCCCAACCGAGTATATTATTAGCTGAGAAATAAACTACCACTTGTGGATTTGGCAGCCATGCCATATTAAAGCTCAGATCATTATAAATTGACGTTTTACTTTCGTTAAATCCTGGTTTATTGGGATCATCATAAGGACGGCCTGACGTGATTGAAAAGGTAGCCCCCATTTGACTTTTTAGTCTCGGAAACCATTTTTTACAGACTATTGAAGCATTGTGATTTGAAGTGAAATTTGGACTGGCTTTTTCCGAATAATTTTGGTACTTCCTTTCGGATTGCAGCCAGGAATAAGAAATCCAATAATCCAGATTCTTTATTACTCCCCTATCTCGCCAGAATAAATCTATACCGTAAGCATAACCAAATCCATCCGAGGAAAAACTCTCAGCGTCAAATGCATCCTCATATCTGATGAGTTTCTGATAATTTTTCAAATATCCTTCTATACGGAATACCCGATCATCTTTAATCCGCTGAAAATTCAAAATGTAATGCCCCGCTCGTTCCTGATCCAATACATCAGAGAATCTTAAAAATTTTGATTCCGGATCTTGATAAAAAACTCCCGTGGCAAAGGACAATTGATCAAAGGCATTCAACATATGCGCAATCGAAAACCTTGGAGCTAGATTATAAGTGCTTGAATAGTTCTCGTATTCACCACGCAAACCACCTCTCAATATCCATTTTTCGGATAAATAGTGATCCAATTCAGTGAAGAAAACTGGCCGTATTTGATCAAAGGAAAGATGAATACTGGACAAGGAATCACTAAGTCTTTCGAGATAGTCTTGATAAAGAATTTCAATTCCTGTATTTAGAAAAGTACGTTCGTTGATTTGATGGGCGTATTTTGTTTTTACATGAAAATGATTAACAGGAGTATTTGATTCGAATCCGTTAAAACCAGTTTCATCATGATTTCGAGTAAATGATGCGCCAGTATAAAAAACATCATCCTTCTTAATTGGCTGGTCATACGTCAAATTGGAATAGAAGAATTTGTTACTAACGTTGACGGAGTTAAAGCCTGCATCATTCAAAATGGTTTTTTGCTCCAATGCAAAACTGTTTGTATTGGCCATAACTAGGCTTCTCTGTCGGCCACCTTTTTCAAAATTCTTTTTGTATGACAAAGTTCCATTCCAGCTTTTGGAACCCTGAATCCATTTCACTTTTTGTGAGATCAGGTTATTATAGGGACTCAAATCTGTACGGCCAATTTGAGCATAGATAGATTGATCTTTCCAATACCTATTTATGGACACATCCGCACCAACCGACATCAATGAGACATCAACACTTGACACCTTGTTGACATCTGAGGTATTTAGAACCAAGGCAGATGAAAGTGCCTGCCCATATTCTGCACTATATCCACCAGTGCTAAAAAAAATGCCCTTAAATAGAAATGGAGAAAACCTGCTTCTTGTGGGTATGGATGGTCCGGAAGTACCATAAAAATCCGAAGCTTCAACACCATCTATAAAAACTTTGGTTTCATTAGAAGTTCCTCCCCGCACGAACAATCGACCGGATTCTCCATTCTTTTGTGTTCCTGGTAAGGTATTTAATGCACCAGCAATATCAGCCGTGGCACCAGCAGTCATAGCGATATCAAGACTTTTTAAAACGACCGACTTCTTCTCATCACTTGCTTCGAATGCACCAGCAGCAATGGTGACGGCAGCCATGGTATTAAACTGTTCCTTCAGGAATACTTCATGAAAAATAGCTGCATCAATTTTGAAAAGAATTTCCTGAGTTTCAAACCCGACAAAGCTTATAATCAGTGTTTGCTCACCAGCTTCCCAAGTTTCAAAATTGAATCGACCATCTATATTGGAGGTGGTACCATCATAGGTTCCAAATAGATAAACATTGGCCCCAATCAAGGCTTCTGCATCAGTATTTTTCACCATTCCTCGGATTTGAACTTGGCCTGTGGAAGTAAGACTTAAAAATAGGATGAGATAGCATTGTAAGAATGTTTTCATATCGAATCGTTTGATGATCCGAAAGTGGATTGGAAAGTGGTTGATTAAAAAATAAGATTACCGAGCTGTCGAAATAGCCTGATGAGCTGTAAAATCTTGTTGATTTATTAAAAAAATGAAATAACTGATTCAATTTGTTATGCATGCATAACATTTATTTCTATATTTGAATTTAGTATGCATGCATACCTTATTTTAAAACCAGATTCAAATACAAACAACATGGAAGCAGCAGTTCAAAAATCATCTATCAAAGGCGGAGAGTTTATCGTAAAGGAAACAGAAGCACACGAAATCTTCATTCCTGAAGAGTTTTCTGAAGAACAGAAAATGATGGCCGCTGCAACTCAAGACTTTATCGATACTGAGATCACCCCAAATATTTCTCGTATGGATAGCCTTGAAGAAGGATTTATGTCTTCCTTAATGTCTAAAGCTGGAGAGCTTGGACTACTCGGTGTAGCCATACCTGAAGCTTATGGTGGGCTCGGTATGAATTTCAACACCAGTATGCTGATGGCAGACATCATTGCTGCTTCAGGATCATTTTCTACCGCGTATGGTGCACATACGGGAATAGGCACACTACCTATTCTCTATTATGGTACCGAAGAACAGAAAAAAAAGTATCTCCCAGTTTTGGCTTCAGGCGAATGGAAAGCTTGTTATTGCTTAACTGAGCCAGATTCTGGTTCAGATGCCAATAGTGGCAAAACAAAAGCAAAACTGACTGAAGATGGAAAACACTATCTCATCACTGGTCAGAAGATGTGGATCTCCAATGCCGGATTTGCTGAATTATTTATTGTCTTTGCAAAAATTGATGACGACAAAAACCTGTCCGCATTTCTTGTAGAAAAAAGCTTTGGTGGTATCACCATGAACGATGAAGAGAAGAAACTCGGAATCAAAGGATCATCCACACGTCAGGTATTTTTCAACGACTGCAAAGTGCCAGTTGAAAACATGCTATCAGAAAGAGAAAATGGCTTTAAGATCGCCGTGAATGTGCTCAATGTGGGTAGAATCAAATTAGGTTGTGGAGTGATTAACGGTGCAAAAACTGTGGCTTCTATGTCCACCAACTATGCCAATGAAAGAAAGCAATTCGGTGTTTCGATCTCAAGCTTCGGAGCGATTCAAACCAAATTGGCAAATATGGCGGCTCGAACCTACGCTATAGAATCTGCTTCATATCGCGCCGGACAAAATATTGACGATTGCACCTTATCTCTGATAGATGAAGGAATGGAATCAGGAAAAGCTAAGTTGAAAGCACTCGAACAATTTTCAATTGAATGCGCAATCATCAAAATCCATGGTTCAGAAGTACTGGATTATGTGGTGGACGAAGGTGTACAGGTATATGGTGGAATGGGGTTTTCGGAAGAAGCACCCATGGCCAGAGCTTATAGAGATGCCCGTATCACAAGAATCTATGAAGGCACCAACGAAATCAACCGCATGCTTTTGGTTGGTATGATGTTTAAGCGTGCCATGAAAGGCGAAATCGATTTACTAGGGCCAGCCATGGCTGTTGGTAAAGAATTGACTTCTGTTCCTTCTTTTGAAAGTCCAGATTTGAGTCTTCCACTTGCAGAAGAAAAAGAAGTGTTGAAAAAGTTAAAAAAAGCTACCCTCATGGTTGCTGGAAAAGCAGCTGAAACTTTCGGGCCAAAGCTCAACGACGAACAAGAAATCCTTATGCACATTGCAGATATGCTAATCGAAGTTTATGCCGCTGAATCAACCATACTTCGAACAGAGAAATTAATGGGTATATATGGTGCCGAAGGATCAAAAATTTACCAGGATATGGCCTCCTTATATTTATTCGAAGCTGTTCAAAAAATAAGAAACCATGGAGAAGAAGCTGTTGCATGTTTCACAACCGGTGACGAATTGAAAGTGTTACTGATGGGCATGAAACGATTCACCAAAGCGAATCCGGTAAACACTAAAGAATTGAGAAGATCAATTGCAGAGAACATGATAGCGCAAAACAAGTTCCCTTATTCCCTTTACAAATAAGACATTAAGTTTAGTTGAAAATCGAAAGAGTCCCGAAAATTCGGGACTTTTTTCATTTAGATGTGTTGCAACCTTTCATAACTATAGTTTATAGCATAATTTTAAGTGCAATTGATTAATCTAAAATTCACAATGAAGTTTGAAATTGTTTGAGATATTTTCAACAAAATTAGAAATCACATTGTTTTTATCTAAAAACACATCAAAATCATAACGCACAGGTCTTAATGGAATTCAAAAAACTCACCACAAAAGAGAAAGCACTTTCTCTCAATTTGGACGAAAAAGTTTATGGAACAATCGCAGAGATTGGAGGTGGACAGGAGGTAGCTGATTGGTTTTTCAAGGCCGGAGCGGCATCAGGGACTATTGCAAAGAGTATGTCTGCCTATGACATGACCTTTAGTGATGCCATCTATGGCAAGAGTGAGCGCTATGTTTGTGAGGAGAAACTATTGAAAATGCTCAACCGTGAGTATTCTTTGCTCGACCAAAGGTTGACACATCGCGCCAAGCGCACACATTTCTTTGCATTTGCAAATACGGTGGAAACCATCAATTTCAATAGAGACAATGAGGGTCACGGATGGGTCGGTTGCAGATTTCAACGACACGTTGGTTCTTTGCCCAACGATTGTGTGATCCATGTTTTGCTCAAAGATGCTGATCCGCTATGGCAACAGCAAGTGCTTGGCATAATTGGTGTCAATTTGATTCATGCATGTTTCAGCTATAACGAACCAGAGGATATCATTAACGCACTTAGGGAAAATATCCATCATAGCAGGGTAGAAATAGATTTTTTTAGAATAAATGGCCCTGATTTTCATCACGTAGATAATCGCCTGATGGCTTTGAAGCTTGTT
>JBLICU010000024.1:0-37810 GCA_047632435.1 Cyclobacteriaceae bacterium
TGCGCCAGTGATCATCGAAGTTTTTGATTCTCCTGTCACGGATTTTACTGCTACGGCCGTTTGTGTGGGTGAGCTTACTACTTTTACCAACCTCAGTGCCACTGCAGATTATATTTGGGATTTTGGTGACGGTATCATGAGCTCTGGAGCAAATCCAGATCATTTGTTTGTAACACCAGGCACCTATCAGGTTATGCTAGAAGCAACGGATGCCCGTGGTTGTATCAATACGGTATCGCATTCGGTGGTGGTTGCTTCCTTGCCGGTGGCGGATTTTACCTATCCGCAGATTTGCAAGAATGAACCAGCCACTTTCGAAGATCAATCCTTTGTGGCCCTGTCAGATATTGTGGCCTGGCAGTGGTATATGGGCGGGGAACTCCAGTCCACGGCCAAAGACGCAACATTTGTTTTTGAAACAACCGGATTCCATGAAGTTACGCTGACGGCCTATTCCATTGATGGTTGCCAGGCTTCCGTGACCAAACAAGTAGAAATCATCGATACCCCGGATCTGATCATTCAGACTAAAGGCGGCTGTCTGAATGAAGAAATCACATTCCTGGATGCAACGGCCAATAATCAGAACCTACAAACCCGCAGTTGGATGGTGGATGGCAAAATTGTGACTGGCACAGCTGCTACTTTGTCGCATGTATTTACCACCACTGGCACACACGCCATCGTGATGAATGTGTCTCAAACATCCGGTTGTAGCGGCACGGTCTCCGTTGATGTTGTTATTACAGCAGATCCTATTTTGTCTTTTGGTTATGACAATCAATGTGAGAATGAGTCCATCATTGTCACGGATTACACCATTCCGGTTGTGGGAAATGAGATTATCTCTCGGGTTTGGAGGCTGGATGGTGTGGACTTTGGAAACGGTCTAGCTGCCATTTTGCCAACAGAAGTTGCAGGAAATTATACCCTTTCCCTCGGGGTACAAACCGCACAGGGATGTGAGATCAGCCATTCGGAAATCATTACCATCACGGATGCACCCGAGATCCAATTTGCACCTTCTAACAATTATGGTGTGCCTCCTTTTGTGGTCAATATCACGGATCAATCAGCACATGTAAGTAATTACACATGGTATTTAGATGACAAGCAGGTTTCAACAGCCAAGGAACCAAATATTGCGATCACCACCGAAGGAACAAAAGTGATCAAATTGATCGCTCAAAGTGCTTCAGGGTGCATCGATAGTTTGTCTGTTACCATCAATTCCGCTTTACCAGTGATTGATTTGGCGATCACTCAGCTGCAGTTGGTACAAAATGGAAATACGAACAATATTATTTTGAATGTGATCAACAGAAGCAACATTCCTGTTGAGATTTTGGAGTTCACCATCGAGTTGGAAAATGATTTTATGTTGAACGAGCAGGTTTTGAAGCGATTGGATGTGAATCAACAGTCAGTTATAACGATGAGTACCGGGATTCCGGGCGACTTGAGTAGTTTGGGATATTTATGTGTGAAGGTAAATTCACCTTATCAGGTAGCGGACCAAACACCTACGGATAACGAAAACTGTCAGAATCTGGCTACACAAAAGATCATCGTAGAGCCACCTTATCCCAATCCGGCGAGGGATAATACGATCGTCAGGGCAGTGATACCTTCTTCGGGACAGGTGATTGTTTCACTTATTAATATGTCAGGAGAAATCCAGATTGAAAAAGTGATTCCTGAAATTTCGTCCGGGTTAAATATTTTTGATGTTGATCTTCGCGACGTAGAATCGGGCACTTATATTATTCATATCAGATATGCCGGAGGTAGTAAAAGATACCGAGTGGTCAAACAGTAAGCCGCATCAAAACGTTTGATTTAAGAAACTGGCAATTTGGAGTTGGTAGGCTGAGTTAGGAATTACGTGATTAAAGTACATACTCCATTGATAATTCTGAATTATTGGCATTTATAAATGGATGGTGTCTTTAGTGACCCTATTTTTTGAGATACTGGATTTTAGAAAATGCATTTGCAGTATTTTCATTAAAATGTCGTCATTTTTTCAAATTGCAACGATCTTCTTCTGTTTGGGGCTAAGATGTTACAGAATCGCTAGCGTTTTGAAAGTTTTTCTAATAGTTTGCCAAATAAATCTATATTATATTAATTTGCAAGCAAATTAAATTTGGAATGAAGCTTAACTCACTACACTTGAGATTGGATGAAATTGACAGAAAGATTCTGGAGATTCTCCAGTCCAATGCCAAGATCACAAATGCGCAATTGTCCAAGGACATAGGATTGTCACCTGCCCCAACCCTGGAAAGGGTGAAGAAGCTGGAAAATTCTGGCATTATCAAAAGTTACCATGCCATGCTCGATACCGATAAAATCGGTCTTGGAGTTCATACTTTCGTGCAGGTGACGCTCAAAGGACACAATAAGAAGAACATCGATCATTTCCTCAGTGAGATCAATATGATTCCTGAGGTTATCGAATGTCACCACATTACTGGGACAGGTGATTTTATATTGAAGGTCATCGCTAAGGATATCAGCTCCTATCAAAAGCTGATGCTTGAGAAAGTCAGTGAAATCGAAGTGGTGGACAGTTTGCAATCCATGGTGATCTTGTCAACTTTTAAGAACAGCAAAGTAATGCCTATTCCTGAGTCATGACCAGCACCGAGAATTTAATTCTGGGAGAATCCACAGTTCGGCAGATCATCAAAAGGTTTGCTTATGAAGTCTATGAAAATAATTTCACTGAAAAAGAAATTATTTTGGTAGGCGTGTGTGACCAGGGTTATCATATGGCGGAGCTGATCCAACAGCAAATGATACAAATCGTGGAGTCTACCAAAATTACACTTGTGCGTTTGGATATTGATAAAGATAATCCAGTGGCATCAGATGTAAAACTGGATATTGCGCTTGCCCGGCTAAAGAAAAAATCTGTTTTAATCGTTGATGATGTCTTGAATTCTGGTCGCACGATGGCGCATTGCCTGACCGCCTTAATGGATGCGGACATTAAAAAAATAGAAACCATCGTTTTGGTTGACAGAAGCCATAAACGTTTTCCACTTCTAGCCAACTACAAAGGTTATGAGCTGTCCACCACCCTCGACGATCATGTGGAAGTGCGATTGCTTGAAAGTGATTTTGGAGTGTATTTGCTTTGAGGAGATGGGCGTTTTGTGCTAACCACTTTTCAGTAATCAATTATGTGGATATCCATTCTCCATTTTCAGTTTTCAACTTTATTTTTCAGTTTTTCAGTTTTCCACTTTAAGTTTTCAACTTTATTTTCAGTTTCCCACTGAATTTCCTCATTCCCCAAGCAAATGATCCTTATATACCCCTGGGTTTTTGACCAGCATATTCAGGCTATGTCTCACCAGTTCACCCATGTTGCTGCATTTTAGAAAGTCAGGTTCATCGTAATGTCGTGCAAGGTCTGTTCTAAGTTTGGCGATGCTCGCCTCGCTGGCCAGTGTTTCTTTTGCCATGGCTTCCATGAGATCATCGACCCTTATTTTTTGCATTTTCAATCTATTGGCCATCAATGCACGTTCCTCTCGCTGGTATTGATGTACGGATTCTGGCGTGAGTAGCTTCAGGCCTATTTCGATGATTGGATTGTTTTGTTTGAAATATTGAGGCAGGTAAACGGCTTTTCTACCTTCATACGACTGTTGATCGAAATCGATGGCTCGGAGGCGGTATTCCACATCCTCAAAATCTGGCGTAATGTCAATGACAAAATTGCTGGAATGCATGTCTCCAAGGAGTCGGACAAAACAACGCTCATTGAATTTCACAAATTCTTTGGACAGTCGTATTTTATTAAGATTAGGATCATTTAGATGCGTTTTTATAAACTGATCAGCAGGTATACCGATGATGTGTTCTTCGATTAGAGTGTCTTCATGAACCACGTAGCTGATCCAATTTGGCGAGAGCAGATGCTCAAGCTCAAGTCCGTATATTCGGGAGGCGTCTCCTTGTTTTATATAGAAATAATCAAAGTTGTCATTGATCTGATTCACAATCCTGACGCGAAATGGTTGTGTATTTCCATAAACGCAAAGATCGACCCGGTCTACAAAAAGGTGATCCATGACACCCACATCACCATCGGCCTTGATGATAGAATAGATCTTTTTCAGGCCGAAATTGATATGATCCATTTCGTTTTGTTTGTAGAAAACAGTTTCCCAAAATGTATCTTTCCCGTGGCGATCGTATAGCGGGATGCTGTTATCATAGCGCCTAAGGTCATTGTAGTTGAGCGGCAGTGTGATCAAGCGTTCATATTTTTTTAAATATGAAAGCAGGTGGTCACTGATCTGATAGGGGATTTTCTTCTTACTTATGAGCGCCATTATTCCAGATGTTTGATAAAGATATCTCTGGCTTGGTTTGCCCAATCCCGGAACCATGCCGAGGTGTCTTTGTATAGAGGAATATATGCTATTAGCTTGCCGATTTCAAATTTTTCACTTGAAATTCCTGCTCCTGCTTTCATTGCGTCGATGGCATTACACGCTTGCTCATAGTGGCCAGCTACTGGTACCATCAGCACTGGTTTGCCCATGTACATGGCTTCACAGACAGATTCAAAACCTGCTGTGGTGACAAAACCTGCAGATGAAGCCATCTTGGAGAGGAATTTTTTATCGTTGAGTTGATGAAAAGTCAGGGTGTCATCTACCAGATAGGTTTCTGGTTTGTCTTTCATATCCCAAAAGCAATGCAGTGGCTGCTCGGGAGAATTTTTGTGAAATTCTTCAACTTCGGCACCATAGCCGGGATTAACCATATAGGCCAAAATGTGATCCTCGTTGGTTATTTTCAAATCTTTTATTTCGTCCCGAAGCAGGGGAGGAACGACAAACAGCTTTTTATTCGGCACATCTTTGAAAGGCTGGAATGAAAGCGCGAGAATTTTATTTGCTCCCAAACTGGCAATCTTATTACCGATGCGCAATGAAATGCGATCCAGAGTTCGGCCAGCTGGAAAGTCAAAATCCGGATGTGCGATCAAAAACTGATGCGCGATACAGATAAATTGGGCTTTTGGTCTCTTGGAAAAATTGTAAAGCCCTCCGATGAAGTCATAGAAATTGATGATCACGTCCGGTTGATCTGTTTTGACAATGGCATCTATGTGGTCAATTGATTTTTTGTAAAGAGGTGAATTCAACAGAGAATGAATGACCGTATGAAAGGGCTTGACTGATTTTTGATCTTTGTCAGTAATAAAATTCGGACTGTCCAGCTGTTCGATGGGTGCGCCAATCTGTTCTTTAAAAAAAGCGGGAAGCTCCCTTCTTTTGCTTTTTCCGATGATCACCCGACAGATGTCATGCCCGGCGGCTCTGAGTGTTTGCGCCAGCGACAGTGCTTGTGTCATGTGCCCCCGACCTTCCCCTTGTATGATAAATAGGTACTTCATTTAATACTTTTAAACACGGCAAGGTAAGAAAATCCAGCGGCTGGATGTTATTTAGGTCGATTGTGATTTGGTTAAGTTTTTATGATGGCTTCAGTTTGTAACTGAAGTTGTTATGGGTGTTATGGGTTCAGTTTAAAACTGAACCCATTGATTGTGTCAGTTTTAAACTGGAACCAGTCTATTTTCCAAAGCATCAGTTGCAAACTGAAGCTAGACCCTTAAAACTGGAACCAGTCTATATCCTAAAGCTTCAGTTGCAAACTGAAGCTAGATCCTTAAAACTGAACCCAGTCTATTTCCTAAAGCATCAGTTGCAAACTGAAGCTAGATCCTTAAAACTGAACCCAGTCTATTTCCTAAAGCATCAGTTGCAAACTGAAGCTAGACCCTTAAAACTGAAGTCAGACCCTTAAAACTGAAGCTAGACCAATGTATTTATTCTAAAAAGTCAATAGGAATTAATCCTCTCCCACCAGCATAATCAATGGCACTGCTAAAGACATAATGTTCGGGTTCGTAAACAAGTCCTGCTTTTACTGGATTGTTATGTAAATATTCAAGTTTTTGATCCATCAGATAATTATTGGACAATTCTATAGGGTGATTTTTTTGTTGCCAAACCTGAAAGTATTTATTATTTATGTTCCGCTTCCCATTCGATTCAAAAAGCCAAATCATCCATTTTTTTCGACTTTCCATTGGGTTTTCTTTGATTTCATGGAAAATAGCTTTGCTCGTGAATTTTTTTAAGTCTCTCAATATGTCGGACAAAATAAACGATTCGGCCGCTGCTGCGATTATGTGAACGTGATTCGACATGATTACATATGCATAAAGAATCAATCCTTTCTCGGCTTGACAATACCGGAAACTGTCTAAAATCAAATGTTTAATCTCTGGACGTGAAAGAGCATCTATCCACTGGACGGTAGAAAAGGTTATGAAGTGTGGCGCTTGATGATCACCGATAACATACTTGGATGGCATATAACAAATATATGAAAATTCTATATTTGGTTTGCACTACATGGTTTCAGTTTGAAACTGAAACCAGAAGCTTTGAAGGCACTTTGAATAATGGATTTAGAAGGGAAGTTTAAAGGTTGTTATTAATGATCAGATTAGAAGGAAGTTAAAACTACATGGCTTCAGTTTGTACCTACATAGTTTCAGTTTGCAACTGAAACTATGTATTTCTGAAAGCTTCAGTTTTAAACTCAAGCCAGAAGCTATTGAAGGCACTTTGCATAATGGATTTAGAAGGGAAGTTTAAAGATTGTTATTAATGATCAGGTTAGAAGGGAAGTTAAAATTACATAGTTTCAGTTTGTAACTGAAACCATTGATTTGACTTCAGTTTCAAACTGAAGCCAAAAACCAGATCAGTTTCAAACTAAAGCCGGAAGCCAGATCAGTTTCAAACTGAAGCCAAAAGTCATTAATTCACAAACTTCAGATTAAATTCAGTTCCCTGACTGATGATGGATTTTGCGGAAATGGTTCCCTGGTGATTTCTCATGATTTGTTTGCTCAAGCTCAGACCAATACCAGATCCATGTTTTTTAGTAGTGAAAAAGGGAATGAAGATTTTTTTCAAAGCTTCTTCATCAATACCTGGACCATTGTCGATAACGGAAATCACCGCTCCACCTTCAGATCTTTTAGTTGCTTTTACCGTGAGTTTTTTGGGCTTCCCGTCATCATCGTTTTCAGCCAAGGCTTGAATCGCATTTTTCACAACATTAATTAAGACTTGCTCGATCTGTCTTGGGTCAATCTGAATTTTTAATTCCTCAGAAATATTACAATCTAACTCGACTTTAGACTTTTCAATATCTGGTTTAAGTAACGAGAGCACGTGACCTACTAATTCCTTGACACAAACTTCTTCAAGTTTTGGTAAGGTTATATGTGTCATATTTCTGAAATCACTAACAAATGTGATCAGGCTGTCGCTGCGTCGGTGGATTGTATGAAGTGCGGTATGAAAATCCTCGACTTGTTCATTGGTAAGGCTGTTTACATCTTGCCCATTTCTCAGCCATTCTTCCATTTCGCTTTCCATGGTTCCTGCGAGTGAACTGATCGGTGTTACGGAATTCATGATTTCATGTGTCAGTACCCTGATCAGGTTTTGCCATGCTTCCATTTCCTTTTCCTCGAGTTCACTTTGGATATTTTGCAAAGAGATCAGCTTGAATTCCTGACCTTGCATCACCAATTCTATTGCATAAACAGCTAGTTGTATTTCATTTTCGTCACTACCTATTTTGATGAGGTCACGACCTCCTGTGCGTAAACTTCTAAGTTTTTCCGCCAAATCTGCATTGACTACCTTAAGCTGCTTGATGTTTTTCAACTGCTTGATACCCAGCAATTTTCTGGCGGCTGCATTGATGATTTGTACTTCTCCATTCGGCTCAAAGGTAATTATCCCGATTCCCACATGGTGTACTATCGTTTTGAGATATTGGTGATGGGCCTCCTTTTCAGCTCGGATCTCACGGAATTTTTTCATCACTTTGTTGAATTCCGCATAGAGCTCATCCAAGCTCGAATCTGTTTTCTTTTCAGGATAGGTGTGCGAAAAATCATCCCATTTGATACTGGCGAGAAAGCCTATTATTTCCCTGTTTGACCTTTCCAGAAATTGGTAAAGATAATAGGCCTGAGTGACGGTTAATCCGAAAATCAACACCTTAGTCAGGTAAATGCTGTCCCCAAAAAATAAGCTGGCAAAAAAGAAGATTGTGATGGATAACAATCCAATTCTTCCTGCAAGCTGATATTTGAATCCCTTAAAGCCCATATTTCTCCAGTCTTCTATATAAAGAAGCACGGGTCAGTCCCAGATCTTTGGCAGCTTTTGAAATATTGCCATTGTGACGATTTACTGCTTTTTCAATCACACTTCGTTCTACTTCGTCCAGATTGAAGTTGTCAGCTTCATTGGTGATTCCGGTATCAGGTTTTTGAGAAAGAAAGAAAAAATCATCTGGGGACAAAATATCTGTGTCACTCATGATGATGGCTCGCTCGATAGCATGTTGCAGCTCTCTGATATTGCCTGGCCATGCGTATTTCTGTAGCTTTTTATTGGTGTTAGGGGCAATTTTTTTGATGTTCTTGCGGTACTTCATGTTGTACATCTTCAAGAAATGATCTGCAAGTAAAGGAATGTCTTCCTCTCTGTCTCGAAGCGGAGGCAGATGAATCTCCACCGTATTGATTCTATAAAGCAAATCTTGTCTGAATCCATTTTCACCTACCATTTCATAAATGGGCATGTTGGTCGCGCAAATCAATCTGATATCAATGGCAAGAGACTGATTAGAACCAATTCTTGTTACTTCTCTTTTTTGCAATGCAGTGAGCAATTTTGATTGGAGCGGCATGCCAAGATTGCCGATTTCATCCAAAAAAAGTGAGCCATTATTGGCGACTTCAAACCTGCCCGGACGATCTTCTTTGGCATCTGTGAACGAGCCCTTTTTATGTCCAAAGAGCTCACTTTCAAAGAGTGATTCTGTAATAGCACCCATATCCACACCGATGAAAACATTGTCTTTTCGCAAAGATTTCTGGTGGATGGCCCTGGCGATCAATTCTTTCCCTGTTCCATTTTCACCTAGAATGAGGACGTTGGCATCTGTTCCTGCCACTTTGTCGATGATTCTGAAAACATCTCTGATTGGCTGACTTTCTCCAATAATATCTTTGAATGCGTGATTGGAGTCCTCCTGCAGCGCTTTGCTCGTTTGTTTAAGTTTGGTGACTTCCTTGTATGATTCTTTCAACCGACCTGCACTGGACAGGGTGGCGATGAGTTTTTCATTTTGCCATGGTTTTAATACAAAATCCGTAGCTCCTGCCTTGAGTGCACGAACTGCCATTTCCACATCACCAAAGGCAGTGATCAGGATCACCACGGCTTGTGGATCTTTGTCCAGAATTTGTTCCAGCCAATAAAAACCTTCTTTTCCACTTGTAATATCCTTGCTGAAATTCATATCCAACAGGATCAAATCATAAGTATCATTATTCAGAAGAAAGGGTATTTTTTTTGGGTTTTTCTCAATTAGTACCTCTTTGGCGTGCCTTTTCAGAAGCATTTTGGCTGCTAATAGCACATCTTCATCATCATCAATGATCAATATTTTACCAAGTTCTTTCTCGTCCATTTGTATTAGTATCTTTTATGTGGCTTTTGAATCGCCTTAGATTCTGTGCATATTGGCCAGAATAGTGCCAACATTGGCGAATCGCATTGCAAATTCAATCAGCATAGATTGTACTTGTAATATAGAAATAAATTGTTCGATTATGAACATGCATTTTTGTAAGGTGTCCTTATTCGTACATGGCTTTGTAGCTGAGGTCGGGTAAACCGATCACATATGGAAGGCTGACTTTTAGTTTTTGGAATTTGAGATCGGCATCATAATATTTTCGTTGCGCCTCCAAATATTTTTCTTGCTGGATGTTAAGTTTGAATAAATCACTCTCTCCATTTTCAAGGTTAAATATTTCTGCTTGTAGCAATGTTTCATAGTTTTTGGCCATATCGCTGTACTGATCTGCGAGGATTTTGCTCGTTTTTAACTCAGCGAAGGCGGCTTTCACTTCCGCGTCTATTTCCTGAACAATTTGATCGATAGAATAGTCCGTACTCTCAATATAGAGCTGAGTCTTTTGTAGTTTACCGCGTTCTTTTCGAAGGAAGAGTGGAAACGCAAAATCAACACCAAGTTTATAGCTGTCATTCCAGTCGGGGGTATTGTATCCATCATAACTTATCGGAGCATCAATAAGAGAGTAGCTCAGGTTTATTTCTGGCTTTAGGCTCTCCTTGTTCCATCTTTCTTCAATTTCCAGCTGCTCTTTCTTGGCACCAAGTTTCAAAATATCAGGATGATTTTTTGAGGACCACACGATCAGTTTTTGAATAGAAGAATCCTGAGGCACAAAGCCAAAATCTTTTGCATAAACAGGAACCGTGAGGTTGTCAATTTCTACTGGAATATCATTGGGTCCCCATAAGTGGATAGACAAAGTATACCCGGCTTTTTGCCTTTCGAGTTTGGCCTTTTCAAAATCCACTATTCTGCTTTGAAGGGTGATCAAAGCCTGCACGGTATCTATGACGGCCGCTTCTCCATATGCAAAATCTATTTTCGTTCGGTTGAAGAGCTCCTGTGCAATACCAATGCTTCTACTCATTAGGTTGAAATTTTGATAGGAAAAGTACCACTCCCAGTAGCTTTTGATCACAGTGAAAAGAACCTTGTTAATGGCTTTTGTTTGTTCTGCTTGCGCTAAATCAGTGTAAAATTTCGCCTGCTGTATGGTAGATCTTCTTTCATCAATAAACAGACCTTTGCCTATAGGCAAACTAACACCAGCAATAACCTGCCAGTTTTCGCTGTTGAAAATTCGATCTTCTTCGTTGAGATATACCCCTTGGGTATTGCTCAATTCAATTTTTGGATCTATCGGAAACCATACAGGAACCTTTAGGGCACTGTTAAATTTCTGATGGTATTGTGTCCCCTTAATCATTTTTTGATCAAAACTTGCCCCGATTTTCGGATCCATCAGCCCTCTGGCAGTTCTCAGTTCAGCTTCTGCAAACCCAGGCTGTAAATTTGCCTGGCGTACCAATGGGTGATATTCGGCTACAATATCCAAAACCTCATACAGGTTGAGCGACAGACTATCACTGGGGTTTTGGGCTTGGCAGAGCGATTGAAACCAGCAACCAACACATAGAAGCAGAGCGATTACATTTTTCATTTTTTATTCTCAGTCTGAACCTCTTCTTCACCATTGTACACGCTAGGAGGGAAGCCATTGAGCTGTCGCCATAATTCGTACCAGATCTGCACATTATCCAACATGACCCATCCTTTGATTCCTGACCCTATTCTCAATTTATCTGGCCATGGCTCTTCATTAGGATCTGGTTTCACCAGTATTCTGAATTTTCCTGCTTTGCTATCTACCCGGTCAATTACCTGAACGATTCCACCAAAAGTTCCTACAGAAACATTTGGCCAACCGCTGAATTGTAAGACTGGCCAGCCATCAAACTGAACCCGGACTTTTCTGTCTATTGATATAAATGGCAAATCCATCGCCTGAATATACATTTCAGCAGCCATATCAGAGACGTCAGGCATGATGATGGCAACCGCTTCTCCTTCTTTTATAGTTTCCCCAATTCCTGACTTTAAAGTTTTAACCAAATAACCATTTTGGGGGGCGATAATCTGATACTGGTTATTTCTGATGACCATGTTAGAGTATTCGTTTCTTAACTTGGCAAGAGATCCTTCTGTCTCGTATTGATCCGCAATGGTGGCACTCAATTCTGATTCTGATTTGCTTATTTTGTCCAAATATTCAGCATCATATCCGGGTATATCAGCTCGTGTGATGGCTAGCTGTGATTGACTTTGAAACCATTTATTTTCGGCCGAAACAATCTTGGCTCTACCTGACTGGTACTTAGATTCCAGCTCTCTGAATTTGTTTAACGGTAAGTTGCCAGCCTCATAGCGCTGCTTATTTCGATCAAAGATATTTTTTGTGTTTTCAAAACCAATTTTCTCCGCTTCATAAGCCATGCTATCGTTTTGAAGCTTGAGTATGTCCTGATCAAGTTTGTTTGTTGCTTGACTCAGTTTGATTCTACGGGCATTTTGAAGGGCATTTATTTGATTTCTTAGCGCAATTTGTTTTTGCTCTTTTGCCGCTAAGCTGGCTTCTTTTGCTTCAATCTGCTGCTCCAACCTGAGAAGAAGATTTGGGTCGAAAAATTTCTCCTTAACTTCTGCAAGTGTCAATATCGTATCGCCTTTTTTCACATAAGCTCCTTCGGCTATTCCCCAGTTGATGATTCTTCCCGCGATGGCAGACTCAATCGTTTGTGGACGGTTAGCCGGACTCAAAGCGGTCAATAAGCCTGTACCGCGAATGTTTTGCTGCCAGGGCAGAAATAGGAATAAGATACTAATGAACGTCACAACAAGAAGAACTTTTGCAAGCATTCTACCCAATTCTGGTGTCTTAAGTGTTCTCAGGGAATAGAATTGATCTTCACTTAAAACACCTTTAATTTTATCCTCAGAGATATTCAGCATTTGATTAATAAATGTTTTTGGCTATCGATTCAATTTGCACAAGTTTTTCGAAGCTTGTGTCGTGAAGAACCTCACCCGATTCCATGTAAATTACTCGATCACATGATGCCATGATCATAGGATCATTAGAAATTAAAATGAGAGTCCAATCGTTTGCAGGATCTATTAAAAGTTCAATGAGTTTTATTTTTTCATGCTTTTGGGACTGATCAAAGAAATCATTGAGGATAAGTATTTTAGGCTCCTTGGCAAGACATCTGGCTAAAATAAGTTTTTTGACAAAAGTAGACGGGAAGCCTTTGCCACCGCTTAGTATTTCCGTATTGAGACCATCAGGGAGCTGATTTATTAAGTCTGATATTCCGACTTTTTCTATTGCTCTTACTGCATTTTCCATTTTACCAAACGGCTTTCCGAGCAGTATGTTATCGAGGATTGTACCTTCGAAGATGTCTTCCTGAGAAACATTTTTCCCGATTTTATCCCTTAAATATGTCCTATCCAAATCTCTCAAGGAATAGTTGTTGTATGTGATGATGCCTTCATAATCGGTATGAATCCCTGCGATCAAACTTGTCAACGTTCTTTTGCCAGATGCCCCCGGACCGCTTATGCAGATGTGCTCGCCTTGAGCAATTTTCATATTGATATTCTTTATTTTAACCTTGTTCCCTCCGCCGTAATCGTAACTGACATTCTTAAGATTGACACTTATGCCGATTTTCATTATTTGTTCCTTGGGTATATCAATGCCACCTGTGGACTCTAATGGTAAATCGGTGACATGAGCAATCTTATCCACGGCCGTAAGCATATCGTAGACGACATCCATGTACATGATTATTTTCTCAACGGAAGCTAGAATCAGGATAATAATTATTTCTGAGGCAACAAACTGACCAAGGGTGATCTCTCGCTCTACGACTAAAATCATACCGATTATTAGTAACCCTCCAGTCACGATTGCTTTAAATGCAAGCATATAAGCGTATTGACTGATGAGCACCTTGAAATGCGTACTCCTGTTCTTCAGGTAATTGTTGACATTATACTCTGTCTTTCTTAGTGGCAATGCAGTATTTCCCGATAGTTTAAAGGAATAGAGTGCCCGAGCTAACTCTTCAAGCCAATAAACCACCTTGTATTTGTATTTTGATTCGATGATCGAGGACTTTAATCCCTTTGGGCCTGTAATCAAGAAAATGGCCGCCAGACTTGAGATGAGCATTAAGCCAAAGAATACAAAAAATGGATGATAGAAGGACAATAACAATAATCCGAATAGAATTTGAATAACTGCTGTGCTCAAATCAATCAATAGTTTTGGTAATCCTTTTTGCAGCGTAAGTACATCAAAGAACCTGTTCATCAACTCTGGCATGTGAAGATTGAGAACAGCCTCCATTTTTATTCTCGGCACTCTAAAGGCAAACTCGAAAGCCGCTTTGGTAAAGACCCTTCTTTGTAAGTATTCCACAATGGTTATTTGCAGCACTTGTAAAATACCACTGCCTAATACACCAAGAATCACAAGTCCTATCAGCACATAGATAGAGCTAAAAACCACTCCACCAGAAATAAGTTCGATGGCCGCTTGAATTCCCAATGGCAGACTTAAACCCAATAGTCCGGTCAATCCTGCGTAGATGTAGACATAGAAGATATCTTGCTTTTCAGCCGCCAATAACCTAAAAAGCCGGACAACTGGGCTTAATTTTACCTTTTTGCCATCTGTATCTTCCTGATCGCTCACTAAACTTTTGTAATCAAAGACCGAAATAAATATTACTTCTAACCTTTCATTAAAAGCAAGATTCAGATCTTTGATATTGATATTGGATATGTCGGTGGTTTCTTCCGCACCTATTTTAAGGATGCTTGTCTTTTTCCCTTTCTTTCTGATAACGATAGGTTCCAGTTCTTCACCTTTCGCAAAAACAATGATTGGTGTGGATTGAAAAGTGTCAGCGAAAGTGTAAAAATCTTCTCTGTCGAGGTTTTTTTCCAGAAGAATGAGTTTCGCATCATTTCCTGTCTCTACTAAATCCCTGATAAATTCTATTAGCTCGTCGTTGGGGTATTCTCGATTGAACCGATCCAGCTCAGCAAAAGTCTCACTGGCCAGGTTAATGTCAATAAAATTTGCCGACTCCTGAAGTGTTCTAATGATTTGTTGGTTGTTCATTTTTTAACTTTGATTGCGTCAAAAACCAATGATTTCAAAAATTGAAAATTGTGTGCGAAGACATCCTCAGCTTTGCTTGATTCAGTCAACGAAGGTAGGTGATTAGCAAAGAATATTTGCTGATTAGCAGCTTCCAGAGCCGTGCTGATGAGTGAGTGTGGATACAGGTAGGCTGGATTTATGGCAATGACCAATTCACTGATTTGATGACAAAGTGACTTATAACCTTTGAACAGACCTACCTTATTATCTTTGTCTACTCTTTTGGTTAGATAAACCTTGTCGGACTCTGAGATAACAATGCGTTGCAGTGCAGGTTCATTAACATCAGGAAAGGCCTTATCCTGCTCTTTTTTTTGCGAAATGATTTTAAGTGCAGTTTCAAGTTTGGCCACAATGTCGTTGATGTTATTCGTTTCAAAAGCAATTTTGTATTCCAGCCAAGTCCAATACCATGTGATCAAATAGACTAGCAATCGATGTTTATTTTCGAAATATCTATAAATCGATGCTTCTGTAGAATCGATATTGCCTGATAGTTTTTTAAATGTGAAGGCTTCAAAACCCAACTCATCTATCATTGATATACTCTCCCTGATAATTTTCTGGCCTAGTTCAGTTGACTGAGGATCCTTGAGATAGAGGATGTCGTTGAGTTTTATTTGTAGTGCTGTCATGTTGTATAGTGCTATCTACAAATATAATAGTGTTACTATCATAAAAAAGAACTCAACTAGGTGTTTGGCTACTTTTTTTTCTCAGGAAAAAGATTATATTTGATATTCTATTAGTCCTTTTATTTTGAGTTTTTGACCTAGATCCGGCTTTCATTGAAAACCGGATCTTTTTTTTGTTCGATTGTGAACACTACATTGTACCATTATTGTACAAACTGCACTATTTCAATTTCTTGAAAATTTATTAAGTAATTGATAAACAGATAGATGCATGGATTGGCATCTTAATTGGCACAGTGAAGGTAGATTAGATAATTTATGGATCGCAAGATTGAACAGAAAAGATTTACCGTGAAGAAGGTGGCCACCTGGATGGCTATTGGACTTTTCGGATGTTTTATTTTATACAGCTTCATCTTTGCAGATGGGGGTTCTAAGCTGAATGTAGAAAAGGAAAAAATCAACATTGCCACAGTTTATGAAGGCGAGTTTAGGGAGTTTATTCCGGTAGATGGCTCTGTCATGCCAATCAAAACCATCAGGCTAGACGCGATTGAAGGTGGAGTGGTAGAGAAAAAATATTATGATGGTGGTGTCCTGATTGATGAGGGAGATACGATTCTTAAACTATCCAACAATGACCTGCTACAAAATTTTGTACGAGAAGAAACGCAAGCGTTTATCTTAGTAAATAGCCTTGAAAACACAAAACTGAGTTTGAAAAGGAGTCAATTTGAACTTAGACGTGCACTTGTAGATTTGGACTATCAGATAGATGCGGCCAAGGATGCTTTTGAAAGAGGTAAAAGCCTCAATGAGGACAAGATTATTTCAGAACAAGAATTTCTGACTTTAAAAAGAAACTTCAATCAGCTGAGTGATGCCAGGGTCATACAAATTGAAAGTTCAAAATTTGATTCCCTAAATGCCAAATTACAAATTGCGCAGGCAGAAGCAACCTTGGTTCGGACGAAAGAGAATTTATTGCTGATTAAGAAAAATTTAGAAAATCTCTATATAAAAGCACCTATCTCAGGTAGGTTAAGTACCGTCAATGCCGAAGTGGGAGAGTCCATCTCCTCAGGACAAAATATTGGGCAGATCGATGATTTGAATGGTTTTAAAGTACGGACAACCATCGACGAACATTACATTGCGCGTATTTATGAGGGGTTGAGAGGTTCATTTCCTTTTGCAGGGTCGGATCATGATATTGAAATCAAAAAAATATATCCTGAAGTGAATAATGGTCTTTTTTCGGTGGACATGGTCTTTGATGACAAAGCATCCATCCCTGATGGGATCAGACGGGGGCAAACATTACAAGTCAGACTGCAGCTAAGTGAAAACATCACCGCCATTCAGATTCCGAGAGGAAGTTTTTATCAAGTTACAGGGGGAAATTGGGTTTTTGTGCTTGATGAATCTGAAACTGAGGCTGTAAGAAGAGATATCAGATTGGGAAGGCAGAATCCAAGATTTTATGAAGTTTTGGAAGGTTTGCAACCTGGAGAGAAAGTAATTGTCTCTTCATACGACGGTTATGGAGATAAAGATAAATTGGTTTTACAATAAACACCTGATTCGTACGAGCTCCAATTAGTTGAGTCGTTGGGATCTTATATTAACAAAGAATTAAAATTTAAAAAAAGAATAATGGAAAACGCTAAAGCACTAATCAAAACCGAAGAACTAAAGAAGTTCTATTATACTGATGAGATCGAAACTACAGCCCTTTCTGGCGTCAATCTTGAAGTGAAGGAAGGTGAATTTGTGGCCATCATGGGCCCATCAGGTTGTGGTAAGTCCACTTTGCTTAATATCATCGGATTGCTTGATAACCCTTCAGCTGGACAATTTTGGTTTACAGGTCTGGAGATTTCCACTCATTCAGAAAGAAAAAGAGCAGAGCTGCGAAAAGCAAACATTGGATTTGTGTTCCAAAGTTTCAACCTAATTGACGAGCTGACGGTGTTTGAAAACATTGAACTTCCTTTGATTTATTTGAAGTACTCTTCTGCTGAAAGGAAGAAAAGGGTGGAAGAGGTAATGGAGCAAATGAAAATCATGCACAGAAGAAATCACTTTCCACAGCAGCTTTCAGGTGGTCAACAGCAAAGAGTAGCCATTTCAAGAGCTGTAATCGCCAAACCAAAGCTGATCCTTGCCGATGAACCAACTGGTAACTTGGATTCTGCAAATGGGCAGGAAGTAATGAACCTGTTAACAGATTTAAATGAGAATGGAACTACAGTGGTGATGGTGACACACTCACCGCTTGATGCCGAATATGCACATCGGGTAATCCATTTATTTGATGGTCAGATCGTATCTGAAAACATCAACTCGAAAGACAATGCATTAGTCTAAAGAACCTCTCTTGTATGCTTGGCTATCCGTCGTTCGGCGGATGGCCTTTTTTAGACGCTTAATACAATTTCACTATGAGGACATTATTACTTTTAGCTTTTACCCTTAGTACTTTATTTGTGATTGCGCAGGAAGATCAAGCGAAATCTCTGTTGACGCTTGATAATTGCATCGATATGGCTTTGGAGCGAAATGTCGCATTAAAGCAGGCGAGAAATAATGAAATTATTGCTGAATCAAATCGCTTTCAGTCGATAATGAATTTCTTCCCAAGTCTTAATGCTGGAATCAACTATGATTTTTATTTCGGGAATTTTTTTGACACCAATGCGGCCAGACAAGTATCAGCTACTTCGAATAGCTCCAATCCCAATCTTTCGACGAATGTAATTTTGTTTAATGGTTTTTCAAATCAATATCGTTTGCAGCAAAGTAAACAACTCCAAGATGCAGCCATCCAAAATACACAAAGTACACAGCAGGATGTCGAAACTACCATTTTGACTATGTATTTGAATGTGATCCTTGACAAGGAGAATATTAAAATAGCTGAGGAACGCGTGACTTTATTAGAATCCCAGTTAGATCGTGAAAAGAAAAGAGAATCTGTAGGCGTTGGCAATTTGGAAAGCGTGTATAATTTTCAGGGACAGATCGCAAACCAGAGACTTACTCTCAATAACTTCAACAATCAGCTGAAAAGAGATATGTTATCCCTGTTTCAGGCCATGCAGATGGATCCCAATACATCTGATGTAGAACCTTATGATGTTGATGAAATGGATTTGTTGTTCAATGTTGATCCGTTTGAAGTTATCTTGGAGCAATCTCTCAATAGTAGTCCGGCACTTATGGCCGCCAATGCCAATCAGAAA
The DNA here is from genome assembly GCA_047632435.1 of Cyclobacteriaceae bacterium. Lineage (GTDB taxonomy): Bacteria > Bacteroidota > Bacteroidia > Cytophagales > Cyclobacteriaceae > JAMZMI01. The sequence continues at coordinate 18,675 of JBLICU010000024.1, forward strand.
TCTTCCATGTACCAATATAAAATAGCCAAGGCACAGCGATATCCAACAATTTCGGCATTTGGAAGGATAGGGTCTAATTATTCTTCAAATGGAGCTAGAAATCCTACATCTGGTGATTTTGATTCAAATGCTGATTTTAGACAACAAATGAAATTCAACGAATTTGAATATGTAAATATCTCCATGTCGATCCCTATTTTTACCAAATTCCAAACTTCAAATAACATACAAACAGCAAGGATCAATATGACCAATGCAGATCTTGATGTTTCAGGTGCCATGAATACAGTTACGAACCTGATTCAAAATGCCTATTTGGATTTGGTAACGGCACAAAGCACTTATGTTTCCACAAAAGAAAATCTCAATGCGCTCGATCAATCCTATGAGTTTGTGAAGAAGAGATATGAAACTGGGAACACGGATTTTTACTCATATCTTGAGAGTCTGAATAATAAGAACAGAGCAGAAATAGAATTGGTCAATGCTAAATACAGTATCATTTTTCGTAAGAAAATTTTAGATCTATATAGAGGCAACTAATGGAGTTTGTAGATGGCTGCCTGATTTTTTGAAAAGAAAATAAACCTATCGCCTGATATCACCACCGACCAAAAAGCTCCTTCTCTTGGAGCTTTTTTTCTTTCCAAAACGTCAAGTGTGAAGGGATTAATCTGAAGATATTCACTTCCGTTGGTGGCATGAATCATATCTTCAAAAATTTGAATTTGCCTGATGCCAGGTTCTGGTATCATCCCCAAAAAATTTCCATATTGATCAAAAATCCATATTCCTGAGACTATGTCAACAATGATCAGAAGGTTTTTGTGCGCTCTCATGTAGGAGGCATTTTTTATTTGAATTTCATTTCCAAGAATGATACGAAATAGGATGCTAAGATTCTGGTCGTCGTATTTGATGAGATCTTTATTTTCTGCACTCAATGCCCAATAACTATTGTCGATACCAGGAGCAAAAAGCCATGCATATTGCAAACCCAAATCCCTAAGATCTATGGTTTTGGGGGTAGTGGTGAACCTGTCAAGAATGGCAATAGATTGTTGCTGTTGGAAGAAGGTAAATACTTTCAGTCGGTTCCATGTTTGAATCATAGTCACGGAGGAATTATTCAATGCAGAATAATATTCATCTTCCTTTCCATCACTGTCATACCGAATCAAATTGCCAGTAGAAGTGCCAATATAAAACATGTCTTTTGAGTCGATTGAAGTTGCCGCTATTTCCTGGTTCGGAAGTACCGTATTAATCAATTCCCATTCCTGACAGAATGATGATTGAATAATAAGGAATAAAAAGAGGAGGAGGCTAGCTTTCAAATGTTTTGACTTTTACTTGGTCTACTGAGATTTCAGCATAAGTGTTATAGTTGATCCAGTCGCCAATATTGATGTATCTGGCCTTGTCCGATAGCTCCATTTCAAGATGTAAATGTCGGTGTCCAAAAATATAATAATCGTGGTGATCTGTTTTTTCAATCGCTTTGCAATATTGAAAAAGCGGCTCATCTTCTCCTAAAAAAGGATCAGGTTCTTTCAAATTTTTTATGCGGCTTTTGTTAGACCACTTATTAGCTAGTGCAATGCCTATGTCTGGGTGCAGCCAGCGAAACAGGTTTTTATTGAGCTTAGAGGTGAATATTCTTTTGATTAATTTGAATTTCCGATCCCCAGGGCCTAACCCATCACCATGCCCTATTAATATGCGGTGTTCGCCAATTAGAAATGAAATTGGATGGTGGTACACGTTTGCGCCCAATTCAGTAATGAAATAATCACTCATCCATAAATCATGATTTCCAGTGAAAATCAAAATTGGAATCCCGGCATCTGATAGTGAAGCTAGTTTTCCCAGAAGCCTGACGGCTCCTTTTGGAACAACTTTTTTGTATTCAAACCAAAAGTCAAATAAATCTCCCGCCAAAATAATTCCGGCAGCAGTTTCCTCAATTGCGCTGAGCCAGGCCACTATTTTTATCTCTCGTGCGCGATTTTCAACTTGAGTAGGAGCCCCAAGGTGGAAGTCACTGGCGACAAATACTTTTTTTCCTTTGTGGATTTGTGCGAATTGTTCGTTCATAAAATGAAAAAAGGGAGCCTTGGGAGCTCCCTAATATAATTCATGTTCAGCAATTGAAATTACTTCTTATTTTCTCCAATGGCCTCTTCTTCTTTAGAGTCATCAGATTTAAGGTTTTCTTCTTCTTCAACTTCAGTCTTTATACTCTCTTTTATCGCTTCTATTGGATCAGCTTCACTTCCCGCTTCTTCCAAAGGTACTTCCACGCCATTGGTAAATCGCTCATAGGTAGTTTGATTGGCAAATGGCCTTTTACCAATGAGCCTTTCCAAATCTCCTTGGAATATTATTTCTTTTTCAAGTAATTCCTGAGCGATGATCTCCAACTCGTCTGTTTTCAATTTCAAAAGATCTTTGGTTCTCTTATAGGCACCATCGATCAGTGATTTCACCTCTTTGTCTATCAATTCGGCAGTAGCCTCGGAGTATGGTTTAGTGAAGCTATATTCTGATGGTTTGCTATCATAGAATGAAAGATTACCAATTTTTTCGTTCATGCCATATACGGTCACTATGTTGTATGCCAGTTTGGTGATACGCTCAAGATCACTAAGAGCTCCGGTAGATATTTTCCCGAATACTAATTCTTCAGCAGCCCTTCCTCCTAGTGCCATGCAAATTTCATCTATCAATTGTTCAGTCTGATATAAGAATTGCTCTTTTGGCAGATATTGAGCATAACCCAATGCGGCTATGCCTCTAGGAACGATACTTACTTTTACCAAAGGATCTGCATGCTCCAGGAACCATCCAGCTACTGCATGTCCTGCTTCATGATAGGCCACAATCTTTTTCTCTTCTGGAGAAATGATTTTGTTTTTCTTTTCCAGTCCTCCTATTACTCTGTCGACTGCATCCTGAAAGTCTGCCATATCAACTGAGTTCTTATTTCTTCTTGCCGCAATCAATGCTGCTTCGTTACAAACATTAGCTATTTCTGCTCCCGCAAAACCTGGAGTTTGAGCCGCCAATTTCTTAGGATCAACATTTGCATGCAATTTGATGGGTTTCAAATGCACTTTGAAAATTGCTTCTCTACCATTGATATCCGGCTTGTCTATGCTGATTTGTCTGTCAAAACGACCTGGTCGCATCAATGCCGAATCCAATACATCTGGTCTGTTGGTTGCAGCAAGTATGATTACCCCAGAATCTGTAGAGAACCCATCCATTTCCACCAGAAGTGAATTCAATGTATTTTCTCTTTCATCATTGGAACCAGGCATCTGACCTCTTCCTCTGGACCTGCCAATGGCATCTATTTCATCAATAAAGACGATACAAGGTGCTTTTTCTTTTGCTTGTTTAAATAAATCCCTCACTCTGGCGGCTCCTACACCGACGAACATTTCAACAAAGTCTGAACCCGATAGAGTAAAGAATGGTACGCCAGCTTCACCGGCTACAGCTTTGGCGAGCAAAGTTTTACCTGTACCAGGAGGGCCTACTAGTAATGCTCCTTTCGGAATCTTACCACCAAGTTTTGTGAATTTTTCAGGGCTTTGAAGAAAATCGACTATTTCCTTTATTTCTTCTTTGGCTTCTTCAAGTCCAGCGGCATCTGCAAAAGTAATTTTAACCTTATTTTCCGCATCGAACAGTGCTGCTTTTGATTTACCTATATTAAATATTTGACCTCCGGGACCACCACCGCCAGTCATTCTGCGCATGATAAACCAAAAACCAAAAATGATCAAGAAGAAGAATCCTAGATTCAAAAGCATTGATGTGAAATCTTGCCGTTCTTCTATTTCATATCCAATCCGCTGATTTTCGGGAATTTTAACCAACAACTCCTCATATTTTCTAATGAAGCTATCAGTGGATCCTATTTTGAAAAAATAGTGTGCTCCTTGATCATTTGAAAATGGTCGATCTTCGAGATCTATTTTATACTTCGCATTTTGAAGTGCTTCTTTTTTAAGAGTAATCTCAACCAACTCTTGATTCTTTACCAAAACGACTCTCTGTACGTCATTGGCTAGCATCATTTGCTCAAATTTCCGATCAGTCGTTTTAACTGCAGAATTATTATTACTTAGGAAAGCATATCCAAAAACCACAGTAATAGCTCCTATTATAAGGAATAATTGATAATTCGGTTTATTAGGTTGGCCTCCTATGATGTTTTTTTTCTGTCTTGGTTTATCAGCCATTATTTTTTTTCTAAAAAGTTTAATTTATTTAAATCTAGTAAGCAGATTTATTTATTGTGGCACTTTGGTAATTTCTGCATCTCCCCATAACTCCTCAAGTCTGTAAAAGATCCGTTTTTCTTTTTTGAAAACATGTGCAACTACATCTACATAATCGATGAGCACCCACTCGTTGTTTTCTTTTCCTTCCTTCTTCCAGGGATTTTGATTGGATTGCTTGAAAACTTGTTCTTCAACAGAATCGGAAATTGCATCTATTTGGGTATCTGAATTTCCGGAACATATGATGAAATAATCCGCGACCGCATTTTTAACTTTTCTCAAATCCATCACCACTATATCAGAGGCTTTCTTCTCAAGCATACCATCTACAACCAATCGGCTTAAGACGTCAGACTTAATTGCTCCTCCTTTTATCTTCTGCATTCAATCAAAGTTTAAATTATAATTGTGGTCAAAATTAACGAATATAAGTTGCATAAATACTTTGCCAAAACGCTATTTCTGGGTAAAAAGGTTGAATACCTGACACAATGTCATTCGACAAATGATCTTATGGCATCACATATCCGGAATGGGTCAAACATCGAAGGGGATATAATAGTTTCAGGCTTTCAGTCAGGAGGCAAAGGGCAAAGGGGGAATGTATGGGTAAGCGAACCTGATAAAAACTTGTTATTCTCTCTGAACCTGAGACCCACATTTTTGGAAATCAATAAGGTCTATCTAATAAATGTTATGATTGGTGTGGCTATACTACAAACATTAAATAAATTCATACCGAATAACAAAATTGAAATCAAATGGCCAAATGATATTTATGTCAATGATTCCAAAATTGCGGGTGTTCTCGTGGAAACTTTTCTCGGGAAAGGGGTCATCGACAATGTCATTGTAGGTATTGGACTCAATGTCAATCAAACTTATTTTCCTTTGAGTACAGCCACGTCTATGCTGAAAGAAGCAAATAAAACTACATGGGATTTGTCCATCGTTTTAGAGGACTTATTACTTAGTGTAGAAGCTGAATACATAAAGTTGAAGTCTGGCGACACCAAAAGTCTTTTATATAAATATCAACAGGCGCTGCGGTGGAGAGGTGAAATACATCAATACCAGGTTAAAGGTGAAAATATTGATGGCGAAATTATTGGAATAAATGATAAAGGTCGGCTAGTAGTAAAACATAATAATCGACTTGCAAGTTACGATTTGAAGGAAATCAGATTTATGATTTGAAAAAAACTGTTTTTTTATTAATTTTGCATTTTCAAAAGTTAAAAAATGATCGAAGAAAAATTGAGTTACAAAGTAAAAGATATCACCCTAGCCAATTTCGGAAGGAAAGAAATTAATTTGGCTGAAGCAGAAATGCCTGGTTTAATGGCCTTGAGAGACGAGTTTGGTGCTTCAAAACCGCTGGCAGGTGCTAGAATTGCCGGATGTCTTCACATGACTATTCAGACCGCAGTATTAATCGAAACGCTGATTGAACTTGGAGCAGAAGTGAGCTGGTCTTCGTGCAATATATTTTCCACTCAGGATCATGCAGCAGCGGCTATTGCTGAAACGGGAGTTCCAGTTTATGCATGGAAAGGCTTGAGCGAAACCGAATTTGACTGGTGTATTGAACAGACTTTATTCGCTTTTGAAGATGGAAAGCCTTTAAACTTGATTTTGGATGATGGCGGTGATCTTACAAATATGGTTTTGGATAGATATCCTGAATTGGTTTCAGGAATCAAAGGCTTATCTGAAGAAACCACTACAGGTGTTCTTAGACTTTATGACAGAATAAAAAATGGCACGTTACCATTACCAGCGATTAATGTCAATGATTCTGTTACTAAGTCAAAATTTGATAATAAATACGGATGTAAGGAATCTTTGGTAGATGCAATAAGAAGAGCCACTGATATAATGCTGGCTGGTAAAGTCGCAGTGGTTGCTGGGTACGGAGACGTGGGTAAAGGATCTGCAGCCTCACTTAGAGGAGCAGGAGTCAGAGTGATCGTGACTGAAATTGATCCAATTTGCGCGCTTCAAGCTGCAATGGATGGTTTTGAAGTTAAAAAGATGGTTGATGTAATTAAGCGTGCGAATATCATCGTTACCGCTACTGGAAACAAAGACATCCTTTCAGCTGAACATTTTAAATTGATGAACGATAAAACCATAGTTTGTAATATTGGTCATTTTGACAATGAAATAGACATGGCTTGGCTGAATGGTAATTTTGGATCAACCAAGATTGAGGTTAAACCTCAGGTGGATATTTACAACATCAATGGAAACGAAATAATTGTCCTAGCAGAAGGCCGATTGGTAAACCTAGGATGTGCCACAGGTCACCCATCATTTGTAATGTCAAACTCATTTACCAACCAGACTTTGGCTCAAATTGAACTTTGGACTAATTCTGGTGCGTACAAAAATGATGTTTATACCTTACCTAAACATTTGGATGAAAAAGTTGCTTCCCTACATCTTGCAAAAATTGGAGTTGAGCTTGAAACTTTGAGTGAAGAGCAGGCGGCATACATCGGTGTGACAGTGGATGGCCCTTACAAATCTGACACATACAGATATTAATCATTTATAATTCAACAATACTAAAGGGTTTAATCTTGCAGATTGAACCCTTTTTTGGTTATTACTATATTTGTAAAGAGCAATAAATCTAAAGATTATGGGCACCATTTGTGAAACCGTGCGTAAAACCAAAAATGCACTCAACGTTATATTCTGATTGTGTTATTTAGAAACATTCCAGATAAATAACCGTTTCAATGTGTACCTACATTTACTTTAGAGAGGAGATGATGTAGATTTCATAATAATTTCGGAAAGCATGCAAGAGGCAAGAACAGCAATGGATGAGCAAAAGCCAATAAAATTTACTTATTCACAAATAGAAAAAAATCGAATTTTTGATAAGGAATTCCTTCCCCATCTAGCATCGATGTACAATTTTGCCTATCGTCTTACTTTTGATGAGGATGATTCCAAAGATTTGGTTCAGGATACCTTTTTGAAAGCGTATCGGTTCATTACTTCATTTCAACAAGGCACTAATTCGAAAGCGTGGCTCTATAGAATTCTAAAAAATTCATTTATCAATGATTTTAGAAAGAAGAGCAAACAACCTGCAAAGGTGGATTATCAGGAAGTGGAGAACTTCTACAACTCAGATGATGTTGATGAATCAATAACTGTCGATTTGAGGGTTGATGCGCTCAAGGATATGATCGGCGATGAAGTAAGTATCGCACTGAATTCATTGGCTGTAGATTTCCGTACAGTGATAATCCTATGTGATTTGGAAGGTTTTACCTACGAAGAAATGGCTAAAATATTAGATATTCCTATAGGTACAGTGCGATCCCGACTGCACAGGGCAAGAAATTTATTAAAGGAAAAATTACAAGCCTATGCAGGTAGCATGGGATTTAAATAATTCGTTTATTTTGCTGAAAATCTATATTATCAATGAATGAATCTGGTAAGAAAGAATCTGAATTATGTCCTGAGTTTCAGAAATGTCTGAAAGTACTTTATTTGATGTTGGATGATGAAGCCTCCAAAGAGGAAGAGGCATATCTCACAAAACATGTTGATAAATGTATGTTTTGCTTTGAACAATACGAAGTTGAAAAGCAGATTAGAGAACTTTTGAAAACCAGAATTGCAAAAATGCCGGTTCCGGCAGATTTGGCAATCAATATTAAGAATAAAATATCCCAACTTACCTAAATGCATATTTCAGGTAAGGCAGTAATATTCTGTGCACCTTCTGGGGCTGGAAAAACAACAATAGTAAAGCATCTTATCTCCCAGATTCCAAATTTAAGGTTTTCGGTCTCAGCAACAACTCGTCAAAAAAGAGCTACTGAAGAACATGGCAGAGATTATTATTTCTTAAGTCAACAAGATTTCAAATCTAAAATTGAGCATGAGGATCTTTACGAATGGCAGGAAGTATATCAAGGGTTGTTCTATGGGACTTTGAAATCGGAAGTTCAACGTATTTGGGATGAAGGAAACCATGTGATATTCGATGTTGACGTGCTTGGTGCTATTAACCTCAAAAAGGCGCTTGGGAAGCGAGCCAAAACTATTTTTGTTAGTGTGGAGAATATCAAGGTTTTGGAGTCACGATTGATATTGAGGGATTCAGAAACTGAGGAAACACTAAAAATGCGAATTGATAAAGCTGCTCAAGAAATGGAAACGGCAAACCATTTTGACTATATATTGATTAATCGAGACTTGTCTGATGCAGTATCTGAAGCTGAGAAGATGGTTATTGAATTTATTAGAGACTAATGAAGATAGGTTTGTTTTTTGGTTCTTTCAATCCAATACATGTTGGGCATCTTATTATCGCCAATTTGGTACATGAGTGCACAGATATTAATGAAGTTTGGTTTGTGGTATCACCACAAAATCCACTAAAAAAGAACAAGAATTTACTACACGAATTTGATCGAATGGATATGGTTCAGGCCTCCATTGAAGATGATTTTCAATTTCGAACTTGTGATGTTGAGTTCAATATGCCAAGGCCGAGCTATACTATTGACACGCTCACACTACTTTATGAGAAACACCCAAACCACGAATTTTCCTTAATTATTGGATCTGACAACCTTGCGATTTTTCCAAAATGGAAAAACTACGAAAAGATACTGGAGTACTTTAAACTGATTGTTTATCCAAGACCAAATGGAGAAAAATCTGCCCTGACTGATCATCCCAATGTTACAATGATCGAAGCTCCTGAGTTGGACATTTCAGCGACCCTAATAAGACAGCTAATTCGAGATGGAAAATCCATTCGCTATTTAGTTCCAGAGGGAGCTATCCGACGGATAGAAGCCAAAAAGCTTTATCAGTGAAATTGGCGTAATTTGAGTTCGCCGATTAAAGCGTCATGATCTCTTTTTCCTTTTTAGCCAGAATTTCATCAAGCTTGGCTGTATTGCTGTCAGTGACTTTCTGTACCTGAGCCTCAGCATCTTTTACTAAATCTTCAGAGGTACCATCTTTCTCCAACTTCTTGAGTGAGTCGTTCACCTCTTTCCTGATATTTCTAATACTTATCTTACCGCTTTCACATTCTGCCTTAGCCTGTTTTACAAGCCCGAATCTGCGCTCCTCGGTCAACATTGGGATATTCAGTCGTACTATATCACCATCATTTTGAGGATTAAGTCCTAGATCGCTATTGATAATTGCCTTTTCTATTCCAGCAATGATTCCTTTTTCCCAGGGCTTGATAATCAATGTTCTGGCATCAGGCGTAGTGACGGATGCCACCTGATTCAATGGGGTTAAGTTGCCGTAATAATCCACTTCGATACCATCCAGCATATTGGGCATGGCTTTTCCAGCACGTATTTTTGTTAAGGCATGTTGTGTGTGTTCCACAGCCTTACTCATCATCTCACGTGCATGGTCGAGATAAAATTCAATTTCTTCCATTTTAATTAATTAATGTTCCGACTTGTTCTCCTTCGATTATATCGTTCAGGTTTCCAGGCTTGTTCATATCGAAAACAATAATAGGTAAATTGTTTTCCTGGCACAAAGTGAATGCGGTCATATCCATTACATTCAACCCTTTCTCATAAACCTCCTGAAAACTCACTTTTGTGTATTTAGTAGCTGTTGGGTCTTTTTCCGGATCAGCAGTATATACACCATCTACTCTTGTCCCCTTCAATACAACCTCCGCTTCAATCTCAATGGCTCTTAAACTAGCGGTAGAATCTGTTGTAAAATATGGATTACCAATTCCGGCTCCAAATATGACCACTCTACCTTTTTCAAGATGCCTGATTGCTCTTCGTCTTATAAATGGCTCACAGACTTGTTCCATATTTAAACCAGCCATCAGTCTTGTAAATACTCCATGCTTCTCAAGCGAACTTTGCAAAGCCATCGCATTGATGACAGTGGCTAGCATTCCCATGTAATCTCCTTGAACACGGTCAATCCCCGATTTCGCCCCGTCTACACCTCTGAAAATATTTCCTCCACCAATAACTATGGCAAGTTCTAAGCCTTTATCCTTTACCCTCTTTATTTCCTGACTATACTGAGCCAGCCTGTTGGGGTCAATACCATGTTGCTTATCGCCCATAAGCGCTTCGCCGCTTAATTTTAGTAGAATACGTTTATATTTCATTCAGTTTGTTTGTGAGGTATTTAAAAACTCCTCAAAAATATATATTTTGATCATTCAATCACCGATCTAATTTTTAGAATACCACAAGCGATTGATTTTTTTCTACATTTTGGCCAATGGTCACCTTAATCTCCATTATGATTCCTGGAGCAGGAGATTTAATGACATTCTCCATTTTCATAGCCTCAAGGATGAGAATGGTGTCTCCTTTATTAACTGAATCACCTTGTTTACATACAATATCTATAATTGTGCCGGGCATGGGTGATTTGATTTCATCTATCACTTCCTCAGCCATCATATTTGACATTCCAAGATCCTTTAATATTTGTTTTTGATGATCTATCACTTCTGCATCCACAGCGACTCCATTTATTTTCAATTGGTAGCTCCCATCAGCAGAACTTATTACATCAATCTCATAAACTTGATCGTCATGATAGGCTAAATATTGATTGTCTAGTAGATGTTTAATTCGAAAATCGGTCAATTGTCCATCCAAATGAAGCATATTTTTAACCAATTCTACTGAAATACTTTTTGACTTGTTTATTTCTACTGGAGTTTTCATGGTGTTAAGGTTTAATTAATGTGCCTTCAATGCGATGTTAGCTAAAATATATGACATCACGAAGAATAAAAGAGTTATAAACAATAAAATTATTTCAAGATGTTGAAAATATCCTTAGATAATTACGAGTAAAAATTTGATTAAAATAAAAATCCGTATAATTTTGCAATCCCTTTTTTAGGGACTTCCCGAAAGTTGGGAAAGTGCATTGATACTTAAAGATAATTGTTGGGGGGATACCAAAGCGGCCAACTGGGACGGACTGTAAATCCGTTGATTCATTTCTTCGAAGGTTCGAATCCTTCTCCCCCCACATTTTTGAAGCGGGTGTAGCTCAGTTGGTAGAGCGACAGCCTTCCAAGCTGTAGGTCGCCGGTTCGAACCTGGTCACCCGCTCAAATTTATCTTTATAACCCAGCAGCCGGTGTAGCTCAGGGGTAGAGCGTTTCCTTGGTAAGGAAGAGGTCAGGGGTTCAAATCCCCTCATTGGCTCTTATGGTTCTGTATCGGTTATAAGAGTATTTATTTAGAACTGATTTATAATTTTTTTTTCAAGATTTAAAACCGAGGATTTTCAAACATGGCTAAAGCAACCTTTGATCGTTCAAAACCACACGTTAATATCGGTACTATTGGTCACGTTGACCATGGTAAGACGACATTAACCGCTGCTATTTCTTCAGTACTTGCTTCCAAAGGGTTAGCAGAAGTGAAGGATTTCTCTTCAATTGATAATGCACCTGAAGAAAAAGAAAGAGGTATTACAATTAATACTTCACACATTGAGTACTCAACACTGAAGCGTCACTACGCTCACGTTGACTGTCCTGGTCACGCTGATTATGTAAAGAACATGGTTACGGGAGCGGCGCAGATGGATGGAGCTATCATAGTAGTTGCGGCTACTGATGGCCCAATGCCACAAACGAGAGAGCACATTCTTCTTTCTCGCCAGGTAGGTGTTCCTGCATTGGTAGTTTTTATGAATAAAGTTGATTTGGTGGATGATCCAGAGCTGTTAGAGCTTGTGGAAATGGAAATCAGAGAACTTCTATCTTATTACGATTTTCCAGGTGATGATATTCCTGTAATTCAAGGATCTGCTTTAGGTGCACTTAATGGTGAGCCTCAGTGGGTGACTAAAGTTGAGGAGTTGATGGACGCAGTTGATGAGTTCATTCCAATTCCTCCAAGATTGATTGATAAAGAATTCTTGATGCCAGTTGAAGATGTATTCTCTATCACTGGTAGGGGTACTGTAGCTACAGGTAGAATCGAAAGGGGTGTTATCAACACTGGAGATCCTGTGGAAATCATCGGAATGGGTGCTGAAGGTCTTAAGTCTACAATCACTGGAGTTGAGATGTTTAGAAAAATATTGGATCGTGGTGAAGCTGGTGATAACGTAGGTCTACTTCTAAGAGGTATCGAGAAAACTGATATCAAAAGAGGAATGATCATTTGTAAGCCAGGCTCTGTTAAGCCACACGCCAATTTCAAAGCTGAAGTTTACGTATTGTCGAAAGAAGAAGGTGGACGTCATACTCCATTCTTTAACAGATACAGACCACAATTCTATGTTAGAACTACTGATGTTACTGGAGAGATTAAACTTCCTGAGAATATCGAAATGGTTATGCCAGGCGATAACGTAACTATTGAAGTTACTCTTCATAGTAAAATAGCGTTGGAGAAAGGTCTAAGATTTGCAATCAGAGAAGGTGGTAGAACTGTAGGTTCAGGCCAGGTGACTGAGATTCTAGACTAATCACAATTTAACTTTTGAATACGATCTAAATTAAATTTTAGATCGTATTTGTTTATAAATACTAATTCATCTAGCTTTGCAGTCCTTTTCGGGCTGCAAGTTTTTTACGGGTGTAGCTCAATTGGTAGAGTAGTGGTCTCCAAAACCATTGGTTGGGGGTTCGAGTCCCTCCTCCCGTGCAACTTAAATAACTATGAACAAGGTTATTACATTTTTTAAAGAAGCGTACGACGAGTTGATGCACAAGGTAACTTGGCCTAAGTTATCTGAGCTTCAGAACAGCAGTATATTGGTTTTGGTAGCCTCTTTGATATTTGCACTTATGATTGGCATTTTCGACTTAGGTTTTGAGAATGCTATGAAGTGGTTTTATAACGAATTTTAAAGATGGGTGAGTTAAAGTGGTACGTGGTAAGAGCCGTTAGCGGTAAGGAGCGGAAGGTGAAAGAAGCACTTGACTCTGAAATAGTTCGAAATGGACTAGAATCGATAGTACCACAGGTACTAATTCCATCTGAAAAAGTATATGAAATGCGCAATGGGAAGAAGAGAGTTCGTGAACGTAACTTTTTTCCAGGATACATCCTCATTCAGGGAGATTTTACGAATGGAGAAATTCAGCACATGATTACTAATAAGGAATTGATACCAAACGTGATTGGTTTTCTTGGTGAAGGATCTACTAGTGCTTCCAAAGATCCAGTGCCTTTAAGACAAAGCGAGGTAAATAGAATTCTAGGTAGAGTAGATGAGGTTGAGGAGCATGAAGAGAAACTAGGTACTCCATTTATAATTGGTGAATCAGTAAAAGTGATGGATGGTCCATTCAGTGGTTTTACAGGATCAGTAGAGGAGATATTTGAGGATCGTAAAAAGTTAAACGTAACAGTTAAAATTTTTGGAAGAAATACACCTGTAGAGTTGAATTACATACAAGTGGAAAAACAAGATTAATCAAATGGCAAAAGAGATTATAGGTTATGTGAAACTTCAGGTGAAAGGTGGTCAGGCAAATCCGTCACCTCCGGTTGGGCCTGCATTAGGTTCGAAAGGACTGAATATCATGGAGTTTTGTAAGCAGTTCAATGCAAGGACTCAAGAAAAACAAGGGCAGGTTGTTCCCGTTTTGATTTCAATTTATGCAGATAAGACGTTTGATTTTGTAATCAAAACCCCGCCTGCGGCAATTATGATCATGCAAGCGGCGAAGTTGAAGCAAGGCTCAGCCGAGCCTAACAGAAATAAAGTAGGCTCCATTACTTGGAATCAGGTAAAGGAAATCGCCGAAACTAAAATGCCAGATCTAAATGCTTTGAAAATTGAAGCAGCAATGAAGCAGGTAGCAGGTACAGCCAGAAGTATGGGTGTAAAAATCTCAGGTAAACTGCCTTGGGCATAAAAATATCAGAAATGGGAAAGTTGACTAAAAACCAAAAGAAAGTAAACGAGCTAGTTGATTCGGAAAAAGAATACTCTTTGGAAGATGCTTCTAAGCTTGTTAAGGAAATAACTTTTGCAAAGTTTGATTCATCTGTGGACGTTGACATCCGTTTGGGTGTTGATCCTCGAAAGGCAGATCAAATGGTAAGAGGCGTTGTGGCATTGCCACACGGTCTTGGTAAAGAGGTAAAGGTGCTGGTTCTTTGTACACCAGAAAAGGAGGCCGAAGCAAAGGCAGCTGGTGCGGATCACGTAGGTCTTGATGAGTACATCACTAAGATCGAAGGTGGATGGACAGATATCGACGTTATTATTACAATGCCTACAGTAATGGCTAAAGTTGGTCGATTGGGAAGAGTTTTGGGGCCAAGAGGTCTTATGCCAAATCCTAAGTCAGGTACCGTAACCATGGATATTGGAAAAGCTGTAACTGAAGTTAAAGCAGGTAAAATTGATTTTAAAGTTGATAAAACAGGAATTATCCACGCAAGTGTTGGGAAAGTTTCATTTGAAATTGATAAAATCAGAGATAATGTATCTGAAATGATACTTACTATAGCAAAGCTTAAACCGGCTTCTGCAAAAGGTACCTACTTCAAGTCAATTACTTTGTCAAGTACTATGAGTAAGGGTATTACAATTGATAAGAGTAGCATAGCTGGAATATAAGATCATGACTAGAGAAGATAAAGCAATACTGATCGCTGATTTGACAGAAAAATTTCAGCATACAGAACACTTCTACATTACTGATACATCCGGACTTACAGTTGCGGAGATAAATAAGTTCAGAGAAGCTTGTTTCAAAAAAGGTGTAGAGTACAGGGTAGTTAAGAACACCCTAATTAAAAAGGCACTTCTTAATCTGGAGACAGATTATTCGGAGATGGATTCAGCGTTGAAAGGTTTTTCAGGCGTGATGTTCATTAACGAAAATGCAAAAGTGCCGGCAGAGGTTATCAAGGATTATCAAAAAGCTGATCCTAAAGATAGACCAACGTTTAAAGCGGCTTCCATAAATGCAGATATATACGTCGGTAGTGAGCACTTAGACATGCTAATGAAGCTTAAGTCTAGGGAGGAACTCATCGGGGAAATTATCAACCTATTACAATCACCTGCTAAAAATGTTATCGGAGCGCTTCAAAGTGGAGGGCACAAGTTGGCAGGTATATTGAAAACACTTTCAGAAAGAGAATAAGATTATTAACGGTATTAACTATTAAGTAAAAATGGCAGATTTAAAAGAATTCGCAGAAAAACTAGTAAACCTATCAGTAAAAGAGGTAAACGAGTTAGCTATTATCCTAAAAGACGAGTACGGCATTGAGCCTGCTGCAGCTGGCGCTGTTATGGCCGCTGGAGGTGGTGGTGATGCTGCTGGAGCCGCTGTAGAAGAAAAATCATCTTTTGATGTTGTTCTAAAGGCAGCTGGTCAAGCAAAATTGGCAGTTGTTAAATTGGTAAAAGAACTAACTGGATTAGGCTTGAAAGAAGCCAAGGAACTAGTTGATAATGCTCCAGGAAATATAAAAGAAGGAGTATCTAAAGACGAAGCTGAGGCGCTGAAAAAGCAGCTTGAAGAAGCTGGAGCCGAAGTTGAGTTAAAATAATTTGATTTTAAATCAACAAAGGTAGGCCTGGCTCCCTCCCGTTTATTGCGGGATAGGGATCAGGTCTTTTCCTGTTTGTACACTTCACATCGTTCTTGATTCATTTTTGAACTAAAACAGATAAAGCTTTGGCTATAATTAAATCTGAGAGAAAAAATTTCTCATCCATTAAATCAGTTCTAGACTATCCTGATTTCTTGGATCTTCAATTAAGGTCTTTTCAAGATTTTTTCCAACTTGACACTCCATCAGATAAACGGAGAGACGAAGGTCTTTACAAAGTTTTCATGGAGAACTTCCCAATCTCCGATTCCAGAGATAATTTTATTTTGGAATTTGTTGATTACACTGTCGATCCTCCAAAATATTCGGTTGATGAGAGTGTTGAAAGGGGTTTAACCTACTCCGTGCCATTGAAGGCTAAGCTTCGGTTGATTTGTAACGACTCAGATAACGAAGATTTCGAAACAATCGAGCAAGAAGTATTCCTTGGGAATATCCCATATATGACTTCAAAAGGCTCTTTTGTTATAAATGGTGCAGAAAGAGTAATTGTTTCACAGCTTCACAGATCCCCTGGAGTTTTCTTTGCTCAAAGCAAACACACTAACGGTACATTGCTTTATTCCGCTAGGATAATTCCATTTAAAGGATCATGGATTGAATTTGCAACAGACGTTAATAACGTGATGTATGCTTATATCGATCGTAAGAAAAAATTCCCAATTACCACACTTCTAAGATCTATAGGTTACGGATCAGATAAGGATATTTTAGATCTTTTTGGTCTTTCAGAAGAAGTGGATGCTACTGACAAGGAGCTTAAAAAGGTTGTTGGTCGAAGGTTGGCTGCAAGGGTTTTAAGAACCTGGACAGAGGATTTTGTGGATGAGGATACAGGAGAAGTTGTATCTATTGACAGGAATGAAGTTATTCTTGAAAGAGACAGTATTGTTTCTGATGAGGATTTGGAGTTAATTAAAGAATCTGGATCCAAATCAGTTATACTTCACAGAAAGGACGTCAATGTTGCTGATTACAGCATTGTTTATAACACACTTCAAAAGGATAATTCAAATTCTGAAAAAGAAGCTGTTGAACTAATTTATCGTCAACTACGAAATACTGACGCTCCTGATGAGCAGACAGCAAGGGACATCATTCAAAATCTATTCTTCAGTGATAAGAGGTATGATTTAGGTGAAGTAGGACGATATAGAATCAATAAGAAATTAGGTCTTGAGTTAGGTTACGACAAAAGAACCCTTACTACTGAAGATATTATTCTTATTGTAAAATATTTGATCGGTCTGATCAATAGCCGTGCTGTTGTCGATGATATTGATCATTTGAGCAACAGAAGGGTTAGAACTGTCGGTGAGCAGCTTTATGCTCAATTCGGTGTTGGTCTTGCCAGAATGGCTCGGACAATAAGAGAAAGAATGAATGTAAGGGACAATGAGGATTTTAAACCTGTTGACCTTATAAATGCACGTACGCTTTCTTCGGTAATCAATTCCTTCTTTGGAACAAATCAGTTATCACAGTTTATGGATCAAACGAATCCATTGGCTGAGGTGACACATAAGAGAAGAATGTCGGCACTAGGACCTGGTGGTCTTTCTAGAGAAAGAGCTGGTTTTGAGGTTCGTGATGTTCATTATACTCATTATGGCCGTCTTTGTACCATTGAAACTCCGGAAGGCCCAAACATTGGTTTGATATCTTCCCTGTGTGTTCACGCCAAAGTGAATCAAATGGGATTCATCGAAACTCCATATAGAACTGTAGAAAAAGGTCGTGTGGATATGTCTGGTAATGTTTTATTCTTGACTGCTGAGGAAGAGGACACATACAACATTGCTCAGGCGAATGCCCCTTTGAAAGACAATGGCGATTTCGTCAATGATAAAGTAAAAGCAAGATTCGAAGGTGACTTCCCAGTGGTAGCGCCAGCGGATTTAAAATACATGGATGTTGCTCCTAACCAGATTGTATCTGTAGCAGCTTCATTGATTCCATTCCTAGAGCATGATGATGCTAACAGGGCTTTGATGGGATCAAACATGCAACGTCAGGCTGTACCGTTACTTCGCCCTCAGGCCCCAATTGTGGGAACTGGTTTAGAAGCACGTGTGGCAATTGATTCAAGATCATTGGTTATCGCAGAAGGTCCAGGCGTTATTCAATATGTTGATGCAAAGAAAATTGTGGTTCTTTATGAAATGTCAGAGGATGAGCTTCTGATTTCTTTCACGAATCCAAGTGTCACTTACGATTTAATCAAATTCAGACGAACCAATCAAGATACTTGCATTAACCTAAAGCCGATTGTTAGCAAAGGGGATAAGGTTTCCAAAGGTCAACCACTTTGCGAAGGTTTCGCCACAGAAAATGGTGAATTAGCACTCGGTAGAAACCTTCAGGTGGCTTACATGCCTTGGCAAGGATACAACTTTGAGGATGCAATTGTAATCTCTGAAAAAGTTGTCAGGGAAGATATATTCACATCAATTCACATTGACGAGTACGAACTTGAGGTAAGAGACACGAAAAGAGGTGAAGAGGAGCTTACATCTGAAATACCAAACGTAAGCGAAGAAGCAGTTCGAAACTTGGATGAAAATGGTGTAATCCGCATTGGAGCTGAGATTAAAGAAGGGGATATCCTTATAGGTAAAATCACTCCAAAAGGTGAAACTGATCCTACACCAGAAGAAAAACTTCTTCGAGCCATATTTGGTGATAAGGCTGGTGATGTGAAAGATGCATCTTTAAAAGCGTCACCTTCGTTAAGAGGTGTTGTAATTGATACCAAGCTTTTCTCAAGACCTAAGAAAGACAAAGATCTTCGTGTAAGAACCAAGAAAGAGGTCGAAATCCTCAAAAATAAGTACAGTCATCAATTGACCGGAGTTCGGGATCAAATGATTGATAAACTTACAAAACTTCTTGATGGTAAAACTAGTGCTGGAGTAAAGCATAAGTTTGGAGAGGAAATCATATCCAAGGGTTCAAAATTCTCGAGAAAAAATATTGAAGCTAATATATTCCCACCAAAGAATGTCTATAGAGACGAAAGTAACTATAACGTAGCAGAAGAAGCGAATCTTATTTCTGACTTGATTATAGAAAACTGGACCAATGATGATGATATCAACTTTATGATCTTCAGAATGGTTAAAAATTATATCAATGCTCGCAACGATATTGCCGGTCTTTTCAAAAGAGAAAGATTTACGTTGGAAGTTGGAGATGAATTGCCAGCAGGTATAGTACAATTAGCCAAAGTTTACATTGC
>JBLICU010000025.1:0-36984 GCA_047632435.1 Cyclobacteriaceae bacterium
AGGAAATATTCTGTGAGCTGTGGAAGTGTGTTTTGACGAATGTCTTTTTTCATTGAAGCGCAAAGTTAAGACGAGCGTGTTGATTTGGTATGGTGATTGTATTCAAAAAAAAATATTAACTTGATCAAACCGACCATCTCCCCCTATGTCTTTGAAACAAATTTTCATTCTTCTTGTCATGCTTTATTCGCTTTATGGATATGCCCAGCATATCGAATATGAAGGAATGTGGCGTCCTACATTGTCCTTTCGTCAATCTGCAAATGCTGAAGATTATATCCTTGGGTTTTCGATTGGGGCAAGTACTCCGCAACGCAATCTGATCACCTATGCTTCTTTTGATTTCAGACCTTACGGAAAGAAAATACAGGAAAAACAAAGTGGAAATTTTTATCATCAGTATGCCGAAAAAAGATTTTTCACGGGGATAGGAGTTGAATATTTGCATCGACTTAATAATAAAAACAAGGGTGTTTTTGCCAATGCCAATGTGAATTATACCTGGGGCAGTTATGGTGGGACATTAGCAAAACCACAGCAGGGATTTAATGTAGTTCCAAGGATTGGTCTTTTTATGAGCTTTTTTGAGCGAACAACTTTCCTGAAATTGGGCTATGAGTATCTAGATACCAAATCGGATGTACTCGAACATCGCTTGTTTTTTTCTGTTGTGGGCGTAATCGGTAAAATGCAATGAAAATTAGAATATTAACTTTCTTATTTGGCTCGCTCATCCTTTTTACCAATTGTGATGAGGATTGTGATAGTGTGTTTCACAGCTGC
Source organism: Cyclobacteriaceae bacterium (assembly GCA_047632435.1). Lineage (GTDB taxonomy): Bacteria > Bacteroidota > Bacteroidia > Cytophagales > Cyclobacteriaceae > JAMZMI01. The sequence goes on from JBLICU010000025.1 coordinate 784, forward strand.
GATAGTGGTCCGTTCTATGGAGATGTGAATGTGCGAGTGACCATCAATGATGAGAATCCGGAGGTTGAGATAGTTTTATTTCGAGGAAGAATAGAAAAGCAGGATATGGTCATTCACGAATATGTCATTGAAAATAGTACCATTTATTCACTGGAAGCGGGGGTATATTATTCGGGAACAGCTTTTTATAAGGATGGGATAAAGGAAATGTTGGCCATCAATGGAAAAAATTTATCCACCAGCACAGACGATTGTGACTGTAAATATGCAGACAATATGAGTCTTAATTTGAAGCTGGCAAAATAGACAGTTGACTTAGCTTTTATCCCTCTTTTTTACTTGAAAAGATTGGATGATGGAAACGGGCTTTCCTTCATCCGTGAAACCCTCAATTACTGCCTCATATAGTCCGTCAACATCTGAAGTATAAAACTGGATTTGTGATTGCTTTTCCTGATTGACCCTAAAGTGAGGATGCCAATACAATTGATCACGCTGATCAGGGATTCTTGATAGTGGATCATTGCCATAATCAGGGTAAGTGTATGTTTTTGGTTTCACAACGCCCTTTATCTCTACCTTTTGATATTGATCATCTAATTTGAATTCTCCTAACATATCTTTTTTCGTCTTGAAATCAACCAGACCATCTGCCATGTGCGGGCCTGCGAAATAACGATTATTTAGGATGCTAATTGATTCAATCTTATAAGGACTAAACTCCAATATTTTTTCTGGGTCTACTGGAATTCCATCTAATAAAATGAGTGGTTGATTTCGAAATTCTTTTGGATCATTGCTTTGATAGGGTTTGATCACAGGATCCCGCCGATCCCGCACGCTGGTACTCACGATATATTCGGTAAATGTTTCTTTCAAAGTTGGAAAACGGTTGTATTCATCCAGAATGTAGACATAATTATATTGTACTTGTGGCAACCAGGGATGGCTCAATGGCTCAGATTTTGGTGCCTCATAGTAGGCGTTTTCTATTTGATTTCGAATGCTTTTTTCTATCAATTCTTTTATTTGTGTGGAATCGAGCGCTGGTATGGAATAGTCAAAATCAGGATATGATTTTAAAAAAGGAGATTCAACGATTATGGAATTTCCGGATTCCAGATTGAGGGATAACACATAAGCCGTGGCATCAAATGCGGTACTTTGAAAAGGAATTGAGAAATGGCCAGCCTTGTCTGTCAGGGCTATTCGTAGCTGCCAGTGATCACCAGGGAATGTAATGGCGACTTTCTCATCTGATGAGGCTTGGTTGTTTGCGTTTCTCATCGTTCCAGTGATAATTTCCTCGCGCACTTCAGGAATATAAAAAACCGAATCAGGTATTTCCTTTTCCGTTCTGAGTCCTGAGGTTAGTAAAAATGCTTCCATGTCAAGAACTTGTTTTTGACTTAAATAGCTGTCGACCTTAATATCAGAATCTGTGAGCTGGGTTTTGAATCCAGCAAATGAAGCATGAGCATTACGGGATTCAATCGAAACATCCTTTTTGCGTACAGAGACTGAATAATTTCCTGATTCTAAGTTTGGAGTAAGAGTAACTGCTTCACGTGTTAGGAAGGTTCTATCTAAATTCTCCTTTCTGATGCCTTGTAATGTCGATTGATAGGCTCTCCTACTCAAAAGCGCATCATTTTCATCTACAACTGATAAGGTCACCATGTCAGCCCCAATTTCTTTTTTTGTAATCAGGGTGGACGATGTGCTTTTTATGCGCATTTCTGACGAACCTGATTTACTTTTTATTTTCAGTAGGAAATAATTTCCTTTTTTAGGGTAAGTCTCTAGTCTGATATCTAAATGATTGGGTAAGTCAAGGATGTTGATAACTGTGCCGGAGGATTCTATTTTTGGTAACTCAAAGAATTCAAACAGGCCATCACTATTTTCCAAAATAACCTGATATTTTTTACCAAACGCTGGTGTTATTTGAAACTTTCCATATCCAAAACTATCATGAGTGAATTTACCAAGAGTCTCACCATCTTGGCTCACTATTTTACCTGAATAAGTTTCGCCATTCAAACCGCAAATTTTGAAGCCGACCATGTTGTCTACTCCTGAGATTAGCTGGTCGCTGGCTGGAAAGAAGTCAATTTGCAGCTTCTGATCTTTTTTTTCATAATGATAGTCTTCATATGGGTTGATGATCGTAATGGCTGTCTGCGAAAAATCATCAAAGTTTTTCATCCATCTGGTATATGCCAAAAGCTGATATTGACCTGTAGCCCAAAGTGAAGAAATGAAAAAGTCACTATGCCCTTTTCCGTTTTCCAGACTGATTTTTTCCTGATAGACGGCTCCTGTACTTCCCACTAATTCTACATATAGAATTTTGCTCAAAAGCGATGGTTTTCCGGATTTTTCACTGATACTATAAGCTGAGAAATGGAGTGTTTCTCCTGTAATCAGACTTGAGCTATTGACATGTAAATAGACTTGTTCCCTGATGTTTTGCTGACTTATAACTGAGAAAGCAGATAGCATTAAAAATAGAGAATAAATGATTCTGCGCATGTTTATTAATCTATCCAGAATTCCGGTTTAACGTTAGTTGCATAATAGGCACATTCTGTGCACGTTTTTGGACCCATTTGGAATTCGGGCTCACCCTCGCTGTTTGTATAAGTAATGATGATATTGAATCCCTTTTCGTGCCAATAATAAATGCTATCTCTGGGAGGTATAATATTATATGAATCCAAGCACTGGAACCTGAAACCAGCTCTTTTGAGTTGCTCATCGAATTCAGATTGGTTAAAAAAAGTTCTCAATTCGGAGGCACCTGCCACTTCAAAAAACCCAAGTATGGTTTCGTTTGGATCCTCTATCGACAGGATATTTCCAGTGATGGTGCCCTGCTGTTTGTCAAACAGTGAACCTCCAGATTCATTACTTTCTTTCAGCTTTCTGTAAAACCCATAAGCACTCTCGTTGATCGCATATTGTTTCACATTGATAGCGTATCGATTTCTAAGTTTATCTGATAAGCCGGAAACAAAATTGACCGGGAATTCAATCAATCGATTTTCTATAGAGCCAACTGTTGTGCCTATTATGAGGTTGCTCGATTTGCCCGATTCATAACAGATATGTATACGCTCTGTGCGCAGATAAATTGAATCTAGTTCAAGATCATACCCATATAATGAGGGGTATGGCGAAATAATTTGGTAATCTTCTTCCCATTCATATCGGAAGTATTTGGCTTTTTTGGTTTCATCATGAGTATCTATGAAAAATTGAATGCCGCTTAGGCCGCTCGTCGACTCGTCGCTGGTCAGTTGCGCATATTTGTCATAAACACTATCTATGGGGGGTGATTTGATTAATTCTATTGAATTAGAGCTGTAATTTCTCCCTTCAGGTGTTGTAAAGAATAGTTGATATGTATCACCTGTGACACCAGCAAAACTTGAGGCAGATTGATAATTACCTATCATGATTTCTTCAAAGGCAATGATAGTTCCATCACCTTTTTCTACCCAGACAGTAGCATTTCCGAGAGGTGCTGAATCCTGAGCGCCGATAGGATAGGTATAGCTTAGGTTGACATAATGAAACTGATTCTGATCAGTCACCTGTCCATCCACCACGATTACCTTCTCGAAGACAAAGGATTCGGCATCAAATGGTTTGGTACAGCTGGTAACATAGGCAGTACAAAAAACAAGAAGGGCAATATGTTTCAATTTGATCATCAAAACTTAAAATTATAAGATACTGTTGGAATGGCATTTCCAAAAACCACTAATTGATAACCACTGACTCGACCTTCGCTGATGTCGAAAAAAACAGAAAAAGGATTATCTCTCCCAAGCATATTGTAAACAGAAAATGACCAATAAGAATAAGCTAGTTTGTCGAGCTTATGTCCTGCTTCCAGACTTACGCCAAAATCCATACGCAGGTAATCTGGAATTCTGTATGCATTGCGGTCTGTATAATGAACCGCCTGAATGCCTTTAAAATCGTAGGTGCCCACAGGATAGGTGACGGGTCTGCCTGTGCTATATGCAAAGTTGTAGGAAAAGCTGACTCTGCGCGTAAGCTTGTAGTTTGCTACCAAATTGACAGTATGCGGCATGTCATAGTTTGCTGGATAGTAGCTGCCTTCATTGATTGTCTCTTCGGGAGTTTTACCAGCTATTTTGATAAAAGTACGAGCGTAGGAGTAATTTATCCAACCATTGAGTTTTCCTGATTTTTTGATGGAAAACTCCACACCATATGATCTTCCTGGTCCCTGAAGTGCCACAGTTTCAATATTTGGATTGAGTAGAAATTGAGATCCTACTTTGAAATCCAATAGATTTTGTAATTTTTTATAATAGACCTCTACGGATGTTTCCAGCTTGTTACTTAGGAAATTTCTGTAAAATCCCAACGAATATTGATCAGCTATCTGTGGCAATAAGTGTGCAGTAGAAAGCCGCCAAGTGTCAGTAGGCGAAAGTGAAGCACTGTTACTTAAGGAGTGAATGTATTGCCTTGTGCGATTATAGCCTGCTTTTATGGATGACTTTGCATCAAGTTTATATCGTGCAGAAAATCTCAACTCAGGACCGTGGTAAGTTTTGATATGCTCCCCTTTTCCATAAGCGATAGAGTCAGTTCTCGTATCCGCATTTTTAGAGGCACCTTCTTCATAATTGTAAACTGTCTGTTCACCAAAGGTCGAAAAAATGCTATATCTCAATCCGCCATACACTGATAAGTTTTGTGTGAGGTTATATTCATCTGAAACATAAAGGTCTGTTTCCAAGGCCCTTTCCTCATCTATTTGATTTCCTTGAACGATTGATTGGCTGTTGAAAGGTGACTTGGAGCCAGGGTTAATCGAGTACTTTTTGATCTCAATCCCACTACTTAACGTATGTTTATTATCCTGGTAATAATTTAAATCTGCTTTTATAGTGGCTTCTCTGATGCCGAAATCCTGCTTGAATGAGTTGGGAATGGATTCGTCATAAGTAAGATCATAGCGATAGAATGAGTAAATACCGGAAACGGAAGCTGTAAGCTGGTTATTGATATCATGCGTCCATTTGGAGGCAACATTACCATTGACAAATGAAAAATCGGAAAATGAAAATAGAGTGTCAGATGAAAGTCGGAAATTGTCTTTGCTTAAGTAGCCATTTACTTCCAATTTATTTTTTGCATTGATGTCGTGATCATATCTCATGATAAAATCGGCGAATGATACCCTGTTTTCCCTGAACTCAGCATCACCAACCCTTTTCAAAATCCAATTGGAGTAGGTAGATCTGCCAGCCAGCATCAATCCAGCATTTCCGTGGAACATTGGAATCTCAAATGTCATTTTGGAGGTGATTGGGGAAATGCCACCGTATCCTGAAAATTCTTCTCTATTGGATTCCTTGGACTCAACATCAAATACGGATGACAATCTTCCTCCAAATTTTGCAGGAATGGAACTCTTATATATCTCCATGTCCTGAATGGCGTCAGAGTTGAAAACGGAGAAAAAACCGAAAAAATGAGAAGCGTTGTAAATAGTGGCGTCATTGAGGATGATCAGATTTTGGTCTGATTTTCCGCCTCGCACATTAAAGCCAGAGGAGCCTTCGCCCAAAGTCTGAACGCCAGCAAAGGTTGTTGCGATTTTCATGATATCTTTTTCACCAAGAACTAAGGGTACGTTTTTGGTTTCTGCCACATTGATCCTACTCACACCCATCTGTACATTTTGAACGTTGGCATCTCGCTCGGATACGATCGTTACTTCCTGTAGCGCGATCACATCTATTTCCAGATTGATATTGAGCTGCCCATTGGACAATAGCACTACATTCCTCCTTGTTGATTTCATGCCTACGTATTGGACAATAAGGTTCGCTTTACCGTTGGACAAAGTCAATGAATAAAACCCATTCTCATCTGTAGATGTAGCCGCAAATGGTTCTTGAGAATAAATCACTGCACCTGAAAGTGGCTCATTGTTTTCGATATCACGGATATAACCAGCGATGGTCGACGAGCCACCTGAAACCAGGTTTTTTCGGTTGCCGATTTCAAAAACATAATTTTCCAAATCTTCCTGATTGCTCGTCTGGTTGAGATATTCGCGGGTGAAAAGCAATCCTTTTTCTAATTCAACGCTTTCTTCTAATTTCTGATTTTCCAGAGCTTTGATCATGGCTGGTTGCCTCACTATTTTCACATCATTGGTAAGAATAACTGTTTCATTTAAAATGAAGTGATCCAATAAAGTACCTTCAAACAACTTATTCAGAACCTGATCCAAAGGCGTATTTTCAAAAGACCCAGAAAAGGTCAATGAATCCAACCACTTGCCATTATAGTAGAATGTGAGATCCGACTGCTCCTCCAAAGAGATTAAAATATTTTCTATTGAGGTATTCCCGAATTGCACAGTGACTTTCGGAATTTTCTGAGAATACAAAAGACAAGAATAAAGGGAAGCAACTAATAGCAATAATTTTCTTTTCATCATCAATTCAAAGTGTCACAATATGCTATCAATTTTTTAAGCTGTAATTCAGTATTGGGCTTCAATATTTGAATGTGGTTTTTTCGGATAAACATCCTTATTTCTTTTTTGTGTTCAGGAAACTGGCGGACAATTGATGACTTCCTGTAGATTCTTGTGGTCGTTTCCATGCGCCTGAGGTAATATTTGTTATCCTCACGATAAGTATCAACGGCATCATGATCTATTTCTACCAATTTAGTTCGTTTGCGAATCAATTCCATATCATCACCGCGGTACATTATTTCAAAAAAGCCGTTTTCAAAAAAGTCTATTTTTTCGGAAACGAATTCAAACAGCGCACCATGAATGGAAAAGGATGAAACTTGATCTTTAATGAGTTGAATGGGTTGTGATGAATAGCGAAAATCACCGGAATTTTTCACCAACAATTGATCTGAATAAGTATCATAGAGTATGGATACGTTTTGATACGTTTGCTCTCTATAAGTTATAGTGCCTGAAACCCATGATACATTTTGAAAGTAAGGGTGGGACCGCTTGGCCATACGCTCAGAATCATTGAGACTCCCTGTCTGCAAAGGGGTGTTTTGTAAACCCACCTGCTGATCATACCACGAAAGGATATCCCCATCCAAATCTAGACCGGCTATCGCTACTTTATTTTGTCCAACTGTTATTTGGGAAACGAGCAAAAAGGGAATGAATAAATGGAACTTTATGAGCCATATTTTGATCATTCTTCGAAAATAGGCATAAAACTGATAAAACTTTAATTACCAAAGGTCTCTCGTAAAAAAGCATTGTTTAATTCTCCTTGTCATCTTATAATTATCATGCTGAAGCTCACATCACCATTAATTGCGACAATGGTATTGAATTTGATTGTCTCAAGCATTTTTTTCAAAAATAATCCTGCAGTGATTTATTTACCATTTCTAATATTGGATTCATCCGAATCCATATTAGTCCCGAAGGGATGTAAGACACTACCAGCATCACAAACACGCATTTGTACATGAAATGTTGAATTTGGGGCGTTATGAACTGGCCAAAGAGAATGAAGTTTTGATGCGAAGTGATTTGAATTCATCTTTTCACAATTCATAGGCCAATTCAAATAGACAAGGCCAATGGTAACTTGATAATATGTATCATACATGTACCTAATTACAAATCGGCCTCAATGCATACCTACCATGTCACTTATTAATTGTTATTTTGACGCTTGGAGGGATGAATAAAGTTCGAAAGCCCATTACAATAAACAAAGGCATTTCAAGCCTGTATGAAAAAGATATCTGAAATTATTGATTGGATCAATATATCGATTGGCAAAACCGTGAGCTGGTTGAGTTTGGTTTTGGTATTGGTCATTGTCATAGATGTATTTTTTCGATATACTTTCAATCGGTCTTCACCTGTCTCATTTGAATTGGAATGGCACATTTTTGCCATCTTGTTTTTATTGCCAATGGGTTGGACTTTGCAGCAAGACAGGCATGTTCGTGTGGATGTATTTTACAATCGTTTCTCAGATAGGAAAAAGGCAATAGTGAATCTAATTGGTTCCTTATTCTTATTATTTCCATTTTGCATTATTGGCGTTATGGAAAGTATTCCGTTTGTTTCCAGTTCTTTTGAAATGGGGGAAACCAGCGCAGATCCTGGCGGTCTGCCTGCCAGATTTATCATCAAAGCCATGATACCGATGTGTTTCTTTTTTCTTGGCTTGCAGGCCATGTCTGTTTGCATTCGATCGATTCAAACCTTGACGCAAAAGTCCGATGATTGAGCTGCTGCCATTGATATTGTTTGTAGCCATTTTTGGTCTCATTTTATTCGGATATCCTGTTGCATTTACCCTTGGCGGCTTGTCCGTTGTGGTAGGTTTGCTGGTTTTCGATGTTGATTTTTTCTATCTGCTTTCATTGAGAGTTTATGGCACCATGCAAAATTTCGTTTTGCTGGCTGTTCCGCTTTTTGTTTTTATGGGCATGATGCTCGAAAGATCAGGGATCGCCGAAAAGTTGTTAGAAACAATGGCCATGATTTTTGGAAGATTCAAAGGTGGTTTGGCGATATCAGTTATTTTGGTGGGAGGCATGCTTGCTGCCTCAACTGGGATTGTTGGCGCCACAGTAGTCACCATGGGTCTGATTAGTTTGCCAACCATGCTGAAACGGGGGTATAGCCCAGTAATAAGTACAGGAGTAATCGCCTCGTCGGGCACACTAGGGCAGATCATACCACCTTCGGTCGTTTTGGTATTGCTGGGTAGTGTGTTGAATGTTTCCGTCGGTGATTTGTTCAAAGCTGCTATAATTCCAGGTATTGGGCTGGTAGGATGTTATTTGATTTACACGATCATTTATGCCAATATATTTCCTGATAGAGCACCAGCCATGCCAATAAAGGAACGTGAAGCATTTAAGGCAGCAGGATTTTCAATGGACGTTCTGAAATCATTTGTCTTTCCATTTTTATTGATTCTGTGTGTTCTAGGATCCATTTTCGCGGGTATAGCTTCACCAACTGAGGCGGCAGGTGTGGGTGCTTTTGGAGCTATTCTATTGACATTGGTAAATGGAAAATTGACTTTTGATATACTAAAATCAGTGTCCAGGGAAACTACGTTGATCACCTCCATGGTATTTATGATTCTAGTTGGGGCAACAGCTTTTTCATTAGTCTTTCGAGGGCTTGAAGGGGATAAATTTTTACTTAGTGCAATATCGGGGGCGAATTTGGGATCTTATGCCTTTTTATTTGCTGTGATGGCATTGGTTTTCATTGCAGGATTTTTCATAGATTTTATTGAAATCATATTTATCATCGTCCCGGTGGTAGCACCTATATTCGTAGTGATGGGCATAGATCTGATTTGGCTGGGGATTCTGCTTGCTGTCAATCTTCAGACCTCATTTCTGACTCCTCCATTTGGGTTTGCCTTATTTTATTTGAAAGGAGTAGCGCCACCAGAAGTGAAAACAGCAGACATTTATCGCGGAGTTGTGCCTTTTGTCCTGATCCAGATAATATTTTTAATATCTTTAATTATGTTTCCAGAAATTATTTCTTTTTTACCGGAACTTTTGAAATAACTAAACTAGAATTTAAAAATGAAATCAGTTACAGTAGTAGAGCTTAAGGCGATGATGGATAGCGGCGAAGATTTTCAGTTAATTGATGTCCGAGAGCCCAACGAATACGAAGTTTGCAATTTGGGAGGTGTGTTGATTCCACTAGCCACCGTTCCTTTGCACTCGGAAAAATTTGAGAAAGACAAAAAAGTAATTGTACACTGCAGAAGTGGGAAAAGGAGCGCCAATGCCGTGAATTACATGGAACAGCAAGGTTATGATAATCTTTACAACCTGGAAGGTGGGATATTGGCTTGGTCGGATGAGATTGATCCAAGTATGCCGAAGTATTAAGTAACAATTCACAAAAGAGAGAAACTCCTTTTTTCTGCTATGTATCGTTTGGTTCAAATATTTGTGTCTTTCTATGCTTTTTGGCGCATCAGGTCAGAGCAAACTCGAATGAGGTTTTTGATTCATTAATTTTAGGGGCGGAAAGAAACGTTTATCGCAATCCGCTTGAGGCAAAAAGCATCGCCACTACGATTCTAGAAGAGGCGAAATTGTCAGGAAGTGAACTCTATCAAGCGAAAGCTTTAAAAGTAATAGGAGGAAGCCACTTCATAATGGGAGATTACGATGTGGCCTTAGAAAATTTTCTGGATTCTTACAGTTTTTTTCTGCTTCTGGAAAATTCAACCAATGTTTCACGACTTCTAAGTAATGTCGGGCTGGTTTGCAAAAATATAGGAGACTTTGAAGCTTCATTAGATTACTATAATGAGGCACTGGATTTTTCCTATACCACAGATACACTCACGAATTCCCGACGGCTAAATAATATAGGTGTGGCGTATCAGCACCTTGAAGAGCACGACGCTGCTAAATATTTTTTAGAGGAATCTCTTTTGTTAAAAACAATATTGAACGATAAAAAAGGGATGGCCAATACACTTACCAATTTGGGAAATATAGCTGGCGCTCAAGGAAATTTTGATCTTGCTTTGGAATACCACCAAAAGTCGTATGACATAGAACACGAGATGAGTAATGATGAGGGGATTGCGAAAAGCCTTGACAATATTGGTTCTACCTACTTACACATGAAAAACTATGAAGTTGCATCGAAGTATGCTGAGCGTGCTCTTCGTATAGGTGAGGAATTAGGGACAAAAGTGCAACTTAAGCAGACATACCAAACTTTAGCAGCTTGCCATGAAGCAGGTGAAAGTTTTAAAAGTGCCTATTGTTATCAATCTCTTTTGACACAGATAAATGAGAGTTTGATGAATGAGGATATTTCCAGAAAAATGGGCAGGTTGGAATCCAAACTGGAGTTAGCTTCACACAAAGCAGAGATTGAAAAATTGTCTTTTAAAAACCAACTTAGCGAGCTTGAAATGAAACAAACTCAATACCACTATCGCTGAGAATCAAGCTTCTGGAGTGGCGGTGGGACCTCTGTCTACTACTGATATAGATGCAGGAGAAACGTATACCTACACTTTGGTAGCTGGAACGGGCGATGCAGACAATGGTTCTTTCTCCATAGTTGGAGATCATTTGCAATCTGCGTCGAAGTTTGATTTTGAAACAAAGGATACGTACTTGATCCGTATCAATACGAATGATGGGAATGGAGGAGACTTTGAAAAAGCGTTGACAATCACCATTTCGAATGTCAGTGAAGTGCCAACTAAATATTTCGCTAGATAATACGGCTATCGCTGAGAATCAAGCTTCTGGAGCAGCAGTTGGTTCTCTTACCACTACTGATGAAGATTGAGGAGAAACATACACTTATACTTTGGTTGCCGGTTCTGGTGACAAAAACAACAATTCCTTTACAATAGATGGCGATCAGCTAAAGTCAGCAACAGTGTTTGATTTTGAAACTAAATCCTCTTATTCTGCAAGGATTAACACCAATGATGGAAATGGAGGAGATTTTGAGAAGGAATTCACAATCACTAGTACAGATGTAGTAGAAATAATAACATGGAGTGGCTCAGTTTGGAGTAATGGCTCTGGTCCAACAGCCTCTGATAATGTGTTGATCAATGGCACATACACTTTCTTTGGTAATGGAAGTTTTGAGTGTAAGGACCTAACAATAAATAGTGGAGGTTTCTTAGTTGTGAATGTCGAAGGTACCTTGGAAGTAAATGGAGACATTGTAAATAATGGAGATATTAGAGTTACCATTGGCTCCTCCCTTATTACTTATGGAGCTAACTCCATTTCAGGAAACGACATTGAAATCTGAAGAAACACTCGCTATGCAGATGGGAAGTACAGTTTTGTAGCAACTCCAGTTGAGCAAAATGCCAATACTACTGAGGAGGATTTAGGCATCAATGTCTATTACTATAAAGAGTCGGAACCTTATTCCACCAATGCAGGCTTGGAAAGATGGAAACCAATGACTGGGGAGCTTGTTCCTGGGGCAGGATATACACAGGCGTTTCAGAAGGAGATCATTTTTGAAGGAGTACCGAATACGGGAACGATTACTTATGCTGGAACTTAAACCGAAGATGCTATCGATGATTACGAAGGTTGGAATTTAGTACCCAACCCATATCCGGCAGCCATCAAAGTGAGCAACTTTCTAGCCGCCAACAATATAGGGGGAGCAGTATATTTCTGGGATGACAATGGATCAGAAACCGGCAGAGGAACCAATAGTGACTATATTGTTGTAAATGGAACTATAGCCACGAATACCACACCGGCAGGAGGGCAAACCCGCTACAATCAGCACATAGGTTCAGCGCAAGGTTTTTTTGTGAAGCTGCAGGATAATACGAATACCACGATCACTTTCACGGAAACAATGAGAGTCAGCGGCAGCAATGAAGATGATCACTTCTTTAGAAAGACTGAGGATGAGATTTCCTATGTCCGAATAAATCTTACAGATAGCCATGGCCTATTTAAGCAGTCTATATTGTGCTGGGTAGACGGAATCTCAGATACAGAAGTTGATAGAAGCTTTGATGCGCGAGTATTTAATGCAAAATCCGATTATGCGATTTATACAATCAAAGCAAATACTCCTTTGGCCATTCAGGGCATTACCTATCTGAAGGAGGAGGTTCCTCTCGGACTGAATGTAGCCGAATCAGGAAGCTATACTATAGCAATTGACCTTGAAAACTATATAGGACAAACGGTGTATCTAAAGGACAATGTTACTGGAGAAACGGTCGACCTCACTTCAGAGGCCTATACCTTTTCAAGTGCTGCTGGTCAGATCACAGATCGATTCGTGTTGACCACCACTTCTGGCATCCTTGCTTTGGACGATCAAAAAGTGAATGTCTACGCCGTTGACAAAGTACTACACATAAAAACGGCAGGGTTCCAACCAGCCGAATATCTCATGTACAATCTTTCTGGAAAAAGGATAATGCAGGTTCTAATTAGTGGAACAACCAAGATAGACCTGAATCATGTTCCCAATGGAGTCTATTTGATTTCCGATGGAATTGAAACGAAGAAAATTATTTTAAAATAAATCCAAAACCAACCCCAGCCGCCGGATTCGGGGGATTAAGGGGCACCTGACTAGGCGCAGGGAGCACCACCCGCCACTCCAATCGATGGAGGCCTGAGTTTGCTCCTCGCAGCAGGAGGAATCTACGGACTAAACAAGTTGAGGGACAGTAGAAAATAATAAGAAAACAATACAGCGAGCCGAACCTGTGTGGACAGTTAGGCGATTTATAGAGCGGCTCATGCAAAAGGGTCGCTTTTTTGTTTTGCTTAACTTCTTTCAAAAGATTTGATGATGTTTCTTCTTTAGGCTGAAACGTGAATTTTCAAAAATCTAATTCTTCGCTTAGGTCTTCGTTCTAAAGTTTGCTACTTTATTCTTTTGGCTTATCTGAACAATTATTTGGCTAGATTTAGATTGAAGACATTTCTTCATAGGGTACTTCCACGAAAAGAAAATCCAAATCAAGAAGTTCGTTATAGTCCTCTCCCGTTTCCATCATGTCCTCGTCTTCTTCTTCATAACACCATTTGATATTTATTTCCATGCCCTGTGTTTTCATGTGCTTGACTTGTCTGAAAATATCAAACAAACATTTTGCACTACTTGTATTGAAATATTCCATAAATACCTCCATTTTCCATGTGCCCTTGTCATGTAGATTCACCAGCGTCTTCAACTTCTCTATTATTGGTAAATAGAAAGACAAAGCATGTTCTGGATGCGAAACACCCTTTATCTGAATGGATCTTTCAGCAGAAGATATTTTGACAAAAGGTGTGTGTTTGGTGCCTTCGACTAAGTAGTTCATGATTACTCTGCTTTTAAAGCTGATTCCACGTCATCATAATATTCTATTCTCAGTTTGGATAGAATTTCTTCAGGATACTTTTTCAGTAAGGGCTTTCTGGCAGCTTCAACAGCCTTCTTGAAATATCCTAAATCAGGTAACAACTTAAAATGTCTGGTGAGACCATATTGGATCATTTGAGTTTTCCATTCCATAAAATACCATTTCATGGATGGCTGGTGAAAGGTGCGCAACGCACGTTTGTCAAAAATGAACTTTTGGTAAACTGGATTTGACTCAATTTCGTCACTGAGCATTTCAAAGAGCTGCTTAAAGTTTTTGATTGGGATATAATCTGTCTCAGCCACAAGTGCTATCGCGGCTTCTTTTTCATTGATGTACCCAGACCCAAACTCATTGGTGAATATTTGTTCAAATCCTAATTCTGTCATAAGTGATCGCCTTTAAAATAATTTAATGTATATACACCTAATCGAAACAATGCTGCTTTTGTTTGGTTGATATGGAAATTATTTTAAATAAACGATCAACTAAATCAAATCCTCTATGAACGAGCTCGATACCTTGCTTGAGCAATTTCTATCCGCCTATCCAAACGCCCTGGGTGTTACTTTTCATAGTATGGAGTTGGCTATTGCCAAGTCTTGCGGCAGCCATGTCAACATATTAGAGAAGTATAAAGATATTCCCATGATGTCGATTGACGAGTCGTTCAACACGACCTTTTCATTCATTGTAACCGAGCATGGGAGCATTGTAATCTTCTTCATAAATCAAGTGCACTTTGTCTCAGTATTCACCGAAAGTCTGGAACCTAATAAGGAGCTGGCAAACAGAATGTATGAAAACTTTAGTGAAAAATTTAAAACCGTAATAGACAAGCTATCATGAATCCTACTTCACTTTTTAAAGAGTTGAAAAGAAATTTTTCAGACATTTCATATTCCGGGCTTGTACTCGATGATGAAATCAAATTTGATAACATCTCCAGCGGATTGGATCCCGACGATCATGAAGCCCTTGTCATGAGACTTTATTTTCTGGCGATTGATCCGGATAAAGAGATCAAATTTTTCATCAACCAATATGAAGAAAATAAATATCTCTACTTCATTAAAATCAAAGAGGATCAGTGGCTTTTCGTCTTGAGTTCTGATAAGTCCTTTGCAAAACTTCACTTTTTTTTAAAATTTCTTCTGAGTGAAACTGAATTGGAGATAGGCGGAGAGCAAGAACCACAAGTTGATGAATCCACCGAGGAACAGCAAAAACTACTCAGCGCCAGGCGGATCCAAAACCTGCTATTGCCGGATATCAACAAAATTTCGAAATTATTTGAGAATATCGACTTGTGGTATCAGCCTAAAGACGTTGTAGGAGGAGATTTCTATTGGGCGAGGCAGAGCAAAAATTGGACGTGGATTGTGGTTGGGGACTGTACAGGGCACTCTGTAGAAGGGGCGTTGGCTTCTGTAAGTGTGATGTCCATTTTGAATCAGGTATATGATGCAAATGGCGCCCCTCATTGGTTGATCAAAAATCTCCACAACAGTCTGAATAATATGCAAGAGCAAAAATTAGAACTTGGATATGGGATCGGGTGTGAGATGATTGTGATCAAAATAAATAATCTGACCTTAGAGGTAGAATACAGTGCCACCGGACTTAATCTCTACCATTTTTCGCCTTCTGGATTTAAAGAATTTAAAACCAAAAAAGCAACGTTAAACCCGGATCGAATTATTAAGTATATCCGAACCCGCCGACTGAAGCTTGACAAAGGCGATGCATTATTTACTCATTCGGATGGTCTGGTAGATCAGCTCAATGAAAACGGGAAAAAGCTGAAGGTTCGCAATCTTAAAAATGTGTTAAAATCCAAAATGGCCATTTCAAAAGAAGAACTCATCCAATTGGTAGATGCGCACAGAGGGGAAGAAGAACAGACAGACGATATCGTGGGTTTGTATTTGAAGGTATAATATTCAACAGCGTGCCGGGTGGCTACTAGGTAAATGATTTATTGGACGGCTTCTGTCCTAATCCCAATAGCCAACGCATGGGTTCGCCTTTTTATATCCATGGAATTAACATCTCTTTCCTGACCAAAGAATGAGATGTTAATTCCATACACTTTTCTTGATTTCGGAAAGTATTCTTAATCGGGTTAGTCTGAAAGTAGGAAACTTTTTCACCTCTTTGCAGCTGGAATCTTGATATGAATAACAGGAGTAAAAAGGGAAGAAAATACAGCATTCGTAAAATCCTTATTGCCGTTGGAATATTGTTATTGACTATAGTCTTAATTGTTAAAGTCCTCACTCCAACGCCAAAAGGCAAAACCAAAGACATGGTTCCTATTCCGGTACTGACAAAAGATGAAAACAGGGCATTGTGCCGTTATATCAACGATCACCATCGAGAAGTAGCCAAAGAAAAAGGGCTAAAAGCGCCTGTGAAATCAAAAGAGGAGCATCAAGCAGACGCCAAAGCATTTAGTAGCCGTTATAATCTCCAGGAAATAACCGACAACAAATACTATGAAATACCCCATTTAACCAATTCAACCCCTTATCTGCGGCCAGCAGCTAAGGACTTTTTAGACTTGCTGGGCGAAAATTTTTGTGACCGTCCGGAAGCATTGGGAATGACCGAATATCGGTTTTCAGTTACCTCAATATTGCGAACCATCGAAGACGAAAAATCGCTTCGCAAAAATAATGTAAACGCTACGGCCAATAACTCGTCGCATTATTAAGGACGCACGTTTGACATTGCCCAAACACGCTTTTTTGAACGAGGCAATAGCACGCCTGTTTATTCCTACCGCCTTAGAAATCTATTGGTTCGCGAGTTGATTAAAATGCAAGATGAAGGCCAATGTTATGTACTACTCGAAAGTCAGACAAAATGTATCCATGTTACGGTGAGGTGAGTTTAAAGACTACCGAAGTTTTCGAAACCCGGACGGGTAGTCTTCGGTAGTCTTACAATGCGTCTGGGTTTCTAAAACCTTTCAACCCAACTATCTTTCAATCATAACCAACACAAAAACCCAATCACCCAAAACCTAAAAACCTACTTCTCCAACCACCCAATCCGATAGATCAACACCGCAGCTCGCTTGGCTTGTACACTTATCATATTCAGATTGCCTGTTTCGTTGATGGTGTGGTCATCTGCTCCGCTGAGCCCCATGCCGTCTATGGCCATGTCTACATAGCCCGATGTGAAGGACACATCTGCAGCACCTGCATTTCTGGGGTTCACCGCTTCTACCCGTCCAAAGCCTAAGTCTATGCTTACCTGATTGTACTTGTCCAACAGCTCAAAATTGCCTTTGCTTGGCGCCAGAGGAGGATAGCCGCCATCCTCAAAAATGATTTCGGCACTCGTGCCGGGATAGTTCGTGCCTACGATTTCTTGCATGATGCCCTTGGCTTTCTCCAGTTGCTCCAAAGAGACCGCTCGGATATCGCCAGTTACTTTTACCTCCTGAGCTACTACATTGTTTTTGCCAAAAGCCGTTCCACCACTTTCATTGGCTTTGTAGCTGGTGGACGTTCCGCCCAAGATCATTCCGGGATTGAAGGTGAGGTTTTCTTCTTTGGAAAGCTGTACATAGAATTCATTGAGAATGCGGGAAGTCTCATAGATGGCGCCTACTCCTACCTTTTCGGTAAATACCTGCGAGGAGTGCGCCGCATTTCCTTTTACGTTCAGCGCCCAGTCTGAGGAGCCTCTTCTGGATACCACGATGGTCTTGGGGTCACCATCTGCATTTTCAAAAGCCAGAGCGATATCTGCCCATTTTGCTCCTTCTATGAGCGCTTGCTTTGATAGGTCAAGAGGACTGCCGCTCTTTTCTTCATCACCCGTCATCACTACCTGAATCTGCATCTTGTCAAGCAGTTTGGCTTCTTTCAGCGCCCTGAGGGCGAGGAGGATGATCACATCGCCACCCTTCATATCGGCGACTCCCGGGCCTTTCATGATGCTGTCGTTCAGCATCTGGTAGCTTTGAAATGGGCTATCCGGTTCGAAAACCGTGTCTAAGTGACCAATCAAAAGGAACTTAGGCCCTTTGGTGCCGTTGGTTCTGGCGACCAGATGCCCCGCCCGGTTAAAAGCTGAGCCATCCACCCACTGCGTTTCCATGCCCAGTGCATCAAACTCTGTCCTCAAAGCCTGACCCACCGCTTGTACACCTTCAAAGTTCATGGTGCCGCTATTCATATTCACCAGCTTCCGGAGCAGCTCCGTGTGATACGCGTTGTGCTGGTTGATGGAAGTAATAAGGGCTTTTTCTTTTTTATCGACTTGCGCCGTGAGGAGTGAGCCGCTTACGCAAATAAGCAATAGGGAAGTAAGTAGTTTGTGCATCCGCCAAACTTAGGAAATTTTATGGGAGGAGGGTAGGAGTGGGGTGGATTTGGGAAATAGTTTTTGGGTTTGACTATGCGTTTTTGAGTGTGACTTTGACAGCCTTCAAGGTGCTGAGGAGATGGGTTTGAAAATAGGGCTTTCATGGAATCTGTTTTAAGCAGAATCTTAATTTGGCTAGATTGTTATTAATACAGATTCGATAGATTTTGAGCTTATAATTCCATATTTTTGAATTTACAATGGCTGCTGCAGATCAAATAAAATCTTTAATTAAATCATACACTGAAGGTGATGATTCTCGTTTTTATGCTACTGCTATGCAAATAGCAGCAGGAGAGGCTAGGAAAGGTCATAACTCTCTTGCCGAAGAACTTAAAGAACTTATTAACAAAGCAAAAAGTAGCCAGGAACATCAAGGGAAGCAACGAAGACTTCCTATTTCATCCACACAAAAGGACTTGAATGATCTTCTCGAACTAGTCCATCCTGACGTCAAATTGAAGGATATGGTTTTGGCGCCTGAAGTGAGGTCCTCTTTAAAGAGAATTCTTGATGAACAAAAGAAGACTGAGATTTTAAAACAACATAAGCTATTCCCAAGAAAGAAAATATTGCTAACCGGCCCTCCAGGGTGTGGTAAAACAATGACAGCCAATGCAATTGCAAAAGAATTAGGTATTTCATTGTTTATTATAAGGTTAGATGGTCTGATCAGCAGATACATGGGAGAATCAATTGCAAAATTGAGACTCATCTTTGACGCCATGCATGAATTTAGAGCGGTCTATTTATTCGATGAGTTTGATAGCATTGGAACAACTAGAAATCAGGGGAATGAAGTGGGGGAAATTAAAAGAGTTCTCAATTCTTTCTTGTTGCAAATAGAAAAAGAAGATTCTCCAAGCCTCATAATCGCAGCAACCAACCTTCCGAAAAATCTTGATGAGGCACTATTTCGTAGGTTTGATGATATCATTTCATTTCCATTACCTAGTGTCAATGAAATACGGGATTTTTATGAATTGCTTCTTTCTGATGCATTAAAGAGAGATTCATTTTCCTTAGAGAATCTTTCGGAGAATTCACTTGGATTAAGTTATGCGGATATAAAACGGGTTTCTGAAGAGTTGTTAAAGCACAATTTAATTTATGGTGCCAATACAAATCCTGAAGAATATTTACTTGAAGCTATCAAGCTTCGTAAGAAACTGTTTTAAATTCAATTAATGTCAGATTTTAATCACATCTCTCTTAGCGGAAGGACTATTTCGCTTCCGTACAGTACTTTTGGTAGAGGCTCTTTTGTGAAAAGGGACGGGCTTAATAGGGAAGGTCATGGTTCTCGATTAAGAGATGAATTAGATGATGCTGTTAACGAATTCTCAGAAGGTGATTTAGATTATGATTTCGTTTTCATTGATTTCGATTCAGCCATAGACTTTGAACTTGATATTGACAAATTTGAGAACTCGAAGGGAGATATTCGATTGGTTTCTTGTAAAAGAATTAAATCAGTAGATCAAGCTGGAGTTGAGCATATCATTTACAAAGCTGCTGTCTACCTCCGAAAAAAGCAGGTTAATCAATTTCTTAAAAAAATTGACCAATACATTAATGAAAACACAACGACCGGTAACCCTAAAAACGAAAGCCTTTTAGCTAATATCGATAGCATCAAAAGAGCCACGCTAGAGAGCTTTTGGCAGGAGATTGAATTGGATTTTCCTGATGTTAACGAAGATATTTGGTGGGAGGTATGGTTTAATAAATCAGAAGAATCTGCGTATAATTTTCTAGAAACGATTCAAAGCGAATTGAGTAATTATCAGCTGAATGTTGGCAATAGGGTTCTCGATTTTCCTGAGCACTTTATTGTGCTTATAAAAGGTACAGCATCTGAATTATCGAGTACTTTGTTGTACAATGAAAATCTATCGGAACTGAGAAAACCTTCTGAAACAGCCGATTTTTTCACTGAACTCAATAGAGATTGGGAAACAGATGTAATCAATGATTTACAGAATAGGTTAATAATTGATACCTCGAATATATCTGTATGCTTATTAGATACAGGCGTTAACCGAGTAAACCCTTTGCTTGAAAGACTTATTCCTGAACGGAATTTGGATTCAATAAATCCAAGTTGGACTAATGCGGATTCTTATCCAAATGGGCATGGAACGCCAATGGCAGGATTGATATTTTATGGTGACATGATTGAACCGCTTTCAAGTACCGAGAATATAAGAATATTTCATTCTTTGGAAAGCATTAAAATTTTAGAGAATAGCGACCCAAATGATCCTGATTTATATGGGCAAATCACAATTGAAGCAGTATCAAGGGCTGAAATAATGAATCCGGAAAATAAACGAATTGTGTGTTTGGCTGTGACCGCTCCAAATGTAAAACACGAAGGCAGACCAACATCATGGTCTTCGGCTATTGATAAAATGCTATGCGGACTTGAAGGCGATCCAAATAATCGAACTTTAATCTTAGTGTCTGGTGGGAATGTCCCACTTGAAAATAGGTTAGAATATCCTTTGGTAAATCATGATATTTCTGTGAACGATCCAGCACAGTCATTCAATTCCATTACCATAGGTTCCTTCACTCTTAAGGATGGAATTGATTATCAAAATTATCCAGGCGCTGAGTTGTTAGCAAAGAGGGGAGAAATGGCACCATGTAATACAACATCGATTAGCTGGTCAAAAGAATGGGCCAGAAAACCAGATATCGTAATGGAAGGTGGAAATGATGGCATTTTTGATAATTCACTTTTCGATCCTGATTCTTTAAAATTGCTGTCTGCAGGAGTTGGCGGACTGGGGAGGTCTTGGTTAACCACCTTTGGGGACACGAGCGGATCAGCTGCTTTGGCATCCAAATTTATTGCTGAACTATATCAGCATTATCCACATTATTGGCCAGAAACCATTCGGGCATTGGTCGTTCATTCTGCAGAATGGACGACACAAATGTTGGGCAATAGGTCAATTAACAATCTTACAGCAAATGATCAGAAACGCTTAATTTCAAGTGTTGGTTATGGTGTTCCTAATTTTTCAAAGGCTAGATATAGCGAGGAAAACTCATTGACCCTTATTGCCGAAAGAACTATTCAACCTTATCAAAAAACGGATAGAATAAAAACAAACGAATTTCATTTGTTTGACCTTCCTTGGCCTGCACAAGTATTGTTGGAACTAGGCGAAACTCAGGTGATTTTCAAGCTCACATTGTCTTATTTCATTGAACCAAACCCTGGAAACAAAAAATATGCTACTGCTGCAAACTATAGATCTTGTGGGTTGAGATTTAAAATGATAGATCGCAATGAAAGTGATAAAGCCTTTAAAGCGAGGATTAGCAAATCGATAAGGGAAGAAACTAAGGGCTATAGACAAGAAGGAAGCGAAAATTGGGTCTTGGGATCAGAGGTTAGAGATAAAGGAAGCATACATAAGGATATTTGGATTGGCAATGCTGCGGATTTGGCTACTAAAAATAAAATAGGTGTATTTCCCGTAGGAGGATGGTGGAAAACAAGAAAAAAATTAGAACGGTATTCTGACAGTATTCGATACAGTTTGATTGCAACTATTGAAACACCTGAAATTAGTATGGATGTTTATAATCCAGAGTTAACTGAAATATTAATTTCAGTTTAACCCTTCTTCAACGTCCATTTCTTACAGACCTTGCCCTATATATTGAAATCATGATTTGTAGTTATTCCCTAATGCAATCTGTTCGCATAGATGAGGCTCCCCCACCCAACCTTAACACCCAAAAAACAACAATGTTCTCAGTACTAAATCCCCCACACTAAATTCCAACAACCAAAAATCCTAAAAGCATATCTTTGCCATCAGATACCAAAGAGATGCAACAAGAGAATAATCCCCTAGGCTTGAGACAGGTCAATACCACACGCTATGTGACGCCACTGCGTGAAGGTGGTTCTATGCCTGCCATTGTGGAGGCAGACGATGGTTTCTTGTACGTTCTCAAGTTTCGGAGTGCCGGTCAGGGCACGAAAGCCCTCATCGCAGAGCTCATCGGAGGGGAGATCGCCCGGGTGCTAGGCTTTAAGGTGCCGGAGTTGGTGTTTGTACAGCTTGCCGATGGGTTCGGCAGGATGGAAGGCGATGAAGAGATTCAGGATTTGCTGAAAGGAAGTGTGGGGCTGAATCTGGGGCTGCATTATTTGTCCGGCTCTATCACTTTTGATCCGGTAGCCACGGATATTGATCCCTTGCTCGCTTCGCAAATCGTCTGGCTGGATGCGCTGCTCATGAATATGGACCGCACAGTGCGCAATACCAATCTGCTTTGGTGGAATCGCGAGCTCTGGCTCATCGATCATGGCGCGGCGCTGTATTGGCAACACAGCTGGAACAATACTGCAGGTACACAGGCTTTTCCTCTGATCAAGAATCATGTGTTGATCAGCAAGGCTGCAGAGTTGCAGGAAGTAGATAGAGCTTTCAGTCAGCTAATCACACCGGAAGTTATAGCTAAGATCGTAGCGACCATCCCGACGGATTGGTTGGATGATCGTGGTTTTGAAGACCCGGAAGACCAGCGCAAGGTGTACCAGCAGTTTCTGAAAACACGCGTGAGTCAATCTCCATTATTTGTAAAAGAAGCCGAAGATGCAAGGATATCACTTATTTGAGTATGCGACCATCCGGCTCATACCCAAGGTAGAGCGTGGGGAGTTTGTGAACATTGGCTCCATCCTGTATTGCTCTGGTGAGCGCTTCCTTCAATGTGTTTTTCATTGGGACGAAGCGCGGATGCTGGCTTTGTTTCCAGATGTAGATATTGTGCTGGTCAAAGACTATACACGTTCCTTTGAGTTGATTTGTGAAGGTTCCAAAGCCGGAGGAGGCATTGCTGAGTTTGCGATCGCTGAGCGGTTTCGCTGGCTCACAGCCACCAGAAGTACCATCATACAGGGCTCGCCTGTCCATACAGGATATACCAAAGATGCTCGCGCTACACTAGAGAAGCTGCATGCGGATTTGGTGAAGATGGCTTGAAAAAGCAGCATCAAACAAGGTCATCAAATCGCCACATTTTTCATTTATTTTTTCTCAAAATGAGAAAGCCATTTTGCCGCTGCAGACATAGCTATGAACAGATGAACTTATAGCTATGAATGAAGCAACTTATAGCTATAAATGAAACAACTTATAACTATAAGTTGGGTGCCTTATAAAATCGGCCTTTCTGAGCTCTGGAGACAGTTTTTCTGAGTCCTTTTATTTTGATAAAATCATCTTCAAAATGAGAATCTCCAGGCTACCAAAAACTAAACCAAAACACTTTTCACCTCTAACTCCTTTATTAATAAATAATATCAACCCTCCACCGACTGCCCAAAACCCCACCAACCATAATAACTTTAGGACATCAAATTTTAAAAAATCCCAATACTAAATACCCTGTACTCAGTACCAAATACCTAAAAAATGGCACCATCGCATTGATTACCGTGTCGGGTGGAATTTTTGTGCTTCAGATTGAGTTCCTCCACCATTTATTCCCGCCACTTCCCGCAATCGCACGGGAGATTTTGGTTGGTTTGGTACTGGGATTTCTTGTTTTGGTGATCGTGTTAATTTTCAAAAAATTACGGGAAGGAAAAAAGGCCTAGCTACCTACTCAGACCAATTGAATCTGCAATAACCATTTTTGGGACATTTCAAAACCTTGAGATAAACTTCCCGATCAAGTGACTTTTATCGTGTTGATTTTTAACCAAAAGAGGGTAAATTCTATTTCAAAATACGATGGGATGGGAGAACTCAAAGTAAAAGTCATTTCTACGCAAAAACAGCTCAACAATTTTACGAGGTATTTATTGAAGGATATTCACGCTTTAGAGCTCATGCTTGGCGAAGATTGGTTCAACAAAGAACCATTACATATTGGCGCAGAACAAGAGATTTGTATAGTAGACAATCATTATAAGCCGGTACCGAAATCATTTGGGTTGTTGGAAAATCTTGACAATTCATTCACCACCGAGCTGGCGCAATTCAACATTGAAGCGAATTTGGACCCCTTGCCATATACAGCGCATTGTTTTTCTCAACTGGAAACAGACCTCAACAAAAAGATGAATACCCTACGAGCCTTAGGAGAGAAAGAAAGACTTGATTTTGTCCTTAAAGGCATATTACCAACAATGCGCAAGTTTGATCTTGAAATTGAAAACCTGACTCCACTGGAAAGATACCGTGCGCTACTTAAGGCCATAGCTAAGATGCGTGGAAGTAATTATGAGTTGCGTATCAATGGACTTGACGAACTCAACCTCAAGCATGATTCTGCAATCGTGCAATACCTCTTTTCAGGTTCACCTTCAGGTCAGGCCTGAGAACTTCGTACATAAATATAAAATCGCACAGGTTTTAGCTGCACCAGTTTTGGCCATAAGCGGCAACTCACCAATATTACTGGGCAAACGACTATGGGCAGAGACAAGAGTGGCGCTATTTCAGCAGTCAGTTGATACACGCATTACAGGTGAGCACATCAGAGACAGAAGTCCACGTGTAACTTTTGGAAATGATTGGTTGAGAAACTCAATTATAGATATGTATAAGGATGACATTGTGAGGTACCGTGTGATGTTGATGGCAGACGCAGAAATTGATGTTATGGATCTGATAGATCAAGGGATCACCCCGAAGCTTCGTGCTTTAATGGTTCACAATTCAACCGTATACCGATGGAACAGGGCTTGTTATGGAGTAAGTCCTAATGGAAAACCGCACCTAAGAATCGAAAATCGAGTACTGCCTTCAGGGCCATCCACTTTGGATGAAGTAGCCAATGCTGCTTTTTGGATAGGATTGATGAGCGGATTTGGTGATGAATATCCCGGCATCACAAACAAGATGGAATTTGATCATGCTAAGATAATTTTCTATCTGCGGCGTATAATGGCATGAATACTGACTTTGCCTGGATGGGGGGGGGTAAAAAGGTAGACGTTAGGAATTTAATAAAGGAGGAGCTTTTGCCCATTGCAAGAAAAGGGCTTGAGAGCAATAATATCGCCAAGAAAGATATTGACAGATATCTGGAAGTCATAGAGGAGCGAAACGAAACAAGGCAAACTGGTACCCAGTGGATCATCGATTCCCATGCCAAACTATCAAAACTAACAAGCCGTGAAGAAGTTTTAGTTGGCCTTACCTGCAACATGATAGAAAACCAAAGAAAGGGATTGCCTGTTCACAAATGGGAATTGGCCAATTTGGATTCGCTGAACAACTGGACACCTTATTCCATGTTAGTAGAAGAGTTTATGGCTACTGACCTCTTCACCGTCCAAGCCAATGACATTCCTGAGCTTGTTGCAGATATCATCAATTGGCGAAAAATCAAACATGTTCCGGTAGAGGATGATAAAAGAAGGATCAAGGGGGTGATCAACTACAGGGTCCTACTGAAATATTATAGCAAAAAAATGCACGTAAGCCCCGGTGAGGATGTTATGGTGAAAGATTTAATGGATGCGAATCCAACAACGATACACCCGGAAGCCTCCATAGGAGAGGCACTAGCATTGATGAAATCCAAATCTACCGATTGTCTGCCCGTAGTTAAGAATGGCAAACTTGTTGGGTATAATCACCGAGGGGAATTTTCTCAATATCACAGCCAGCATATTGAAAAACCTATCTTCCCGAGATTAAAAAAATGGAAATTGAATCTTTAAAGACAAATGAAGAGACTTTTAGGTAGAATAGAAGGAAAGGAAAAGGGACCTCTTATTATATGTGTTGGAGGTATACATGGCAATGAACAAATCGGCGTGCATGCATTCAGAAACGTCTTTTCAGCAATCCAAAATCATAACATACAGATCAAAGGAAAACTGGTGGGCCTATGTGGCAATCTTCCTGCTTTCCTCATTAAGCGACGATTCATTGACCGTGATATGAATAGGGTTTGGTCACCACATATTATACAAGAAATTCTCAAAGGAGGCAATCCTATTGGTGCTGAAAGTCAGCAAGTTGCTGAACTGTATAATGCCATTGAATCAGAATTAACAGGCGATTACACCGATTTGATTTTGGCTGATCTGCACGCTACGTCTGCTGATAACGGTAACTTTATTGTAGTGCCGGAGGATGAAGGAAACCATCCTGTGATCAAATCTTTACAGCTCCCCATTGTACTTGAGATCAACAAATACCTTGTGGGAACCTTAATGTCTTATTATCATAATAGAGCGTTTGTAAGCTTTGCATTCGAGGGAGGTATGATTGGAACAGATAACGCCTATCCGCTCCATACTTCAGGATTGTGGGAGATTCTGGATAAGTCGGGTATGATTACTGCGCATGACCATGAGGATCATTACTCTAAGCTCCTTCAGGCTACATCCTCAGGTTTACCAAAGAAAGTAGCTGTACTCTACCACCACAAAGTATCGCCAACAGACGAATTTAGAATGCTTCCTGGATACAAATTTTCAACAAGTAAGAATGGGCGAACTCCTTGCCATGGATGCTGAAGGAGATATCTATTCTCCCAATTCTGGAATGATCTTTTTGCCACTTTATCAACCTGAAGGAGAGGACGGATTCTTTATCGTTGAAGAAGTGTAGCCACGGGATAGATCCGTTTCCAATCAGAAGGGCAGAGGAATACCATGAGTGTTAGTGCAATTATGAGATATGTTTAGGCAGGATACCATAAATTACTGAACAATAGTCCATTGCATGAAATACAAAAGGTTAGCATTGGCTAACCTTTTGTCATAATTAATGATACTTGACTGTTTAATTCACATTCGAACCTATATCTCCCTGAGCTACAATCGTGGCTAAGTCATCAGTGCTCAGATGCACGTTGATGTATCCATTAAATGTGCTTATGTCGGTAAATCCAAAAGCAGAATTATCGTTCAATGTGGCTACATTGGTTTTACTCATGCCGGTAGTTCCGTCGATCGGAGTGAAGGTAAATGCAATACTGCCTCCTTCAGCCGCACTATTTACATGAATGTGCGCTGGATGAGAACCACCTTCAGGTGTTCCGCTCAATGTAATTACCGCTAGCGCTTCACCATTAACTCTTTCTGTGAAAGTAACTGTACCAGAAATTCCAGCTACAGCTTTTTCGTTGAGCGCGTAGGTCAATGCATTACTGGTCAACTCATTCTGTCCGATATCTCCTTGTGCTACTATGGTTCCAAGCTCATCGGCACTTAAATGCACGTTGATATATCCATCAAATCCCAAAAAATCATCGTAACCAAATGCCGTATCATCATCCAGAGCTGCAACATTCGTAATGCTCATTCCTGTGGTACCGTCTATAGGATTGAAACTGAAAGCAATTCCACCACCTTCCACCGCAGTATTAAAATGAATGTGAGCAGGGTGAGAGCCACCATCAGGAGTATTATCCAATGCAATGACAGCCAATGCCTCACCATTAGCACGCTCGCTGAAAATAGCAGTTCCAGAGATTCCAGCTACTGCCATCTCACCTAAAGCATAAGATTTACTTGTACCTGTCAATTCATTTTGTCCGATATCACCTTGCGCAACGGTAGTTCCGAGTTCATCGGCACTTAAATGCACGTTGATGTATCCATCAAAATCCAATAATTCGCTGTAAGTAATTGGTGTACCATCATTCAATGCAGCAAAAGTGATCGAACTTGTGCCTGTTGATCCATCCACAGGGGCTAAGGAGATCGCTATTCCTCCACTTTCCACAGCGGTATTGAAGTGAATGTGAGCAGGATGAGATCCACCTTCTGGAGTGTTGTTCAGACTCAAAGTTACTGTAGTAGAGTTATCATCATTTTCGACAAATGTGGCGGTACCACTGATACCGGCAACTGCTTTCTCACCAAGAATATAGGTAGTAGATTGGCCAGTAGGAGTAACTGAAATTGTCCCTTCATCCGAATCATCGCTACAGCCAGTAAAAGCCAATGCGATCGATAAAATCATGCTTAGAAATACTAGTTTTTTCATAATTATTAATTTAAATTTTTATGTCAAAACGGTTTAACAGAGTGTTTCTTGAAAAGTTTAGATTTTTTTTTAAGATCATCGTCTGATGCTCATAATTGCTTAAATCTTATCTAAGGGCTAATTATATATCTGTCACCAGTTCCATTTAGCCTAAGGGGAGTGAGGCGACTACCATTAGGTTTGATCGATTATCCATTTTTTGTTTCAATACATTGTAAAAACTTATTCTATTTATACATGCATAAAGGAGTCTTAACAAAAATGCGAACGGAGTTTGGTTCGCCCATCCAGTATTTTCTTCAATTAGGGGAGGACGAACTGCACGTCAATGGCCTTCTAGGTGAGCAGGTGAAGCTCACATTTACCGGTTATCAATGTCTGAATTGTGGTAGTCGACAGAAGATTTATCGCATGGGACATTGTTATGATTGCTTTTATAAAATCCCTCAAACAGCCGATTGGATCATTCGACCAGAGCTGTCAAAGGCACATTTGGGTGAAGAAGATCGTGACTTAGCGTTTGAACAGCAGGTGCAGCTAACCCCGCACATTGTCTACTTGGCCTTGTCAAGCAATGTAAAGGTTGGGGTAACCAGAAAAAGCCAGGTACCTACACGCTGGATCGATCAAGGTGCGACTGCTGCACTCGAAATTATTGAGGCTCCCAATCGCTATTTGGCAGGTATTGCTGAGGTCGCGTTGAAGGAGTTTGTGGCGGACAAAACGAACTGGAGGAAAATGCTCAAAAATGAGGTGGAGCAAGCAGACTTGTTTGAATTTCGTGATAAGCTCTCACAATATATCCCGGAAGAGGTAAGGCCTTATTTTTTGTCAGGTAGCACTGAGAAATGGGCGTTGGATTTCCCCGTACATCAATATCCCACAAAAGTTAAAAGTCTGAACCTCACGAAAACGCCTCTGTTTGAAGAACGCCTGGTGGGTATCAAAGGACAATATTTGCTTTTCGAAGACGATACCGTTTTTAATGTTCGCGGCAATGAAGGTTTTGTGGTGGAACTATCATTTGCGAAAGCGGCTTTTTGAATGCCTCTCTAAATCCATGTGTTTCTATGGAATATTTCCGAAGTTTCGGAAACCCGGTACAGGTTGTCCCGGACTGGTTGTCCCGGACTGGTTGTCCCGGACAGGCTGTCTTTGGAAGTCTGGAGATTTAGGAAGCGGCTTCCATGAGGAGGGTGTTTTTTTACATGTCATGAAATCCATTAAGATTCAGCGTTAAGGCACAAAAGGGTAATTCTGTAGCACTCTTACTTTACTGAAATATATACTTCTTGGATTAAGTATGAAGTTGAATGAATCGGGATCACACACCGAAGGCACTTTCAATCCTAATGTGGCCGGATTTTGCAACAGGGCATCACCCAATTCCTGCGTACTTCGGCTAAGAGGGTCTTCTGGCCAGTCATCAGGAAGTGGCGCCATTGATGGATAATCCTGATCAGGAACCTCGATCTTATAAATACTGAATCCGTCGGGGACACTTTCAAGGTTGACATGCCTTGCGAGCTCACTTCGGGCAAGAGCAAGAGAGGAAGCAGTGTAAACGGCATAGGTACCTTTAGAATTCCATCGGCCTCCTTTTCTAAAGGCTCCCATGCCATCCATAGGATTATGATCTGGTGGATACGTTTGGCAAATCCGGTATACAATCACGCAAAAATGCCATGTTGGATCCTGCCAAGCTCATCAGAGATCATAGCAATGCCATGATGGGTATCCAGCCATTCTTTTGGTGCAGTATCACCCAGAGCCGGGATCTTGGCATTCAGCCACTTCAAAAACTTCTCTCTGGAGCCAAACAGCGCTATACCCTCATGATAGAGCTCCGCCAATTCCAAAAGCCGATCAGATTGCAGGCCGCTAAACATCCTGCCGGACTGGAGATGCCTCTCCAAAGTTTTGGTAGAAATATTAGCCAACCGGGAGATCTCTTGCTTGCTAAACTGATAGGATGCCATGAGATCCAATACAAAGTGAGTGGAGAGGCCACTACGTGAGAGGAGAATTTTTTTTACGGGTGTATCATAGGCCATTGCCGCTTCTTCTACTTTTGAAGGGAAGGAAGATGGGGTGGCATAGGGCTTGATGGATTTTTTCACTTTGGACAAATGTCAAATAAATATACCCAAATGTACGAATTATTTTTTGCTTAAAAAAGCTTCTCTATTTTTTCTGCCTTGAATTTGCGCTCAGGTATCAATGTCGTTTCGTTAAACATGCATGTAATTTTGACGTCATTCCCAGCGTATGCGGGAATCCCATCAAACTAAAAGGATCCACGACATGTGATTCCTGCATCCGCAGGAATGACGCTTAGCTAAACGACATTGGATCAGGTATCAATGTTTATTTACAAAATATCTCAAAAGGCGGAATTAGATAAAGATTAACCTGTAGCAATGACTGACCAGATTGAGTATGATGAAGGCTCAGGAACCGAAAAATTGAACACAGGCTTGAAAAGCCACAACCCATTCAACCTCTTTTTTGACCATCAGCCTGCCTTGGCTGCCAGAGGTGCGGATGCCATACCAAATAGATGGAGGCTTACCTCTTGTTAGCCGTTGGCTCCATTTACAGACTTAAAAAATTACGAGATAAAGTTTTAAACAGAAAGTCTAATGGCGGTTAGACAATTTCTAAATCGGCTTCCGTAAGGAGGTCGCTTTTTTTATTTTACGGCACATTTGTTAACCATTATAATAATTAATATTTATGAATAACATAATATATATAAATCATAATTTATAGGTAGTATAATATGCTGAGCATAGTTTTGCAAAAAAAAGACATAAACATGCTTACACAATCAAAAGAGAATTTAGAGAATAAGCAAGCGAAAGACTTGGTTCCTGTGGCGGTGGCCAGTGGTGATGGTATTGGCCCTGAGATTATGAAAGCCACATTACAAATATTGGATGCTGCCGGGGCTCGGATTGCACCACAATATATTGAAGTAGGCGAGAAAGTCTATCTGTCTGGCAATACAGCCGGTATCTCGGATGAGTCCTGGGACACTATCAACGAGACCAAAATTCTCTTAAAGGCACCCATCACTACGCCTCAAGGCTCAGGGTATAAGAGTCTAAATGTCACCATCCGAAAATCACTAAATCTCTTTGCAAACGTAAGGCCTTGTAAATCCATACATCCTTTCGTACGTACCCTCCACCCCAAAATGGATGTTGTTATCGTACGCGAAAATGAAGAAGACCTTTATGCCGGAATCGAGCACCAGCAAACGGATGATGTCATCCAATGTCTGAAATTGGTGACAAAAAGTGGAAGTGAACGGATTATCCGTTATGCGTTCGAATATGCGAAAAAGAACAAGCGTAAAAAAGTAACATGCATGGTCAAAGACAACATCATGAAGCATACTGATGGCATGTTCCATAAAGTGTTCAAGGAGGTGGGCAAAGAGTATCCCGAATTGGAGCAAGAGGTTCAGATCATAGACATTGGAGCCGCACGTTTGGCCACCAGACCAGAAAACTATGATGTGGTAGTTACACTCAACCTTTATGGTGACATTATTTCGGATATCACCGCAGAGATAGCTGGTTCGGTAGGTCTGGCAGGATCTGCAAATATCGGACGCAATTATGCCATGTTCGAAGCAATTCATGGCTCAGCTCCTGATATCTCAGGAAAAAACATAGCCAACCCTTCGGGACTCATCAATGCTTCGGTCATGTTATTGCAACACATTGGTCAGTCGGAAATAGGAGAGAAGATCGCCAATGCCTTGCTCAAAACTTTGGAAGATGGAATCCATACAGCAGACATTTTCAACCAGGAATTCAGTAAAACCAAAGCATCCACCTCAGATTTCACCAAAGCCGTGATTGAGCGACTTGGCGAGAAGCCGACTCGTCTCACGCCGGTCTCCTTCGAGGCTGGAGCCATAGAAATCAAAGAGCAACTTCTCACCTTACAAAAGGAGACCAAAAAGACATTGGTTGGAGTTGACATATTTTTAGATTGGAAAGGTAAAAATCCTAATGAACTCGGCGAAAAGCTGAAACCAGCTAGTCAGGATATTCTACAACTTAAAATGATCACAAATCGAGGTGTAAAGGTTTATCCGAATGGAAACAAAGAAACGTACTGCACGGATCACTGGAGATGTAGGTTTGTCAACCCTAATCTGGATTTGACTACAAAGCCAAATTATGAAGTAATTGATGCCAACAAAATTATAGCGTTAATGGGTCTTTTATTGAAAGAAGGTTTCGACGTTATCAAAACAGAGAACCTTTATTTCTTTGACGATGAGCGTGGCTTTACTCTGGGACAAGGCGAATAAACGGTTTGGATTTCAAAAACAGAGGCAGGAGATAAAGCAAATTATTATCCACTGCCTGCTCCCCGATTGGAGGCAAACGGGATTTATGGGTTGAAGAAGTTGAGGGATTCGAGGAAATAATTTTTAAACAGAAAGTCTAATGGCGGTTAGACGGTTGGCAAAGCGGCTTCTGCGAGGAGGTCGCTTTTTTAGTTTGTTAAGCTTTAACAAACTGCCGTTTACGAATCGTATCTCGTACTTGTTAGATGGTTGATACACGGGGAATGATAAGGAATCTAAACCGTATCCTCCTACCTGGTGTTTAGGTGGTACAAGGTTGCTTGTCTTGGATTGTGAGGTTTTAAAGCCACTTCTTAAAACGCATAATGAAGACCATCACCATGGACGTGAATCCCATCAGACACCATACAAATATATAGCCGTGTTCATAGTGTAGTTCGGGCATGAAATCAAAGTTCATCCCATAAACACCCGCTACGAAAGTTAGGGGAATGAAAATCGCAGAAACTACCGTCAGCGTTTTCATTACCTTATTCATCTCATTATTGATATTGGTCTGGTAGAGATCCATAATATCCCGAAGCATCTCTCTGGAAGTATCGAAAAAAGAGAGAAGGAATTTGATGTGATCGCTGATATCTCTGAAATAGACCTTAGAGTCCTTATGAAAAAAATGCTCTCCTTCTGCCTGCATTTGATTGAAGGCATCCCATAATGGCACAGTATAGCCACGGAGCACATTAATTTTTTTTTTGAGATGCATCACTTGCTCAGGCGCATCATAAGATGTGTCCGCAATGAGATTCATTTCCATTTTTTCCATATGTTGACGAAGAAGTTCGCTTATACTCATGTAATTGTCCACAACCGCATCAAGACAATGATAGAGCAAATACTCCACGCTGTTTTTTCTGATTACACCTTTACCCGTCTCCAGTCGTTTTCTAAGACCATCAAAAACGTCACCAGGCAAACCTTCCTGAAAAGTGATCAGCAGGTTCTTGCCCAGCACAATATTGAGGTGTTCCTGTGTGATCTCATCGCTTTCTTCCTCGTATCGCAGCATTTTCAATGAAAGGAAAATATGGTCCTCAAATGCCTCGAACTTTGGCAGATGGTCGATGTTAAGAATGTCCTCGGTGATCAAAGGATGAACATTGAATATTTCTCCTATT
The DNA here is from genome assembly GCA_047632435.1 of Cyclobacteriaceae bacterium. GTDB lineage: Bacteria > Bacteroidota > Bacteroidia > Cytophagales > Cyclobacteriaceae > JAMZMI01. The sequence goes on from JBLICU010000025.1 coordinate 34,592, forward strand.
CGCTCCACTACAGATTGGCTCGTCGACTCAACATCGATCCAGTTTACCAGATCGGGATTGAGCCATTCGGCTGCATCGGATGGATCTATACCCGATGTTGATTTATATGTTTCCGTGTTGTATTGAATCAGTGTGAGCATGCGTGATTTCCTTGATTTTGATCAAAGAAGCAAACTAATCAACTCTTCTGATAATTGAAATTCCACAATATGAAATATATTAAAGCACATTGCATCATTTGATTATGAATGATGATCGCGCTGACTAAATATTATCATTGGATGATATGTAATCTTTGTTGCCAGATGCTTTACATGATAAAAAATTCAATCTGGGTCATTTTATTACACAATGGTTCAATTTTGGATGATCATGAATTTCTCTCTTAAATCCAGCCCTAGGCTGTATTGAGGGTCGATTTGTCAAGATGGTTTCATCACGCTAGTTGGTTTCCTACGCTGATGATGAGAAGGACAGTACAGATTGGCTATTTATTAAGCTGATGTTGATGGAGGATCGCTTGTTTTGTTTTACATAAGCATTTCTTATGAATAACATAAAATGAATAAATATATATTTAAGTATTAAAAGAAATCTGAATCGTATCATTGTTCAAAAAAAAAGTTAATTCTTCAACAGCGATTTTAATCCTGATTCTGACTTTGAGCAAAAATAATTATGGCAAAGATCTTACTTAAGAACATTCATTGCACACTTCCAGATGAGACTGACATGGATGAAATCTATCTTAAATACAAGGGAGCGAAAATATGGCCAACACGGTCAATATACTTTCGTGTAGACACAGGACATGTCGCCCCAGTCAATCTGACATTGGAAGTGGAGGAGGGTTGGGCAGAGATTGAGTTATGGGACTTTGATTATTTAAGTCTAAATGACTTCTTAGGGGTTTTTAGATTCAACGTAGATGACAAGCCAGGTGAATACACCAATTCGATGATTCTTGTTGAGATCAATAGTTCAGCCAGTTACATACTCGATTGGGAAATTCTTAAACCCGAATATGAATCTAACGAAAGATAATAGCTATGATATTTATGCATTTCTGGAACTACTGCACTTGAATATCCGTGGAGGGCTGGCCATGCTGATGGAGTCAATTTTTCAGCTTTGATGGCTATACCGTTTCTCTTTCCATCATGTCGATGAAAGCAGTCCTTCACCTGTTTCGTCAAACATTTATTTGAATCAGAACTGACCTTGGGCATATTCAAACATTCCCTGGACACTCACCCAAAACGACAATCAAGAAATACACTCACGTTGCTACCAACATTTTGAGGAACATTAAGAATCCGCTAGATTAGTAGTCATTTATTGGAAAAACAGGTTAAAAGGTCATGTTGTCCGAACCATGTACAAAATATAGCAAAAAATGAGAAGTACACATTTATGCTTAATTATGTTAGTGTTATTGATTGCTCTTTCATCGTGTGAAAAGGATGACGAATCATCAACTTTCTACTGGGATGAAACTGGATGTTCTGACCCTTGGAAAACTGACAGTGATGATACTGAACAAGAAAGAAAAGAATCCATAGAATTGTATTTGGAAGATCAAAAAGTAAAAGTGGAGGATATTGAATTTAAATTTGATTCGACCAAAGTACAAGGGTGCAAAGCTTGTTTCTGCACGACCGGAAGAATCATTGTTGTGAATGTATCATGGAGTGATAAGGGAAAAATGAAAAATCTAAATTTCTACCAGTAATCTAAAATATTTTGTACAACCAAAAATAGATGCCGACACTCCGCAAGAGCTCCATACTGCGAATATTTTAGATGATAGCAATCAAACAATCCCAGAATAGATGAAATTCATTTTAGCAATTATTTTTTCGTGGGACATAACATCATATACCAATGCCCAACAAGACCACAGAATGACTGTTTCTTCAAACTGTAGTGACGAATACATCAATTATCTTTCTGAAAAACCACGAGAAATATTTCGTGTACTTGAGAACCCTCCTTATTTCGGAGCATGTACAGCATTTGTATCAACGAAAGAGAACTCATATGAAAGCTCAGATAACAACATAAGGGACTTTTTAATTGAAAAGGGATTAATTGATTCAGAGCAAGATTTTACTCAAGAGTTGACTGTCGAATTTATTGTTGAGAAAGGCGGATGCCTTAACAAAATTAAAATATTGAAGAATACTATCTCAAGAGCCAATGAGGAAATCATGAGTATCATCAAGGATATGCATAATTGGCAACCGGGTTTTCTTAATGAAAAATCAGTTCGTGTTTTTAGAACATTAAATGTCAAATCGATTGCTGACAATCGCTGATAGGTTATATGCCTAGCCGGCCGCACCCTTGGTACGCTATATTGGGTGGTAAAAAATCTTAACATCAGATAAAAC
>JBLICU010000026.1:0-36430 GCA_047632435.1 Cyclobacteriaceae bacterium
AAACTACTAATAAATCTCCTGGACGTTCTGACATTTTCAACCAAATAATGGGAGGTGTTTTTGATCACATCAAGTACCATTGGGGCAATAAATGATGCATCATTTTTCTCAGAGAGATAGCTTGGAATTATAAAGAGAGTGCCTTTGTTGGCCATAAAGTAATATATTTTTCTTCCCAGTACAGGATAAGGATATTCTATTTTGATAAAAAATCGAGAACTAAATCGTAAAATTCTTTAGGCTTTTCAGCGTGAACCCAGTGGCCAGATCCTGTGATCATTTCAATCCTGGCTTGTGGAAAATGTCTTAAGATCATCTCTTCGTCCTCAGCCTTAATATAATTTGAATTACCACCGCCGATAAACATGGTTTGGCCATTATAAATGTCATTCGGATTGAGAGCCCTACCAACTTCAGTGGCATTATTCTCTAATGAACCAAGGTTGATTTTCCAGATAAAATTACCAGCATCATCACGTGTAAGATTCTTAAGAATAAATAGCCGGACTCCAAAATCGGGAATGGCCGCCGAAAGTTGTTCATCGGCCTCTTTTCGTGATGCTATTTTTGAGAGTTCAATGGATTTGAATCCATCGAAAATGTTTTCATGATGTGGTGGATATTGTTTTGGACCAATATCTACAATAATAAGTTTATCAACTTTCTCCGGGTACTTAACAGCAAAATTCATAGCCGCTTTGCCCCCCATCGAATGACCAATCAAAATCACATTATTATGACCTTCGCCATCAATTAATTCATTCAGATCATCTACCAATAAATCATAGTTGAATGCGTCACTATGAGGTGAGTTACCATGATTCCTTTGATCTACCAGATAAACTTTGAATTTTTCGGAGAGTGCTTTTCCAACAGTTTGCCAATTGTCAGCTGACCCAAAAAGGCCATGTAGAATAACCAATGGCACACCTTCTCCCAGGGTTCTAAATGATAATTTCATTGAATCTTTCTTAAATACATCTGAATAGTGTTTTCCAGACCATAATATAACGCATCGCATATTAATGCATGGCCAATAGACACCTCGTCCAATTGCGGAATGCAGGATTTTAGGTACTGCAAATTGATTAAATCCAAATCATGTCCAGCATTTAAGCCAAGTCCCAATTCGGTCGCCTTGGCGGCCGCTTTTATATATGCGCTTACGGCCGCTTCCCTGTCCATTGAATATCCTGAGGCGTATGGTTCAGTATACAGCTCTATTCTGTCAGCACCAGTCGTTTTTGCGCCCGCGACCATTTTTTCATTCGGATCAACAAAAATAGATACCCTGCTGCCATAAGACTTGAGTTTTGCAATAATTTCCGCAAGCATGTCATGGTTCTGAATAGTATCCCACCCGGCACAAGAAGTCAATACACCCGGGCCATCTGGAACCAAAGTAACTTGCTCCGGCTTCACAATTTCAATGATCTGCATAAATCGCTTGTCTGGATAACCTTCAATATTAAATTCAGTACTAACAACCTCTTTTAGATCCAGTACATCCTTATAAGTGATGTGTCTTTCATCTGGTCTGGGGTGAACCGTGATCCCTTGAGCACCAAATCTTTCACAATCTTGGGCTGTTTGTACAACATTTGGATTATTCCCTCCGCGCGCGTTGCGCAGAGTTGCAATTTTGTTGATGTTTACGCTAAGTTTGGTCATTGGATTAACACAAGTTCAAGAGCAAATTTGTTCATAAAAAATAGATTATGAGTTTAAAAAAGAAAATTGAAGGGGAGATAAAGCAGGCGATGCTCGCAAGGGACAAAATCCGATTGAATGCATTAAGGTCAATTAAATCATCGATTTTATTGGCTGAGACTGAAAAGGGAGCAAGTCAGGAACTCACGGAAGATGCGGAAATGAAGCTATTGACTAAAGCAGCAAAGCAGCGAAGAGATTCATATGATATCTATATTGATCAGAAAAGAGATGATTTAGCGTCAGTTGAAAAGGCTGAACTTGAGGTGATTGAGGAATTTCTTCCTAAACAACTTACAGCAATTGAGGTTGAACAGGAAGTGAAAGTAATAATCGCCGAAGTGGGTGCGTCTGGGGCACAGGACTTGGGCAAAGTAATGGGTGTTGCAACTAAGAAATTAGCCGGCAAAGCAGATGGTAAGGTAATTTCAGCTCTAGCAAAACAACTATTGAGTTAAGATTTGAGTTATTTAGACATATTTTTCATCGTCGTATTCATCATTGGGATAGTAAAGGGATATTTGAAAGGGCTTGTAATGGAGTTGTTTTCATTTATTGGCTTTTTTGCCGGACTCTTTGCGGCCATCAAATTGACCATTCCTATATCGAATAATTTTTTTCAAGGCACTGAATATTTTCAGGTTTTAACCATAGGCGTTTTTATTGTGCTTTTTATTCTTGTTGTATTAATCATGACTCTTTTAGGTAAAATGCTGAAAAAGGCTATCGATATTACGTTTCTTGGGTTTTTTGATAACATACTTGGAGCCATAGCCTCAGTATTCAAATGGGCTTTTATATTCAGTGTGGTCATTTGGGTTTTTGATTCCATTGGTTTCAGAATTCCAGATGAAATGATCGGTGATTCAATGATATATCCGATTATTGAGGTAATAGGGCCAAAAGTATTCGAATGGGTTTCTTATGTCATGCCATTTCTCAAGGATATGATTGATTCGCTTGAAAATATCGCGGGTAAATCAAAATCCGTATATACCTTTTTGTAGATTTAAGTAATGGAGATAAAGCAAAGAAATGGGTTTCAGTATATTGATGAAGGAGATGGAGAGGTTCTTCTATTGCTTCATGGGCTTTTTGGAGCGCTAAGTAACTGGGATTTGGTAGTTCAAAGATTTTCAAAAAAATATCGGGTAATGATCCCCTTACTGCCTATTTACACCATGCCAATAAAAGAAGCTGGGCTGGATTCATTGAATAAATTTGTTGAAGAGTTTGTTACTGAATTTCAGCTATCAAATATGAATCTTATCGGAAATTCCTTAGGAGGTCATATTGGATTGATATTCACTTTAAGAAATCCAGAAAAAGTAAAGACACTTACATTAACAGGAAGTTCCGGATTGTTCGAAAACGCCATGGGCGGCTCGTTCCCAAGAAGAGGAAGTTATGAATACGTGGCGGAAAGAGTGGCTTATACGTTTTATGATCCTAAAACAGCTACAAAGGATTTGATAGATGAGGTTTTTGAAACTACCAAAAGTATTCCGAAAGCATTAAGAATAGTTGCCATCGCCAAATCAGCTCAAAGGCACAATATGGCCAATGACATACCGGCAATAAAAGTCCCAACCTTATTGGTGTGGGGATTAAATGATACGATAACACCTCCTTATGTTGCCCATGAATTTGATCGTTTAATTCCAAATACGACTTTAAAATTTGTTGATAAGTGTTGTCACGCCCCAATGATGGAACATCCAGAAATTTTCAACACCTTTTTGGAAGAGTTTCTAAATGAAAAGGAGCTAGTATGATAGCAAAGGAGCTAGTAAATTACATGATTCCTCCACTGAAACCTTCTGATGATATCGGTAAGGCCAAGCTTTGGATGGACGAATTGCGTTTATCTCAGCTTCCTGTTTCAGGCGATGGTCAATATCTAGGTATTATCACAGAGGAAATGCTTTTTGACGACAATCTGCATTTTTCAGTGGTTGGTGATTATCCCCTTTTAGGTCAGAATTGTCATGTTACGGCTTTTAATCACTACTATGACGTGATGAAAGTATTAAGTAACGAAGGATTGCGACTGGTGGCAGTTTTGGATGATTTGGACCAATACATTGGTGTTATCTCAACCGAAGATTTAGTGGAGGCTTTTGCTAAATCCTCCTCAGTATTAAATCCTGGAGCTATTTTGACATTGAAGCTCAACGCAATTGACTATTCCTTATCTGAAATAAGTCGTTTGATTGAATCGAATGATGCCAAAATACTCTCCTCATATATAAGCGAAGATCAAAACGATGCATCCAAATTATTGCTGACTTTAAAGATTAATAAGGAAGACGTCAATAGAATCATAGCATCTCTTGGAAATTATGGGTTTCAAATTGAATCCTCATTTAGTTCTGCCAAATCCAGCTTTGATCAGCAAGAAAGACTGGATATTTTTATGAAATACCTCAAAATATAAGACATGGGGAAAATTGCGATTCATAGCCTGGCCATACATGATGATGTTCTTGAGTTGGTAGAAAACATGCTGGCACAATTGCAACAAGCGAATAGTGAAATTTACATTTCAGATAAGATCGCCTCACAGAAAATTGGTTTATTTGATGGATTCCCAATTTTTGATCGCTCCACAGACTTATCCGATTTTGAAGCCATTTTAAGCCTAGGGGGAGATGGCACACTTTTAAATACGCTCACATATGTTGGTAAATCTGAATTACCAATTATGGGAATCAATCTGGGCAGATTGGGTTTTTTGGCTAACATTTCCAAAGATCAAATCGAATCTGCTTTGGATTCTTATTTTTTGGGTGATTTTGAATATGATGATAGAACTCTCATTAGCCTAGATTCTGATATAGACATTTTTCAAGGCATCAATTATGCGCTCAACGAATTTGCCATTCTCAGAAAAGACACATCGTCTATGATTGTGGTAAAATGTTTCATAAACGGCGAATACCTCAATACTTATTGGGCGGATGGTCTGATGGTTTCTACTCCCACCGGATCAACGGGGTATTCACTTAGCTGTGGAGGCCCGGTGATCATGCCACAAACCAATACATTTATAATTACTCCTGTGAGTCCTCACAATTTAAATATGAGACCACTTATCGTTTCCGAAAATTGTGAACTAAAATTTACAATTGAGTCAAGAGATCAATCATTTCTGGTTTCTATGGATTCAAGGTCAGAAGCCATTGATAGTCCTCAAGAATTGGTGATAAGAAAAGCTGATTTTTCTGCTAGGTTGATCAAAGTGAAAGGGAGCTCTTTTTTAGAAACTTTAAGAAATAAACTCACTTGGGGTTTGGATCGTAGAAATTAAGCAAGTTTATATCTTAAATCATCCAATTTATTTACTTTTGTGCACATGGGTGAAGTTATGAAACTAAGGAGTTTATATATATTTTCGATCATATGCCTATTTTTATTTTCTGGAATTGACGGTCAAGCGCAGTTTAGCAGCAAATACGGGAAGAAAAAAGGCAAGAATAAAGCGATTTCAAATTACCACGGAGGATCTGTGGGAGGAAGATTTCGGCCATATGAATTTGCCGGCTTTAATGTAAACACCCTCAATTATTTTGGTGATCTGGCTCCATTGACTAAAGCGGGAAGTACGGATGTAAGCTTTACAAGACCGGGATTTGGTTTTAATATGGGTTATAAATTTAACTCATATATGGCCCTACGTGGCGGTTTGAACTGGGGTAGACTTCAAGCGTCAGATGCATCATCAGACCCAGATTATACTTCAGATGGAGGTAATGGTCGATATCAAAGAAACCTTAGTTTCCGAAATGACATTTACGAATTACAATTAGGTTTGGAAATATACCTTTTACCAAACTTTGGTGGCCCGAATACACGACTTCCTATTAATGCCTATGTTTTTTTTGGGGCTGCTCTTTTTTATCATGACCCAAAAGGCCAGGTTCCAATGTATGATTATCAAACTGATTCAAGCCTGCCTGAAGCCAATCAGGCTCCAATTGCCAATGGTGGTGATTGGGTGAGCCTCAGAAAATTAGGAACTGAAGGGCAAAATTTACCTGGACATAACAGTAGCCAATACAGCCCTATTCAAGTTTCTATTCCTGTTGGACTTGGAGGAAAAATGAGAATTCCTGGAACGCCATTTGATGTAGGGCTTGAAGTTGGTTATCGCTTTTTGTTTACAGACTACATAGATGATGTCAGTGGTGCATATGTCGCCTTGGATCAATTTGATGATCCACTGGCCAGAATCATGTCTGATAGAAGTGCCGAGTTGATCAATGTGTCAGATAATACCCAAAGGGAAAACATCAGACCAGTTTCGATTAACTATGGCAATGACATTTCTTATTACGTTGACCAGAATCAGGGTGGAGCGAGTGTCGAAGGAAAACCTCGAGGCAATCCAAATGATAAAGACGTTTACATCGTTACAACTCTAAAGCTGACCTATGTATTGGGTTCACGCGTTAAAGCGGCAGCTAAATTCAGGTAACATTTGAAACAACTATTTTTTCTTCTTAGTTTCCTTGCATTCACTACGATACAGGGTCAATTTCTTGAATTCGGAGGTTCTATAGGAAGCTTTAGTTATTCAGGAGATTTGAATCGGTATCCACGTCCTTCCGAATCCAGGCTGGGATTTGGTGCTATTTATAGGATGAATTTCTCACCAGTTCTAAGTGTGAAAATGTCATTGAACTATGGCAAAGTGGCGGGAAATGATAATAAACCAGTAGATGCATTGGGTGTCTCCAGAAGATACAGTTTCGAGCATCAGATCTTCGAATTTAATTCTGTTTTTGAATTTCATTTTCTGGACTATAGAGGGGATCAAACAGATTTGAAATGGTCACCATATGCTTTTATGGGAGTAGGATTTGTGAAAGTTAATGGTGTAGCCCCGACTTTGGAAGATTTTAATACCATTCAATTTGTACTGCCAATGGGTGCTGGAGTTAAATATTTAATAGGCAAGCAATTTACATTGGCAGCAGAATTTGGTGTCAGAAAAACCTTTTTCGATTATCTGGATGGTGTTTCAGAAGGGGATATATATATCAAAGACTATCAATTTGGAAACCCAAATGATAATGACTGGTATTTTTTCACCGGGTTTAGCTTGACATATGTATTATACAAGATTCCTTGCCCGTTCCCTTACATACCGAATAAGTCAATATTGATGCGGATAAGATCAAATTGATCCGTTAAAAAATGTTTAATAATTCCCCGTTATCGAAAAAAAGAACAACTTTGTAGCTTTTTGCCAAATGCAGGCTTTTGGAGCATGAACGAACAAATAAATCCTAACAATTTACCTCAGCATATTGCCGTTATCATGGACGGAAATGGAAGATGGGCTAAGGGTAAAGGTGCGGCAAGGATTTTTGGTCATAGGCATGCAATTAAGGCGGTGCGTGATGTCACGGAAGGGTGTGCAGAAATTGGGATTAAATATCTCACGCTTTATGCCTTTTCTACGGAAAATTGGGCGCGTCCTAAAGCTGAAGTTGATGGATTGATGAGTTTGCTTGTTACCACAATCAATGATGAAATTTCTACATTGATGGATAACAACGTGAGTTTGCATTCTATTGGTGATATCTCAATGCTTCCGAAAAAGGCGCAGCGAGGACTTGAAGAAGCGAAAAATAAGACCGGTGATAATAATGGGCTGAAACTTGTTCTGGCACTTAATTATAGCGGCAGATGGGATATTGTCAATGCCATGAAAACTATGGCCGAAAATATTTCAAAAGGGAAATTAGACCCTGTCGATGTTGATTCAGCTACTTTGACTAAATATCTGTCAACTAGTGGTATTCCAGATCCTGAATTGTTGATTAGAACAAGTGGGGAAATGAGAATTAGTAATTTTTTATTGTGGGAATTGGCTTATACTGAACTTTACTTCACAGAGGTTTTATGGCCAGACTTCAGGAAACAAAACTTGATCGATGCGATTATCTCTTATCAACAGCGAGAAAGAAGGTTTGGTAAAATAAGTGAGCAGTTGAATATTGAATAATATGCGAGAAAAAATTCAGGTTTTATTCATTATCCTTTTATTGGGGCATCATGGTTTTTCCCAAGTAGGTTTGGGGAGGAAATATGGAGTCCAACCTCAAGATCAGGGTTTGAGTATCAATTATTCAAGTCCAAAGGAATATGAGATAGCAAGCATCGAAGTTACAGGGGTTGAATTTTTGGATAATAATGCCTTGATTTCCCTATCCGGACTAAGAGTGGGTGACAAAATAAAAATCCCAGGAGATAACATTTCTTCAGCCATTAAAAAATTATGGAAGCAGGGGATTATCGGTAATGTTGCTATTTATGCCGATAAGGTGGAGGATGGGAAAGTATGGTTAACAATCGAATTGACCGAAAGACCTAGACTTACTAAATACGAATTTACAGGAGTATCAAAAAGCCAGGAGGGAGAACTCAAGGATAAAATCGACCTTGTAAGAGGTAAAGTTCTCACCGATGTAGTTATTAAAAACACCGAGTTAGCAGTTTTTAAGTATTTCGAAGGAAAAGGTTTTCTCAATGCCGAAGTAGATATCCGCAGGGTGAAAGACACACTGATTGCCAATAGCGTGAATATCATCATTGATGTAGAAAAAGGATACAAGGTTAAAATACGAGACATTAACTTTTATGGTGATGAAAATTTCCCTACCGGAAAACTCAGAGGCAAACTTAAAAAGACAGGTCAATCTCCAAGGTTCACGATCCTTCGTGATCTGATCGAAAAAACAATAAACTTAATAAATCCAAAAAACTTCGCTCATTTTATGACACACAGAGCGGAAATGGACACAAAAACCTTTCGGGAATATCTTTCTGAGCACGTCTATCTCAATGTTTTCAAATCTAATAAATTGGTAAAATCGGAGTTTGAAGAAGATAAGAAACTTCTGGTTGCCTTTTACAATTCCAAAGGATACCGTGATGCCGAGATTGTTTTGGATAGTATGTACACTGTTGACAAAAAGCATTTGAATATTGACATGTATATGGACCCAGGGAATAAATATTATTTCAGAAATATTCTTTGGTCAGGAAACTATATATATACTGATGATCAACTTGATAGGGTGTTAGGGGTCAAAGCAGGTGATGTATATGATCTGGAGTTGATTCAGAAAAAACTCAATTTTAATCCAAATGGGGCAGACATAAGTGCCATATATATGGATGATGGTTATTTATTCTTTAATGTAGACCCTGTGGAGGTTGCCATTGCAGGTGATTCTATCGACTTGGAAATGAGAATTTATGAAGGTGTACAAGCGACCATCAATGAAGTTACCATAAGTGGTAATGACAAGACCAACGATCATGTGGTATTACGTGAGTTAAGAACACTTCCCGGACAGAAATTTAGTCGGGCAGATTTGATAAGAACACAAAGAGAATTGTCACAGCTAGGATACTTCGATCCTGAGCAAGTAAATCCTGTTCCAAAACCAAATCCAGTAGATGAGACCGTAGATATTGAATGGCAGCTTGTAGAAAAGGCCAATGATCAGGTGCAGCTTTCCGGCGGATGGGGAGGTCAATTTGGTTTTGTGGGAACTTTAGGCGTGAGCTTCAATAATTTCTCATTAAGAAATATCCCTCATTTTGACAAATGGAGACCACTTCCAATGGGTGACGGTCAAAAATTTAGTGTTCAGCTTCAGGCCAATGGCCAGCAATTTCAAAGTTATTCGGTGAATTTCAATGAACCTTGGTTAGGTGGACGCAAGCCCAATTCATTTGGTGTTAGTTATACACAATCTGTAAGTCGCAATATTAATTTTCGAACACGGGAAGAAACAGGTAAGCTTGGTTTAAGTGGAATCACGGTATCATTGGGTAGACGTGTGCAATGGCCTGATGATTACTTTACTATCAGTAATTCTATCGGATATCTAAAATATAATTTATCTGGAAATTATAGTTCGTTTTTAGGTGGTTCTTCGGATCCCAATAGTAAAAGTGAATCTATCAGTGTGACTTTTAACAATACCATATCAAGAAACAGTGTAGATAGTCCAATGTACCCAAGAACAGGCTCAACGATATCTTTGAGTTCTTCATTCACACCTCCATATTCATTGTTTAACAGTCTGGATTATGACAATATTACAGAGGCCAGGCGTTACAAATATTTGGAATACCATAAGTGGAATTTTGATATGCAATACTACTTGAAATTGGTAGGTGATTTGGTACTAGCACCTAGGTTCCACTTTGGAGTACTAGGTTCATACAGCAATGAAGTTGATGTAGGAAAGTTTGAGAGGTTCACCTTGGGTGGAAGTGGGCTCACCGGGCAGAATTTTCTGCTTGGTACGGATGTGATTGGCTTGAGAGGTTATACAGATAATAGTATAAGACCTGTAGATGACGAGCAAGTCACTGGAGGAACCATATTTACCAAATTTGTAATGGAACTTCGCTATCCTGTTTCATTAAATCCATCAGCGACGATATATGGTCTGGTATTTTATGAAGGTGGTAATAACTGGAATAATACCCAAGAATTTAATCCGTATAACATGCTTAGATCAATGGGTGTAGGTGTGCGGATATTTATGCCAGCCTTCGGCTTACTTGGATTAGATTGGGCCTATGGACTTGATCCAGCTTATGGTACCAGTGTTTTGAGTGGGCCACAGTTTCATTTTTCAATTGGTCAGCAAATAAGATAGAGATGAAAAATATTTCGGTGATTGTCGGTATTTTGATGATTTTTGCAAGTCATTTCACTTTTGGCCAAAAATTTGGTTATGTCGATACCGAATATGTATTGAGCCGGATGCAGGAATACAAAGAGGCACAATCAGAGATCCAAAAACTGGCACAAGGCTGGGAAGAGGAAATCCAACAAATGTACAAGGAGGTAGAGGCAAAAGAAGCCATTTTACAGGCGGAAGAAGTACTCTTGACACTGGAGCTTAAAAACGAGAGAAGGCAGGAGATTGACCGCAACTGGAAAGAAGTAAAAGATTACCAGAAACAAGTTTTTGGATTTGATGGGCTTTACTTTCTTAAGAAAAAGGAATTGATGAAACCAGTCCAGGATTTGGTATTTGAAGCCGTAGAAAGAGTTGCTAAAAATAACAGGTTACAAATAGTTTTTGACAAATCAGGTGACCTTGTAATGATTTATACTGATCCCATTCATGATTATACAGATTATGTACTTGAAGAGATGGGATTAGGGGAAAATAAAACAGGTGAAAACAATTAATATAGGGACAATTAAACAAATTTAAAATGAAAACTAAGTCGTTAATAATCATAGCCATTCTGGCAGGAGCGATACAAGTATTAGCTCAGGACGCGCCAAAAATAGGTTATACCAATGCAGATTACGTATTGAGTCTGTTGCCAGAGGCGAAACAAATTGATGCTGAATTGAAAGCTTATGAAAAACAATTACAAAATCAGCTTCAGGCAAAATATGCCAATTATGAAAAATTGGTTGCAGATTATCAGGAAAATGCACCCGCTTATGACGAATTGATCAGGGCCGATAAAGAGCAGGAAATTGCGCAACTACAGCAGTCAATCCAGAAATTCAGTCAGGATGCTGAGAATTCTTTGATGACCAAAAGAACAACGCTTTTGAAACCTGCTTATGAAAAAATCGGAAATGCCATAGAGACAATTGCTATTGAGAATGGATATAGCCACATATTTAGTGCTGGAGCTCCAGGATTTGACGTATTGCTTTATGCCAGAGAGCAGGATGATGTTTCAGACCTGATTCTTTTGAAATTGGGGATTACACCACCTGCTAAGGGGGAGTAATTCTTAACAATAAATTTTTAAAAAACCACATTCAATAATCTGAATGTGGTTTTTTTGTGCCTTTCACCTCAAGATGATCCCCGTAATCAAACCTACGATTACCACCACTGGTGTGGGTATTTTTGTAAAGAAAAGCAAAAATGCTGTACCAATCATGAGCAAATAATTGACGGCATTTGCCTCTACGGGTTCTAACAAGAAAAATGTTGCAGCGATAACCATTCCAGCACTTACGGCATTAATTCCTTCTAATGAGGCTCTGACTATTCGGTATTTTTTCAAATCTTCCCAGAATCGAATTACAAAATAGATCAAGAAAGTACCAGGCAAAAAGACACCTGCGGCTGCCATGAGTCCACCAAATATTTGCATCATGATGTTGGAATCCTTCATGCTGATAGCGCCAACATACGCACTGAATGAAAATACAGGTCCGGGTAAGGCCTGAACAAAACCATATCCAGAAAGAAACTCCTGAGAAGTTAGGTAGTGTTTGAATTCCACAAACTCAGTATAAAGCAGTGGGACCAATACTTGCCCTCCACCAAAAATGAGACTTCCGTTTCTATAAAAATTTTCAAATAACCTGATGGGTAGAAAATGAGTGGCTTTACCCAAAATGGCTGCAAAAATCAAGACTGAAATCCAAAGAATAAAATTGGACCAATTGATCTTTATTTTACCCTTCTCCTCAACTGGCTGATGTTTTTTAAATTTAAAAGCGGTCACCGATCCACCTATTAGAATCATGAGGGGAAAGGCAAATGGTGTACGGAATATGAATGCAGCCAAAGTAGCGATGATCATTAGGAAAAAACCAGTCTTGCTACTTACCACACTGCTTGTAATCCTGTACGCGGAGTAGGCAACAATCCCTACAGCGATAGGCTGTATGTAATTCAGAAAATCCAATGAAATATTCATTTTCTGAAAAAATGTCATCATTATACCAAGCGTAATCATGATACTCACTGCCGGAGTGATCCAAACCAATAATGTCAGGTATGCGAGACTGGGGCCTCCCATTTTGAAACCTATGGATGTGATAGTCTGTGTGGAAGTAGGGCCGGGTAAAATCTGACAAAGGGCATATAATTCTATTAAGTCTTGCTCATGTAGATATCCTCGCTTTTTAACAAGCATATCCAAAAACATCGCCAGGTGTGCAGTTGGTCCTCCGAACGATGTGACTGAAAGTATGAGCACATCACGTAAAAAAATGATATATCTAACTCTGGTGAAAGACATGTCAGGCTTTCAGACCGATTTCTCTTAATCTTTGATCAAGAAATTTTCCTGCAGTCGTATCTTCATAGATTTTTGGATTTTCAGAATCTACACAACTATCAAGACACGTAAGATCCATCTCGGAGATTGGATGCATGAAAAATGGAATACTAAATCTGGATGTTCCCATTTTATCGCGAGGAGGATTCACCACACGGTGGATAGTGGACTTTAGCTTGTGATTTGTCAATCTATCAAGCATGTCTCCAACATTGACAACTATTTGATCAGGGAGCGCTGTAATTGGAATCCAATCACCATCTCTTCGGAGTACTTGCAGGCCATCGGCACTGGCACCCATCAGAAGCGTTATCAGATTAATATCGCCATGCTCTGCGGCTCTAACCGCATCTGGTGGAATTTCATCAGGGTTTTCAATTGGGAAATAATGAATTTGTCTCAATATGCTATTTCCCTTGGATACCTTATTGTCAAAATGAAATTCATCTAACCCCAAATGGAGGGCAATTGCCTGCAACATTCGGATGCCTGCATTTTCAAGTGTTCTATATGCTTCTAAGGTGTAATCCTTAAATTCAGGGACTTCACTTGGCCAGATATTATCTGGATATTCATCCAATTTGTTTTCATCCGGCTGGCCTACATGATAAAATTCCTTTAAATCCCCCGTGTTGCGACCCTTGGCGCGTTCCCGGCCTTTACTGATGTAACCCCTTTGTCCTGCTAAAGCGGATACTTCATATTTTAATTTGGAGTCATCATTTAAGGTGAAAAATTTTTTCACAGAATCATAGAGCCTGGTTGTAAGCTCATTGGAAAGTCCATGGTTTTTGATAGCAACAAAACCAATGTTTTGATAAGCGGTTCCAAGGTCTTCAACAAACTTTTGTTTTTTATCAATATCACCTGAGGTAAAATCTGCCAGGTCGAGTGATGGAATTTCAGAATATAGGATTTGGCTCATGGCGTAGTTGGATTATATCAAAAGTAAGATCATTTTTTAACTATTGGAAGACCTTATGAAGCACTTTTAAAGATTTTATCTCTCCAATGTGAATATCATGGTGATCATAATAGGCTAAGATAGTCTCAAGTGCCTTGAATCTTACCTCCCCGGTTGTTTTAACCGGATCCCAAATACTCGCATTGAGTAATCTTGAAATCAAATCAATAACTTCCGGTTCATTGTGGATGTTTTCCAACTCCATAGACAAAAGTAACTCCTGCCCATCACTGATCCCAAAGCCTAATGAGGGCATCATCTTTAAAAGAAAATGAAGATGAAAATTTTCTATCTCGTGATCTAACTGATCCAAGGCAATAATGGAATTTGTTAAGAATTCGAACAATTCCTGATGTTCATCTGATTCGTTGACCAACACTTTGGAGAGAATTTCTGATAAAAATAGGACTATAGTTCCCTTATAAATATTCTGTTGAATGCTGAAAGTAGGATGAAAGGATTTCCATTCGGATAGTCTCTGAATGTTACTATTTGATTTGACATAGGCCACCATATCCAATAATGAGAATGGCTGAAAAAAGCCAATGCTTTTTTTAGATCGCTGGCTTCTGATGCTGTTGACGATATATGCCGACATTCCATAATCTTCACTGAAAATCTTGACGATAATACTCGTTTCCCTGTATTTTATATAGTTGATGACGATACCGCGTGTTTTGACAATCATCAGTGTATGACCGCAATTTTACCTACAAAAGTTTCTGTACCATCAGCAGAAGAACTGAAAATGAGATAGATACCTGATTGTACCCTTTTGTTACTATAATCTTTCAGATCCCAAGAAGCAGTGCCACCAAATGCGCCAATATTTTGAATCAATTTACCATTGATATCTGTGATTTTAATATCAGCATCGGCAACCACACCTTTTATTCCAACCATCCCGGTGTAATCAGGGCGAACTGGATTGGGGAAAATGGAAACATTGCTGTGAGAGAAATTTCCAATAGATGAATTGCTCCGGTAGGATAATAATCCATGGTCAGTGAGGATAAACATTTCGCCGTTTTCCTGATTGTATTCCATCTTTAAGATGCCTCCAGAAGGTAGGGGACTATTTTTCCCATTAAATAAAAAGAAACGTTTGGATTGATTACTCGCATAGATGGCCAGCTCTTCATTTGAGGCTACCCATACTCTGCCTCCACCATCAGATGCTACTGCTGTCACTTCTATCTCTTTGTATAATTCGATATCATCATATACCAGCCCTGAACCCTGGATGTCATTGGAGACGAAGCTGGCTTCTGAAAAGTTGACTATTCCTTTGGTGGTAGCCACCCATGCTTCATCATTTATGTCCAGTTCTATATCTGTCACAATGCTTGAAGGCAAGCCCGAAGTGGGGGAAATAATTCTGCTGACATCATCTTCAATATTAAGCATATTGATGTCTCCTTCACTCAGAGTGATCCAAAGGGTCTTATTGCCCGAAACGTCAACTGTCAGAGGATTGGAAGATCCGGTGATGGTTGAGTTATATCCTGACCAATCGTTATCTCGATTTATTTGTACAAGAGGCTGATTGTTGTCATATGATGTTATCCAAAGTGATCGTCCTGCTGCCAAATCACTTATTAATATGCCCGTTGCATCTTTGTTTTGAATTAAAATGGAATTGCTTTCATTTAAGATTATTTTGTCATTGGCATTGTAAAGTCCATGCCCCATTGATGCAAAATAAAGGATGCTATTATAGATGGATACATCCACTAGGTTGTAGAAATTGTCAATTTCTTGATAGTTCCATGATCCATTTTCAAAAACATCATAACCCAAAGAATCATAGCTGCCATCGAAATCAGCAGGTTTTGGTCCATAGAAGGCGTATAGCTTGCCATCAACCAATTCAATATTTGTGAT
Organism: Cyclobacteriaceae bacterium; assembly: GCA_047632435.1. Lineage (GTDB taxonomy): Bacteria > Bacteroidota > Bacteroidia > Cytophagales > Cyclobacteriaceae > JAMZMI01. The sequence continues at coordinate 15,641 of JBLICU010000026.1, forward strand.
GTCATCTGAGATGGGGCCATTTGGAATTACACTGGATTTGATTCCGTTCAAAAGACCCTTTTTACCATCCGCGAGCCAAATTTCATTTAGTGCTATGAAATCATTGAGTTGTAAATTTTTATCAAATATCTCTACAGATGCAAGCGTATTAGTTGTTGCTGTGTAATCAAGTTTATAAAGTTCAGAGCTTAACAAAATTCCCAATCCGTCATACAATGGTCGGATGATTTGAATTTCCTCATTGAAAGTTTGTACAAGGGCAATTGTATCTCCTTTTATACAAGAAAGAGAGTTGTTGTCAGTCACCATTATAACAAAATCATTTATTGCTGTGAGATTTCGAAGCGAAAGATTAGCAGGCAAATCCAATCTGTTCCATTTGTTGAAGTCCAGAAGGTTTTCGGAAAGATTCCCATATTGAATGCCCAAGGATGTAATCGCATAGAGCTGCCCATCTCTTTCTAACAAATCAAAAACAGGTAAGTCCTGAGCATTTTCTCCTATGGATCTAAAGTTATCGGTAATTGCATTTTCTTTCAGAGAAACCACAATGACCCCAATGTTAGTAGCCAGATACACAAACCCTGAATAGCTTTCAATAGCAAAGATTTCTTTTGCAATGGGCTCGTTTAATTCTTTGAAATCTCTTACCGTAAAAATGGCATCTTCATAAATCAGGTCGAGCAAACCAGATTCATAACCGATCACCAACAATTTAATTTCCGGATCATATAACATCGCCGATACGCGTGCATCCGACAAGCCATTAATTTTTGAAATTTTGTTGACACTTTGATCCGTCAGGTCATGGGAAAATAAGCCATTTTGTGTTGCACAGAATATCTTATTTCCTGATGTCTCCAATATTTGGGCATTATTATAGCTGAAATGTGTACGCCAGGTTTCAACCGGTATATTCTGCGCAACCAATTCAAAACAAAGAATCGAAATAAAGGAAAAACTACAAATCCATTTTTTCATAAAAACAATTTCTACACAAAGCTTCATAAACATCCTTTTCACCTAAGAGCACAGTTTGCGTCGATTTCGTTCGCCTGTGAGAATAGGAAGCAATCCGTCCGCAATTCATGCAAATGGCGTGAACTTTTGTAATGTATTCGGCTATCGACATGAGCTCGTCCATGGGTTTAAACGGGCGGCCTTTGAAATCCATATCCAACCCTGCTATAATTACTCGCTTTCCCTGATTCGCAAGTTTATTGGCTACCATCACAATATCATGGTCGAAAAATTGAGCCTCGTCAATACCCACCACATCACAATTGGATGAGCGTAACAAAATGTCATTTGAAAAACCTACCGGTGTACTGAGTATGGCATTTTCATTGTGAGAGACGACTTTTTTCTTGGAATAACGCTTGTCAATCTCAGGTTTGAAAATCTCAACGGATTGCTGTGCAATCAGCGCTCTATTCAATCTGCGGATCAATTCTTCTGTTTTACCGGAAAACATGGATCCACAAATAACCTCAATCCAACCAGTTTTGGAGTTAGTGTAACTTACATTAGGTTCTACAAACATATTATTCGGAGTAATCTAAAAATGGTAATTTATTCCTGTCAGGAACCCGGATCACTAAATCCGAAGAAGCCAGACACTGACATGCAAGACGTTCGTTTGGGTTTAGCCTTCCCAAATTACTAAATCTTATCTCTGCATCTGTTGGCTCATTTAGTTTTTCTCCACCTTCCACGATGATTGCAGCACAAGTGGTGCATTTGCCTTGACCCCCGCATGTTTTCATCCAATCCATGGCTGAGACCAAAATATCAAGAAGTCTTTCAGTTTTAGCTACGCAATGAATAGCTTTACCATGTAAATTTTCTACAATGACCTTTGGCATTTCTCAGTAATTTTAATCCATGCAAAGGAAACTAAACGATTCTTTTATTGACCAATACTGTGGCAGGTTTTCAGAGAAAATTACCACCGGATTTTTCAAAGATCATTCCTCTATATCTGGAAAGGAAATACTGAACCTTACGCCTTCCAGACAAATCAATTTCTACGTTTTGAAAATCTTGTTTATCAATTGGCAAGACGAAATGAAAAAACTTGAAAGCCCTTATTTCAACTTTAAGAATGCGGAAGTCCGAAAGGCCATGATTGCTTTTATGAATATCCTTTCTCAGAAAATTGAGATTGAACAAGCCAGTTTTGAACCTCTTTTGGAAAATGCGACAAAGGAAATGCTCCTGTTTTTGGCGGATCCAAATTCTTTTATGGAAAAGGAATTCAGTGCTAATTTGAATGGTTTGATTTCTGAAAAAGCAGCAAAGACATTTTTGAAATACCAGAAAGTATTCAAAGAAGAATTTGAAAATTTACTCGGGGCACATATTGATGACAGCATTGGCGGTATGTTGGCAGAAGCGGGTGAGGTTTTTCAGTCCGATGAATGGCTAGAAACTGCCGCATTTGAATTGTCTATTTTAAATGAAATTGAAAGCATTTCATTGGCAGACCTTTATGAGATTGATGAACCCGAGGATGCTGTTTTTGCTTTGGATGAAGAGGAAACAGTAATAGAAAGTGAACCTGAAGTGGAGGCGATCGAGGAAGCTACAGCTGATTCGGTTGTTGAGGAATTTTTAGAAGAAGATCAACCACCTGAAGGTGAGGAAGAAATATCAGATGATGTGAATGATTCCAAGGAAGAGGATTTGGAAGAGGAAATGGTGGAGCAGGATGAAGAATCAGAAAGTTTAGAAAAGGATGAAGAATCAGAAGAGCTTGACGAAGAGGATTCTGATGATCAGGAAGATATAGAAGAAGAGCGGCATATTGATGAAAGTGAAGATATTCAGTCTGAAGATGAAACATCTGATGAAGACGAAATAGAAGAGGATTTAACTTCGGAAATTGAAGAAGAAGAGTGGATTCCACTAAATGAAAAACTGTCAGATGGCACAGCCAAAATCGTAAACGAGCGATTTGAAGAAAACAATGTAACCCTGGCTGATCAGCTTCAACAGACAAAAGTGAGTAGCATCATGGATGCCATCTCGATCAATAACCGATATATGTTTACGAGTGTATTGTTTGATGGAGAGAAGGAGCAATTCGAAGGAGCGATCCAAACAATGGAAAATTGTCAATCATTCGATGATGCTGTTGAAATACTGGTTCAAGATTTCGCTAAAACTTATGACTGGGACATGAATAGCGACGAAGTAAAGGAGCTCCTGAAAGTGATTTTTAGAAAATTCAGGTAGTATTTTTTACATGCGTTGAAGCACCTGCATTCTGTGCGCATCAAGCTTTAAGAAAATAAAAAGTAAGATAGTAAATCCCCACAGCGATGATCCGCCATAGCTAAAGAAAGGAAGTGGAATTCCAATAACCGGGAAAAGACCAATGGTCATGGCAATATTCACGGCAAAGTGAAAGAATAAAATGGACATCACGCCATAGCCATAAATCCTTGCAAAATCAGATTTTTGTCTTTCTGCTAAGAAAATAAGCCTGATAAAAAGGCCACTAAAAGCCACTATCAAAAAGAAGCTTCCAATCCAACCCTCTTCCTCCCCAATGGTACAGAAAATAAAGTCAGTGGTTTGCTCAGGCACAAAGTCAAATTTTGTTTGAGTGCCTTCCAAATATCCTTTACCTGCAAGACCGCCTGAACCAATGGCAATTTTGGATTGCGTCACGTTCCAGCCGATTCCAAGGGGATCAGCATTGGGATTTATGAGGGACAAAACTCGCTTTTGTTGATGCGGCTTCAATACATCATTAAGAATAAAATCCACACTTATTATAAAACTAGCGGCTATTGCACAGCTTAAAATCACAATTATGATTTTGCGAATGTTCTTGGCAACTAGACCGATGAGCAATAACATGATTATGACCAAGCCAATAAAGAGAATGGCCTGATCCACAAGAAGTGTTAAAAGAAACAACATCACTGCTCCCAAACCGACAATCAATATAACAGGATGCATGCCTTCCCTGAACATGACAAGTGCCAGACTTCCAAAAACCATTGCAGTACCCAAATCGCCTTGGATCACAACCAATAGTAACGGAATCAGAATGATCATAAAACCAATAATTTGCGGTTTCAACTCATCTGTTTTGCTCGTTGAACCACTCAGGTATTTGGCAAGCGCAAGTACGGTAGCAAATTTTGCAAATTCTGATGGCTGAAATTTAAAGGATCCTAGTTCGAACCAGGATTTTGATCCGGCTACTTCCTCCCCAAATATTAAAACCGAGCAAAGAAAGAAAATCATCACTCCATAGAATATGTACGATAGCGCAGGATAAAATTTGTAGTCCAACAGCATGATCAAGGTGATTATGACCAATGAAGACATAATCCAAATCAGCTGCCTGCCTGAGCTTATATCTAAACTAAAGATACCAGATATTTCATTTGGATCGAAATCAGCGGCATAGATATTTAGCCAGCCGCTTATCACAAGCAACAGATAGAGGCCGATAGTTAGCCAATCGATTCTATAGACTATCAGATTGTCTCTCATCGGCTTTGATCGTATTAATTTTTATTATTTCAATTTCTTTTTTTGGTTGAGGTTTTGGATCGGAAAAATCCCCTCTCAAAACATAATCTTCCAAATATTTTCTTGTGATGTCTCCATTGATATATTTTTCTATGATGAGTCCAGCTGCAGCCGCTGCTGCGCGTGCACCTTGTCCGGCATTTTCTACATATACGGCGATGGCTATTTGGGGATTTTCTTTTGGAGCGAAGGCCATAAATCCAGAATGATCTTCGCCATGTGAGTTTTCAACTGTACTGGTTTTTCCACAAACACTAATGTTTGGTATTCGAGCCCGCAATCCTGTACCCCTTACAACCACATTTTCCATTCCATCAATTACTGGTTGAAAATAATCTGAATTTATTCCTACATGGTTTTTTTGATTGTAGAAAACGGGCTCCCCATCAATTTCATTGACTATATGAGGAGTATGAAAATATCCACGATTGGCAAGTATGGCAGCCAAATTCGCCATTTGAATAGGTGTCACCTGTACTTCTCCTTGCCCAATGCTCAAAGAATATATGTTAGAAAATTTCCATGATTTATTTCCATAGAGCCTATCATAATATTGGACGGTTGGCATATTTCCTGGTTTTTCCCCGGGAAGATCAACACCCAAAGGTCTTCCAAGACCAAAATTTGTAACATATTCTTTCCATATATCCATACCTATATGGGAGTCTATATAGACATTTTCATCTTTTCCCTGCAGGATGACCTTTCTGAATATATTATAGAAAAAGGTGTTTGAAGAAAGTGTTATAGCTCTATTCACATCATAAATACCCGTTGGCGCATGGTCACCCATGGGGCTATAATTACAAAGCACTTTTTCATATGGGCCAACAATTTTTTCTTGCATTCCAATGAGCGACTGCACAGTCTTAAACATGGAGCCAGGCGGATACATCGCCTGAATGGGACGATTGAAAAGGGGCTTGAGGCTATCGCTTACTAATACTTGGAAGTTGGCACCTAAATCTCTTCCACTGAGCAGATTTGGGTCGTAAGATGGGGCTGAAACATAAGTGAGGATTTCTCCGGTATTCGGGTCAATGGCCACAATACTACCTACTTTACCTTTCATTAATTTCTCCGCATATTGTTGCAGTTCAGAGTCAATGGTTAGCCTGATGTTTTTACCGGGAATTGCAGCTGTGTCATATTGACCATCATTGAAGGAGCCTTTCACTACGCCACGAACATCCACTAGGTTAAAACTTACTCCCCTTTTGCCTCTTAAAATATGTTCATATTGCAATTCAATCCCTTTGATTCCGATGTAGTCACCAGATTTGTAATAGTTGGTTGAGTCCTGATTGATTTGGGCTCGGCTTATTTCCCCTATATTTCCTAAGGCATTCGCCAAAGTATTCTCCGGGTATTCACGCACGGTTCTGGGCAGCACATAAAAGCCAGAAAAGTTGATTAGCTGATCTTGAATTCGTGCAAAAATTTCATTGGGAATTTGTTGAACGAATTTTGAGGCTAATATTTTAGAATATTTTTTCGCCTTGATGTATTTCGCGAGATACGTTGCATGATCCATTTCAAGCAGGCGGCAGAAACGAGTCGAATCTTCAAGATTGACCTCACGTGGTACAACCATAAGGTCATATACAGGTGTATTGTAAGTGATCAGTTTGTTATTTCGATCTGTAACTAGGCCTCTGTATGGGTAGTCAATTATTTTCTGAACTATGTTATTTTGAGCGGCAAGCTTGTACTCATCATTCAATACCTGAATTGAAAATAACCTAATCGTAAAAATAAGTCCGATTAGAAGTATGAAGGCCTGTATGACGAGACTCCTACTACTCATGATGATCGTTCTCTTGGGGCGATGAGTAAACTGATGCCAAATACCATGATAAAAGTATAAAGACTACTCATTATTATTTTATTCGTTAGATGAATAAAATCACTTAATCCGTCATTCTCAACTATAAAAATAATCAGATGATGCATGAAAATCATTGGGAGTAAATATTTCAAACTACCCCAGATTCTAAGCTGATTCCAGGACACGTTTACATCATCTTCATAATCACCGATGCTGGCTAGATACCAGTAGTTTCGTACCAAAGCAATAAACACACAGGCCGATGCATGAATTCCCGGAGTATTGGAAAAAACATCTATCAATAACCCGCTGAGAAGAGCTATGATCATGGCAGTGGTTCTGTTAAGACCTAAGGGCAAAAACAAAATAAATCCGATATAGAAAAAACCGAAAGCCACGTCGAAGAGAATAAACTTATACAGCAATGGAAGCTGCAAAAGCATAAATGCGAAGAAATGCGTAATTTGCCGGGTATAGTTGATCCTGATCATTTTGCTCCCTTTATTTCCAGTTCCAAACTGTCTTTCTCATCTTTCAGCATGCTTTTGATTACGTAAGCATATTTAAGTGAAGTGAAATCAACCACTAATTTAATTTTGGCGTCATAGAATGCATCGTCATTATTCAAATTGAATTTGGAAATGGTACCAATAACTATATTTGGTTCAAAGACGGAATTGTAGCCAGATGTAACTACAGAGTCTCCTTCATAAAGGGCAATGTGTCGGGGTATATATCGGATGGCTGCTTCAGCTGGTGATTCACCATCCCATTGTACTGTGCATAGTGTATTGGAGGATTTGACTACACTAGAAACCAGAAGGTTTCTATGAAGTAGGGAAGTGACAGTGGCAAAATGGTCAGAAACGGATTTTATCTGCCCAATTACACCTTTATCAGAAATGACACCCATTCCGGGAGCTACTCCATCTTGATATCCTACATCTAGAGTGAAATAATTGAGCGATCTTTCATAGGTGTTATTGATCACCTTTGCCGCCACATATTCATACTTATTGAGCGAGGAGTCAGCTCTGTCGATCGTTCTATTGATACGGGCAAGTTCTGATCTCAGAAACTGATTTTCAGCCAATAATTGTTGATTGACATCAGAAAGATTTATAAATCTATTGGTGTTGTTGGTTAGGTAATTAACCCGAGCAATCGCAGCATTTGAAGAATTGAGAAATGATGCATTTTGCCGTTGGTTATAAGACAAAATGAGCCAGACACAAAAAGCTTCCAAGACAAGAAAAAAACCAAAGGCTCTGAATCGATAAAGGAAGTTTAATAAATTTTGCATTTAAGTCTATGTCATTAATACAGACTTGTAGCTATTAAGGTTTTTCAAGGCCATTCCTGTTCCTCTCACAACTGCTCTTAGCGGATCTTCAGCTATGTGAATAGGCAATTTGGTTTTCATTGCAAGCCTTTTATCCAGCCCTCTCAGCAATGCCCCTCCACCAGTCAAATAAATACCATTGTCGTAAATGTCAGCAGAAAGTTCTGGAGGCGAAATTTCCAAAGCCTTAAGCACAGCCTCTTCAATTTTTGATACCGATTTATCTATGGCAAATGCAATTTCTGAATAAGATATTTTAATTACCTTCGGAATACCAGTCATCAAATCTCGACCTCTTATTTCGTAATCTTCAGGCCCATCTTCAAGCTCTGTCAAAGCTGATCCCACTTCAATTTTCACTCTTTCAGCCGTACGTTCACCGATCAAAAGATTGTGCTGACGTCTCATATAGTCAAGAATGTCTTTATTAAATGAATCTCCGGCGACACGGATAGATTGATCACAAACGATCCCGCTCAAGGCGATGACGGCAATTTCAGTAGTTCCACCGCCAATGTCCACTATCATGGATCCGATTGGTTGTTCTATTTTGATTCCAATACCAATCGCCGCGGCAATTGGCTCATGAATCATATAAACTTCTTTTGCACCCGCATGCTCAGCACTATCTCGAACCGCACGTTTTTCAACTTCCGTGATACCTGATGGAATACAAATAACCATGCGGTGAGAAGAAGGGAAAAATTTATTATTCGAGGATTCGATCATTTTGATCATGCCTCGAATCATATGTTCGGCGGCATGGAAATCCGCAATCACGCCATCTTTTAGCGGACGGATCGTTTTGATGTTTTCGTGGGTTTTCTCATGCATTTGCATGGCTTCTCTACCGATGGCCAAAACCTTGTTGGTATTCTTATCGATGGCAATGATGGATGGTTCATCCACTACAATTTTATCCTTACTGATAATCAAAGTGTTAGCCGTTCCAAGGTCGATGGCAATATCACTATTGAAGAAATCAAAAAAACCCATTTTTGTGTATGCTAGTTAAAGGTGCGGAAAGTTACGAATTTATATAAACCAAGTTGAAAAGTATGAAATATTAAATTGAATCTGATTCTGTATTTGAATGTATTTTTATTCTGAGATCGTTGGAGTAAAGAATTTGTCCAATGAGCAGGATGAATCAATGTTTAAAATGTCTGAATCCAGTGAATACCATTGCGATTCCATTTTTATTGCAATAATCAATGGATAGCTGATCTTTCACCGATCCGCCAGGCTGAATGACAGATTTTATTCCAGCATTAGAGGCAATTTCTACACAGTCTGGAAAAGGGAAAAAAGCATCGGATGCCAAGGCTGCACCCTTCAAATCAAACCCAAATTTTTGTGCTTTTTCTATGGCTTGCTCCAGTGCATCTACTCGTGATGTTTGTCCCACACCACTTGCCAGCAGCTGACCATCTTTAGCCAGTACGATAGTATTTGACTTGGAGTGCTTGCAAACTTTGGAGGCAAAAAGAAGGTTTTCAATCTCAGTTGCTGTCGGAGCTATATTCGTCATCACCTTGAGGCCTTCTTTTGAATCCGTTACTCCATCAAAATCCTGAACCAATGTCCCATTAAGCATGCTTTTGTAAACAAGACTTCTGTCCCAGGATTTTTTCTGCACAAGAAGAATTCTATTTTTCTTTCCTTTTAAGATTTCTAAAGCATCATCTGAAAAAGAAGGGGCCATCAGAATTTCAAAAAATAAACCATTCATTGTTTCTGCAGCCTCTTTATCAACTTCCTTGTTGGTGATAAGAACACCACCAAAAGCAGATGTAGAATCAGCTGCGTAGGCCCTGTCATATGCTTCTTTTACACTGTTAGCCGTAGCGATCCCACAGGCATTGTTGTGTTTTAGTATCGCAAAGGCGGTTTCAGTTTTGAACTCACTGATTAGTTGAATGGCGGCTTCAATATCTACCAGGTTATTGTATGAAATTTCTTTACCATGCAGTTGATCAAAATAGGGAGCTGATTCTTCGTAGAAAACACCCTTTTGATGTGGATTCTCTCCATATCTCAACACTTTGCCATTTGCTGCACTAAGCTTAAATGAAGGGACTTCTTCTGCTCGATTCAGGTAATTGAATATGGCAGAATCATAATGTGAAGAGGTATCAAATGCCTTGGTTGCAAACAGCTTTCTGTCCTGAATACTCGTGACTCCATCTTTTGCATTGAGTATTTCCAAAAGATCGGCGTAGTAATTTCGTGAGCTTACGATGACCACATCTTTGAAATTTTTCGCAGCTCCTCTGATAAGTGCGATTCCACCGATATCTATTTTTTCTATTATGTCTTCTTCACTAGCCCCACTTGTCACAGTCTCTTCGAATGGATACAAATCCACAATAACCAAATCAATAGCAGGCACATCGTACTCAGCTTTTTCTTTTTCATCGCTTTCCAAACCTCTTCGGTAAAGAATCCCGCCAAATACTTTTGGATGAAGCGTCTTTACCCTGCCTCCGAAAATAGAAGGATAAGCTGTCACATCCTCTACAGGTGTCACGTCGATTCCTTTGTCCTCAATAAATTTTTGAGTGCCTCCAGTTGAATATATTTTCACGCCCAGTTTGTGAAGTTTCTCTACGATAGGATCGAGACCATCTTTATAAAATACAGAAATAAGGGCGGATTTGATTTTTACGTCACTCATGCTTAGTAAATTGATGAAATTGGAAGAAAAAATTACTGGGTTGTGCTTTCAAAAATTGTCCAAAGGGCTAGTTTGAATAAGGCGCAAAAGTAAAAATTAATCGTCTTTTATCCTTCGTGATTGCGAATGTATTCTGCAATTATTGTCGGAAAATGCTGATATTCCAGTTGATGTACCTTTTGAGCTACCATTTCGGCTGTATCATGCTCAATGACAGGGCACTTACCCTGAAAAATAACCCTTCCTTCATCGTAATTTTCGTTCACAAGATGGATGGTAATACCGGATTCGGATTCTTTATTTGCGACTACAGCTTGGTGAACGCGATCGCCATACATTCCTTTTCCACCATATTTTGGTAACAAGGCCGGATGAATGTTGATGATTTTATCTGGAAATGCTTTTATCAGGTATTCTGGAACTTTCCAAAGAAATCCTGCAAGCACAATAAATTCTACATCATGATTTTGAAGCAACTCAAGGAATAACTCAGATTCGAATGCATCACGATCAAAAACCACACATGGCACATTCAGTTTTTCACATCTTTGGATGACAAAAGCCTTGGGGTTATTGCAAAAAACCACACAGACTTTAAGCTCGGTTGATTCAAATTTTGTGATGATGTTTTCTGCATTTGATCCGCTCCCAGATGCGAAGATGGCAATATTCTTTGGCATAGATTTTATATAAACAACATGCTGATAAGGCCCGTAAATATGATCAGATTGGTAAAACTTCTTAGTTCTTCGTATTCGATTTTGCGATCCGCATTTGCCAGTTTGTAAACAAACCAAATGAAAATCGGTAGCAATCCGATAAAGTAATACCTGACTATCCAGTTGTTGATGAGAATAAGGAACGAGATCAAAAAGAAAATGCCTCCTAGAATGATCAGGTAGATCAAAATTTTTGCCCCTCTGATTCCCCAAATCACAGGAACGGATTGACAGCCGAAAGTGGCATCTCCTTTTACGTCTTCAATGTCTTTAATGACCTCTCGGATCAAAATGATGGTCATTGCGAAAATGGCGTAGACATAAACGATGGGCTCATTTTTGCCAAGGTATACGGGCACTAAAAGCAAGGTGAGCCCAGACATGAATGCCACAATTAAATTGCCGATAATCGGAAGTCGTCTGAGGGAATTGGAATAATACCACAAAGAGAATGTGCTGAAAAGGTGGATGACACCAATTTCAATTTTAATGTAAAAACCCAAAGTAATTCCAGTCAATGATAAAGCAAAATGAGCCGCCATAGCCAATCTACGTCTAAAAAGGGTTCCAACTATCACTTTGTCAGGTCGATTGATCATGTCAATTTTTTGATCATAATAATCATTGATGATGTACCCTCCTGCTGCTATCATCAAAGTGCTCGCGACCAAAAGAAAAAAATCAAAGGAAGTCAGGGTAATTTTTTTATTGTGAAAATCAGCAACCAGATAGATGATTGTCAAATATTGCGTGCAGGCAATGATCAATAGATTAGGAATCCTACTTGCCAGCAGAAACCCCGGAAAATCGTATTTGATCAGTCGTATCAAGGCTCTATTTTAGAATTTTCGATCAATTTAGTCAACTGCCGATAGATGGTTTCTAGTTCCGGCGAATTACTTAAAAGCTTCAGATGCTCATCTATGATGCTATTATCTCCCCGAAGCGCTGGGCCGGTTTGGGCTTTTTTTGGACCAATTGCAATGGCTTTTTCTGCGGTCTCCATGATCAATGGAACAATGGTGCTTAGCTCTAGCCCTATATTCTGGATTTCTTTTTCTGCAACCGCATACAAGGCATTGGTGAAGTTACAGGTGATGACAGCAGCGAGATGTAGCCTAAGCCTTTTTTCGGAATTGAGTACTGAGATTTTAGAAGATAAAAAGCCTGAAGCCAGTGTAATATCTGTTTGTGCTTTTGCACCATTGGTTTCAATAAAAATGGGGACTTGATCAAAATGGATGTTTTTCTCTTTCGAGAAAGTCTGTAATGGATACAATACTCCAAAATGATCTATTGCTGATGCGTTGAAAACTGCGATTGATTCTGAGCCAGAAGTGTGTGCTACAGTTGCATTTTTATGGAAAATCATGGTGGAAATGAGTGGGGCAATTGCAGCATCAGCAACCGCTATTATCACCAAATCCCAATCGTTATTTACAAAGTCAACGGAGCTGCTTATGAATCCACCAGAGGCTAGAAACGGCTGAAATTCACTTGCTTTGGATTGGTCACGCACAATGAGCGCAACAATGGGATTGCCACTTTCATGAAGTCTTTTGGCTAAATGATAGGCGACATTTCCATTTCCAATGATTGCAATTTTAAGCTTCATTTAAACAAAAAGAGATATTTGATTCTCTGAAAATACAGAAAGGATTTATTCCATTCCTTTATCACGCATTTTTACAAATTCGGTATATCTGCGATTGATGGCTACACCAAAACCTATCACCAGCATAAAAGTACCTATCCAAAGAATATTGATGGCAGGTTTTTCAACTGCCTCCATGATGATCCAATCCTTTTGAGTGGTCTCTAAACCAAAAACAAAACTATTTTCCTCTGGTAAAATGCTTTGAATGGTGATCCTGGCACCAAGATCATTGACCAAAAAGGGAATCTTGCCAGCCATGTTGTCCTTGATGATATACATAGGTTCCGCAGTATAGGTCTTAGTTTCACCTTCTATCTCAATGATGGCTTTCACAGCCACATCACCTGGGTTAAAAGTCATGCCGGGGAGTTTCGTAATAGGCTCCATACTGATAAAATTGGCCACATAGTCGTTGATGAAAAAGGGTTTTCCCGGCTCTGCTTTTATTTCTTTCACATCGCTCCACTCCGTCTCTTGATCAGGATCTGGAAAAGTTCTCACATGTGTATACAGATCTGCTATAAGTGTCCGATTGATATCCGGAGAATACACGATCATATCCATCGACTCGTTCATTTGCACTCTTGGAAAAAGGGTGAATTCGCTACCGTTATCCTTTTTATACAACACCTCAAAATAGCTGTTTTCTGGATTGATTATTTTGATAGTATCTCCTGCCTTTAGTTGATCCCCTTCATTTGTCGTGGTATTTCTGCCAATCAGGAGTTCCAATGGACTTACAGCTCCTTCAATATCGTTTAAGTCGACATAACCAAAGTCACTTGTCAGCTTGCGAATACCTAAATACGTAAGAGAAAAATCGCCCATTTGACGTGGTTCATTGAGGAAAAGTAAAAGGTTGTTTTGGTTGACTTCATCAGGAAATTCTTTGCTCCACAGCAATCCGGTATTGTTTTTAGACAAGATTTTGGAATATCCTGAGGAAAATAAAATGCCCAAAAGCATCATGGCAATTCCAATATGAGCGATCGATCCACCAGTCAGTTTCATGTTAGACTTGGCAATCGAAAAGAAAATTTTCAGATTCGCCACGATCGAATAAATACAAGCGGTCAAAAGCAGAATGTACCAAATATCATGGATTTTGAAAATGACTATGACAAGAGCGGCGATTATAAGCGCGATAATAAATGGCACTGTCAGCTGATTTTTCAATTCTGTCTTGTCCATTTTTTTCCACCAGAAAAACTGACCCGTACCAGAAAGCACGGCAATAGCAATGGCGAAGTAGAGCTGAAATTGAGAATAAAATCCAATCTGATCTACAGGAGGAGCCATATTTGATGTGCCGCCAAAAAACTCAATGATAGCGTTCCAAACAGGAATGGAGGTAGGGATGATTACTTGGAAAGCCATCAAACTAAGCGTAATCGCACCCATGAAAATCCAGAATTCTCTGCTATAGGTTGATATTTCCTCAGGAGTTGATGCGATGTTTCTCCAAGCTTTGATTGATAAAATGACAGAAAAAGTAATAAAAACAAAAAGGTAAATCAGCAACTGACCTGATAGTCCTAAATCTGTGAATGAGTGTACAGACGCATTTCCCAAAATGCCACTTCTAGTTAAAAAAGTAGAGTACACGATCAAAACATATGTTGCTGTAACCAGAATGATAGATGCTTTGAGAGCAGTTTCATTTTTCTTAAAAGCAATCATAGTGTGCATCCCTGCCACCAAAACCAGCCATGGCACGTAAATCGCATTTTCCACTGGATCCCAGTTCCAATACCCACCAAAATTGAGTGTTTCATAAGCCCAGTAAGCACCCATTAAAATTCCAACTCCTAGAACCGCCGCTGAAAACTGAGCCCAGGGCAATGCTGGCCTGATCCACTCTTTGAATTTGCCGGCATAAATTCCCCCCATACAATAGGCAAAAGGAATCACTGTGGTAGCAAAACCTAAAAACAAGGTGGGAGGATGTATGACCATCCAATAGTTTTGGAGCAAAGGATTTAGACCTTTACCGTCTTCAGGAACAAAGTTTGGATTCACAGTAAAAATAGGATCGCTGATTACATCCCTCAAGAGCATGAAAGGGGAACTTCCTATTTTGATATTAAACGCGACCACACCCATGATCATGGATACAAGAAATAGTTGGGTAAATGAAAACACCATCATCATTGGTGCTTTCCAGGTTTTGTTGGTGTGAATTAAAATCAATCCCAACATAGCATTCCAAAACATCCAAAGTAAAAAAGAGCCTTCCTGTCCATTCCAGAAACTTGAAATCTGATAATAGACTGGCAAATACTTAGACGTGTAGTTGTAAGCGTAATGGTACTCGAAATAGTGATTGCTGATGATAAGGAAAAGCGTCACACAAACTCCGACTATGGCAAGTGCATGAAAATAGAAGGAATACCGCGAGACCTTTTCCCATGATGACTCACCTGTGTGAAAAGACCGCCAGAAAGCATATGTTGCAATTCCAGATGTGACAAAAGCAACAATTACCAGAAGATGGCCAATATTGCCAATAAGTTGATGGATCATGCTTTATACTTTGATGCCTTCTTCCTGATATTTAGACGGACATTTCAGGAGGATTTTGTCCGCAACAAATTTTTCGTTTTGATAGGCGCCCACAACTACAACTTGTTCAGATCTCAGAAAATCCGTAGGCATAGGGTTTGGGTGAAAAACTACCTGCTCAATGTTATGTTCATCAAGCATTGTAAATTTGAATGAAAGCATATCTGCACTTGTTTCAATACCAACCACATTGCCAGTATTGTCCTTTTTCAACTGTCCAACAACATGTATTTTGTTTTTGTTGCCTGCTTGATACATTTCTTTGGCATCATCAAAGTTTACATATGTGCTTGCATCACCTGCGGTGGAAATGATAACGACGATAGCGATGGCGATTACAACTATTCCGATAATGTGGGTCTTTTTCACTTTTCTTTTTCTTTAATACTGTCCTCGGCCTTTTTTATTCTCTTATCTAATCGAAATAAGTAAAAAAACATTCCAAAAAGGATAATTAATATTACTGCTATAACGACGTAGATTTTACCATCACTCCGAAAAGCATCTGCCATCGGAATTTGTAGGAGTAGCGTGAGAATGGTTAACAGCTTAATCATTGAGTCGTTGATTGATAGTATTCAATTTGATTCTAATCGTTGCAATCCAAAAACCTAACAATGACCATCCGATCACTGCGGGGTAAAACACCCACCTGAGTCTGCTATCAAGGTCGTAAGAATTGAATCCAGGGTTGCCTCCATTTCCAGGGTGCAGGCTGTCTGTTAATCTTGGCAAAATAAATAGCAATGGGATAATCGCCGCAAAGGCAAAAATATTATAAACGGCGGAGATTCGGGCTCTTTGCTGTTCGTCCTGCATGGATCCTCGTAAAATGAAATAGGCAAAATAAATAAGAAGTCCAATCGCCGAGGCATTCTGTTTCGGGTCGCTGCTCCATGGTTCACCCCAGGTAAAAGTGGCCCAAAACATACCGGTAATCATGCCAAGGATTCCAAACAAAACACCAATAGTGGCCAAACTTTGACTGATATTATCGCTTTGTTCTTTTCCAGAAGATAGATAACGGATAGCATGTATGACGGAACCAAGAAATAGAAACAACATTCCAAACCACATGGGTACGTGAAAGTGAAGTACGCGTATGGTTTCATTCAAAATCGGAAGGCGCGGCGTGGGGATTAAAAACCCAGCAATGACAACATAGGTAAGCAAAATAACGCTGACCCATTTCCACCAATTTGTCCTTAGAAGGTATTGCATAATTAAGATTTCCAGGTAAATGGAAACAAGATAAATGTCAGCGCAATGATAATCATATTCACACTTATGAGGGTAATGAAATTGATTGAGATATCAGCCCAACCTCCACCAAGGATGATCATTTTTGAGTTGGTAATGGCTAAAATAAGTACTGGAATGATAACAGGAAAACCCAAAATGGCCATCATGATTGACTGGTTGTTGGTTTTAGATGCAAGTGCAGAAATCAAAGTGAATGCACTTGACAGACCTACTGATCCTACGAGTAGATTGAGCGTGAATAAGCCAAGATTCCCTGTCGCAGCACCCAGAAACAAGGAAAAAAAGAAATATGCAACAAGAACCAAAGCCAATTGATAAATAAAATGATAGATCAATTTTCCCAAAATGATAGCAATGGGTTTCGCTGTAAAGAAATAATACATGGATCGATCATCTTCCTGAATGAAGCTTTTCGCAATGGCATTTACCGAAGTAAACAGCAGAATGATCCAGAAAAGGGCATTCCAAACCTCTGGTAATATAAAATTGGCAAAAGACAAATAGGCAATGATCACCAGCACCACGATATAAAGCAACAATCCCGCTACAGGATATTTGTTTCTCCAATCTACCTGCAGGTCTTTTAAAATAAGGGCAATGACTTGTTTTTGCATGAATGGCAAATTTATACCCATTCCCTAAGACATTATTTTTTTACTTTGCCAATTCTTTCAAATAACAAGATGAACAAACTCGAAATATCAAATGAACCAATTCTAATTACCGGAACTGCCGGATTCATTGGGTTTCATTTGGCCTGGAGACTTCTTAGGGAAGGACATCAGGTTGTTGGGATCGATATGGTCAACGATTATTATGATTTGAATCTCAAGGAAAATAGATTAAAGATATTAGCGGAGTTCCCTGGTTTTACTTTTCATCGTTTCAATCTGATGGACAAGAATCAGCTCTTCGAATGTTTTGAAAAATATAAGTTCAATTATGCAGTAAACCTAGCTGCTCAAGCTGGGGTACGTCATTCTTTAACGCATCCACAAGATTATGTGGATTATAACATTACAGCCTTTCTAAATATTCTTGAAGGTTGTAAAAAGTATGGGATAAAACACTTGATTTACGCCTCATCAAGCTCAGTGTATGGAGCCAATACAGATTTACCATTTTCTGTCAAGCAGAATATTGATCATCCGGTATCACTTTATGCTGTTTCGAAAAAAACCAATGAGCTGATGGCCCATGCTTATTCAGTGAATTATAATATTCCTACAACAGGTCTTAGATTTTTCTCCGTTTATGGTCCGTGGGGCCGTCCGGATATGGCGCTCTTCATTTTCGCAACTAGGATGTTAAAAGGTTTACCGATTGATGTCTACAATCACGGGAATATGTTGCGTGACTTTACCTACATAGATGATATTTTAGAGGGGATATGTCGCTTGTTGCCAAATCCTTCATTACCTGATCCCAAATGGGATTCAAATAACCCCAATCCTTCTACGAGTTTTGGTCCATACCGAATATTCAACATTGGTAACAATTCACCGGTAAAATTGATGGAATTTATCAGCGCCATCGAAAAGGAAATAGACAGAAAGGCTGAAATAAACTATTTGCCACTTCAGGTTGGCGATGTGCCAGCGAGTTATGCTGATGTAGTCGAACTTGAAGAAGCAGTAGGCTATAAACCTAAAACAACCGTTTCCCATGGGATGAAACAGTTCCTAAGTTGGTTTCGGGAATATTATAATTTGTAATTTCGCCTTCTCATAAAAGTAAAGAAAAATGAAAAACATTCTAATTACTGGTGGTGCGGGATTTATAGGCTCACATGTTATTAGGAGGTTTGTGAATAATTACCCAGATTATCATGTTATCAATCTGGACAAACTCACATATGCTGGCAATCTTGAAAACTTACGTGATGTAGAACATAAACCCAATTACACATTTGTAAAAGGGGATATTTGTGCTGCCAAGTTTCTTGAAGATCTCTTCAATCAATATTCATTTGATAGTGTCATTCATTTAGCCGCTGAGTCACATGTTGATCGATCCATCAAAGACCCAATGGCCTTTGTCGAAACCAATGTATTGGGAACTGTCACATTGCTAAATACGGCAAAAAAATTCTGGTCAGATTTGAAAGGGAAAAGATTTTATCACGTATCCACAGACGAAGTGTATGGTTCGCTTGGTGATGAGGGATTTTTTCTTGAATCAACTCCTTATGACCCACAGTCACCATATTCAGCATCAAAAGCCGCCTCAGATCATTTTGTGAGAGCGTATCACAACACCTATAAATTGCCAGTTGTGGTATCAAATTGCTCCAATAATTACGGCTCATATCACTTCCCTGAGAAATTGATTCCACTCACAATCAACAATATCAAGGAGAATAAATCTATTCCGGTTTATGGCAAAGGAGAGAATATCAGAGATTGGCTTTTTGTAGAAGATCATGCCAGAGCCATTGATGTGATCTTTCATGATGGAAAGGATGGAGAAACATACAATATTGGTGGATTCAATGAGTGGACTAATATTGATTTGGTGAAACTTCTTTGCAAAATCATGGACAATAAATTGAATCGGGAATCGGGTACTTCCGAAAAATTGATAACCTATGTAACAGATCGTGCCGGACATGACATGCGATATGCAATTGATGCGTCAAAATTGAAAAATGAGCTTGGGTGGGAACCTTCTTTGCAATTTGAAGAAGGTTTGGAAAAAACCGTAGAATGGTATTTGGCCAATGAAAAATGGCTCAATGATGTCATATCAGGAGATTATCAAAAGTATTATGACGAGCAATACCACTCTTGACATAGAACTTTCAACTATAGAGTATTAAAATAAGACCAATATGAAAGGTATAATATTAGCGGGTGGTTCGGGAACAAGATTGCATCCCTTAACCCTTGCAATCAGTAAACAAATGCTCCCGGTTTATGACAAACCGATGATTTATTATCCGCTTTCTATTTTGATGCTTTCAGGCATACGTGAAATACTAATTATTTCCACTCCACGAGATTTACCATTATTTAAATATATGTTAGGAGATGGTCATGATCTGGGGTGCGAATTTCATTATGAAGTTCAGGAAAAACCAGATGGTTTGGCTCAGGCTTTCATTATAGGGGAAAAATTCATTGGAAAAGACAGTGTTGCGTTAGTTCTTGGCGACAATATTTTCTACGCTTCAGGCCTTTCTAAAAAATTGCAGGCATGCAATAATCCAGATGGTGCTGTTGTTTTTGCTTACAGGGTGAATGATCCTGAAAGATATGGAGTGGTTGAGTTTGATAAAGATGGTAAAGCCATTTCTATTGAGGAAAAACCTTCGAAACCAAAATCCAATTATGCCATCCCTGGATTATATTTCTATGATAATCATGTCGTGGAAATAGCAAAAAGCATCAAACCTAGCCCAAGAGGTGAACTGGAAATAACCGATGTAAATAATGTGTATTTATCTAAAGAAAAGCTCAATGTTGTAACTCTTGATAGAGGCACGGCATGGCTTGATACAGGCACGATAGAGTCCTTAATGCAAGCAGGAGAATTTGTACGTGCCATTGAAGACAGACAAGGTCTCAAAATTGGGTGTATTGAGGAGATTGCCTTCAAGATGGGATTTATTGATGAAGCTCAACTATTACAGATTGCCAAACCTTTGATCAAAAGTGGTTACGGTGAATATTTAATGAATATTACCAAATGGAAATAATTAAAACCCCTCTTAAAGACTGCCTAATTGTCAAATCAAGGAAATATGGTGACGATAGGGGTTTTTTTCTGGAGACGTTTAATCAGAAAATATTATCTGAAAAAGGTTTAGATTTCGATGTGAAACAAGTCAACTTTGCACGCTCATCAAAAAATGTCTTACGCGGGTTGCATTTTCAAAAAGAACCATACTCACAAGGAAAGTTAATTGGAGTTGTTAATGGTGCAGTTTTAGACGTAGTTGCCGACTTAAGACCTGATTCACCGACTTACCTTAGTTATTTTAAGCTTGAATTATCAGATCCAGATACACTATTATACGTTCCTCGTGGATTCGCGCATGGTTATTACACTTTAGAGGACAATACAATATTTCATTACGCAGTTGATAATTTTTATTCTCCTTCAAATGAAAGCGGCATACGCTACGACGATCCAATGTTAAATATTGATTGGGAATTGAATACTATTCCAATTATTTCAAACAAAGATTTA